>JBHIAH010000005.1:0-103035 GCA_046758505.1 Methylomirabilales bacterium (SeqCode) | reverse complement strand
CCGCGCGGGAGGTGAATGTGGTCTTTGGAGCAGTGTTGGGGGCCTGGTGGTTGAGCGAGGGAAGGGGTCGGCAGAAGCTTGTCGCCTCGACCCTGGTTGCGGCCGGCCTGGTTGTGATTGGCTACTTCGGGTGAAGGGGAGAAATGTTGCTTGTGGACCGCGGTCGCCTTCCTCTATTATGAGAGCTTATGGAGCGGCGGCGGCCTGAACGGGGAGGGGACCATGGAGAAAGCACGAGTGGCCATCAGAGAAGGTGCCATCGCCTATGTCCGCCAGGGGGCGGGTGAGCCGATCCTCCTGATCCACGGTATTCCTACATCGGCCTATCTCTGGCGGCACGTGATCCCACTCCTGGCCGCAGACTTTGCGGTCTGTGCCCTCGACCTTCTTGGATATGGCGACTCTGAGAAGCCACCAAAGGCGGATCTCTCGCTCCCGGCCCAGGCCGGGTATGTGGCGGAGTTCATGATGAGGGTTGGGTTCACCCATGCCACGGTGGCTGGGCACGATATCGGCGGCGGGGTAGCCCAGCTCCTCGCCCTGGAACGACCGGAGCTGGTCAAGCGTCTCGTCCTGCTGGATACGGTGGCCTACGATGCGTGGCCCGTTCCGGAGATCGACCGGTTGAAAGACCAGGCCTGGGACCGGATCATCCAGACCCTGGGTCTGCGCACTGGATTCAGGAAGGCCCTCCTGGGGGGGATCGTCCACCGGGATCGGGTGACCGACACCCTGGTCAGGGAATACGTGCGTCCTTTTGAGGGTTTGCAAGGCGGGCAGGCGTATCTCCGGTGCGCCCGAGCCCTCAACAACCGGGACATCCTGATCCGGGCTTCCGAGATCGAGCAGCTCCCTTTGCCCGTGCTCATCCTCTGGGGGGAAGCGGATGCGTATCAGGACGTCAAGGTCGGCCAGCACCTGGCGGATCAGCTCGCGACTGCCCGCCTGGTCGTTCTAAAGGAGGCGGGACATTTCCTCCCCGAGGACCAACCGGAGGAAATAACCCGTCTCGTAAAGGGGTTTATCCGGGAGACAAGCGGCCGGTAGAAGAGAGTTGACGGCAGGGGTGAGACGGGCTATAGTTACAGATTAATTTCAGCATGGGAGCGAATACAGGCACAGGGGCGGATGGCGTCACCGGCCGGTGCGTGCATCTGCGAGGGCGGCGCGCGTCTCGGGTATCCGGAGGCGGTAAGATCGCGATGAGTCGGGGACACCGGAGCAGGAGAGTTGCGTTGCTATCCCGGTCGTGTTTGAGTTGGTGGACACACAGGCGGACCCGGGGTGTTGCTGACATTCCTCCATACCGTGGCAGTCGTGGTCTACGTGGGGGGGACGCTATTCCTGGGGGCAGTCCTGATCCCGGTGCTTCGACGGCAAGAGCTTGATGCGGAAGGGCTGCGCGTCCTGGCCGGGGCAATTCGAATCTTTCATCCGGTGAGCCTTGCCTGCCTCGGGGTGCTCGTGTTGACAGGGGCAGGTGCGCTGGTTCCGCTCAAAGAGACCTTGGGGCCAGAGTACGTCCCACGTCTCTTGGGGGTGCTGGCCCTGAAGCTGTTCTTGGTATTCGTCCTGGTCTTGGTGGGGTGCTATCAGTTCTTTGCCCTCGGGCCGAGGTTGCTCGCGGCTGTTCGTACCAACGGAGACAAGAGTGGGGGTGATGCGTCCGCGAAGGGGATTCAACTGGTTCAGCGCCTGCAGAGATGGAGCCTCATCGCTGCCGTCTTGGGGGGTGCCATCGTCTATCTGGGACTCCGAATGAGTCGCATGGGATAAGGGTGGTTGAGCGGAGGAGGATTCGCATGAGGATTGCCTTTGAAACCATCTCGGTCAAGACCAAGGAGGAGATGCAGCTTCTCGACATCACCCAGATGGTTCGGGATTTCCTGGACAAGTACCCGATTCGGGACGGGGTGCTCCTGTTGAACACCCTGCACACCACCGCTGTTCTTTTCATTAATGAGTTTCAGGCAGCTTTGATCGAGGATATGAAAACAATTCTCACAAGCCTCGTCCAGGAGAAGGAGTATTACCGGCACAACGATCCCGAGTACTCGGACTGTACCCGGAGCAATGCCGGCTCCCACCTACGGGCCATGTTGCTGGCCCGGACCCTGGCCCTCCCGGTGCGGGCAGGGGAGGTGGTCCTCGGCCGCTGGCAGAGCATCATCTTTGCCGAGCTGGACGGTCCCCAAGAGCGGAGCATCCAGTTCCAGGTTCTTGGCGAGTAGGGTTGTTTGCAGTACGCGGTTCCGGGTTCACCAGCAGCGGCGGGAGAGGAGAAGGGAAACTTTCTTTACGAGCTGTGGCCCGTGAGCCGGGAGGCCCATGTGGAAGCACTCGTCGGGCGGGCGGGGCTGTCTGACCTGTACGGGAAGGTCGTACAAGGCGGGCGCCTTTCCGCCGAAGATGGCCTGCGTCTCTACCGGACGCCTGACCTTACCGCGGTAGGGGCCTTGGCCAATCTGATGCGGGAGCGCATGAGCGGCAGTGCGACCTACTATGTCCGGAACCTCCACGTCAACTACACAAACATCTGTAACAAATTGTGCAAATTTTGTTCCTTCTATGCCCCGCCGGGGGACCCTCGGGGCTACGTGCTCTCGCCGGACGATATCGTTGCCCGGCTCGAGGAATTCCGCGATCAGGTGATTCGGGAAATCCACATGGTGGCAGGGATCAACCCGAAGCTGCCGTATCCGTATTACCTGGATATCCTCCGGGCGGTCAGTGCGGCGCGTCCGGATGCGCAGATCAAGGCGTATACCATGATTGAACTGGCGCAGATCGCCCGGGTGGCGAAGAAGCCGCTCGGTGATGTTCTGGAAGATCTCAAGGACGCGGGCCTTGCCTGCTGTCCGGGTGGTGGGGCCGAGGTCTTCAGTGAGCGGGTCCATGAGGAGCTCTTTCGAGCCAAGCTGGATAATGAGGGGTGGTTTGAGGTGGCCCGGGAGGTCCATCGGGCAGGGCTCAGATCCAACGCCACGATGCTCTATGGACACATCGAGACCGTCGAGGAAAAGGTCACGCACCTTCTCCACATCCGGGAGCTGCAGGACGAGACCAAAGGGTTTCAATGCTTTGTGCCCTTGGCCTTCGACCCCGCCCGGACCGAGCTCGCGCATGTCCCGCTGACGACGGGGCAGCAGAATCTGCGGGAGATTGCCGTGGCCCGCCTGCTCCTGGATAATTTTCCCCACATCAAGGCCTTTTGGATCATGATTACGCCGCAGATTGCCCAGCTGGCCCTCTGGTACGGCGCGGACGACCTGGACGGGACCGTCAACCATTACGAGATTACGCATGCCCTGGGAACCGAGGCCCATCGCCAGGTTTTGAGCCATCGGCAGCTCCTGGATCTCATACGCGAAGTCGGTCGGGTTCCGGTAGAGCGTGATGCGCTGTACCACGTGATGGGCGGGGAGCAGCCAGCTGTCAGCGGTCAGCAAGGAGCGAGGGGACCGACCAGCCTCACGGTATTGTCGGCGAGAGACTAAGGGGATTTCCTTGCCAAGGGGAGTCATGTCGGGAAACGGCGTCGAACAATTCAAGGCGACTGAGGCAAAGGTTCTTGCCGGGGAGCGGCTCAGCGCGGAAGACGGGTTGGCCCTCCTGCAGGTCACGAACCTGCCGATGCTGGCCTTTCTGGCTGATACGGTGCGGCGGCGGAAGCATCCGGAACAGCGGGTGACCTATGTCGTTGGCCGGATCATCAACTACACCAACGTGTGCTGGGTGAAATGTTCCTTCTGCGCCTTTTACCGGCTGCCAGGTCACGCGGAGGGCTATGTGCTCTCACGAGAGGAGATCTTCCGGAAGATTCAGGAACTCATCGACCACGGCGGCACCGAGGTCCTGTTTCAGGGAGGGCTCAACCCGGAGCTCAAGATCGACTATTTCGAAGACACCTTCCGGGCCATCAAGGAGCGCTTTCCCGTCCACATCCACGGCCTCTCACCGGCCGAGCTGATCTATCTCGCCAAGATCTCTCAGCTTTCCCTCCGGGAGACCCTCCTGCGATTGCAGGCAGCCGGGCTTGACTCCGTCCCGGGAGGGGGAGCGGAAATCCTCGTGGATGAGGTGCGGCAGGCCATCTCCCCCTTGAAGGACACCGTGGAAGAGTGGCTCGACTGCATGCGGACGGCCCATCAGGTCGGGATCCCGTCGAGTGCAACCATGATGTTCGGGTCGGTGGAGACGGCGGAGCAGCGCATAGAACATCTCCTCCGGCTCCGGGCCCTCCAGGATGAGACGTCCGGGTTTACCGCCTTCGTAGCCTGGAACTTCCAGCCCGAGGGGACTGAGCTGAATGGGAAGCGGGCCTCGGCCTTTGATTATCTCCGGACCATGGCCGTGTCCCGGTTGATGCTGGATAACATTGACCATCTTCAGGCGTCGTGGCTGACCCAGGGACCCAAGGTGGCTCAGGTCGCTCTCCACTACGGGGTAAACGACCTGGGGAGCACTATTTTCGAGGAGCGAGTGGTGTCTGCCGGAGGGGCCAGATTCATGGCCTCTCGGCAAGAGCTAGAGCGGGTCATCGTGGACGCCGGGTATACCCCCCGGGTCCGGAATACGCGGTACGAGATCCTGGGATAATCCTCCCGAATCTTTCGGGGAGAAAAACGAGAGAGAAAAAAGGAGGCACGGCGTGGGCACGAAACCCCTGGCCGTCATGGATGTCGCTTCCGAGGTCCCGCAGTCGCACCAGAGCGATCTCCTGCCCGAGGCCGAAAAGTACACCACGCTCCACGTGGTGCTCGTCAAACCGTCGAAGTATGACGACGACGGGTATGTGATCCGGTTCTGGAGAGGGGTCCTGCCGAGCAACACGCTCAACGTCTTGCGCGGTCTGACCGAGGACGTGAAAAGGCGTCGGGTCTTCGCGGATGTCGACATCCGGGTGGACGCCTTTGATGAAACGACGGAGAAGATCCCCGTCAAGGCCATCGTCCGGTGGAGCCGTCGGCCCGGGACCAAGCTCGTCGTGTGTCTGGTCGGCGTTCAGACCAACCAGTTTCCCCGGGCGGTAGACCTGGGGAAGGAGTTCCGGGCGCACGGAATCGATGTGATCATCGGTGGCTTCCACACGAGTGGCACTGTCAACATGCTGAGCCCGCAAGAACCGGACATCCAGGAACTCTTTCAGGAGTCCATCATCGTTGTGTCCGGTGAGGTCGAGGGGAAATGGGAAGGCATCCTGGCCGACGCCCTCAACGGGCGCCTGAAGCCCCTGTACTCCTTTGCCCAGGATCTCAAGAGCCTCGTGGATATCGACAAGGCGCCCCTCCCGGTGGCGACCCCGAAATCAATGACGCACTTTGCCCGGCCCTCTTTCGGGACCGTGGAAACGTCCCGCGGCTGTCCTTTTGCCTGCACCTTTTGCACCATCATCAATGTGCAGGGCCGAAAGATGCGGGAACGGGATCCGGAAGAGATTGCCGCGCTGCTGCGGCACAATTACCGCGACTACGGGATCGACTTTTATTTCTTCACGGATGACAATTTTGCCCGGAAGAAGTTGTGGCGCGAGACCTTCGAAGCGGTCATCCGGCTCCGCCAGGAGGGGATCCCCATCACGTTCATGATGCAGGTGGACCTGGCGCGCAAGCCGAAGGACTTCGTGCGTCTGGCTGGCGAGGCCGGCTGCACCCAGGTGTTCATCGGCATGGAGAGCGTGAACCCGGAAAACCTGAAGGCCGGAGGGAAAGGGCAGAACAAGGTTGAAGAGTACGTGGACATCATCCGCGAGTGGCACGAGGCCGGGGTCGTGGTCCACACGGGCTACATCATCGGCCTTCCCTTCGATACGAAGGAGCAGGTACCTCGTGACATCGAGTATCTCATGAACGTGATTCAGCCGGATCAGGCGTCGTTCTTTATGCTGACCCCGTTGCCGGGGTCTCAGGACCACGTGGAAATGAAGGGGCGGGGCGAGTGGATGGACCCCGATTTTAACAAGCGCGATTCATTTCACGCAACGATCCACCATCCCCACATGACCGCCGGCGAATGGACCCAAACCTATGAGGATGCGTGGAAGGCCTTCTACAGCAAGGAGAACCTCACCAAGATCCTGGCCCGGTGGAGCCATAACCCCACTGTTTACTGGAATCTGGTGTTCGTGCTGATGTGGTATAAGAATGCCTCTCTGATCGAGAGGGAACACCCGATGGTTGCCGGCTTTTTCCGTCTGAAGGACCGGCAATCACGCCGACCCGGGTTCGCCGTGGATCCCTGGCCCGTCCATCTCTGGAAGCGCACGAAGGACGTGATTCGTCTCTTCGTCTCCTGGGCCCGCTTTTTCACGGAGATGGAAGAGATCTGGCTGCGGACGCGCCCGAGGGGTGAAGCGGAAAAGCGATTTTCCGAGGAGATCCAGCGAATCCAGGGAGAGATATGGCAGACCTTGCGGATTGCCGAATGGCAAAAAACGTACAGCAAAGCCAAGGCGGCCCTGCCGGCCAAGGCCCGGGCGCTGCTCGATCCGTTTGACGACCTTGCCTCGAGGATCCTGATCAGTCGCAAAGACTTGGATGCGTTCTTGCAGAAGTGGGGAGGCCTCCAGACCAGGATCCAGCAGCTGCGGCACGGACGTGTGGTCGAGGATGGGGTGGCCAAGGGATGGGTTGACCATCTCTGTGACCTCCAGCGTGAGGCCTGGCAGGGTTTGAAGCTCCAGGAGTGGCGAGAAGCCTACTCGAACTTCAGGGAGAGGCTGCCGTCACAATTCGACCTCCGGTACGTCAAGTTTGATCCCCTGAGCAACCAGGTCGTCTACTCCCGACAGGACTTGCAGCGGTTGTGGGGGAGGACCTGGGAGCACCTTCGCGGGTGGCGGTTCTGGCATATCCGACCCTGGCGGCTCGCGGTGGCCCTTTTCAAGGACGCGTTCCTAACGGCATCCTTTGCTCGGAGTATCATCGCCTCCTTCCATTCTAAATAAAGGGTCCTTGCCGGTCGGGTGCATCGAGGCCGCCTGCGGGGCGGCGTGTGCCTGTCAGGGTGGCGCGTGATGGCATGGAACGTCGTTGATGCGGCGGGGAGGCACGTGCGCCTCCCCGTTTTCCGTTCCCGGATCGTGTCGCTTGTCCCGAGCATCACCGAGACCCTCTTCGCGCTGGGCCTGGGAGAGCGTCTCGTCGGTGTGACGCGTTACTGCACCGAACCGGGGGAGGGTGTTGCTCACAAAGTCACGGTCGGCGGATCAAAAGATCCGAATCTCAGCACGATTCAATTCCTCCAGCCCGACTTGGTCATCGCTAACATGGAAGAGAACCGGCACGAGGATGTTGCGGCCTTGGAGGCGATGGGGATTGCCGTCTACACGACGTACCCGCGGACGGTGGCGCAGGGAATTGCGATGGTCCGAGAGTTGGGCCATCTAACCGGGACCGTGGAGAAGGCCGACGCCATTGTGGGCCCCCTGGAAGAGGTCCGTCGGGAAATCGCGACAGGGGTCGAGCGGGAAACGCGGCTACGGGTTTTCTGTCCGATATGGCGCAAGCCGTACATGTCCGTCAATCGAGATACGTATATCCATGACGTGCTCCAGACCTGCGGAGGAGAAAATATCTTTGCCAATTCTCGCGACCGCTATCCCAGGGTCTCGTTGGCGGAGGTCGCGGACCGTGGGGCGGAGGTCATCCTGCTCCCCGATGAGCCGTATCCGTTCCATCCCCGGCACCTCGCGGACTTCCAACCATTCGAGGGTTTCATCCCTGCTTTGGCGACCGGCCGTATCCATTTCATCGATGGGAAGCTCCTCTCCTGGTATGGTCCCAGGATTGGGGAGAGTCTCCCCAAGCTTCGGGCGCTCCTCCTCTCTCGGGGTTCCCCGTGATTTTACCGACGCCTCCCCGACCGTGATGGCCATGCCGCTCGCATTTCAGACCCTCGACCTTCCCGAGCCGGTCCTGCAGGGGATCGAGGCGGCCGGCTTCACCCACTGCACCCCGATCCAGGAGCTGACGCTGCCGCTGATTCTCCAGGGAAAGGATGTCGCCGGGCAGGCCCAGACGGGGACCGGCAAGACCGCGGCCTTCCTCATCGCTTGCTTTACCCGTCTCCTTCGGAGTGGGCGGGTGGCCGCACCCGGTGTCCCCAGGGCCATCGTCGTCACCCCTACGCGGGAGCTCACGGTGCAGATTTATGAAGATGCCCGGCTCCTGGGACAGTTCACGTCCCTGAGCATGCTCGCGGTCTACGGAGGGATCGACTACCACAAGCAGCGCGATGCCCTCCGGCAGCGGGTGGACATCGTGATCGGAACTCCCGGCCGCCTCATCGATTATTTGCGACAGCGGGTGTATAACCTCAAGGCCATTGAGGTGTTGGTGGTCGACGAAGCAGATCGGATGTTCGACATGGGGTTCATCAAGGATATCCGGTACATCCTGCGCCGCCTCCCCCCGTACCACGCCCGCCAGTCTTTCCTCTTTTCGGCGACCTTAGGATATCGGGAGATGGAGCTGGCCTACGAGTTCATGAACGATCCCTTGAAAGTCTCCGCGACCCCACAACAGCTGACCGTTGCACAGGTGGAAGAGGCTCTGTATCACGTAGCCCGAGAGGAGAAGCTTCCCCTCCTCTTGGGGCTCCTGAAGCGGGAGCGGGGAGAGCGGATTTTGATCTTCACCAACACCAAGCGGGGGGCCCACTGGCTCGCCGATCGCCTCACCCTCTACGGTTATGAAAGTCGGGCCATCACCGGGGACCTCGACCAGAAAAGGCGGCTCAAGGTGATGAAGGACTTCAAGGGCGGCGTGCTCCCTATTCTGGTGGCAACCGATGTCGCGTCTCGAGGTCTCCATATCGAGGGGGTGACCCATGTCGTGAACTATGACGTTCCGCAGGACCCCGAGGACTATGTCCATCGGATCGGCCGGACGGCCAGGGCAGGGGCCTTGGGGAAGGCCATCACCTTGGCCGACGAGGAGTACGTCCTTGCGCTGCCGGCCATCGAAGCCCTGATCGGTCACAAGATCCCCGTCGAGTGGCCCGGAGACGAACTCTTTCTCAGGACCGCCCCTTCGTCCCGGCCACCTCAGGCCGCCAGACACGGTCACCGCAGAAGGCCCCGCCGTCGCCCCCCCCTTCCCTGACCGCCCCCTCACGATATTTCATCAAAGCACCTGCGTGCCCGTTTCATGCGGGTGTGATGTCTGTTCTGCGACCCAGGCGGAGGCCTTGAGGGGTCGGTTTCCTTCTTTCCCCGCGATCCAGTCATTCTCCCTCCCCCCTGGGAGTCCACGTGGGCATCTCCCTTGCATTTGTATACGCGCGTGTGGCTACCGCGAGTCCGGCCGACCGTTGGGCTGTTCTATTTCCAGGGAGGTGCGCGCATGAGCCCGATCCTGGAAGTCCCTGAGGCGCTTTGCGTCTACCATGGTCCGTATCGAGGTCTGGAGTGCCCCGTGTGCTCGCAAGGGCAGGCAACAGCCGACGAGAATCGGTCACCGATTCTCGACCCTCCCTTGCGCGTCTGAAGCGATTTGCTCCCCCGTTAGACCCTCACGCGATCCGTAAGCCTGAGGGGCGTGCCCCCGAGTCTTCGAACCCCGAGCCTCGACCATCCATCCAACCGACAGAGACAGCCCGATCCTTGGGGGGTCGAGAGGGTGCCTTGTGGACCTTTGTCGTTTTGTGGGTCTCCTCTGGGGGAGCAAGGGCGCGGGGCAGGTATCGAAAAGCCTGGGGGGAGGGCGGAGTCGTGTCGACGGCAGGCTCGGAGAGGGTAGAAAAGATGCCTCGGAGCGGGGTTCGGTCATTGATGGGGATCCGGAAAGGTCAGTACGAGGGAGTTGACAAAACCCGGTGAGTGTGATACAAAAAAATAACAATCGAGAGGACCACGGGAGCTCGCGGAGGCGAGCTGAGAGGTCCCGGTAGTCCCGGGACGACCGTCGAACCTGATCTGGATAATGCCAGCGGAGGGAGATGTCTCGGAAAGGTCGATAGGCAAAGCGCGGGTGGACCCACCAGGCGCTTTTCTCGTTATTGGCCGGGACCAGGGGACGCAATCCACAGAGGCCCAGGCCACAGTGGTGAAGGTGGACCGGGAGGTACGTGACCTTGCCCCCTCCCACCTGCCGCTGGCACGGCTGGCAGTATGATGTGACCACCGGGGCCGATGTGAAACCCGGCCGTGAAGATCGAGGCGTCGGACGTCCCGGTTGAGCTTCCCTGGCGATTGACCTTCGTGACGGGCCGGGGCGTGGGACGAGGGACCGTTTTGTAAGGAGTATCGTATGAGTGCGAATCTTAAGTATCTCAGCGTGACTGCCGAAGTTGACCGGGCCGCCATCCAACCCTTACCGAATTCGAAAAAAGTCTATGTCGAGGGCTCACGGCCCGATATCCGGGTGCCGATGCGGGAAATCACCCAGTCCGATACCCGCACCAGTTTCGATGGAGGCGAAAAGAACCCGCCGATTTATGTCTACGACACGTCCGGCCCGTACACCGACCCTGCTGTCAGGATTGATATCCGCTCCGGTCTCCCTCCCCTGCGCGAACCGTGGATTATCGAGCGGGGCGATACCGAACAGCTTTCGGGACCGAGTTCGAAATACGGCCATAAGCGCCTCAATGACCCCCGACTGGCGGAGCTGCGCTTCGATCTGAGGCGTGCGCCGCGCCGTGCCAAGCCGGGCATGAGCGTGACACAGATGTATTATGCGAGGCGCGGCATCGTTACCCCGGAGATGGAATTCATCGCGATCCGTGAAAATCAGCGGCGGGGGAATCTGTCAGAGGTCATCACCAATCAGCACCCCGGCGAAAGTTTTGGCGCCAGTATCCCCCCGACCATCACGGCAGAATTCGTCCGCGCGGAGGTCGCCCGGGGCCGCGCCATTATCCCGGCCAACATCAATCACCCTGAGAACGAGCCGATGATCATCGGGAGGAATTTCCTGGTCAAGATCAATGCCAACATCGGCAACTCCGCAGTCACTTCCTCGATCCAGGAGGAAGTCGAGAAAATGACCTGGGCGACACGCTGGGGCGGCGATACGGTGATGGATCTCTCCACCGGTAAGCATATCCATGAGACCCGCGAGTGGATCATCCGAAACAGCCCCGTCCCGATCGGCACCGTCCCGATTTACCAGGCACTGGAGAAAGTCGACGGGAAGGCCGAGGAGTTAACGTGGGAGATATACCGTGACACCCTGATCGAGCAGGCCGAGCAGGGTGTGGACTATTTCACCGTTCATGCCGGCGTCCGGCTGGCGTATGTGCCGCTGACCGCGAGGCGCATGACCGGCATCGTGTCGCGCGGCGGCTCGATCATGGCCAAATGGTGCCTGGCACATCACAAGGAGAGCTTTCTGTACACGCATTTCGAGGAACTCTGCGAGATCATGAAGGCCTATGACGTCAGCTTCTCGCTGGGTGACGGCCTGCGCCCCGGCTCGATTTACGACGCCAACGACGAGGCCCAGTTTGCCGAACTCGAGACACTGGGCGAGTTGACCCAAATCGCGTGGAAGCACGATGTGCAAACCATGATCGAGGGGCCGGGGCACATTCCCATGCAGATGATCAAAATCAACATGGAAAAGCAGCTGGAGGAATGCGGCGAAGCGCCGTTCTACACGCTGGGACCGCTGACCACCGACATCGCGCCTGGCTATGACCATATCACCTCTGCCATCGGCGCAGCGATGATCGGCTGGTATGGGTGCGCCATGCTGTGTTATGTCACCCCTAAGGAACACTTGGGGCTGCCAAACAAGGCTGATGTCAAAGAAGGCATTATGGCCTATAAGATCGCCGCGCACGCCGCCGATCTGGCCAAGGGGCATCCGGGCGCGCAGCTTCGCGATAATGCGCTCTCGAAGGCGCGCTTCGAGTTTCGGTGGGAAGACCAGTTCAACCTCGGGCTGGACCCCGACCGGGCGCGCGAATTCCACGACGAGACGCTCCCCAAGGATTCCGCCAAGGTCGCGCACTTCTGCTCCATGTGCGGCCCGCACTTCTGTTCCATGAAAATCACGCAGGATGTGCGTGATTACGCGGCCAGCCAGGGGGTCTCCGAATCCGAGGCGCTGGAGAAGGGAATGCAGGCGAAGGCGGCGGAGTTTGTCAGCGGTGGCGGGGAAATTTACCGGAAAGCATGATACACGCCAGCGCCCATCCCTCCTGAGGGCGGTGGGCGAGTAGATCAGAAGGGCCTGGGTACCTGAGATTCCGGGTGATGATTCGGGGTCCAACCCCCATCCCGTTGGCGCAGCTGAGGATGGACGTGGAGACGCAGCAGGCAAAGCCTCAAGCAAACTAAGGACGATGGAGCATCTTGGCCGCGCCTTCATCTCGTTCCTGCATCAGGTCGCGGTTGGCGGCATGGTGGCCCTACTCCTGATCCCGTTCGGGGCCATTAGCCGCCAATTTTTTCGCATCTGCGGCCTGATCCTCCTCGTGGTCGAGGGACTGGCCCTGGGGCGGTCCGGAGGCCACACCGGGATCGGGGGATGGTCTAGCTTCCTCTTTGCGATTGTTCTGCTGGCCTTCACGGTGACCTGGTTTATTCGGGGACGTCCGGGGGCGGCAGTCCTTCACCGCCTGGGCGTGGTGACGGGGGTAGTGCTCGTGGTCGCAGATGCGCTGCAGTACCGCGTTGCGGCGGCGGGCTCCCTGGGTATCATGATGGGTGCGACGAATGCTCTCACGTCGGCCCTCGTGCTCGGGACGGCGCTGGTCGGGCTGCTCCTCGGGCATCGGTATTTGAATGAGCCCCAGCTGCCGGTCTCGCTCATCAAGCGCCTCTCAGATGTCTTCTGTATGGTCATCCTGCTGCAAGGAGCCCTGCCGGCCCTGTTCACCCTTCTCGTCTACGGATTTGGCCAGGGAAGTCTGGCTGAGCACTGGATCCGCCTTTTGGGAGAGCACTGGGCCCTCCTCTTTGGCCGGATGTTTGTCGGGATCGGTGGCTCGCTGGTGGTTGCCCTGGTGATCTTGAATTGCTTGCGCCTCCCCAACGTTCAGGCCGCCACGGGCTTTTATTACGTTGCCGTCATTACCGTGTTTCTCGGCGAGTTTCTGGGTCGGTACCTGCTCGTATCGGCGTCACTGCCTTTTTAGAACGCTGGAACGCTAGGATGCTGGAACGCTAGAACGCTGTAGCGCTAGGAAGCGAGAACCCATGAGTTCCGGAGATATCCGAGCATCCAAGCCTTCCAGCTTCCTCGCCTTCCAGCCGCCCTGCGGGGGAGGATTTTCCTTGACGGTGCGACGTGAACCTCATAAAAATAGGCTGTCACGAAGCTCCGCAGGGGAGGGCGATATGAAACAGGTGGAACCGCAGGTCTTTCTTCTCGCCCGGCCGGCGATCAATGAGGAGGGGCTTGCCGCCTATCTTCGGGCGGTGGGGGCCTCCGGGTGGGACACCGACGCCCCGTCGGCGGGGGAGAAGCTCATCGAGGTAGCGGGGCGGTCCTGCTACCGGTCCTTCGAGCCGGGACTCAATCCGAATGTCACGAAGGTTCGGGAGGGGAGCAAGGCCTACCTGGAAAACATCCTGAGCGTCAGACATGGGAGCGTCATCGAGCATGCGAACTGGACCTTTGCCTTCTTTAATGTCAGCCGGGTTTTCACCCACGAACTCGTGAGGCATCGGGTCGGGACCGCGATGAGTCAGGAAAGCCTCCGCTTCGTGCGGTTGACGGAGATCGGCATGTGGCTCCCTCCGGAGATTCGAGAGAACCCGGAGGCGTTGGCGGTCTTCGAAGAGGCCGTGGTAAAGAGTGAGGAGGCACAGCAGCGATTGGCGGACGTGCTGGCGATCGAGGGGCGCCCCTTCCACGAAAAGAAGGTGCTCACCTCGGCCATGCGCCGGGTGGCCCCTGATGGCGTAGCGACCACAATCATCTGGACCGCCAATGCGAGGACCCTCCGGTGGGTGATCGAGGCCCGAACCGAACCAGGCGCGGAGGTGGAAATCCGGGTAGTCTTCGGAAGGGTGGCCGAGATAATGAAAAAAGACGCCACGCACCTCTTTGCCGACTTCACGCCGATCCCCCTCCCCGATGGCACTTCCCAGTGGAAACCGAGACACAGCAAGGTCTAGGGTTACCAACACGGACGCGACGCTTGTCTACGATCTCACCATTACCGAACAACCCCTCCGCCATCTCCCCAAACCTACTGTGTGAACTCCCTTGGTCCGATCGATCGTGCGGCGGAAGGGGTAGATGTGGACATGAAAGCCTTGTTTAAAGCTGGAACGCCTGTTTTTCTTCATGCACTCCGAGTCCCGAAGGAGCTCGTCGTGGTGGTGCTGGCCCCTCACCCGGATGATTTTGATGAAATTGGTATCACCATGCGTTTTTTCAGGGATAACGGGAACCCCATATATGTGGCAGTTCTCAGTTCCGGGGCCAGTGGAGTGGAGGACGAGTTTTGCTCCCCTGCTACGAGGAAAGTAAAAGGTGAAATTCGAGAAAAGGAACAGAGGAAAAGCTGTCAATTTTTCGGATTACCAGAATCCCGCCTGAGTTTTCTGAGGCTGGCGGAAGACGATGCGGGCGATATCATCGAGAACGATGTGAATGGTGAACGTGTTCGGGATTATATTCGTGAAGTACGACCCGATCTCGTATTTCTTCCTCACGGCAATGATACGAATATTGGACATCAAAGGACGTATTCACTCTTTCGAAAGATCGCTTCGGGGGTGGGGTATCCGGTGACCGCATTCCTCAACAGAGATCCGAAGACTATCAACATGCGCCACGATGTGTATACAGTATTTGGAGAAAAGGATGCGGCGTGGAAGGGCCGGTTATTGCGGTTTCATGCATCCCAGCAGCAACGGAACTTGCACATGAGGAATCACGGGTTGGATGGGCGCACTCTGAGAGTCAACCGCGAAATTGCGCAAGAGAATTTACAAGTGTATACGTACGCAGAAGCATTCGAACTTGAGTTCTTTGGGCAGGACAGTTCTAAGCGGTCTGGGTGTGTCCGCGAGGACAGGAGCTAGGGATGGGCCGGGACGTTTGTGACCGGCACGAGAAGCTGCAGGCCGAAATTCAGCGGGAGAAGGCCGAGGCCTTGGGGAGGGCGGGGGAGCGATTGGAGGAGGCTCTCCGGAAGCTGGCTGAGCTGAAGGATGCCATCGGGTCCCTGGGGCAGGAACTGAAAGACGCATCTCCCGAGCGGCGCTCGCTCACCCAGGGGGTCGGCGTGTTAGCCGGTGAGTACAATGCCTTGAGAGAAAAGGCGGCGACGTATTATCGGTATCTCATCATTCAGCGCGAGGCAGTCGGGATCTTCGACCATCGGGAGGTGGAGCGCCTCTATCGGATTCCCGATCCATTGAGGCCCCTGACTTCGCGCCATGACCGAGGGGGACCGCGCCGACGATTGGACGGCTACCGAACGGCGCCCCCGCCAGCCCTTTAACTCCACCTGCGACTCGGCCGCGGAGCTTTAAAACAAAGGCGAGAGCGCTCAGCGGTTCGAACAGATACGGAACCATCTCCAAAGATGAGCCAAGAGCAGACTTGACCCCAATTCAATCGACCCCAATTCAATCCCGATATTGTATCGGATCCGATCACGATGCACATACCGCAAACCGGATCCATCTCCTTCTTCTTCCACATGGGCCGATCCCTCTTTCCCCCCAAAATCCAGCCACTCACATCATAGGGTGATTTGATCCCTTAGGCGGGGCGTTTTAAGAGGCTCATTAACGATCCCGGCCGCAGCATATGCAGAATGGCTTCGGCGCCCCCGGCCGGCGCTTGCGCGCGCCCGGCGAGCATTCATCACAGGCCGCGATAACCCGTGATCCCTTGGCCAGCTCGTCGTCGTCGAGCGTGAGGAGCACCGAGATATCCACCCGGCAGACGTTCGGTTCACGCAGAAGGCGCTTATAGAGCCCGTGCGGCGTCCATACCCAGTACGGGCGTCCGAGGAGGTAAGAAGTGAGGCCCGCGCAATCCATCCAGCCGCGCACCTGACTGCCACGTCCGGGGATGGCTTCGCGCACAAGCAGCACGTCGCCGCGGGCGCCCCAGAGGAGAAATTTTCGTGCCTGCTCCGAGGTGATCGTGGCCGTCAGCAGGCGATGCCACCACGGCTCAAAGAGGGTCCATTCGTGTTTCCCAGCAGGCCGCATGGCGAAGACGTGTTTGTGACGCTTGTTCACGAACGGTTGCCACCATTGCTTCTTGAGCCCGGGCACAAAACAGACGAACCAGCTTCCAGCTTCGAGCGTCACCGGGGATCCATCCTGATCTATCTCGAGTTCGATCGTCTCCAGGTCATGCCCCCTTGGGTCATTATGTTGCTCGAAGCGCGGTCTCAACATAATTGGATTCCTCCTGATCTTCGCATCGTCAAGACCAAATGCTTTACGACACCCCCTGCCTCGCGGCAACAATGAGTGATGCCGCACCCTAGCTGAAGGGTGGCGCCTCGAGTGCGCTCCGTCGATTCGGAATCCGCTGGCCCGGGTGATAGATTCCGCTCACGGGCACAGGTTGGCGAGGACGGCATCGAGGTGGCGAACGATCATCGACAGGTGGCCCTCCTCCGGTACATAGTGCGGCTCGCTGTGTGGCAGCGCATCGGCCAGATATTGCGCCATTGCCGGAGGCACGATGTTGTCGGCCAGCCCCTGCCAAATCCGCACCGGTACAAGCACCTCCTGCAACCCGAAGTCCCACGGCCGTGCCAGCAGCATCAGTTCCCCCGCGGCTCCCCGTCCGCCCTGGCGCAAAGCCTCCGCCGTGCTCTCGGCGAACAGCGTGCGATAAACGGCATCGGCCAGCACCATGTGGTCCGCCGGGGGCGCGCCCGCCCTCATGTGAGCGATATAGCGGTCCGGGTGCCGGGGAACCCACCGGGCCGCGATATGGACAGCGAACCGCGCCACCGGCGGCGAATGCGCGGCTAGGGCAAACGCCAGGCGGTTCAGCGTTACCATATCATGAGTGAGTTGCTTCCGGGCGAGCGGCCCCAGGGCGCCGACGAGGGCCACGCGGCTGAGGCGCTCGGGCATCCTTGCGGCGCAGGCGAGGGCATAGGGCCCGCCCCCGGAGACCCCGACGACGGCGAACCGCTCCAGAGCAAGCTGGTCCGCCAGCTCTGCCACGTCCGCGGCCCAGGAACCGATGGTCCGGCCCGGCTGAAACGTGGATTCGCCGAAACCGGGACGATCCGGCGCAAGCAGCCGCAGGCCGAGCCGCCGGGCAGCACCCGCCGCCAGGCGACCCTCCAGGCGCGAGCCCGGATAACCATGGAAGTACAGGACGGTGCTGCCTCCGGGGTCGCCCAGCGCCAGGCAGGCGAGGGTACGTCCATCCGCGAGTTGGAGGCGGTACTCGCGCTCCAGCGCGTGTCCGTCTGGTGGCTCCTCACGGCGCGCAGGCATCACGATAATCTGAGCAGCCACTTTCATCATGGATCGAACGCGCTCCGGTGGTGGTCAAACCTGCGGACGCAGCGCGATGCCACCTGTATTGATGGCGCGCGCCGTTCTCGAACGACCCCAGCAGGGCGCGCCAAAACGCTGGTGCCGCCAGGCGTT
The DNA here is from genome assembly GCA_046758505.1 of Methylomirabilales bacterium (SeqCode). Classification (GTDB taxonomy): domain Bacteria; phylum Methylomirabilota; class Methylomirabilia; order Methylomirabilales; family CSP1-5; genus CSP1-5. The sequence continues at coordinate 85,493 of JBHIAH010000005.1, read as the reverse complement.
GAACTCATCGACGACCCAAGGCTGGTCCACTAGTAGCGTAGTTGGAGTGGGGGATCGGAGCTCCCCCTTGATGAAGTTTAGGAGGCTAAGTGATAGTGAAGTCATAAGAACTCCCTTTTGGCTGAGGATAGGGTAATGAGGCAGGTGCTTCGTGTCAAGGCGAAAGAGACCAGGAGATACGGCGGTTAGGGGAAAGGTACCCCAAGACATGGAAGGCGGGGAGGAGGCGGATTTCCGAAGGGTGATAGGAGCCGTGAGTGGATAGGATTTGAGGTGTGTGGCACCGGACGGGATTGTGTCTGTGACCCCAAATCTGGCTAGACAAGGGCCCTCACCCTGCTCTCCGGTTTGAAATCAGGATACGTACACATCCAGAGAGTATTCAGGAACGCGGTAAAGGTATTCGTCAGAGGGTGGGATCTGTGCATCTGAATACTCGATCTGAAATTCTATGGGTGGCGCATTGGCCCTTGGCTGGGGTTTTCGTGTGACCAGTCAGAGTCCAAGATGTTTCAATATCGTTTTGATGACCTCCTGGACGGGAGGGAGATATTGGGACGCCGCTAGACACGGGGCAGCCGAACAGTCTGGACCGCCTGGTAGATCGGGAGGACGTCGGGAAGGGGGGGCCAGGGGAGGATGCCCAGGGCGTCGTCGACGTAGGTCGGCTTCCGCATGCCGTTGAGCACGCAGCTCACGCCCGGGGTGCTGGCCAGCACCCAGAGCGCCTTGCGGGAGAGGCTCTCGCCCCGTCGCTCGGCCGGGAGCAGCGGATTGATCACTGCCGAGACCGCGTCACTCTGCCGCTGGCTCGTGCTGGCCGCCTGGCGGCGGAATTCGGCCATCAGCTTCATCAATTCCCCTAGGTAGCGGCCCCGCCAGGACTGCCACAGCGTCCCGAGCTCTCCCTCAAAATGTCCGTCAAGGGCTTTGAAGATATGAATGACTTGCGGGAGGATCATCTGCCCTTCAATCTGCTGCCACTGTTCGAGGTTCTGTAGCTGGCCCGGGAGGTGGCGGAGCTGATCGGCCCATCGGAAAAAATCCTCAGGGGCGATGCTGTCTGACGATGTCCTGATCTCTCGGGCGAACTGCCGGCGCCACTCCCCCTCCAGATCGCCGACCCTCTCGAACTGGGCATCGGCATCGATGGCGTCCCCCCCGACATCAAAATCGGCCAGGCGCAGCATCCGGTCCTGGACGATGGCATTGAGGGGCCGGTTGATGAGGACGGCAATCCCTTCTTCCCGGGCAGCCTCGAGGACGGTCTGCTGGTTCGCCGGCCCGGTGTTCCGCTCCAGGACGCCGCCCGGCTCGAAGAGGTTCATCGGCACTTGAAGGATGCGGAAGTGGTGGTCGGGCCCGGCCGCTTCTCGGGCGGCGGCCCGCATGCGGCTCAGCGACGTTGCCTCTGGGTCGGGGGCGGACGAGACCGCCGTGTTCGAAGAGACACCGTACCATCGAATCGTGCCCGCCGCTACCTGGCCCTCGAAGAAGGCAAAGGCATCGCGAAGCCGCCGGTAAAACTCTGCCCGGACCGCCTCCAGAGGCCCGCGGCCTCGCTTCTTTGCGTCAGAGAAGAAGTACTCCGGATTGTGGAGGAGGCAGACGTCGAGGGTCTTGAGCTGCAGGCGAGCCAGCGACCGCTGGAGTTGCTCGCCGAGGAATTCGGGATGGATGCAGTGCCAGCATCCCTCCATATATCTGACTATCTCTGGAATGGGTTCGCCCGCTGCCTCTCGTTCCTGAGCCAGGACCATGTTCGTGCCCTGCACGTAGCCGATCTTGGAGACGACGATGACTTCTTCACGGCGGAGCTTTCCGGCCCGGACCAGCGCGCCGAGGACGGCCCCGACGCAGCGTTCGCTCCCCCCATCCGTGTAGTTCGTGGAGGTGTCAATCAAGTTGCAGCCGGCGACCAGCGCCTGTTCAAGGGCCTCACGGTGCTCGGCCGTCTCATCGTCGATGCGGTACCCGCCGAATCCGACCTTGCTGGTGCTGAGGTCGGTCGAGCCGAGTGGGACATAGCCCAGTGGCGTGAAGCGAGAGGTATAGGCGCGGGTACCGGCCGGCGTTGCGCTGCCGGGCAGGAAGGTCCCGAAGACCGACTGCCTCCTGGATTTGTCCGCCGAGGCGGGAGCGGTCAGGGCGGCGCCTACGAGTGCCGGATCGGTGATAGGCACTTGGCAGGCGAAGTGCTGGCAGACGTACAGGGCTGCCTGGCCATTGACGAGTCGCTTGCCCTCGAGTAATGGCAAGGGTGGGGGATCACCCGTTGCCGGATCGTGATGGGCAAGAATGCGATTGGGAAGGAAGTGACGCCCGAGCGCTTGCCGGAGCGCCTCAAAGCCGGGTTCCCCGTCGCTCCCGACCAGGGCCAGCTCCACCGGCCCCTCCAGGAGCAGGTCCACAACGGCAAGGGCCTTGGCGAAGGCATGGGGGAATTGGCCGATCTGTTTGCCATAGGCGGTGATCGCTCGCTGCGCTGCGGCCTGCAGGTCTTCACGGTCGAGGTGGAACGAGAGTCGGGCCAACGCGGAGGCCGCCGTGGCATTGCCGCTTGGGATGGCGCCGTCAGTCCCCTCTCGTTGACGCACGATCAGCGATTCGTGATCCCGCGCCGTGGTGTAAAAGGCGCCGCTCTCCGCGTCGGTGAAGTTGGCGAGGAGGATTTCGACCAGACGCAACGACTCGGTGAGATACCGTGCCGCACCGCCGGCCTCATAGAGGTCGATCAGCGCCTCGGCGAGGTAAGCGTAGTCCTCCAGGTAGGCATCCAGGTGTGCCTTGCCGGCCCGGTAGGTCCGGAGCAGCCGGCCGTCCGGCCGAACGAGGGTGCCGAGCAGGAAGTCGGCCGCGCGGGCGCCGGCGTCCAGGTAGCGCGGCTCGCCGAGGACGCGATAGCCATCGGCCATCCCACTGATCATCAACCCGTTCCAGGCGGTGAGAATCTTGTCATCCAGCCCGGGGGGGACCCGCCGCCTCCGGGCGTCATAGACCTTTGGCCGTGCCCGATCAAGCGATTGTTGAAGTACCTCGGCTGTGATCTCGAGCTTGGCCGCAACCTGGTCCAGCGTGCGCCGGACGTTCGGGATGCTTTTCCCTTCCCAGTTGCCGCGGGCCGTGATGTCGTAGTAGGCGCAGAACCGCCGCGCCTCTTCGGCACCGAGAATCGCCTCGATTTCGCGCGGCGTCCAGACAAAGAATTTTCCCTCCTCCCCTTCCGAATCGGCGTCGGTCGCGGAGTAGAAGCCCCCTTCGGGGGCGGTCATCTCCCACAAGATGTAATCCAGGACTTCCGTCGCGATGCGCCGGTAGAGGGGATCACCGGTGACCTGGAAGGCCTCCAGGTAGGTCCGGGTAAGGAGCGCGTTATCGTACAGCATCTTTTCGAAGTGAGGGACCAGCCAGCGCTCGTCGGTGGAATACCGGGAAAAGCCACCACCGATTTGATCGTACATCCCGCCCCGGGCCATGCTATCAAGCGTCGTTCGGACCATGTGCAAAGCAGGGGCGTCCCCGGTGCGCTGGTGATAGCGCAAAAGGAATGAGAGCTTCGTTGCCGCAGGGAACTTGGGGGCGGGACCAAACCCGCCGTGGGTGGCGTCGAAAGTTTCGACGCAGTGGGCGACAGCTGCAGCGATCTCTGCTTCGCCGATCGGCATGACGGTGAGGGGGCGCGACTGCTGGCGCAGCTGCTCGGTCAGCTCGGCGGCCTGATGTCGGACGCTGTCAGGATCGGTCTGCCAAATCTCTGCGATCCGCGTAAGGAGGGTGGCGAATCCCGGACGGCCGTATCTGTTCGTGGGTGGGAAGTAGGTCCCCGCGAAAAATGGTTGCTGGTCGGGAGTCAGGAAGACAGTCATCGGCCAGCCGCCCTGCCCACGGTTGAGCGCGAGCGTAGCTGCCATATAAATCTCGTCGAGGTCGGGACGCTCCTCTCGATCGACCTTGATGCAGACGAAGTGCCGGTTCATGAGCGCGGCAATCGCCTCGTCCTCGAACGACTCGCGCTCCATGACATGACACCAGTGGCAGGTGGAGTACCCGATGCTGAGGAGGATCGGGCGGTGCTCCTCCTTGGCCCGGCGAAGCGCCTCGTCCCCCCAGGCATACCAGTCCACCGGATTATGGGCGTGCTGGAGAAGGTAGGGGCTCGTCTCGTGGATCAGTCGGTTTGTGTGCGGCGGCACGGCTTCGTGACTCATTCCGGTGCTCCTCATCGTCTACCTGATCTTAGAGGATCAGGATGATATGAGTGGTCAGAGCGTCGGCGAGGCCGCCAGGCCATCGGCGTGCGGCTTGCGTCCTGGGCGGCCAACAAGGCGGGACAGCATCAGTTCGACCTTACTGGATGGGGAGAAGGGTGTCAAGCGTGCACCTTGTCCACGGCAACTCCGTGTTGGCTCGACCTTGCAATGAGGCCGGGGGCCCCCCGGGGGCGCATCGGGGGACGCAACGCTACCCGAGCTACCCCTCGGGGGTCCGGCCCAGGCACCGCATGCCGCGCGCTGTGGGGTCTGGGGAAGATGGAGGTGGAATTGACAGCGGGCAAAGAAATGGTTATCCTTGAACCCAGTGCTTTTCCATTGCTAGAGGAAAGAAGATTCTACGTCCATGATATCTCTTAGCAAATCATAACAATGCGACGCAAACGTACATTTGTTATTCTGTCACTCGCCTTGCCGCTTCTCTTGGCTGCAAGCTATTTTCTGTATATGGAGGAGCAAGGCAACTTTCATCCGATTACGCCCGGGGTGGCTTACAGATCGGCGCAGCTCGATAGAGACGAGCTTGAGTACTACATCACAACATATAACATCAAGAGCATTCTGAATCTCCGCGGGAAGAAGGCGGGTGCGCCATGGTATGTGGATGAGATGAAGGTCAGTAGAAAGTATCACGTGCGGCATTATGACCTCTCATTGTCGGCATCTCGGGAGCCGAGTAAGAGACAGGAACACAAGTTACTTGAGATTTTCAAAAATGCACCCCGTCCGATATTAATACATTGTAAAGCTGGTGCTGATAGGTCGGGGTTGGTCGCAGCAATGTGGAAGGTCGTCGTTGATAAGAGATCAAAATCCGAGGCCGAAAACCGATTATCTGTTTTGTATGGTCATTTTCCCATAGGCGACACCTCTGCCATGGATCATTTTTTCGAAAAATGGAGACCCGAGCTGAATTGATGCCCGTGTCTTTTTGGAGGGAATTATAGGGACATACACGAAGGGGTCGCTGCTCCCGGAACGATCTGTGCTCGTGGAGAGAACATGCTGCGCAAAACCATTTCCCCTAGATGAACGCGGGTCATGCGGCTTCCCCAAATGTCCGAAGGAGGAGAAAACCCATGACGATCGAAGAATTGGTTGCCAGATTTCCGGAAATCCCCGAGGACCTTCACGGAGAGTCACTTCTTGCCGAGTACGCGGAGGTCTTCGGAGATCAACTGCGGATCGCAAGGAATCCCGGTGCCTGTTCGGGTCAATACGATGCGGCGAACCACTACTATCTCAAGTTGGTCAGCCCGATGCGGTTATACTGGTATAAGCTCTCCACCCGGGAGAAGGTGCTCAAGCAGCTTCAAGAGTTGCTCGATCAGCACCGGGCCGACCCGGCCGGATTCGTAGCGAACCTCGTGCCCGACAACACCGCGGAGAGCGAGGTGCGGGGCCCCGGATGTTCGTGACCCTTCCGGGCTGACGCGCGACAGCTTTTCCCCGGCGGCTCGATGGTGTCGCCATTCCACGTTCATTGTGCGAGGCGGCCCGTGAGTGCGTCGGTCGAGAAACGGATGCGTTTCGGGGGGTGAAAATAATGAGCCAGCCACCAGATGTCTTCGGTCTCATCAGGTATCTGGCAGAAGAAAAAGAACGTATGGCAAAACAGCAGCCTCCGGGCATCCCTGCCTTCATTGAGTGGAGAGATAACACATATGTGGCCGGTATTCAGGAAATTGCCCCCGAGTACAGCAGAGAAATCGTCGTCCTCAATAAATCGCCGCAGCCAGTCTCGGAGGAATTCAAGAATGCGGTCTTGGCATTGGACAAAAATAGACTGCGCTTAAGAGCGGAACCGATGTTTGATTTGCGGGCGGGGATCCATATTTTGAGGAGAGTCGGAGAGAGACTCGGGGGCCTCACTGAGGATCAGCAGGAATTTCTGCAGAGAGAGGGGGTAGAGATCACGGAGGAAACGACCGGACAGGTTATAAACGCCTTTAGTCCAAAATATTACGCTGATCCAGATTATAAGGGGACAAGCAGGAACTAAGGATGTCTCCCACGCCTCTCGGCTCGGCTTGTGCTCTCAGGAGCTCTGCCTGCCGGATATCGCCACAGAGGTTCCTCATCTCGCCTTTCAGTCCCCTCTCACTTCTTCTTCGCCTGCAGGCTATTGATGAGGGCGGTGACCTCTGCAAGGCGGGCGCGGGCCTCTGCCTCTGCCTTGGACACGGCTTCGGGCGGTGCTCCTTTCTCGACTGCATCCTCCAGATCCGTCACCGCGATCCCGAACACTTTCAGCAGCCGGCGGGTCTCCTCGCTTGCCATGGCTTACTCCTCCACAAAGTGTCTGATGATATACCTGCTTCGGTTCCGCCTCTCCGGTTGAACCCTGGTATCGGGAGTGGCCGTTGTTCCGCAGTTGCCCCGGCACCAGTCAGTGGGTACCATCATAGAGATGCATCGGCATGATCGCAAGCCGATTTCTGCCGGTCTCCGTCTTCTCCGCCGACACAAACGGGGAATCATTTGTGGGTGGCCGTTGTTCATGAGGATGGGGCACGACGACGGGCCTGCTTTGTTGACGCCTCGAAAATAGGGAGTTAGCATCGATCAATGAATCTTCGGGTGGCACGTACGGTGTGCATTATTGCAGTGCCCATTCTGGCCGCCATGGGGGCGCTGGCGCCCATCGCTCTGCCGAGCCAGACCGACGAGCGGCTTGATGCCCTCTTTGACCGGCTCAAGACCACCCACAGCGAGGCCGAGGCCGCGAGGCTCACTCAGCAGATCTGGATCATCTGGGTCGAGTCCGAGAGTGAGGCCGTCAATGCCTTCATGGCTCAAGGCATCGCGGAGATGTCACGCCGCCATTATGAGGCGGCTCTGGCCGCCTTCAATAAGGTCGTGGAGGTCGAGCCCGGCTTCGCCGAGGGCTGGAACAAGCGGGCCACGGTCTATTACCTCATGGGCGATTACGAGGCCTCGATCCGCGATGTCGAGCGTACCCTCGCCCTGGAACCGCGCCACTTCGGGGCACTTTCGGGGCTCGGCCTCATCTCTCTCGCCGTCGGCGACGATGTGGCGGCCCTCCAGGCCTTCGAGGCAGCTCTCAGGGTCAATCCCTACCTACCAGGCGCTCGGGCACACGTCAAGGAACTACGTCGCCGCTTGCGCCGCAACTCGATCTAAGAAAACGGGGACAGACTACTTTTTCTTGCAAGGGTGGTCCCTTCTTTCTCCCGATTCACAAGGAGAGCCACACCCCCGCATGTCTCGGTCCGACCACGAGGCGGTCTTCGTACGTTTTAGAACTTGACCTTGGGAGTGGCACGAGCCGCTTCCTGGACTTCAAAGTACTCGGCGCGTTCCACGCCGGCGATGGCCGCATAAAATCGCCCCAGCAGCTTTCGCCGGAACGTATTCAGTTCCCGGACGGCATCGTTGTACCGCTTGCGTTCAACGCTTAGTCGGTTTTCGGTACCCTCAAGCTGGTCCTGGAGTTTCAGGAAGGACTCATTTGATTTCAGTTGGGGATAGGCCTCGCGCAGTACCAGCAAGCGGGAGAGTGCGGTCTCGAGTACCCCGGCGGCGCGGGCCTTCTCTCTGACCGTGCTGGCCTGGAAATACGCCTTTCGCGCCTCCGCGACTCCCAAAAAGATCTTTTGTTCCTGCGAAGCGACCCCCTTGACAGTTTGAACCAGATTCGGAATCAGGTCGAATCGTCGTTGTAACTGGTTTTCAACCTGAGCCCACCGGCTCTTCACCCCTTCGTCGAGGGTCACAGCCCGGTTATATCCAGAGTAGATGGAACCACCAACAAGCAAGAACCCAAGGACAATTACCCCCAGAATGATCAAAATGACTCGACTTGCCTTCATGTGCCTCCCCCCTTGATGTATGATGGTACTGGGTGAGACATCTGCGATCCCGCGGGTCGCGTAGCTTCCTTCGAGTCCAGATGTCAGCTACCAACTGGCACCACCGCCTCCTCCTCCAAATCCTCCGCCTCCCCCAAACGATCCGCCTCCAAACCCTCCGCCGAATCCGCCTCCGAAGCCACCCCCGTAGCCACCGCCCCAGGACGATCGCCGCCCCCCCATGGCGCCACCGAGTAAGGCGCCCAAGAGAATACCACTCATCATGCCGCGGCCGCCCCATGCGCCGTAATAGCGGCGTCTCCGGCTCATGGAAGAGAGGAGAGCAAAGAAAATCAGAAAGGGGATCAGTCCGCTTCCGAAAAGGAGCGGGGACCGTCGACCGACAACCCGGTAGCGGTATTCCGGTATACCGCTGAGCCGGACATTGTCAGCATCCGCAACCTTGTTGGCCACTGCGATGGTCAGTCGGGAAAGCCCCTCCGAGTATTGTCCCTTTTGGAAGTATTGCCGCGCGACCTCCCGTGAGGCGGATCCAGACCAAGAATCCGGCAACACACTCTCCAATCCATATCCGGTGTGGATACGGACCCGACGCTCCTTGACCGCTAACGCAATCAAGGCGCCGTTATCTTTTCCCTTCTGGCCGAGCTTCCATTGCTCGGCATGCCGCTGGACGAAGCCGAAGAAATCCTCTCCTTCCGTCGTCTCAACGGTAAGCACCTTGATCTGAGCCGTCGTCTTCTGCTCCAGTTCCCGAAGCCAGCCCTCCAATCGCCGCTTGACCGCGTCATCGATGATGCCCGCCGTATCCACGACGAACGTGCCCGGATCTCGAATGGTGATTTCTGCACTGACCACGCACGGAGGCATCCAGAGAACGGACACAGCCACCCAGAACAATGCAAGCAATATCGGTCTACCACGCATCGACGATCTTCCCCACGGTCTCGACATCCTCGTACAGGGATCGAAACTGTTCCCACGCTTGGGGGCCCGATGCACGCAGGACGTTTCGGACCCCCGGCAATTGTCCCTGAATGATATTTTCAACTTCGGAGATCACTTGGCCGGCCGGCTTCGCATCGCGCTGGCCCTTGAGCCATAGCAGGCCGCGGAGCGTTCGGACCAGGCGTTCACCGACGTCGGCCTCCAAGGCGCCCATGAGTTTCTCGCGTCCTGCCGCGGCTAATAGTCCCTGACGCATCCCGATCAGGATGGTCTTGAGCTCTCGTTCGCATTGAAGGCGGACATCTGAATCCTTGAACGATAGGCTGTCGAAATGATCATGGCCAAAGAGAGTGATGTGGCATTGGTGGATCTCGATCAGTTCCAAAGGAAAGGTGTCGAGCGAGGCGTTGATGTATGGTGGCGTCATAATCAAGGGCGCTGAGATCCGCGCCTTTCCGAGGCGGACGCCGTCCTTGGCCAGCCGCCGTAACATCTCCAGGTCAACCGAGTCAAGGATGAGAACATTGCGCACCGTGTGTCGATTGGCATCGAATGACCCGGCGGCAATCGCACCAAAGAGCGTCAAGGCTAATGCGTTATCGCCGGCCAGTGCCTGTATCTGTTCGGCGTACTGCGCAATCGGCTGACGCATCTGCTCGATGACGCGGTCTAGCCCCTCTAATCGCGTGCTCATTGTGTCGCTCCTCGGTATTCCGCCCTGGACAGCTCGCCAAGAAAGCAGGCCCCGCCTGGCTCAGGCAGGAAACCCGACAACCAAACATTATATTCTACCACGGACGAACGCAAAGAGAAATGATGGAGTGCGGGGCAAGCCCGGGAGCAATTCTCTGGCATCCAGCCTTGCCGAATACAAAAAGATGAGAGGCGTGGCCTCGGCCGGGTCAGAAGAAGTCGCCCACCTGGACGCGCCGCCACGCGGCGCGGACCACCTTCCAGTCGCTCTTGCCCTCATTGGCGAGGGCGACGTCAAACCGGAACAGGTCGGCCCGAATCCGGGTGAGCTCCTCCGTGTTGGGGATTGGCTAGCCGGCCGTCGCGACAAGAACGGTGGCCTCGGCTTGGGCGGGCTTGGGGACCGTGATGGCCTGAGTCCGCGTAAGCAGATGGATTGATTGATTCCGGAAGAAGTGGTAAGCGAGAATCCCCAGGATGGCCTGTTTGTTATGTCCGCGGCCATCGGTGTAGCTGTCCGAAACAAGTTGCCTGAACGCTGCGAGGTCCTTGCCCTCGGCCGCGACCTCGGCACGCGCCAGGAGTGCGCGTACTTGTGTCTCGGGCGAGTCGGGCTCGGCCGAACAGGAGAGGAGCACGGCGGATGCAAGCACCGCCCATATCGCAAGGAGGAAGCAGCGCCACGGCCGCGTCGGCAAAGGCGTCATCATCGTGGGGGCCTATTGTCGCGAGAACATATACCGCAGCACCATTCCACTATCTTTCTTCGGCATGTTCAGCACTTGCGTATATAGGGCGGCGATGATCGTGCAGACCTTTTCCTTATCAACAGACGGATCGTGTGGGCTGTTGAGTAGCTGAACGTCATCTCCATACTCTGTGTATACCTGTGCGTACGCTGTCTCCAGCAGCGTCTGACTCTGCGAGGCATCCGGCCTCCGTTGCGGATTGTTGGTTGCGGTTCGAATGAGGCCCGCCAGGGCGGCCAGATCATCCTGCAGGGTCTTGGCGGCCAGGTGTTTTGTGAGATCTGGGGCACCGTACCGTTGGGGAAAAAGGAATTGGTAGCAGAGGGTGGGGCTGATGCGAGTCAGTTCCTGGATCTCCCGCACCATGACGGTGGCAAAATCGACCACGGAAGCATCCGACGCCTGAGGGATGTACTTCGCCACCAGCGCCGTGATCACTGCTCGAATACGACCGGCCACGACGTCTGCGGGCTGCCCTTTCCGGAGCGCGTCACGCACGATCGTCCTGATCTTCGCGTATGTCTGCGGGTCACTCTGTTGGATTTCTCGGTACGCCGCTACGCCCTGGAGTTGTCGCTCGATCGCTGCCTCATACTGCCATACGTGGACGTAGGGAAGGAGGTACACCCTGAAAAGCGTATTGACGATTGCAAAGGAGAAGACCAATACCAGGACGTAGGGGAGCCGCCGTTCCTTTGGATGTCGCACGACCAAAAGCGCAATCCCTGCGCCGAGGGCCCCGGCGATACCTGCCAGCAGAAGGCTTGCCCAGTCCACTCTTCCTCCCAGCGTGTCTTCGGCGTGTGATGAGTGCGAACAAGTAGGAGGCTGCCCAACAGGGGTGATGGACATTGCAAGTTTTACACCAAAAGGACGATGGCTCGTACGAGTGGCGACAGGCGAATCCCCGTCAGATGCCTGATCTCCTCCTGGTGGGCCGGGGCCGTCGAAAGGACAAAGCGGTGGCGGTGGGGGTCGGGGGAGCTTTACCGTTCGGCCTGCGGCACGGACCTCCGCGTGCGTTTGGTCCCTCCGCGGCGGCGCTTGGTCGCTAACCGGCGCTCCTTCGATGCGCGCGTCGGCCGCGTCTTGCGGCGGGGTGTAGGCTTTTCGGCCGCCTGGCGGACCAGCGCGACCAGCCGGCCGATCGCATCCTGACGGTTTCGCTCCCGTGTCCGGAACCGCCGGGCGTCGATGATCAGGACACCGTCTCGAGTGATCCGCCTGCCGGCCAGGCGGATCAGACGGTGACGAACCTCATGGGCCAGGGAGGGCGATTTACCCACGTCGAAGCGGAGTTGCACGGCTGTGGCAACCTTGTTGACATGCTGTCCGCCGGGCCCCGAGGCGCGGATGAACCGCTGTTGGATTTCACTCTCGTCGATGGCGATGGCGCGGGTTATGTGGATCATTGCTCCAGTGACCGTTGGGCCAAACCCCCACCCCCTCGTCGGCCCGCAGGTATCACGTTCTCCTTACACGAAATGATCATGGCTGAGTATCCGCCCAGATCTTCCGCAACAGCTTGGCTACGGGCTTGGTAAAGTCGTTGTCGGTCCAATAGTGGGTGTGTGCGAGAGGGTTCCAACCGGTAAAGAAGCCGCCGACGGAAATCGGGATGTCTTTCGTTACGATGGTGCGATACGCAGGGTTCAGGTTCTTGAGCGGGTAGGCGAGGATGTCGTCTTCGTCAAAGAAGTTGAGCCACTGTGGCTTCACGCGCGGATATCGCGTCTTGAGTTTCGGGTGCGGAAAAGGAATGGGTGTGCCGAAGTTGTCATAGCGGAGCGACCAGAGTGCGATGGGGGAACCGAAGGTGACGAGGCCGGCTAAGGTCTCGCCCCCTTCGAGAGGGGTCACGGGATGTGCGGTCTTCCAGAGGTCCCATAGGTAGTTTGATATGATAATGGACCCGAGCGAGTGGGCGAGAATCACGAGTGGCGTTTTCTCGCCGGCTCGTTGTGCGAGCCTCCGGAGGGCTCCGCGAACCACGGCGTGGATATCGTCATAGACATTTTGTGTTTTCTTCGCACCTTTTTTCGACGGCTGGTATGCGATGGCATCCCCGAGTGCGTTGACCACAAACCTCCTGAGTTTCGTATAGTCGAGATCATGAAATTTCGTCACCCTCCCCCAGAGCGTATTCTCTTTTTGCAAAAGGACGGGGGCCCAATAGATCGGCTCAAAGACGAGTTCGCCCGGATCCTCGCCGGCATCGGCGAAACGGTCCTCCAATTCTTCAATCAGAGGCTCGGCAAAAGAGGCTTTCTGGCTCCCCATCCCGTGAATCACTGCGACCGCTAATTTCACTTCCCACCTCCGTCTATTCGTTCAAGCCTCCGTCATTGTTTCGGGGAAAGAGATCTGTCTCGCCGCCTACCGTGTCCCATGGGGCTTTACCACGCGATGATGTGCCTTCCGATCAGGTCGTACCGACGTGCGTTGGGGCGGTTCCGGCTTCAGGCCGGCGGCAGCGACCAGGTCGGCGACCGCCGGGCGGCCGAGTTCCGCCCAGCGCCCGGCACGCAGGCCCCGCGGTAGGCTGACCGGTCCATAGCGTATGCGGATTAGGCGGCCGACCTTCACACCGACCACCTCCCACAAACGGCGAACCTCGCGCTTGCGTCCCTCGCTGAGTGTGACCTGGTACCAACGATCCACACCCTTCGTGCCGGCATCGTGTATCGCATCAAAATGGGCCGGTCCATCCTCAAGGTTTACGCCGGTCTTCAGCTTTCGCAGAATGTCAGGAGGTACTTTCGCCGACACCCGAACGGCATACTCGCGCTCAATTTCTTGTGCGGGATGCATCAGGCGATTGGCAAGCTCCCCGTCCGTCGTAAAAAGGAGGAGGCCGGCGGTGTTCAGATCCAGGCGGCCAACGACTACCCAGCGGCCCCTGTCCAATTGTGGTAGGTGATCGAATACCGTCGGCCGCCCGCGCGGGTCGGAACGGGTGCACACCTCACCCTCAGGTTTGTAATATGCGAGCACACGGCGGCCGGAGGGAGTTTTTTCTCGGGGAACAACGCGGCCGTCGACGCGGATGACCTGGCGGGGTTCAACGCGGTCGCCCAGCTTGGCGCGCGTACCATCTATCGAGACGCGGCCTCGGGCGATCCAGCGTTCGATCTCACGGCGTGAGGCGAGACCCGCACGGGCCAACACCTTCTGCAGCTTTTCGCTCATGTCCCCTCACGTTTCGGGTGTCGGGTGTGGGTCTGGGCTGATACGATGCACACAGGAATTACCCCAGGCAAAACTGAGACCTCTGTCTTCCCCAGCCGCGGCGGCCGGTTAGGCCCCCGAATTCTCGTGTCTACTTCGGTCCTTGACGCTGTTCAACGGGAATAGGTTTCCCTCTTGCCTGGGAGAGTGCAGAGATAAGGGGATCGATGTGCGTCGGCCCTATGAGATAGTATGTGTCGAGCTCATCGCCATTCCTGAAATGCAGCTCAAGATGACGCTTGGTTACGATCCGTCCGTTCGGCGCGCGCCGTCGCATGTACAGGGTAACCGAGTCGAGATCCGCCAACGGTCTGTCTTCGGAAGCAAAGCTGGTCCAATGGCTGTAATGAATGTGATCACGGTCAACAATCAAGAAACAGTTGTATACCGAATAGTTAAGCAGGGACAGACCAAAGCCGATCGAAATGCCGATTACGGGCAGCCACCGATACTGGCTTCGCAGGGGGATCCCTTGCTGCTTCTTGCTTAAGTACTGATCAAAGCGATCTCCGAAGTACGTCCGCGCGGCATAATAGTGTAGGACCGCTCCCGCTAAGAGACCGAGAAAGAGCCCCGGTATGGCCGTGTACACCGTGAGATCGGACAGACGATGGGCGAAGATTGCACCGTCGTCCTGGATTAATTGAAATAAAGATGCCTGAACCCAACCTATGGGAACAGCGCTTGCGAAGGCCAAGCAAAGATAAGAGATACCGTAAATGAACTCCTCCTTTTTCGTGAGGTCCTGCGCAGTAACGGTTGCGAACCGTGATGCGTGAATGCTCGAGGAATACTGCTCACCCGACCTTCGAAGCGGCTTAGGGAGAAAAATTGCAAAGATCAACGGAAATCCGATCGCGAGGCCCTCGTACATGTCCATACCTCGGGGCGGGTCACCTCGGTGCCGCTTCTAACAGAAAGGGACGAAAAGAGGTCAGCGAAAAATTGTCCCAAGGACTCTGGATAAAAATACATCCGTCCCGATTTGTCCGCGTCCCGGGAATCGTGTGACGGCGTGTAAGGGCAGCTAACATGAGGTGCAGGCGGATTCAACCCAGATAGTGCTGCACGATGCGCCGCCACGCATACAGGCCGGCCCCGGTACCGACCATGCTCAGGACGAAGGCCGTCAGCAGGTCGACGTGCGCCCCGAGCCACCACCCGATCCAGCCCCCCACCATGGCGGCGACAGCGGCAGACAGTTTCTCCATGACATGTTCCCATTTGCGCTGGTAGAAAAACGGCTATCCACCAGTCTGGGGGTAGACTGTCCGATCATTCTCGTGCAGTGTGCAATTTTTGAACCGAAATGGGATGGCCCGTGACCGCAGCCGTACGCGATATCTGCCTACAATCCGAAAACCAGCCTGCCCCCTTTTTCTCTAGTGGTGCAGGAAGTTGCGCAGGACGGTCTGAAGGATGCCGCCGTTCCGGTAGTAGTCGACGTCGACGGGTGAATCGAGCCGGGCCACGGCGGTGAAGTTCAGCTTCGTTCCGTCCGGCCGCACCGCAGTGACGATCACCCCCTGCTCCGGCTGGATATCGTCGCTGAGGCCCGTGATGTCGAAGACCTCTTGCCCGGTGAGGCCGAGTGTGGCGGCATTCTCGCCCTGTGTGAATTGAAGCGGCAGCACCCCCATGCCGACCAGGTTGCTCCGGTGGATACGCTCGTAGCTCTCTGCGAGCACCGCCTTCACCCCGAGCAGCAGCGTCCCCTTGGCCGCCCAGTCGCGCGACGAGCCGCTGCCATACTCTTTCCCCGCAACGACCACGAGCGGCACGCCCTCTGCCTGGTACCGCATGGCCGCGTCATAGATCGACATGCGCTGACCGTCGGGAAAGTGGACGGTGACACCGCCTTCGGTTCCGGGGACGAGCCGGTTCTTGAGCCGGATGTTGGCGAACGTGCCGCGGACCATCACCCGATCGTTGCCCCGGCGGGAGCCGAAGGAGTTGAAATCCTTCTTTTCGAGGCCGCGCTCGATCAGGTAACGCCCGGCCGGGCCGTCGACCGGGATGTCACCGGCAGGCGAGATGTGATCGGTCGTGACCGAGTCGCCCAGCAGGGCGAGCACCCGCGCGCCACGGATATTCCCGATCGGTGACGGCTCGGGCTTGAGATCAGTAAAGAACGACGGTTCCTGAATGTAGGTGGACTGCGCGTTCCACGCGTAGAGTTCGCCCACACCCACGGGGATGGCGTTCCAGGTCGGATTCCCCTCCCAGACGTTGCCGTAAATCCGCTGGAACATCTCCGGTTGAATGGCTTGGCCCATGGTTTCGGCGATCTCTTCCTGCGTGGGCCAGATGTCGCGGAGATAGATCGGCTCTCCCTGGCGATCCGTGCCGAGGGGCTCGCGGGTGAGGTCAATGTCGACCGTGCCGACCAGGGCGTACGCCACCACCAGCGGCGGCGAGGCCAGGTAGTTGGCCTTCGCCAGCGGATGGATGCGCCCTTCGAAGTTCCGGTTTCCGGACAGGACTGCCGCGGCGACCAATTGGTTCTCGCTTATCGCCTTGGCGACCGTGGGGGGGAGGGGACCGCTATTGCCGATGCAGGTGGTGCAGCCGTAGCCCACCAGGTGGAAGCCAAGCTCAGCCAGATACGGAGTGAGCCCGGCTGCTTGCAAGTACTCCGTCACTACCTTGGAGCCTGGGGCCAGGCTGGTCTTCACATACGGGGGAACCTTGAGGCCCCGCTCGACCGCCCGCCTGGCTAGCAACCCTGCACCCAGCATCACTGAGGGGTTCGAGGTATTCGTGCATGAGGTGATGGCGGCGATCACGACTGATCCATGCCCCAAGCTTGCCTTGGTCCCGTTGAAGCGGACGGCCGCTGCGCGAGAGAGTTCGCCTGCCGAGAGCCCAAACCCGCGCTCCTTGACCGGCGCCGTGAGGGATGCGCGGAAGCGCTCTTTCATCGCGGTGAGGGGGACGCGGTCCTGCGGGCGCTTGGGTCCGGCGAGACTTGGCTCGACCGTGCCGAGGTCCAACTCGAGCGTCTCGGTGAACTCCGGGTCCGGCGTGCGGTCTGTGCGGAATAGCCCCTGTTCCTTGCAGTAGCGTTCGACCCTGCGGATCTCTTCATCGGTGCGTCCGGTCCGCCTGAGGTATCGGAGCGTCTCGTCATCAACCGGGAAGAACCCCACGGTGGCCCCGTACTCGGGCGCCATGTTGGCGACGGTCGCCCGGTCGGGAAGGGCCATCTGGGACAGGCCGCTTCCATAAAACTCGACGAACTTGTCCACGACCCCCTTCTTCCTGAGCATCTGGGTGACGGTGAGGACCAGGTCCGTGGCGGTGACCCCTTCTGGCAACCGGCCGTGCAGCTTGAAGCCGACCACCTTCGGGGTGACGAAGTAGAGGGGTTGCCCCAGCATGACCGCCTCGGCCTCGATGCCCCCGACACCCCAGCCGAGCACCCCGAGCCCGTTGATCATGGTGGTGTGGGAATCGGTACCGACGAGCGTGTCGGGGAAGAGCAGGACGTCATCCCCCTCCGTGCGGGCGAGCACGACCTTGGCCAGAAATTCCAGGTTGACCTGGTGCACGATCCCGGTGGCAGGCGGAACGACCCGGAAGTTGTCAAAGGCGTGCTGTCCCCAGCGGAGAAACTCGTATCGTTCACGGTTCCGCGCGAACTCGATCTCGGCGTTTCGCTCCAGGGCGATCGGCGACCCGAAGACATCCACCTGGACGGAGTGGTCGATCACCAGGTCCACGGGAACCGCGGGGTTGATCCGGGCGGGGTCGCCACCCAGCCGCTTCATCGCCGAGCGCATGGCGGCGAGGTCCACCACCGATGGCACTCCGGTGAAGTCCTGGAGAATCACGCGGGCGGGTTTGAACGGCACCTCACGGTGGGTCGGGTTCCCCGCCTGCCAGCCGGCCAGGGCGGCGACATCCTCGTCACGGACCATTGTTCCATCGCAGTGCCGGAGCACTGCTTCCAGCAGTACCTTAATCGAGAACGGCAGCCGCGAGATCGAGCCCAGACCCGCCTTCTCCAGGCGATCGAGATGATAAATGATGGCGCTCCCACTTTCCGTGTCGAGTGAGGCGCGGGCGCCCAGCGGGTCCGTAATCCTCTTGGTCATCGTCTGTCTCCCCTCTTGGCAAGTGGACTGTTCCGGATCGTGCGCCGCTGATCACATCAGGATTGTCGTGTTATAAGGACGGGGGCGACACAGCCAAGCAGAGAATGGCGACTCCTTTACAGTCATAAAATGACAAATACCCGGGGGCGAGGGCCCGCCGGGCATCCGGAGGCGATCAATGCTCTCACGATGATCGGTGGGGAGCAGCCGTGCCGAAACCCTCCCATACTCCATACGTATAATAATCAAAAAGGGTCGTTCTGTCAAGGAGTTACGGGAAGTGGACCGGATGCGCCACTGGTTCCGTCCGGACGGACACACCGATCACGGTCCCACGTGCTAAGGCAGTGGTCCTTTCAGCAGTCGAATGTCATCAATCCATGCCGTGCCGGATCCGTCGATAACCAGATTCAGCTTGATGATGTCCGGATTCTCCCCTTTCTTTAGAAAGAAGGGCGTCTCCTCAGTGGTCCAGTCCGTGGTTCCGGTGAGAGGCGTCTGCAGGCCGCGCGAGAAGAACTCCCCTTTCCCGGGGAATTGACACCACATCTCGAGGTACACCTGGCCCTCGACGCCCTCGGTGCGAACCCTTGCCCGGTAGATGAGCCGGGCATTTTCGATATCCAAATCGCCGACTTCGAATAAGCGGACGACGGTGGGCTGGGTGACACTGATCCGGAGGGAACCGTTGCCATCGCTTGAGATCTGGCGATCGAATGCCACGTTCGACCGGGTGATGATCCCCTTCAGGTCGTCGAGGGGGAAGCGCGTCAGCTCGGTAACCTGCGTTGACGGCTGCGAACACCCGACGACGAACAGGCCCACCCCGCCCACGATGATCGAAGCGAGGTCCCGTATGCGCATCATAACTTTGCCCCCTTTCCCCCGATTTTTCTCGATCATGGCGCTGGTAGAACCAGGAATGAGCAATCCCCGTGCCACGACGAGTTGGACTTCCACCCGGCAGAGATTCAGGTGCGTTTTCTGTTGGAATGTTCCGGTCGCTATGGCACAGTCTCGCTATGATGCTCACCGGACATCGGGGTGGGGCGCGAGGGGGCCGGGTGGGGTGCGCGCTCGCGCTGATGGGGGTCCTCGGGCTCTCGTGGCCGGTGCCGGCGCACGGGTGGGGCCTTGAGGCGCACGTCCTCATCAACCGCTCAGCCTGCACGACGCTGCCGGGGCCGCTCCGGCGCTTTTTCATGAAACACCAGGCCTACATCGGCGAGCACGGCAGGGATCCCGATACGGTCCTGACCGCTCGGGAGGGGGAAGCGGAGCGGATCCGGCACTGGTTCGACCTGGACGAGCTCGACCGCTTTCCCTTCCGCGAGATTCCCCGGAACTACAAGCAGGCCCTAGCCAAATACGGTCGGGAGCGGCTGGAGGAGGCCGGGCTGTTGCCGTGGCGGATTGCCGAGCTGTATCGGGAACTGGTGCGGGCCATGCGGACCCCGGACTGGAGCCGCGTGCCGCTCGTGGCGGCCCGCCTCGGCCACTATGTGGCCGACGGGCACCAGCCGCTGCACACCACGACAAACTATGACGGCCAGTTGACCGGCAACCGGGGGATTCACAAGCGCTTTGAGGACGAGATGATCCGCCGGCACCTGGCGCAATACCACGATCTGGCCGCGTTCACCCAGCCGGCCCAGCGGGCCGGCGATCCAATCGCCTTCACCTTCGACTTTCTCATTGACAGCTATGTCTGGGTGGATAACGTCCTGCGCGCCGATACGCTGGCGCGCCGGGGGGTGCGGGGCTTTGAGGACGCCTACTACGCGGCCCTGCACGTCTTTGCCGGCAAGCTGGCGAAGCTCAGCATGGCGCAGGCGGCGACGGACCTCGGAAGCCTCTGGTACAGCGCCTGGATTGACGCGGGTCGCCCCACGGTCCCATAGTGCCGGGCCAACGGGTCCTGTCGCCTCTCGGCTCACCGGCTCGGGAGACATCCTTCGTCGGCGGAAAATTCCATGGGGTGCCGTAGCGGAAGTCATCCATTACGCGCCAGGCGGGTCATGCAGCATCAGGGCGGCCACCCCCGCCTGCACTGCGCTCCGGCGGCGGGACCCCGGCCGGACGCAAACCAGGTTCCGCCTTCCTCAGGTTGCTCCCCTCGCCGGTTCGCAATTGGCGACATCGGTTGGTCTTGTCTCGTGGTGGAGGAGGGGGAGTGCGAAGGACATGGTAAAAGTAATAAGAAGACCGACGCCGCGGGCCAAGCGTGAGGTGAGGCGGGGGCGGCGACATCGGCGGTCGGGTGCCCGGAAGCGGGTCACGGTCTTCCTCAGTGCCCCCCTGGTCAAAAAGGTAAGTCGCCTGCTCGCCGCTGAGGGGCGAGACCTCGATGCCTGTCTTGAAGAGGCGTTGGAGATGTGGCTGAGGGGACGGCAGCCGGACCCCAAAGCCGGAAGATCAGTACGTTGACGCGGTGACTGTCTCGCTATATGCTCCGTGCTGGTCTCGTGATCGATGCTGGGCTACCGAATCGAGGGTTGATCTGCCATGGCCGAGTCGTTTCGAAAGCGGGGACCGCGATTCTGGGGGTTCTGCCTGGGGACGAGCTGGGTCGTCCTCATGACGGTCGTCTTCGGGTTCATGGTCTCGGGGTATCTCGAGATCTTCGGGATCATGGGGGCCCTCTTCGCCGTCTCCCTGGTCCCCCTCTCGGCGCCGGCCTATCCCTTTGTTGCCTGGTACTACGTCGGGAGCTTCCCCTGGCTCTGGGTCCTCGGCCTCGTCCTCGCCTTGGTGGGAGGCCGTCTCATCCTGGCGGATTAGCCCCCCGCAGTTTGCCGTGCGACCGTGTCACGCTATCACGCTCCGGTGACACACCGAGAAATTGGGTTGGGGGGCCACCGAGGTCCGTAATGTGTGCAGGGCTTCCAAGGGAGTCCGCCGGCCGGCGTCCCTTATGCGCACGGAGCGGTTAGACTGCCACAACCACCGCGAGAGCGCACGTTCGAGCTCGCACCGGTTTCGGTACTGTCCGAGGCGGCATCACCCCAGCTCACGGGCCTGGCGACTCCGTCCCCCCCGCCCCTGATAATGAGGCCTCGCAGGAGATGCCGGCTGATCGAGAGGCAGGGCGAAGGGTCGCGCGCTTGAGTACCTGGATGTTGAGTAGACACGGGGGAGGTGTCAAATACGAAATTGCCAACCCTTCGGCCCAAGCATGAAAGGTCCGACGCCACGCACTGACAGACGGGTACACCTTGGCCTTCGTGCCTCGGGGAGGATCGAGAGGCTGGTGCCACCCATCCGGCCTGTTTCCATAAGGAGCCTTCCGGGGCGACGTGATCGGGTAACAACATGTTCGATCAGCTCCTCACACTGCTCTTGCCCTCCATTGAGCATTTCAGAATAGTAGGCTACTGGATAGCCTTTTTTGCTGCGCTTCTTGAGAGCGCTCCGGTGGCCGGTATGCTTGTCCCCGGCTCTGTCACGGTACTCTTCCTTGGTGCGATCGCTGCGCGCGGTTATCTCGACGTCGGAGACTTGTTGTGGTTTGCGATCGTTGGAGCCGTGATGGGAGATAATGTCGGCTATGACGTTGGTAAGCGCTTCAAGCACATCTTTAGGGAAGAACATAGAATTCTCAATCCGAAACACCTTGAGAGGGCACGGTGCTTTTTCGAAGCCCGGGGCGGGAAAGGTGTTTTTCTGGCGCGGTTCGTGCCTGGACTTCGGGAAAACATACCGGTCGTGGCCGGCATGGCGGGGATGGGCAGGAAAAGGTTCTTTGTCGCGAATGCGATCGGCGCTATCCTTTGGGGTTTCGAACATGTGTTCGCAGGCTTCCTCTTCGGAAAATCGCTGCAGCTTGCCGAAATGTGGCTCTCGCGCGTCGGCCTCGTGATAGGCGGGCTTCTGATTTTCCTTGGTGTTTTGTACCTGCTGAAGCGGTTCGTCGTAAGAAAGGGAAAATATCTGCTTACCCTCGCCTGGTCAATGTGGCAATCGATCAAAGATGCAATTGTTGGAAATCCCGACGTGCGAGCACTTGTGAACCGGCATCCCTTTTTCTTTCGATTTGTCGCGGATCGTCTCGACAAGTCAAAGTTTTCTGGCTTACCCCTTACGGTGCTTTCCATCGCGTTTGTCTATGCGCTGCTTCTGCTTGCTGGTGTTGCCGAGGATGTGCTCACGTCGGACCCCATCGTTGCCGCTGATATGCGAGTGGCAAATCTCTTGGTTGCATTTCGGAGTAGGGAACTCACGACCTTTTTTCTTTGGGTCACCTTACTTGGAAAGTGGCAGATCGTGCTGAGTGTCGCAACGGCGGCGTGCGTGCTTCTGTGGTTGTGGCGGCAAGAAATCTACATCGCACCGCTGCTGGTTGCGAGTATTGGCAGCGAGGCGTTCACGCAGCTCGGAAAGATCGTATTTCAGCGTCCCCGGCCCCCTCTTGCCGCGTACACGGAGCAGTCGTTTTCCTTTCCGAGTGGGCACGCGACGATCGCAATGGCGTTTTATGGGTTTCTTGCGTACCTGCTTATCCGGAATGCCAAAGGCTGGGCCGTGAAAGTGAATACCTTATTCGCGGGGGCGCTTGCCATAATACTCGTCGGCTTCAGCCGTCTCTATCTAGGCGTCCATTATGTGAGCGATGTCTGGGGTGGCTATCTGGTGGGGGCTGTGTGGCTGATTCTCGGCATTACCCTTACAGAGTGGATGCGTTCGAAAAAGAGTAATTCTATCCCAGTGCAAGCGAGGGCGGGCGCAAGGGCGGTCTCGGTAGTAATCATGATTGGAGTCATCGGCATTTACGCAGGCGTTGGCGCGCAGTTTCAGCCGGCCCTTGTCGGTGGCCACGCGGGGCCAACAGCAACTGTCGTCTCGAACGTCATGGATCTATTTCAAAATGATCAGATGAAGTACACGGAAACGATCATAGGCAGGCATCAGGAACCGCTAAGTGTGATCCTAATCACGAGCGACGACCAGCACCTTATAGATACGTTTCGGAAGGCCGGTTGGCATGTGGCAGATGCGCTGAACCTTTCATCGTTTGCGAAGCTGGTGAGAGCTGCCCTGCTTGAATCAAATTATCCTGAGGCGCCGATTACACCTTCTTTCTGGGATGCGCGTGTTCACGACCTGGGTTTTGAAAAACAGACAGAGGCAAAAAAGTTGGCGGAACGCCATCATGCGCGATTTTGGCGAACGCAATTCAGGACCGACGATGGGAGGGTAATTTATGTCGGTACGGCGAGCATGGATCGGGGCATAAGGTGGCTCGTGGCGCATAGGATCGAGCCGGATATAGATGGGGAACGGGAATTTTTGTTTGGCGATCTAAAACGAGCGGGTGCTGTAAGAACATTCAGCAGGAAACAATTCGTGAAGCCGGCACTTGGGCAAAATTTTCTCGGCGATCCGTTTTTTACCGATGGCAAGGTGTATGTAATTGATCTGGAGGATTGAGAGGAGAATGGGGCGGAGAGAAGCCCCCCAAGTACGTGTGGTTGTTGAGGTACCTCCCGGCTGTGTGAGTCTGGAAAAGGGGGCCGTACCCACTCTTGTCCAAGATAGCTTTTTGGCCAAAGCGGTCTTGGACAGCATTTACCGCGTCTGTTTGGCACGTGCCGGGCCCTTATAGGCTCAGAAAAGCTCGGACAGCCTTGATGCTACACCCTGCGAGGCTCCGCTGTCTCATCTGGCAGTCGCGGTGGCGTCCTGGACAGTATCTGGCCAGCCGAGGAACCTCAAATTTGAGCGGCCGGCGGGCCACTTATAATTCAATGAGTTAGACCAGAAAGGGCGCTGGCTGAAACTTGTGTTGGACAGCAGTGGGCCGTACCCTTGTTGTCTTCCCTAAGCGCAACAAGGCCTTGACACGCCGGGACTCGCCCCCCTATACTTTTTATAAAGCATTGACCTTCCTTTAAAAAATTCATTTCCAGGAAACGGAACGGGATATGTCTTCCACGGTGATTGAGGGGCGGCCTCGACAGTATATCGATGGGCAATGGGTCGATGCCTCGTCGGGACGCACGTTTTCCGTGCATAACCCCGCGACGGGCGAAGAGCTCGCCGCGGCCCCCGATGCGGGACCCCAGGATGCGGCGCGGGCCGTCGAAGCGGCGCACCGGGTCTTCCCGGACTGGTCGGCGCTCGCGGCCACGCAGCGCGCCAAACTCCTCTTCAAGGTCAGAGACCTGATGCTCGAGCGCAAGGAGGCGTTGGCCCGAACCCTGACCTCGGAGCAGGGCAAGCCGCTGGTCGAGTCCCGGGGGGAGATCGCGTATGCGGCCGGGTTTGTGGCGTGGTTTGCCGAGGAGGCAAAGCGGGTCTACGGCGAGACGATTCCCGCCTCGGTGGCGACCAAGCGCCTTCTGGTGATCAAGCAGCCTATCGGGGTGGTGGCGGCCATCACCCCTTGGAATTTTCCCGCCGCCATGGTGACGCGAAAGATCGCGGCGGCCCTGGCGGCCGGGTGCACAGTGGTGCTGAAACCGGCTGAGCAGACCCCCCTCACCGCGATTGCCCTGTGCAAGATCTTCGAGGAGGCCGGCTTGCCGGGGGGCGTGGTCAATTGCATCACCACCTCGGACCCGGGGGGGGTGGGCCGGGAGCTTCTGGAAAACCCCCTGGTCCGCATGATTACGTTTACCGGCTCGGTCGAGGTCGGCAAGCTCTTGATGCGCGGCGCCTCCGAGCATGTAAAGCGCGTCTCCCTCGAGCTCGGGGGACACGCGCCGTTCATCGTCTTCGAGGATGCCGACGTGGACAAGGCCGTGGCCGGGGCGGTAGCCTCGAAGTTCAGGAACATGGGGCAGACCTGCATCTGCGCCAATCGCATGTACGTCCACGAGTCGATCCTGGAATCCTTCGCGGCCAAATTCGTCGAGCAGGTGAAGCGATTCACGCTGGGAAACGGGCTGGACGAGGGCGTACAGGTCGGCCCGCTGATCGACGAACAGGGGTTCAAGAAGGTCTGCACGCACGTCGAGGACGCCATCGCCAAGGGGGCCAAGGTCCTCACGGGGGGCAAGCCCCGGACGGAGGGGCCGTTCGCCCAGGGCCGCTTCTTTGAGCCGACCGTCCTGACCGATGTTCGGAAGGGGATGCGGATCCTGGAAGAGGAAACCTTCGGGCCTGTCGCCCCCTTGATTTCCTTTCGGGATGAAGCGGAAGTGATTCGGGCGGCGAACGACACGCGGTACGGGCTCGCGGCGTATTTTTACAGCCAGAATGTGAGTCGCTGCTTCCGGGTGGCGGAGCAGCTCGAGTACGGGATCATTGGGGTAAACGACGGAAGTCCCTCGGTCCCCCAAGCCCCCTTTGGCGGAGTGAAAGAGAGCGGGCTGGGCCGCGAGGGAGGCCGGGAAGGGATCGAGGAGTTTTTGGAGGTGAAGTTTCTCTCCCTGGGCCTTTAGGGGTCCGGGTTTACGGAGGCACCGATGAGTGTCTTAGAAGGGAAAATCGAGCCAGGGGTCGTGACCACCACGCTCGACTGGCTCTTTAACTGGGCCCGCAAGTCGTCTCCCTGGCCGATGACCTTTGGGTTGGCGTGCTGTGCGATCGAAATGATGGCGACGGGGGCTTCCCGGTTTGATCTGGACCGGCTCGGGGCGGGCGTCTTTCGCCCTTCCCCCAGACAGTCGGACGTCATGATCGTGGCTGGGACGGTAACGGAAAAGATGGCCCCCAGAATCAAGACCCTGTACGAACAGATGCCCGAGCCCAAGTGGGTCATCGCCATGGGGGCGTGTGCCATTTCCGGTGGGCCCTTTTATTACGACGCCTACCACGTGGTCAAGGGGGTGGACCTGGTCGTGCCGGTGGATGTCTACGTCCCCGGCTGCCCCCCGCGGCCGGAAGCCCTCATCTACGGGGTGCTGAAGCTCCAGGAGAAGATCGAGCGGTACACGATCGCCAAGAAACAGGCGCAATGATTGATGCCCGTTGACCGATGGCCTATTGACGGTTCATGGTTCGTGGTTCATGGTACACTTGGGATTGTCGGCGATGAAGCTTGGTCGTTTCACCCTGAACCCTGAACTATGCACCATGAACCCTCGACTCTGAACCCTGAACCGTGGCCGTGAGCTCATGTCTGAGCGGACGCCTATCACGAAGGGTCAGCCACCGAAACCACCCGAAAGCGTCACCGACACCCTCGGCCGTCCCCTCCGCGATCTCCGGGTCTCGGTCACCGACCGTTGTAACTTCCGGTGCGTCTACTGCATGCCGAAAGAAGTCTTCGGCCGGGACTACCCGTTCCTCGAGCGTGAAGCGCTCCTCACCTTTGAGGAGATCACGCGCCTCACCCGGCTCTTCCAGGCCCACGGCGTCCAGAAGCTCCGCCTGACCGGGGGGGAGCCGCTGCTGCGCCGCAACCTGGACCGGTTGGTGCGGATGCTCGCGGGTCTCCCGGGGCTCGATCTGACGCTTACCACCAACGGCGTGCTTCTCGCCCAGCAGGCCGAGGCCCTCCGCGCGGCCGGGCTTACACGGGTCACGGTAAGCCTCGATGCACTGGACAACGCCGTGTTTCAGGCGATGAATGATGTCGGCGTCGCCGTGGACCGGGTTCTGGATGGGATCGCGGCCGCCGCTGCGGCGGGGCTCAAGCCCGTTAAAGTCAACATGGTGGTCAAGCGCGGGGTCAATGACCACGGCATTCTCCCCATGGCTCACTTCTTCCGCGGGACCGGGCACGTCCTACGGTTTATCGAGTACATGGACGTCGGGGCGACGAACGGGTGGCGGCTCGACGACGTGGTCCCGGCGGCAGAGATCGTGCGGCGGATCCACGCCGAGTTGCCGCTCGAGCCGGCCGACCCAAACTACCGGGGCGAGGTCGCCCGGCGCTGGCGCTACCGGGACGGCGGCGGGGAAATCGGCGTCATCGCGTCGGTGACCCGGCCCTTCTGCGGCGACTGCACGCGGGCGCGCCTCTCCGCCGAGGGAAAACTGTATACCTGCCTCTTTGCCTCCGCGGGCCATGATCTGTGCGGCCTCCTCCGCGGAGGCGCCTCTGACGCCGCGATTCGCACCGCCATCGGCCGGATCTGGCAGGGCCGCACCGACCGCTACTCGGAGGTCCGCTCGGGCGAGACGGCGGGGCTCCACAGGATCGAGATGTCCTACATCGGGGGCTAGGGGAAGAGGCACACCGTCTCCGATACGGTCTTTCGCCCACCCTCCTCCATCACATTTGCCATTCGCGTTGCTCGAACAAGTGAGCAGCAGTAGAATAGGGTTATCCTGGGCGATTGCGCAGGGGGAGAGGACAGGTGTCTGGGAAAGCAGAAGCCACGATGAGGGAGGCAGAGCGCCATCCCCCCGGTGTGCGGGCGCATCCCCTCTTTACAGAGCGGGATGCCTGCGGGGTTGGCTTCGTAGCCGACGTTTCGGGGACCCGCAGTCACGCCATCCTCGAGATGGCAATCCAGGCGGTGGTGAATGTCACCCACCGGGGCGCGGTCTCGGCAGACGGCAAGACCGGCGATGGGGCGGGGGTCCTGACGCAGATCCCGCAGGAGCTGTTTCGACGGGACCTGGAGCGGTGCGGGGTCCCGCTCGTGGGGGGGGCGGACCTCGGCATCGGCATGCTCTTTCTCCCCAGGCCGGATCTCGAGGGTCAACACCTCTGCAGGGCCATCGTGGAGGGGAGCGCGACCCGACACGGACTTCGGATCTTTGGGTGGCGTCCTGTCCCGGTGGATCTCAGCGCCTTGGGTGAGACAGCCCTCGCCGGCGTCCCCCAGATCGAGCAGTTTCTCATGGGGCGGCCGCTGGGGGCGTCCGACGAGGAGTACGAGCGGATCCTCTATCTCTGCCGGAAAGAGATCGAGAGGCAGGTCTGGGCCGAGCAGGTCCGGGATTTTTGCATTCCCTCTTTCTCCCACCGGACGATCGTCTATAAGGGGCTTTTCGTCGCCCCGCAGCTCAGGCGGTTCTATCGGGACCTTCAGGATCCAGCCTTTAAGACCGCCCTGGCCGTCTTTCACCAGCGGTATTCCACGAACACGTTTCCCACTTGGTTCTTGGCGCAACCCTTTCGCATGCTGGGCCATAACGGCGAGATCAACACCCTCCAGGGCAATCAGAACTGGATGTACGCCCGGGAAAAGGAACTCACCTCCCGGGTGTGGAAAGACCGGGTCTCGTTGCTCCGGCCGATCCTGACCCCGGGAGGCAGCGACTCGGCCCATCTGGACAACGCGGTCGAGGCGGTGGTCATGTCCGGCCGGGACATCCGGCACGCCTTCATGATGCTGGTTCCCGAAGCCTGGGAAAACATGCCGGGGATGGACCCGCACCTCAGGGCGTTTTACGAGTACCACGCCTGCCTGACCGAGGCCTGGGACGGTCCGGCGGCGCTTGCGTTCACCGACGGGACGGTGGTCGGGGCGACCCTGGACCGAAACGGCCTCCGCCCCGCCCGGTATGCGGTCACCGAGGATGGGATCGTCCTGATGGCGTCGGAAGTGGGGGTCCTGGATCTGGATGAGCGAAGGATTGTGCAGAAGGGACGGTTGGGGCCGGGGCAGATGATCGCCGTGGATACCCGCCGGGGGGTCCTGCAGCATAACGCGGAGATCAAGGCAGAGATGGCCCGGAGGCGGCCATACGGGGATTGGATCGAGAAGCACCTCCTGCGGGTTGCCATCGCCCCCCCCGCCGCCGACGGAGGAGCGGGTGGCGGAAACGGGACCAGCCTCTGGCGGCAGCAGGTCTGCTTTGGGTACACGAACGAAGAGATCGAGCTCGTCCTCAAGCCGATGTTTGCCGAGAACAAGGAACCGGTCTTCTCGATGGGGAACGACACCCCCCTCGCGGTCCTCTCGCGCCGACCCCGGCTCCTCTACGGCTATTTCAAGCAGCGCTTCGCCCAGGTGACCAACCCCCCCATCGACCCGCTGCGAGAGCGCCTGGTGATGTCGTCCCATGTCTATCTCGGCCCCAAGGGCTCCCTCCTCGATGAGACGCCGCACCACGCGCACCTGATCCACCTGAAAAGCCCCCTGCTCGAGGATCATGAGCTCGAGCCTCTCCGGAGGCTGAAGGATCCTCGGTTTGCCGCCGTGACCCTCTCCACCCTCTTCCCGGTGGCCGGAGGCGCCGAGGGGATGCGGGCCGCGGTGGCCGCGCTGTGCGAGGCGGCCAGTCAGGCCGTGGATCAAGGGAAGACGCTTCTCATCCTGAGCGATCGGGGGGTCGACGGGACCCATGCCCCGGTCCCCATGCTCCTCTGTGTCGGGTCGGTCCACCATCACCTGATTCGCGAGGGGAAGCGGATGCGGGTGGATCTGTTGGTGGAGACGGCCGAGGCATGGGAGGTCCACCACCTGGCCTGCCTCATCGGGTACGGGGCGTCCGCCGTGAACCCCTACCTCGCCTTTCAGACGGTCAAGAATCTGGCCCGGGCGGCCACGACAGAAGGCCTGTCGGTGGAGCAGGCCCTCAAAAACTACCGGAGCGCCCTCAGGAAGGGAATCCTGAAGGTGATGTCCAAGATGGGGATCTCCACCCTCACGAGCTACCAAGGGGCTCAGATCTTCGAGGCGGTCGGGCTCGATGATGAGGTAATCGCACGCTCCTTCCTCGGTACCCCCTCTCGGATTGGGGGTGTCGGGTACGGGGAGCT
The DNA here is from genome assembly GCA_046758505.1 of Methylomirabilales bacterium (SeqCode). Taxonomy (GTDB): domain Bacteria; phylum Methylomirabilota; class Methylomirabilia; order Methylomirabilales; family CSP1-5; genus CSP1-5. The sequence continues at coordinate 56,072 of JBHIAH010000005.1, read as the reverse complement.
GTGCGCGGATGTGCTGATGCGGCACGGCGAAGCGTACGGCATGGAACCGTCGGCGAAGCTCCCCGAGATCGGATTCTATCGCTTCCGCCAGAGCGGCGAGCAGCACGCCTTCTTCCCCAAGATGGTGAAGGCCCTGCAGCACTCCGCCAAGGGGGGTGACTATCAGGAGTATCGGCAGTACGCGGGGCTGGTGAACAGCCGAGAGCCCTTGGCGCTCAGGGATCTGCTCCGCTTTCAGTCCCCGAATGCCCCCCTCCCCATCGACCAGGTAGAGCCGGTGGAAGCGATCCGACGCCGCTTCACCACGCAGGCCATGTCTTTGGGCGCCCTCTCGCCGGAGACCCATCGGACCATTGCCATCGCGATGAACCGGATCGGGGCCAAGTCCAACACGGGGGAGGGGGGGGAAGATCCCGCCTGGTGGATCCCCTGTGCAAATGGCGACAGCGCCAACTCCAAGATCAAGCAGGTGGCCTCCGGCCGCTTTGGCGTCACCCCGGAGTATCTGGTCCGGGCGGAGCAGCTCGAGATCAAGATGGCCCAAGGGTCCAAGCCGGGCGAGGGGGGACAACTTCCCGGGCACAAGGTTTCGGAGATGATCGCGAAGATTCGTCACGCCGTCCCGGGGATTCCCCTGATCTCGCCCCCACCCCATCACGACATCTACTCCATCGAAGACCTGAGCCAGCTCATCTACGACCTGAAGGAGGTCAACCGCCAGGCGACGGTGGGCGTGAAGCTCGTGGCCGAGGCCGGCGTGGGGACCATTGCGGCGGGGGTGGCGAAGGGATACGCCGATGTGATCCTGATCAGCGGCCACGACGGGGGGACGGGGGCCTCTCCGATCAGCTCCATCAAGAATGCCGGCGCCCCCTGGGAGCTGGGACTTGCCGAGACACAGCAGGTCTTGGTCTGGAATGACCTCCGGGGACGGGTCACCTTACGCGTGGATGGAGGGATGAAGACCGGCCGGGATGTAATGGTTGCTGCCATGCTGGGCGCGGAAGAGTACGGCTTTGGCTCTGCCGCCGTGGTGGCCGTCGGGTGCGTCATGACCCGGCAGTGCCATCTGAATACGTGTCCGGTCGGGGTGGCGACCCAGAGGCCGGACCTCCGGGCGAAGTTCCGGGGCACACCCGAGATGCTGGTTCATTTTCTCACCCATGTCGCCCACGAGGTCCGGGAGATCCTGGCCGGCCTCGGCTTCCGCACACTTGACGAGGTTATCGGGCGGACGGATCTGTTGGCGCCGGTCCCGCCCCCTGGCCATCCGAAGGCCTCGCGCCTCAACCTGCAGGCGATCCTCGCCGATCCGGATCCGAGCGGCACGAGGCCGAGGCGCGCGATCCAGCGCCGGAACGATCGGCCGGACGAGCCCTTTAACGATGTTCTCCTGCGCGATGCCAGGGGGGTGCTCGAGGGGAAGGTGCCGCTCCGTTTGAGTTACAGGATCGGCAACACCGACCGGACAGTGGGGGCCACGCTGGCGGGTCAGATCGCCCTCCGGTACGGGGATCGGGGACTGTCCGCGGGGAGCGTTGAGGTCTTCTTCAGGGGGAGTGCTGGCCAAAGCTTTGGGGCCTTTCTGACACCGGGCATGCGCTTTGTCTTGGTGGGGGAGGCCAACGATTATGTGGGGAAGGGGTTGGGCGGGGGCGAGCTCATCCTGGTGCCGCCCCCCGAGGCCCGGTATCGCTCGCACGAAAATGTGATCATGGGCAACACCTGTCTCTACGGGGCCACCGGGGGTTTCCTCTGGGCGGCCGGCCAGGCGGGGGAGCGGTTTGCCATCCGAAACAGCGGGGCCACTGCCGTGGTCGAGGGCGTTGGGGATCACGGCTGTGAGTACATGACGGCGGGGTGTGTGGTGGTTCTGGGCGGGACCGGCCGGAACTTCGGCGCCGGGATGACGAACGGCGTCGCCTACGTGCTGGATGAGGACGGAACGTTTCCCCAGCGCTATAACCCGGAACTGGTCGGGATCGAGCGGGTGGAGCGGGCCGAAGATGCCGAGGAGCTTCGCGCTCTGGTCCTGCGACATCTCGAGGTCACCAAGAGTGACCGGTCCCGGGAGATTCTGGAGCGCTGGGACCATTATCTCTGCCTGTTCTGGAAAATCCTCCCGCATGCCGTGAGGCAAAAGGACCGGGCTGCAGAGGTGGTCGAGGCAGGGGCTGAGCCTGGGGGCCCCGGTCCGTTCACGCCATAGCCGTGCCGGATCGAGTGGACGTCTGCATCATCGGGGGTGGCATCGTCGGCTGTAGCATCGCCTATCATCTGGCGCGGAGTTCTCGTCTCAAGGTCGTTCTTCTCGAGCAGGGACACCTGGGGGGCGGCTCCACCGGCCGGTCGGCTGGGGGGATCCGGCGCCAGTTCCTCACCGAGATCCACATCCAACTCTCGATCGAAAGCGTCAAGATGTTCCAGGCCTTCCGGGAGGAAACGGGGTGGGATCCCGACTTCCGGGAAATCGGGTATCTCTTCCTGCAGAGCACCGAGGAGGAGCGGACGCGGTTTCGGAAGGCGGTGGAACTGCAGAGGCGTCTCGGGGTTTCCGTGGAGGTCCTGCGGCCCGTCGAGATCGGGCGCCTTGCACCGTGCCTCCGGGTCGATGATCTCTTGGAGGGGACCTATTCCCCGGGAGACGGATACGCGTCTCCCCTTCAGGTGGTTTGGGGCTATGCGGAGCGGGCGGCCGGCCTCGGGGTCCGGCTGCGTGAGCGGTGTGAGGTCACCGGGGTGCGCGTTCGGGGGGGCCGGGTGCTGGGGGTCGAGACTGGCGACGGGGCGATTGCGGCGCCGGTGGTGGTCAATGCCGGCGGACCCTATGCCGGTGCCGTCGGGCGGATGGCGGGAGCAATGGTGCCGGTCACTCCGTGGAGGCGGCAGCTTTTCGTGAGCGCTCCGGTACCCGAGCTCGCACGGGAGGTCCCGGTGACGATCGACGTGCATCGGGACTGGTACTTCCGGCCGGAAGAGGGAGGGGCTCTGATCCCCGCGCGGACCGATCGGGAGTCAAGTTTCAACACGGCGGTAGACTGGGAGATGGTGCCGGAGGTCCGGGCGAGGGCCGTCCACCGGCTCCCGGCACTCGCCGACGTGGAGATCGTGCGGGGGTGGGCGGGTCTCTATGACATCTCCCCCGATAACCATCCGATCCTGGGCGAGAGCGAGGTGCGGGGGTTTTACTTGGCGTGCGGCTTCAGTGGCCACGGCTTTATGCACGGCCCGGTGGCCGGAAAGCTGATGGCCGAGCTGATCCTGAACGGTCAGACTACCGGAATCGACATCGCCCCTCTCTCGCCCCGGAGATTCCAGGAGGGGCGGCTGATTGAGGAACCGCTGGTGATGCATGGCGTGATGGGGCCCGATGTCCGGAGTGCGACGTCCGATGTCGGGAAGTCGATGACCGATGACCGATGACCGTAAAGCAAGAGCTGGGAGGGACCTTCCTCGGCGGCGTCAAATTCTCCGAGGACGTGATGCGCCGAGGCAACGGTACGCATGCTGAGGCGTTGTAGGTTGCCGAGGCGGGCCACCCCCGCCTACGCTGCGCTCCGGCGGCGGGACCCCGGCCCGATGCAAGCCAGATGTCGCCGCCCTCGGAAGGAATCCCCTCCTCGCTCTTGGTGACATCGGACATCGGACCGTGAACTCCGGTGGCGGTCATCGGTTGTCGGTCAACGGTAGCGAGCTATGAGCGAAGCGCTTCTCATCATTGCGGCCAGTGAGCGGGATGCCGACCTGTACTACGCCACCCGCTTCCTGGCCCCCGATCCGTTCCCCTTCTTTCAGGTGGGGGGGGAACGGGTCATCATGGTGAGCGACTTGGAGCTGGGCCGAGCCAGGAGCCAAGCCGCCGTCGAAACGATCCTCCCGCTGCAACAGTATGAAGACCGGGCAAAGGACCGCGGCATGCAACCGACCGTGCTCGATGCGGTCGATGAGGCACTCAGGGAGCGGAGGGTCCAGCACCTCCTGGTCCCGGGGAGCTTTCCTGCGGAGTACGCGGACAAGCTACGGGTCAAGGGGTTTCATGTCCGGGTAAAGGAGGAGACATTTTTTGAAGCTCGCCTCATCAAGTCTGAGGCCGAGGTCGGGTGGATTGCCGAGGCGCTGCGGTGCACTGAAGGAGCACTGGACATGGCCGTTCAGGCGATCCGCGAGGCCGAAATCCGGGGAGACGAGCTGTATCGCGCGGGTGAGCGCCTCACGGCGGAAAGGGTGAGAAGGCTGATTCACCATGCGCTCCTCGACCGTGACTGCATGGCTGAACATACGATTGTGGCCGGCGGCGAGCAGGGGAGTGACCCGCATCAGATCGGCACGGGACCCCTGAGGGCCCATCAGCCCATCGTCATTGATATTTTTCCCCGCTCGAGCCGGACCCGCTACTTCGCCGACATCACCCGGACGGTCGTCAGGGGACACGCCTCTGTCCGGGTGAGGCGGATGCATGAGGCGGTGCTTCAGGCCCAGGAGCGGGCGGTTGCCCTGATCCGGGATGGGGCCGATGGGGCCGCAATCCACCGGGAGGTGGCGGCGGTCTTCGAACGCTTGGGGTTCCCCACCGGCGAGGTGGATGGACGGATGCAAGGCTTTTTTCACGGAACGGGGCATGGCTTGGGGCTCGAGATCCACGAGCCCCCGCGGATTGGAAAACGGGGAGCGGTGCTGCGGACCGGAAATGTGGTGACCGTCGAGCCCGGCCTCTACTATCCGGGGGAAGGCGGGGTGCGGGTCGAGGATGTCGTGGTGGTGACGGAAACCGGCTGTCGAAATCTGACGAAGTTTCCTAAACTCTTGGAAATATAAGGAGGAAGCAGACCCAATTGCCTTGACACAGGCTGCACCTTTTCTTATAATGTGAAATAAGAGTGCCAGAGGGCCTGCCGTTAACCCCCACGAAAGGCAGTAAATGGGTGTAAGGCTTCCAATTTACATGGATTACCACGCCACGACCCCGGTGGATGCCGAGGTCTTGGAGGCGATGCTTCCCTATTTTGGGGAGCGCTTTGGCAATCCCTCTTCGCGGACTCACGTCTTCGGTTGGACGGCCGAGTCGGCCGTCGAAAAGGCGAGGGAGCAACTCGGCCAGCTCATCGCGTGCAAGCCGATGGAGGTCGTTTTCACGTCCGGGGCCACCGAGTCGAATAATCTGGCGTTGAAGGGGGTTGCCTGGGCCTCCCGCGATCGAGGGAACCACATTATCACGACGGCGATCGAGCATCACGCGGTCCTGGATGCCTGTCACCGCCTGGAGAAGGAAGGATTTGACGTTACCTATCTGCCGGTGGACCGGACGGGGCTCGCGGACCCCTTGCAGGTCGAGGAGGCGATCACCGACCGAACGATCCTGGTGAGCGTGATCGCTGCGCATAACGAGATCGGGACCATCCAGCCCCTCGCCGAGATCGGTCGCATCTGCAGGGCCCGGGGGGTCCTGTTTCACTCCGATGCGGCGCAGGCCCTCGGCAAGATCCCGTTGAGGGTCGATGAGGTGCACGCGGATTTCCTCTCCTTCTCCGCCCATAAGCTGTATGGCCCCAAAGGGGTGGGGGGACTGTATGTCCGGATGACCCGTCCGGCGGTCAAGCTCATCCCCCTCCAGGACGGCGGGGGCCAGGAACGAGGGCGGCGTTCGGGGACGCAGAACGTCCCGGGGATCGTGGGCTTTGGACAGGCCTGTGAGGTCGCCTCGCGGGTGATGGCGGAGGAGGGCAGGCGGCTGACGACGCTGCGGGAGCGCTTGAAGGAAGGGATTGTTCGCCGGATCGATGGTGTCCATCTCAACGGACATCCGGAGCGGCGTCTGCCCGGGAATCTGAACCTGAGCTTTGCCCGGGTGGAGGGCGAGGCCCTGCTCCTTAGCATGAAGGATGTGGCCGTGTCATCGGGTTCGGCCTGCACCTCGACCAGCATGGAGCCTTCCTACGTCCTGCGGGCCCTGGGGGTAGACGACGCGCTGGCCAGGAGCAGTATCCGGTTTGGCCTTGGGCGGTGGAGCACAGAAGAAGAGGTCGATTTCACGATCGAGAAGTTGGCAGAGCGCGTGGGGAGACTTCGAGCCATGTGGAGCGGTCCGCCGCGAGCCAAGTCGAGCGGCCCGCCGGGCGAGAGGGTACACACCGGGAGTGCCCGGGACGCCGCGAGGTAACGCCAGGCAGGAAGAACTATCACATTCAGGCATGAAGGAGGTCAGAAAGACTATGGTCACGGTAACAGCGAAGGCCGCAGCAAAGCTGAAAGACCTGATGGCGCAGGACGGGATCGAGGGGCAGGGGCTGCGCGTCCGGGTGATGGGAGGCGGCTGCTCCGGCTACCAGTATCAGATGGCCTTTGACAGCCCCCGGGAGGGTGACCAGGTCATCGAGCAGGAGGGGGTCAAGGTGGTCATCGACCCCAAGAGTCTGCTCTTCCTCACCGGCGCAGAGATCGACTTTCACGATGGGCTGACCGGGGCCGGCTTCGCCATCAAGAACCCGAACGCCACGGGCTCCTGCGGCTGCGGGCAGTCATTCCAGGCCTAGGGCTCTTCGGACGCGCTGCTATTTCACGGACCGGGGCACCGGAGGCAACAAGGGAGGGATCCCAGTGAAAGTAGAGCTGCTCGATGGGGAGCAGCATCGGGCCATTGAGGAAGAGGTCGAGCGCGGGCTTCTCCTCACGACCTTTGAGCGGATGCTGAACTGGGCGCGCAGTTCGTCGCTTTGGCCGGCTACCTTTGGCCTGGCCTGTTGTGCCATCGAGATGATGGCGACGGCCGCCTCTCGGTTTGACCTTGCCCGATTCGGTGCGGAGGTCTTTCGCGCCTCGCCGCGCCAGGCGGACCTCATGATTGTGTCCGGGCGGGTCAGCAAGAAGATGGCTCCCGTCCTCAGGCGGATCTACGATCAGATGCCTGAACCGAAATGGGTGATCGCCATGGGGGCCTGCGCCTCCTGTGGCGGGATCTTCAACGACTATGCCATCGTGCAGGGGGTCGACAAGATCGTGCCGGTGGACGTCTACGTTCCCGGCTGCCCCCCGCGCCCCGAACAACTAATCCACGGGATTATGCTCCTGCAGCAGAAGATAGCACGGGAGCGTCATCGGACGGAGGATTTGGTGAGCCTGCCCTGGCGCCGCAAGGCCACGTGACGTGGTGGGTGGCGCAAGGACGTTAGGGTGAGGGGGCAGTTCGACGCCCCGAAAGGGTGTGATGAGTGAGGAGAAAACAATGACCACACGTGCCGAGAGCCCACCCCGGCCACACGCGGAGAAGGGGCACAAAGAGTTGGAAGAGGTGGTGATCCGGTTTGCCGGGGACTCCGGCGACGGGATGCAGCTCGCCGGGATGCAGTTCACCAACGAGACGGCCCTGGCGGGGACCGACCTCGCGACGCTCCCTGATTTCCCCGCGGAAATCCGGGCCCCCACCGGAACCCTCTTCGGGGTCAGTGGCTTTCAAATCAATTTCAGCAGCCACGACATTTATACGCCGGGAGACAACCCCGACGTCCTGGTGGTGATGAACCCAGCGGCCCTGAAGGTAAATATCCGGGATTTGAAGTCGGGCGGAATTATCATCGCCGATACGGCGGAGTTTACCGAGAATAATCTCAAAAAGGCCGGGTACGTCACGAATCCTCTGGAGGACGGCTCTCTGGCGCAGTACCAGGTCTTCCCCATGGACATCACGCAGATGACGCTCCGGGCTCTGGAGGGGTTGACCCTCAACACGAAGGTCGCGACGCGCTGTAAGAACTTCTTTGCCCTGGGCCTGACCTCGTGGTTGTTCACCCGGCCCATCGAGCCGACAATCCGCTGGATCGAGAATCGGTTCAAGAAGACCCCGGAGTTGATCGAGGCGAACATGCGAGCCCTCAAGGCCGGGTACCACTTCGGAGAGACGGCCGAGATGTTCGCCGTGCAGTACGCGGTCAAGCCCGCCCGGTTAGCCCCCGGCAAATACCGGAACATGACCGGAAACATGGCGACCGCCATGGGCTTCGTCGCAGCAGCCGAGCGCGCCGGTGTGCCGCTCTTCCTCGGAAGTTACCCGATTACTCCGGCGAGCGATATCCTCCACGAGTTGTCGAGTTACAAGAACTTTCATGTCTTGACCTTCCAGGCGGAGGATGAAATTGCCGCCGTCGGGGCGGCCCTCGGGGCGGCGTATGGAGGCGCCATCGGCATCTGCACTACAAGCGGCCCGGGGGTGTTGCTCAAGCAAGAGACGATTAACCTGGCCGTGATGGTGGAGCTTCCGCTGATCATCGCGGATATCCAGCGGGCGGGGCCTTCGACCGGCATGCCGACGAAGACGGAACAGGCGGATCTGCTCATGGTCCTTTACGGGCGGAGCAGTGAATCACCCGTGGTCGTCTTGGCTCCCGCCACGCCCGGGGATTGCTTCTTCATGGCGTTCGAGGCGGTCAGGCTCGCCGCCAAGTATATGGTTCCGGTCTTCTACCTGTCCGACGGCTATCTGGGCAACGGGGCCGAGCCCTGGAAAATCCCAGAGGTGAGCACGCTCCCCAAGGTTGAGGTCCAGTTCCGGACCGACCCCACGGGATTCCAGCCCTATCTCCGGGATCCGGAGACCCTGGCCCGCGCTTGGGTCCGGCCGGGGACGCCCGGCCTCGAGCACCGAGTCGGCGGGCTGGAGAAGGAAGACGTCACCGGCCATGTGAGCTACGATCCGGCCAATCACGAGAAGATGGTTCGGCTCCGGGCAGAGAAGGTGGCCCGCGTCGCTACGGATATCCCCCCCACCGAGGTACGGGGTGACCCCTCGGGAAAACTCCTCGTCATCGGGTGGGGGAGCACCTATGGGGCCATCGTGGAGGCGGTCGATCGACTGCGAGGGCAGGGGAAATCGGTCTCCCATGTCCATCTCCGGTATCTGAATCCCCTCCCGCCCGACCTCAAGCAGATCATGGGTCGGTTTGAGACCATCCTGGTCCCTGAGTTGAACATGGGCCAGCTCGTGAGGGTGATCCGGGCCGAGTACCTGGTGGATGCCAAAGGGATGAACAAGATTCAGGGGCAGCCCTTTAAAGTGGGCGAGCTCATGAACAGGATGCGGGAACTCTTGGAGGAATGAGCATGAGTCAGGCTGCGACGCCGACACCGGGATTGACGCGCAAGGATTTCATGTCGGACCAGGAAGTGCGCTGGTGCCCTGGCTGTGGGGATTACTCGATCTTGGCCCAGATGCAGAAGGTCCTCCCCGAGCTAGGGATTCCTCGGGAGCAGTTGGTCTTTATCTCCGGCATCGGCTGCTCCAGCCGCTTCCCGTACTACATGAACACTTACGGGATGCACTCGATCCATGGCCGGGCGCCGGCGATTGCGACAGGCCTCAAGATCACGCATCCGGAACTCTCCGTCTGGGTGGCGACCGGGGACGGGGATGGGCTGAGTATCGGGGGAAACCACCTGATCCATACCCTGCGCCGGAACACCGACATCCAGATCCTCCTCTTTAACAACCGGATTTACGGGTTGACCAAGGGGCAGTACTCTCCGACTTCGGAACTCGGAAAGGTGACGAAATCCAGCCCCTTCGGGTCGCTCGATTACCCCATCAACCCGATCGAGATCGCCCTGGGGGCAGAGGCGACATTTGTGGCCCGGACCATCGACGTGGAGACAAAACATCTGCAGGAGACGCTCAAGCGGGCCCACAAGCACAAGGGCTCTGCCTTTATCGAGATCCTGCAGAACTGTAATGTCTTTAATGATGGCGCCTGGGATCTGATTACGGATCGGTCCACAAAGGCGGACCACCAGTTGGTTCTCGAGCACGGGGAGCCCCTGATCTTTGGGAAGAGCCGGGACAAGGGGATCCGCCTGGGCAAGGATATGACCCCCGAGATCGTGAGCCTGGGGGAGGGGGGGGATCCCGCGGAGCTTCTCGTCCACGATGAGACCAACACGGCGATGGCCTATATCCTGAGCCGTCTTGGGCCACAGTTTCCAACCCCGATCGGGGTCTTCCGGGCGGTGAAGAGGATGACCTACGACGAGGGAGCCAACACACAGGTGGAGACCGCGAGGAAGCGGCTCGGGCCGGGAGATCTGGAGGTTATGCTCAACCGCGGAGACACGTGGGTGGTGGAGTAGTCGGGACGCCACCTTCGGTTTTGTCACGCCGGCTTGGCGCCCAAGGATCCCTTGGGCGCCTGTTTTGTGCCTGTCACAAGTAACTGCGCATTGCGGACGACGTGCGAGGAAAGGAGGACGTGATGGCCATTGCCGTCGGACAAAAGGCCCCAGAATTTGCCCTCGTGGATACGGAGCGAAAGCCACGAACCCTCGCGGAGTTTAAAGGGCAGAAGCTGATCCTGGCCTTTTACCCCGCCGCCTTCACCGGTGTCTGCACCAAGGAGTTGTGCACGTTCCGGGACAGCCTGAGCCACCTCGGGAGTCTTGGCGCAACGGTCCTGGGCATCAGCGTGGATACGCCCTTTGCCAATAAAGCCTTTGGGGAGCAGCACCAGATCACCTTTCCCCTCCTGAGTGACTATACGCGGCAGGTCATCACCGCGTATGATGTCCAGCTTCCCGACCTCGCGGGGCTGAAAGGGTACACCGCAGCCAAGCGGGCGGTCTTTGTGCTGGACAGCGGGGGTGTGATTCGCTATAAGTGGACCTCCGATGATCCTATGAAGGAGCCGAATTACGAAGAGGTCAAGCAAGCGGTCCAACAGATCGGGTAACGTTGACCGATGACCGGTGACCGCTAGCGGAGTTCACAGTTGATGGTTCAGGGTCTGAACCTGTACGGTCCGTGAACTGTGAACCATGAACCGTGAAGGAGCTCGAAGGGCTAGACATCGGACGTTGGACTTTGGACACCACGGAGTGGCAATGGAATTGGTCCTGGCCAACCACAGTAGCTACCCCAGGGTCGGAGGCGGCAGGGAGCAGCAGCGGCTCCGGCGTGCCTATGCCCAGCGAGAGCGGGGGGAAATCTCACCGGACACCTTCAACCAGATCCAGGATTCCGTGGTGACGGAGGTCATCGGGGAGCAGGCCCATGCAGGATGCGAGCTGATCACCGACGGCCAGATCCGTTGGTATGATCCCATCTCTCACGTGGCCGGAAAGCTCACCCACGTGGAGATCAACGGCCTTCTCCGCTATTTCGATACGAACTTCTACTTCCGGCAGCCGGTGATGAAGGGAAAGGTCGCGCGGACGGGATCGATGATCGTAGAGGAGTATCGGTTCGCCCAGGCGGCCTCGTCCCGGCCGATCAAGCCGGTCCTGACCGGTCCGTACACGATCGCCGCCTCCTCCATCCGGGAGACCCCGGTGTACCGGGAGTTGGACAGCCTGGTCATGGATCTCGGTGAAGCCTTAGCGCAAGAGGTCGGGGCGCTGGCCGCGGCGGGAGCCGAGGTGATCCAGGTGGAAGAGCCGGCGATCCTGAAGCATCCACGAGACGTGCCCCTCCTTCACAAGGCCCTGACACCGCTGGGCCGGGCCAGGGGCACGGCCCGGCTGGCGCTCTATACCTATTTCGGCGATGCGACCTCTCTCTACGAGGTCTTCCAGGAGCTCCCGGTCCAGATCCTGGGCTTCGACTTCACCTATGCCCCCGGGCTCCCGGAAAAAATTGCCGCACTGGGCTCGCAGAAGGGCCTGGGGCTCGGGGTGATCGACGGTCGCAACACGCGGATGGAGACCGCCGAAGAGATCTTCCGCATCCTGGACACGGTCCTCCCGCGTGCGGGGGGAGACGTCGTCTACCTGCATCCTTCCTGTGGGCTCGAGTATCTGCCACGGGAGAAGGCCGTGGCAAAACTCCAGCTCATGAAGGAGTGCAGAGATGACTTTCTGCAAAGGGGAAAGAGATGAGCCGGGACAAGCTGGAGCGGCTGGGGCTTGCCCTGCCGCTCTTTGTCACGAGTACGGTTGGCAGCTTTCCCAAGCCGGACTATCTTGTGGAGGGGCGGGGGAAGTTTGCCCGGAAGGAGATGAGCCGAAAGGAGTTGGACGCCCTCGAGCGGCGGGCAACCGAATTCTGGATCGGGCAGCAGGAAGAAATCGGCCTGGATGTCCTGGTGGACGGGGAGCAGTACCGTGGGGACATGGTGGCTTATTTTGCCGACGTCATGCCTGGCTTCGAGATGGGCGGGCTGGTCCGGTCGTACGGTAATCGCTACTACCACAAGCCGATCATTGCTGGAGAGATGCAGTGGCCCGGTCCCATCACGGTGAGCTGGTGGAAGTTCGCTCAGGGGCTCACCGCGAAGCCGGTCAAGGGCATGCTCACGGGCCCCTACACGATCATGGACTGGTCCTTCAACGATTACTACCCGGATCGAAAGAGCGCGTGTCTCGCCCTCGCCAGAGAGATCCGAAAGGAAGTCGAGGCCCTGGTCGAGGCGGGGGCCAAGATCATCCAGATTGATGAGCCGGCCCTCTCGGTCCGTCCGGAGGAGCTCGACTTTGCCCTGGAGGCGATGCACATTGCGACCGATAACATCCCGGCCTACTTCATCACCCACATCTGCTACGGGGCCTTCGAGTTCATCTATCCTCAGATGCTCCAGCTTCCCGTAGAGAACTTCGACCTGGAGATGTCCAACAGCGGGTTGGACCTCATCAGTCTCTTTGAGAAAGACCCGTTCACCAAGGACCTCTCCTTCGGGGTGCTGGATGTCCATTCCCATGCCGTGGAGACCCCGGCGATGGTCAAAGAGCGGATCGAAAAGGCGTTACAGGTGATACGGTCGGAGGCCCTCTGGGTGGATCCCGACTGTGGGCTCAAAACCCGGACGGTGGAGGAAGCGCAGGGGAAACTCCGTGCAATGGTGGCGGCGGTGCGGGAGGTTCGACAAGCCGTGGGCGGTCGGTAAAAGGGGGGAGGGGCGCGGTGGGGAGCGTCGTCAAGAAGCGGCGCAAAAAGATCCGGAAGCACAAGTACAAGAAGCTGCGCCGGAGCATGCGTCACAAAAAGCGGTAAGGGTCGGGGCCTGCCGAACGGGCAGGCCGGGTCGCTGTCGGCGTGCAGGGCGGATGCGCGCTCAGCGCAGGTGAACTGCGTGCCCCTCTCACTAGTCTCCTCCGGTCTTCGCCGAGGCGAGGTCATCCGATTGCCGTGTGAGATATCCCCGTCGCTTCCCCGGGTGTCCCGGGGTCCTGTGAAGTTATCCTCTTACAAACCACTCGTTGGTCTTCCCGTACAAGGCGTGTCACCAGCGCCTCATCCCACGGCGCAGAGAAAGTGCCCATCATCCTGGGAAAGATTGCGTCCGGTAACGGGGCGAGGGAGAAAAGGCGATGGGGGAGGGGAAGGTTACGAAGGAAGCACTGGAGCAGTTGGCCAAGGAGCAATGTCCTTTCGTTAAGGAATTCGGAATCAGCTGCGAGGAGATCGGGAGCGGGTACGCGGTGGCCCGCATGAAGTATGACGAACGGTACCTGCGACCGGGAAAATACATCGCGGGTGGGATGTTGATGGTACTGGCCGACATCGCCATTTACTACGCGATCTTGAGCGTAGTCGGCCTCAAGCCCATGACGGTGACCAATGAGTTTAAGATCAACTTCTTGCGGCCGGCCGTTGGGGGAGATGTCCTCGCCCGGGCCGAGGTCCTCAAGGCCGGGCGGCGGATCGTCTACGGAGAGATCCGGCTCTCCATGGCCGATACTCCGGAGAAGCTGATCGGTCACGCGACCAGCAGCTACGTCCTCCCCGACGGATAGCGTTCACGACCCCCGGCGAAGAGGGTCAGGTCTTGAATCTTGCATTCCGCTTCGCGGTATCGGGATACTTGACACCCCTAAGCCTGTCAGGGATACTGAGGATACCGGGAACAAAACTGAGCGTGTCCGGTGGGGTCCATGGAAAAAAGCTTCGAACAGTTTCAGGCGTCGGTTCTTTACTGCGAAAAATGTCACCGAGCGATGCCCGTACGGCAGCGTCTGCTCCTGATCCTTCCTGATGGCGAGTTATACGATTACCTCTGTCAGGGCTGTGGGAGCTCCTTGGGCTCCAAGACTGATCGGACAGCCGCGGGCCAATCACCGAAGCATCTCTTGCTCCGCCCATCGTAAGTACCGGGCGCTTCCGCCCCCGTTCGAATGGATTGGGCTTTGAAATCCTCACAAGTTTTCCGTGCGGTTGTCGGCTTACCGCTAAGGGAGGCGCTGGGTGCCGGTGGATCAAGGCTACGAGGAGTCGAGGGCCAACAGCTGAGCATCAGAGGCCGAGAGAGAGAGGGCCATGGACGGTATAGAGCGATGCGACTTCGTCGCCTTGATCGTGGGGGACATGCCTCAGGCGGTCCGGTTTTATCAGGAGACCCTGGGGCTTCGCTTGAGGTTCTCACAAGGGGAGGAGTACGCGCTGTTTCAGGTAGGCGGAACCAAGTTGGCCCTGCAGCGTGCGTGTGCTGCGGGTCCCGACCTGCCGGTCGCCGTTGACCTGGTGGCCCCGAGCACAGAATCAGGCGTGTCGGTGCTCGTGGCTTTCGCGGTCCCGGACGTGGATCGGTGGTGCGAGAGCCTCAGGGACCGGGGAGTCCCTATCCTCCGTGAACCGGCAGATTATCCATGGGGGGACCGGGAGTTCTCGGTCCGTGACCCCGACGGCCATGTCCTGATCTTCTACGGCCCGTCCCGCCAGAGTTCGGCTCAACCAAAGAGAGCTTGAGGCCTACTCACGCGGCTAATGCGCTGCAACCGCTATGACCCTTCCGAGGGCCGAGAGGTACTCTGTGCTTTGGATGCACGGTCGGGGGGGTCAAGGGGAGAATTGTCAACAAAAGATTTGACCCCTTCCCTGTGGATCGCCTTTAGCTTTTGCTCGCTGCTGGTGGTGATCTGATCCTCCAATCGAGTAGCGAAGATACCACCCATAAGACCAACGATCGCGGCCGCAGACTGCGCTAGTGAGGAATAGAAGCAATTCGGATCAAGTGGAGGCATAGATCGTGCACGAGAGTAAGGGTTTCGCGGCCTAGCGTTCAGGCTGCGCAGCCGAGTCCCGCCTATCAAGCGGCGGGGTGAAGGTCTGGCTAAAGCCGGGGGTTAGGTGAGCTACTTACATTCGTCACGACCGTAAATTCCTTTGCTATGGTTGATGAGCAGATCGTTAGCGTCCAAAAGATAAAGAGCGGCACAGAGAATTACAAAACCAGTAACCCAGAAAGTCAAAGTGATTTTCATCCACTGTTTGACTTTACCGTACAGATACTTTGATTCCGGGTTTGTCTTTCTAAAACTTTGAATTTCGTTCCATACCTCCGCGTTAGTCGTCAAGCCAAGCAACCCATGCTTTCGTAACACTCGTAACTCTCGAAGGAGGTATGACGCAAGAATGAGCCAAGGGCAAAGAAAAACCACCGCTGCATAAACCATCACATAAGGCGTTACGTCAATTGGAAAATTCATCGAAACACGCCCGTGTTACACCGGTCCCCCTAACTATGAGGGAAAAGGTGTCAGACACCGTTTCGCACCCGACCGTTGCGGAAGAATCGACCTCTCGGGCGGTCTGACGCGGCACCACATCCCGCTAACGTGGCCGGGCAACCTTAAGCCCATGTTGGATGCTACGTGCTTAAGAGACCGGACATTTCCAGCACTCGCTGTGACCATGTGGCCGACTCTTCAGCCAGCTTACTGCGTTACACCGGATCATCCCACATTAGGAAAGCCTGACACCGACCTCCTGTGCGGCTGTGCGAGTTAACGCTGCACTTCAGGGACCTCATAGGGGTTTATGCGACGTGCTGCATCTTGTTGGCAAAATCCTTTCCGGAGGTAGGGGGAGGCAATGGGTTCCCATCGGCCTTGTAGAGCGCGATCGCTTCCTCCACGATCCGGCACAGTTCGTCAAACACGGCTTTTTCGTCATCACCGTGGCAACCTCCGTAGATCAACCCAGGGGAACTGCCGACGTAGCACTGATCCTCCTCAGACCACTCGACGATTTTGACGTATCTAGCGCTGTCCTTCATTTCTTTGACTCCTCAATAGCGAGCCGGACGGCCCGAACTTGATAATGCTTCGCATCGTCACCCGGACTACCCGATATGGTTACGGGTCTGGCCACGTTGGGATGAACAAAGTTCCTGTGGCTACCTTTGCCGCCGCGATCAACAAAGCCGGCTCTCTCGAGTTCGGCTATGAGTTCTCGTATCTTTGGCGGCACGGGAAATTCTCTTGCAGCCCAGTCGCATAACTATTGAGTAGGTTGGTCAGCCTATCTCGACCGGCCGAACTGCCGGCCGTTGGCGAAATTCTCTAACCTTTCCAAGGGCTTGTCAACGTTTTCTGCTGTCCCGCGTGGCCGAAAAAGACTGCAGCAGTTGTCAGCCTATTCCTGCCCTGTGGGGACGTGCCAGATTAGCTCTCTGTAGTGGGGGAGTCCTCCTGAGGGCGGTTGGGAACGAGTTGGTGGAAGAGGCTGGATTCCCGCCGATAGAAGCCCTCCGTATGGAAAGTCTCCTGGAGGCCGAGTAGCTCGTAGTCGAGGTGGTGGCAGACTTCGTGGAGGAGGGTGCGCAGGAAGGTCCGGAAGGCCACCACGCGACGGCGCTGGGCCGTCCGCATCCAGACCGTCACTCGAGCGGGCTTCTGGCCTTCGGCCGGGGTGTAGAGGCCATGGAGTTCGCCCCAACTCCGGGAGGGGCGCGTCGCGAGCACTTCGACGTGGACTGGAGTGGCCTTGAGCCTGGCCGTGAGGGCGGAGACGAGCTCTTGGGAAGCGGCCTCGGTCTTTCGACGGTCCTCACGTTCAAGCGCCTCTGCAAGTTCCTTGACCAGCGGGTGCAGTCGTCTGGCCTGGGGCAGGGGAATAGTGGTGACCTTGTCGCTCTGCTGGTAGATCCGCTGTTGGGCGCGCGTCAAGCGGTTGTAATAAGCAAAGACCATCACGATTCCGAACGCCCCTCCCTCGGAAGGTGTCGGAGGAGGCGCCTCGCCCGGCGAAACCAGGGTCGATCCTCGCGGCGTTTATACCGGGGGCCGGTCCGGAACGCCTCGACGGCGGCCGCGAGGGCCTCCCGGGCGTCCGGAAATCGACCCACCTCCTGGTAGCAACGGGCCAACTTGTAGAGGCCTTCGGCGCTGGAGGTGTGGATGGATCGGAAGCGCTCGTAGTGGGGGAGGGCCTTGGCAAACCGCTTTCGGTCGAAATGGTAGTCTCCCAGCCGGAGGTGCGGTTCACCGTACCGGAATTTCGGATCGACCTCGAGGGCCCGCTGGACGTAGTCGTTCCCCTGTTCCCAATCCCCGAGTGCGAGCAGGCTGTAGCCCAGGAAGTAGAGGGTCTCGGCCGAATCGGCGGAGCGCGGTTCGGCGGCCCGGAGGTGCTCGAGCGCCTCCTGGGGTCTTCCCGCCAGGGCCAACGCCCGGCCGAGGTCAGTTTGCGCGGTTACATTGTGGGGGTTGACCGCCACGGTCTGCCGCAGTCCCTGGACCTCCTGCCAATGGCGAAAGCGACGGAGCAAACGCAACATCCATCCCGTGGTATAGAGGTACCCCGGCAGGGAGAGTGCGACGATAATGATGAGGGCCAAGAGGGGGTTGTGCAGGAACCAACTCAGCAGGAAAAAGAGGAAGACTCGATTCATGCCTTGCGCTCCCTCGATAAAAGAAGACAAGTGCAAGCCGTCCTGCGCTAACGGCAAACACTTGCTTATTTAGCTTAACCGGTCTCTCAACGGAGACGCAAGAGAAAATCCCCGGGGGCCGCAGCAGATCTTCTGTTCCTACTTTGCGCCCGAAAGTATCGCGCTCTCCTGGTGAGCCTATTCGAGTGCAATGCTCTCGTCTCGTGCCGGTCACCCGAGGTGCCGCCCGAATCGCCAGAGACCCATGGCAAAGATGCCAAGACCGAGAATTCCCATAGATAGGGCCTGAGGCCAGAGCACCTCGATCCCGACCCCTTTGAGAAAGATTGCGAGACCGATCTCCGTATAGTAGGTGAGTGGGCTGAGGTAGGAGAGGAGCTGTATGGATTTTGGCATGCTCTCCACCGGTACCATGGTGCCTGAGATGACCATGATGGGAAAGATGGAAAAGAAGGCGAGAAGAAGCGCCTGCTGGAGGTTCTCGGCGACCGTTCCCAAGAAGAGCCCCCAGCCCATGCTGCTGAAGAGGAAGAGAGCGGAGAGCGCGAAGAAGAGGGGGAGGCTCCCCCGGATAGGTACTCTGAACCACCAGGGGAGCCATAGGGCGAGGGCCAAGGTCGCCAGGCTCACCACAAACGTTGGGGTGACTTTTGCCACCATCAGCTCCCAGCGTCGAAAGGGCATGACCAGAAGCTGCTCGATGGTCCCTGCTTCCTTTTCCCAGGCCACGGCGGCGGCCGGGTGGATGGTAGCGATCATCATCACCCCCAGGACCAGCATCGAGATGACGATGAAGTGGACACTTTTGAGGTCCGGATTGTACCAGGCCCGCCGCTGGTTTCGAATGCCGGGCAGGGGCCCGGGATGTCCAATCGCGCTGTGGACCCGGGCGTATTCGATCTGGCGGGAGTAGCCATGAACGATCCTCTGGGCGTAGCCCAAGGCGATCAGGGCCGTGTTGGAATTGGAGCCGTCCAGGAGGAGCTGGACGGGTGCCTGAAGCCCTTGTCCCAGCCGGCGCGAGAAATCGGGACCGATGATCACGCCAAGATCGGCCCGCCCCACCTCCAAGAGGCCCTCAATCTCCTCCCTCCTCCGGACTTGGTATTTCACATCAAAATATTCCGTCTGCGCGAACCGGCTGATCAGCTCCCGGCTTTCGAAAGAGCCGTCCAGGTCGTGCACCGCCAGCGAGAGGTGCGTCACATCGTAGGTGATGGCATAGGCACAGAGGGCGATCTCTATCGCGATGGTCCAGACGACGAGGATAACGAGGGGCCGGTAACGGAAGAACTGGATGAACTCTTTTTTGATGAGGGCTAAAAGCCTTGTCATGCCTCACCCGATCTTCTTCTTGAATCCTAGGGATGCAAAAGCCAGCACGGCCAAAGCATAGAGGAGGAGGAGGATAGCATTGAACCACAGGTACGTAAGCCCGATCCCCTTGAGGGCGATACCCCGCGCGATCTCGTTGAAGTAGCGGGCGGGGAAGAGGTAAGTTAAAGACTGGAAAAAGGCCGGCATGCTGGCAATGGGCCAGAGGAACCCGGAGAAGAGGAAGGCGGGCATCAGCGTCAGGACGATGGCCAACAGGACGGCCACCACCTGGCTCCTTGTGATGGTCGAGACCAGAAGGCCGATCCCTACTGTGCACATTACATAGAGGATGGAAAGAAGGAGCAGCAGCCAAAGGCTTCCCCGGACGGGGACCCGGAACCAGAGGAGCCCCACACCCAAAAGGAGCACCATCTCCAGAAAGGCGATCCCGGCGTACGGGAGCATCTTCCCCCCGATGAACTCCCACGATTTCACCGGGGAGGTGAAGATCTGCTGGATGGAGCCTCGCTCTTTCTCCCGGACCACCGCTAACGCCGTGAGCATCGGCGGGAAGGCCATGAGGATAACGGCAAAGAGGCCCGGAATGATGTAGTTGGCGCTTTGAAGATCGGGATTGTACCGGACGCGGGGCTCGGCCTTTACGGCGGGCCCTTTCTCAAGAGCCCTGAAGCGTTGGGCGAAATAGTGAGATTGAATGCGCGCGTTGTAGGTCTCGTCGATGGCCGCAACGTAGTTCAAGGCCACGATGGCCGTGTTGGAGAAGGAGCCGTCCACCAGCGTCTGGACTTCCGATGGAAGCCCCTGCCCAAGGCGCTTGGAAAAATCTGGAGGAATGATGAGAGCCATCCGGGCCGTCCCCCGATCGAGGAGGCGATCGATCTCCTCAAGATTCTGGGCCGCGGCCCGGAGCCTGAAGTAGCCCGACTCGAGGAAGCCAGCTACGTATTCCCGACTCTCAGCGCTTCGATCCAAGTCCAAGACCGCCAGAGGAATCTCTTTAACGTCCAGGGTAATGGCATAGGCAAAGAGGAACATCATGACGAGAGGGAGAACAATAGCAATACCGAGTGTGATCGGGTCCCGCATGATCTCCCAGGTCTCTTTCTTTGCGACGGCCACGATCCGGCTATGCATCGGCTTCCTTCCCGCCCTGCTCTTCCATCTCGATGAAGATGACGAAGAGATCCTCTAGGGAGAAGGGGATCATCTCCAGGTGATCGACTGCGAGCCCCCCCGCCATTAGGGTCTCCCGGATTAAGGGCTCGGCCAGACCGGCGTCTTCCGCTAGGATGTGGATTCGGCGGCCGAAGAAGCTCGCCCGGCTCAGGGTAGGCTGTGTGCGGAGGAGGCGGAGCGCCGCGAAGGGGTCGCGGCACTCCAGCTCCAGGATCACGCCAGCCCGCATGCGATCCTTGAGGGCCTGGGGACTCCCCACGGCGATCAGGCGCCCGTGGTAAATGAACGCCAGGCGGTGACAGTTCTCAGCCTCGTCCATGTAGTGAGTGGTTACGAACACCGTGACCCCCGCCGCGGCCAGGCTCCGAATCAGGTCCCAGAATTCGCGTCGCGAAAGGGGGTCCACCCCCGCCGTCGGTTCATCCAAGAAGAGGATTTCCGGATCGTGGAGGATGGCACACCCCAGAGCCAGGCGCTGCTTGATGCCTCCCGACAGCTCCCCGGCCAGTCGCCGCTCTTTCCCCCTGAGACCAGCCATCTCCAGGACCCACGCCGTCCGCTCGGCGAGGCGGCGGGGTGGAAGCCCATAGCCTCCTCCAAAAAAGGCGAGATTTTCTTCCACTGACAGATCGTTGTATAGCGAAAAGTGCTGGGACACGTACCCGATCCGGGGCTTGATGTGGTGGCCTTGGCGGAGGACATCGTGGCTTAGCACCTCGCCGCGCCCCGCGGATGGGGCGAGCAAGCCACAAAGCATCCGGATGGTCGTCGTCTTGCCCGACCCGTTGGGCCCAAGGAACCCGAACACCTCGCCGCGGTTCACCGACAGGGAGACATGATCGACGGCGGTGAAGGCCCCGAATGCCTTGGTGAGCCCATTCAAGTGCACGACGACCCCATCGGTGCTCTCCACGGAGTGGCTGCGCGGTACCTCGCCGGGACTCCTGGGGGAGCTCTCCGCGGTCGCGGCCTTGCTGACGACGGACACGAAGACGTCCTCCATCGTCAGAGAGACCCGCCGCAGGCCCAGGTCATCGACCTCGCCCCCCTCCGATAAACGCCGGAGCTCGCCGGCCAGGTCACGCCCCTTGGGGGTCAGAATATGGAGATGGTCTCCGATGCGATGTGTCCGGATGGGGAACTCGGCCTTCTCGAGGAGCTCTTGCCCGCCCGTTAAGGCCCCTGCCCGCAGCTCCCACGCTTCCTCGTCGATCTCTTTCCTGAGTGTGTCGGGCGTGTCGCACCGGATGATCCGCCCCCGGTGCATGAGGGCCACCCGGTGGCACCGTTCCGCCTCGTCCATGTACGGCGTCGCCACGACGAGTGTGAGACCACGCCCGACCAACTCGTAGAGGATTTCCCACAGCTCTCGGCGGGAGAGGGGGTCCACGCCGGTGGTGGGCTCGTCCAGAAGGAGGATCTCGGGCTCGTGGATCAGGGTACTGCAGAGGTGAAGCTTCTTCTGCATCCCCCCGGAGAGTCGCTCGGCCCGCCGCGTGCGGAAGGGGGCCAGGCGACTCCAGGCCAGCAACTCCTCCTTGCGTTGCTCTCGAGCCTCGGCCGGCACGCCGTAGAGGTCGGCGAAGAAATCCAGGTTTTCCTCAACGGTGAGGCTGCCGTAGAGGGTGAAGTCTTGTGAGACGTAGCCGATCCGTTGCCTGATTGCTTCAACCTCACGGGCTGTATCGAACCCGAAGACCGTTGTGCGGCCGGCCGTGGGATCCAAGAGTCCGGTGAGAAGCTGGATCAGGGTTGTCTTGCCGGCGCCATTTGGGCCGATGACGCCGAAGATCTCTCCCTGCTCCACGGCGAGGTTGACATCGACCACGGCGGGCGTCGCCTTGAAGTGCTTTGTGAGGCTCTGCGCCCCGACGACCTCCATCGCCCCCTACTCCAGGTCGTCTCCCCGAGAGGCCTCGGCCTTCCATCGGATCCGGGCGTCCGCCGGCATCCCGGGCTTGAGGAAGCCCTCGGGATTCTTCAGGGCCAATTTCACGGCGAAGACCAGCTTTACCCGCTCATCCTTCATGTGAATGTCCCGCGGGGTAAACTCGGCCTGCTGTGAGACCTCGGAGACCGTGGCATCGAAGAACCGCTTTGGAAAGGCGTCCACATAGACCTGAGCGGGGCTTCCGAGCTTCACCTTGCCGATGTCTCGCTCGGGAAGGTACACCTTCACGTGGAGCTTCGACAGGTCCACAAAGGTGACGAGGGGGGTGCCGGCGGCCACTACCTCACCCCCCTCAACGAGCTTCCGGAGGACCGTCCCGGAGAAGGGGGCCATGACCCGAGTGTCCTTCACGTTGGCTTGGGCAAGGGCCTGGCCTGCCTCGGCTGATTGGATCCGAGCTTTCGCCGCTTCGATGTGTCTTCTGGCTGCCTCCTGGGCCGCCCTGGCCGCCCGGAATGCCGCCTTGGCTTGATCTACTACCTGGGCAGCGATCGCTCCGTCGGCGAGGAGTTCCTGGTAGCGGAGATAGTCCTGCTCGGCCCGCTCCCGGTCCGCCTCTGCCTGGAGCAGGCGGGCTCGAGCAGTTTCGAGCTGCTCTCGGGCCATGTGGAGGTCATGCTCTGCCCTCTCAAGCTGCGCCCTTGCTTGCTCGGAAGAAAGCTCAGCGATGAGCTGGCCGGCTGCGAGGGCCTGTCCCTCGTGAATAGGCAAATGGACGATTCGCCCGCCGATCTTCGCCCCCACTGCGGCTTGATCCCCCTCGATCCGGCCGCTCGCCTCGAGGATGCCTGGGCCGGGGTCGCTGGACGAGTTGAGGGAGATCCATACGCCGAAGGCGCCGAGGATCAGCAGGCCAAAGATGCCAATAACGAGTCGTCCTTTTATGGGCCAGGCTCCCGTCAAGGAATCCTCTTCTTCAATTTTACCCTCCACCGAATCTAGCCATGAGGGCCATGGATGTTGTCACTTCGGGGGACTGGCGGAGGTAACCTCCTTCCGGATGTAAGCGATGAGATCGATCATCTCGTTCCGTTCAAAGGTAGGCCAACGTATACCGAATTCCCGCACTTTCTCCTCCATCTTAATGGCGTGGGCCCACATCAGCTCCGCCCAGAGGATTGGAGACCCGTACTGGTTCCAATTTTTGAGATCCGGCCCGATCGTCCCGCCTTTCCCCTTGAGGCTATGGCAAGTGGCACACCCCTTCTCGACGAAGAGCCGCTCCCCTCGTCTGGGATCCCCGGGCTCATCCATGAGCCTAATTGCGTACAGGAAGGTAATCAAGTCCCGCATCTCCGATCCCCGGAACGGCTTCCAGCTAATCCCTTTCTCCTCGGCCAATCGCCTCATGACCGGGGCGTGATTCCACATGGTACCGGCCATCTGGGTCATAGTGAGGGGCTTGGCGGAGATTCTCCCCAGGTCGGGCCCCAGGTTCGGCCCCACTCCCCGAATTGCATGGCAACTCCCGCAACCCTTCTCCACGAAGACCTGGCGGCCCTTCCGGGCATTGCCCCAAAGGGCGTACTGCTTCTCGGATGCCTTCGCGAGGAGAGCGAATACACTCCAGAAAGCCAGGAAAAGCCCCAGCGCTATTGTTCCCCACCTGGTCGCTGCCATCTATCGATCCTCCTACTTCAATGAGGCGAGATACTTTGTCAAGGCGTCCAGTTCGTCTGCGGGAAGCTCGCCATAGGGAGGCATGGCCGAGCCGGGCCTGACCGCACCTGGGTCCTTGATAAATCGTTTCAACCATGTCACATCCCGTCTGGCCCCAACCCTCGTAAGATCAGGCCCGGCCGCGCTCCCGGTCCCCTTCAATACGTGGCAGGCTGCGCACCCCTGGACCTCGAAGACCCTCCTGCCTATCGCGAGCTTGGGCGGCAGGGCCTTCGTCTCTGCCGAGATGGCCTCCCCTGCCTTGGGTGGAGCGGGGGCCGTGGCCCCTTGGTATGTCAAGAGGGCGATGGCCGCGAGGGCCGCCGTGGCGATCCCGGAGGCGACGGGTCGCATGAAGGGACTCCTCCCCGACGTCCGATCGTAAAACGGAAGGAAGAGGAGGAGGAGGACCGCCGCAAGGGGGATATAGAAGGTCGCGACTGGGATCCACTTTCCCGGGAAGAGCCACAACAGCTCGAACAGGAAATAGAAGTACCACTCGGGCCGCGGGACGTACGTGGTGCTCGTGGGGTCCGCTACCTCCTCCATCGGGATCTTCCAGGCGGCGGCCATCCAGACGAGGAGCAAAAAGAGGAGAAAAAGTATGACCCCATCACGGAGCAGATGCTCGAAGAAGGTCTTGCCCTTCCCTTTGGACTCTTCGTAGAGCCTCTTATAGTCCGCCTTCCTGATGCGGCTGAGCGCTCCCTTCGGCGTCAGGGCGATCCCTTGATAGATCACCATGGAGATATGGGCCAGGATGAAAGCGTAGAGGAGGGCGGGAAGGATCAGGACGTGGGCGGCGTAGAAGCGTCCCAGGGTCCTGGCCCCCACCTCCACCCCTCCCTGGAGGATCCTCCAGAGGTACTTGCCAACTAACGGGGCTGTCTCGGCGATATGGGTCCCGACCACCGTCGCCCAGTAGGCCTTCTGGTCCCAGGGCAAGAGGTAGCCGGTGAAGCCGAAGCCCATGATGAGCAGGAACAGGAAGACCCCGACAACCCAGGAAAGCTCCCTGGGGTACTTGTAGGCCCCCATGAAGAAGACCCGGAGCAGATGCAGGAAGACAAGCACTACGGTGAGACTCGCCCCCCAATAGTGGAGCCCCCGCACGAATGCCCCGAACGGGATTTCGTTCTGGATGTAGATCAGGCTGTCGTACGCGTGCTCGGGGGAGGGGACATAGTAGAACGCCAGGAAGAAACCGGTGATGGTCTGGAGGAAGATCAAAAAGAGGGCTGCGCTCCCCAGCGTGTGCCACCACGTCGTCCCGACCGGGAGACGACGATACAGAAACTTGGTCGCCTGTTCTCGGGTGCCTAGGCGCTCCTGGAGCCAATCCAAAAGCCGTCTCATGCGTGATGCCATTCCGCGAACTCCAGCTTCTCGTTCACCTTGTATAGCCGCCCTGCATAGAGGATCCCATTCTCGATCTTGTGCTCGTAGCGGTCCAAGGGCCGGGGCGGTGGGCCAGCCAGGACGCGGCCCTCCCGGTCGAAGACGCCGCCGTGGCAGGGGCTAAAAAAGCGCCCTGCCTGGGAGTTCCACCGAACGGGGCAGCCCACATGGGTGCAGTGGATGTGGTAAAGGGTACACTTCCCACCGCCATGGTTCACGACGTAGATGGCTACTGAGGGGATGTTATGGGGCCAAACCTGGGAGGCCAACGGCTTCGTGACCACCTTTGTGATCTGCCCCTCTACAAGGTCCGAGACCGGTCCCACCTCCAGCCATCGACGCTCCGACCGTTTCAACGCCGGGAGGGCGAAGAAGCTGGCGAGGGGCACGCCGATGATGCCGGCGATGGCCGACGTGATCGCGCCGAACGCGAGGGCGATGAAGCGCCTCCGACCGGGGGTAATGCCCTGAGAATCAGTCCTCTCTCCAGACGACCCAGAGTCTTCCCATTGCCCCATGGGTTTCCTCCCTTCCGGTTTCAGTCACCTTTAGCGTCCGCCTGCCAAAAGGCTTCGAACACCGAGCTTGCCAGCATGCTCGAGAACTTGCTCGATGGAATCAGCAGGAAGCTATGGAATCCAGGTATCCCCGTCCTGAATCCTCGCTCCTGATAGGAGAGACCTTACTCGACGATGAGCTTGCCCCGGAGCATCCCCATCTGGCACTGAAACTCGTACTCGCCGGGCTGCTTCGGTGTCAGCTCGATCGACACCCTTTCACCAGGAGGCAGCTTGGCGCTTGTGTTAAAGTCCGGGAAGAGCACCATCTCCGAGCACGAGGCCGTCTCTTGCCGGTTGAAGTTCAGGCGCACCGGCTGCCCCGCTTTCACGACGAGCACGTCGGGGGTGTAACCCCCCTTCACGACAATCTCAGCCTCCTGCACCCCGTTGCTCGCTGCCAGCCGGGTCCCTTTCTTCTCGGAATAGAAGAAAAACCAGATGACCAGGATAGACAGGGCCGTGGCGGCTAGCAGTACCCCAATGTGTGCGATGGTCATGAGTGTTGTCCCTCCACATTATTGTGCGATCGTTGATGGCTTAAAGCCGCGCAGGCGCAGGGCGTTGCTCACTACCGTCACGCTGCTGAGCGCCATGGCCGCGCTGGCAATGATCGGGCTGAGCAGGATGCCAAAGAAGGGGTACAGGACGCCTGCGGCAACGGGGACACCCAGCGTGTTGTAAATGAAACTGCCGACCAAGTTCTGCTTGATGTTGCGCATCGTCGCCTTGCTCAACTCGATGGCAACCGCCACGCCCGAAAGGCTCCCCTTGATCAGCGTGATGTCTGATGCCTCGATGGCCACGTCCGTGCCGGTGCCGATGGCCAGTCCCACGTCGGCCTGGGCCAGCGCCGGGGCATCATTGATGCCGTCCCCCACCATCGCGACTGTCTTGCCCTCCTGCTGAAGTTTCTGCACGTTGCGAGCTTTATCTTCCGGCAGAACCTCAGCCAGAACGCGATCGACGCCTACCTGGCGAGCGATGGCGTCTGCGGTGCGCCGGTTATCGCCGGTGAGCATCACCACTTCCAATCCTAATCGCTTGAGGCGGGCGATGGCCTCCCGGCTGTCTTCTTTGACCGTGTCGGCCACGGCTATGATGCCTGCCGCCTGGCCGTCAACCGCCACGTACATTGGCGTCTTCCCGTCATTTGCCAGTGCCTGGGCTTGAGCCTCCATCCTCTCCAAACTGGTGCCGACCTGCTGCATCATCTTCAGATTGCCCAAGATCAACTGACGTCCCTCGACGACCGCCTTGACCCCGTGGCCGGGTACCGCCTCGAAGTCAGTTGCATCAACCAATGGGATTTGGCGCGCCTTGGCGCCATCCACGATCGCCTGCGCCAGCGGATGTTCTGACGACTTTTCCACGCTGGCTGCCAGCCGCAACAACTCCCTCTCAGGTTGGTTCAGGGTTGACGGTTCACGGTTCACGGCAGGGGTGGGATTGATGGGTGAACTGTGACCTGCGAACTGTGAAGCCAGAACGATCACGTCGGTCAGCTCGGGTTTGCCTTTGGTGATGGTGCCCGTCTTGTCCAACACGATGGCGTCCAATTTATGGGCCGTCTCAAGCGCCTCGGCCGAGCGGATCAGGATGCCATTCTCTGCACCTTTACCGGTGCCCACCATGATGGAGGTCGGCGTGGCCAGGCCCAGCGCGCAGGGGCAGGCAATGATCAGTACGGTGACGGCGGTCACTAGGGCGTGTAGCAGCGGGGGCTCCGGTCCAAAGACGAACCAGATGGCAAAGCTCCAGATGGCCACCAGGATCACGGCCGGCACAAAGTAGCTGGAAATAACGTCGGCCAGGCGCTGAATCGGCGCCTTGGTACCCTGGGCTTGCTGCACCAACTGAATGATCTGGCTTAGGGCGGTGTCCTTACCCACTTTCGTCGCCCGGAAGCGGAATGAACCCGTCTTATTGAGCGTGGCACCGATCACCTCGTCATCCGGTCTCTTGGTCACCGGGATCGATTCGCCGGTAATCATGCTTTCGTCCACGGTGGAGGTCCCCTCGATCACGACACCGTCGACCGGCACTTTCTCTCCCGGTCGCACGATGACGACGTCCGCGACCAGCGCTTCCTCGATGGGAATGTCTACCTCCTGGCCGTCGCGCACCACCCGGGCTGTCTTGGCCTGGAGGCCCATCAGCTTGCGGATGGCTTCGTTGGTCTGTCCCTTGGCTCGCGCTTCCAACACCTGGCCCATCAGGATCAATGCAACGATGATGGCTGTGGTGTCGAAGTAGACGGCACGCAGTCCTTCCGGCAACAGTCCGGGCAGAAACGTCGCCACTGTTGAGTAGATGTATGCCGCGCCGGTCCCCAGCGCGATCAGGGTATTCATGTCGGCCGTGCGGTGACGGAAGGCGCTCCATGCGCCCGTGAAGAAGCGGCTGCCCGACCAGAAGAGCACCGGGGTGGTCAGCACGAACAGGATGATCCAGTTGAGTTGGGGCGGGATCGTGCGCAAACCGGGAATGAACTCGCCAAAGGTCAGCACCAGCACGGCGGCCGCCAAGGCCCCGGCGACGACAAAGCGTTTGCGCAGGTTGCGGTACTCGGCGAGGCGACTGGCCCGTTCGGCATCCTCGGGGGGCGCACCGGTAGGCGGCTCCACTGGCGTGTAGCCCGTGGACTCGATGGCACGGTGTAGGGCCGGCAGCGTGGCCGTGCCCGGCACGTATTCCACGTCGGCGTGCTGGGTCGCCACATTGACCGACGCCTTGAGTACACCGGGCGTGGCCTTCAAAGTATCCTCGATGAAGGTCACACACGAGGCACAGTGCAGGCCTTTGATGCCGAGCTGGGCTCTCGCACCGCCCACAGTGTAGCCGGCTTTCCTGATGGCTCGATCCATGTCGGGTAGAGAGACCTGGGCAGGATCGTACGTGAGGTGGGCCTTGGCGGTCGCAAAGTTCACGCTCGCCTTGTGCACGCCCTCCAGCCCGTTCAGCGCCCGCTCGATCGTCTGCACGCAGGTAGCGCAGTCCAGGTTGAGGATGGGCAATTCGACCCTCATCGGGCCAGTCAGCTTCGGATTGACCCCGGTCGTCGCTGACCCGATGACTGGCCTCGACGTCCTGCGTTCGAGTCCCTTGGGTCCGTAGGCCGCCGGGTCAGCGTCAAACTGCCTGGCGCAACCCTCGGAACAAAAGTAGTAGGCCTCCCCGCCGATTGTACGCGTGGCCGCTGCACTGGCAGGATCAACCGCCATGCCACACACCGGGTCGCGCACCGTGGCTGGGGGCGTCTTCACGAGGAACTCGGCCGGGGTCGCATCAAACTGCTCGGCACAGCGGTCAGAGCAGAAGTGGTACGTCGTCCCGCCTACGTTCCGAGTGGCTGCCGCGTCTTTCTCCTCGATCTCCATCCCGCACACTGGATCCTTGACCATGCTGACCTCCTTATGGAGCGTCGGTTTCAGGCCCAGCGCATGTTGTGGGCCAGTCCCGCAAACACTCTGGCAGAGTTCGAAGTAATGGAATGAGGTGAAGCTTCTGGGGTGGCTTCATCTTCGCCCCCGCCTCCTCCAGGTTGAGAAGATTGTTCCGAGTACGGCAAGCCCAGCCATACCGGGCCAGAAGGTGGCAAGCAGCGGGTTGGGATGCTTCCGGTACAGACGCCGGTACTCTCGACCACTTCTGGCTGCTACATAGCTTTCGGCGGCCAGTTCCCAGACCGCCTCATGGGCGATCAGGGCAGTCGCGACACGCAGCAGCCGTGTAGCCCGGCTCCTTGGCCGTTGGTCGCGGCATCGCCACAACCAGACAGCGTGCGCCAGGGCGACCGGCAGCGTCTGAAGATGCCCCAGCTCGTGCCAGTAGCTGAGCTGCAACCGGTCCTGTTGGGGGAGTCCCCACCGAATGAACCGGTTGATGAATGGCGGGTGGGGGAGTGGGAACGGGCCCACCTTGACCAGGTGCCAGTCGTCGCCCTCGATAACGATCTCGCCGGGTAGGCCGTACCAGGCGCGCACCCTTTTGGGCCGAGTCCCTCCTGTCATACTGGCCTGAGCGTCAGCCGGTGCCTGCCTCGCTATCACAGCCCCTCTATCCACCCTTTCTTCACTTCTCGCATCTCGGAATCTCGATTGTGCCGAGCGTACGAAGGGTTCTCGCTAAAGCTCTCCTGTCCGCAGTCTGCCCTATTCGGTCTTTCCACACAAGGTCTTCGCCTACTCGTCCAAGGCTAGAGAATCATTGTCAACGGTTCGTTGCTGTCCATATCCCTTTAGGTATACGAAGGCCTTCCCGATGACGGGCCGACCTGCGATGGTCCCTCGCACTGTGCATTGCCCTTCCCAGTATTTCTCGTTGAGGACCGAGACCTCCTGTCCTGCGAAGGTTGGCAAGACCTCGATCACGGCCTCTGGGTCTGGGATGTTCAAGATCCAGTTCATTGGGAAGACGATTCCCGTTGTCGGGCTTCTCCACGTGGTTTCCGATTGGAGGTCAAACGCCCTGAGAGTCTCCGATCGGCCCTCGGGGGTTGAAAGGCCGAGAACCTGGATCGTCGAAGCGGCCTTCGTCCGATAGGCCACCAGGTCCGTCCCGTCGTCAAGCTGAATGCCGAACCATTCCCGCAAGGCCCCCTGCTCCGGGGCGTCACCCCACATGTGTTCTAACGAGCCCTTTCCCTTGACCGCCATCTCCCGGCCATTCCGCACCATCGTCCCCCGAACCTGGTTTCGCGGCAGGGAATTGGCTTCCACCCACCGCTCCTCGCCGACCGGGATCTTTCCGAGGACCAGGGGCGCTTTCTGGGCAGTCATCTGAAGTTCGACCTGGGCGTCATCGATCTGGACAGAGAGGGTGTACACGCCTCCGTTCTGCTCCCGTTTTAAGCTGTTCCTTCCGTAGCGTTCATCAAGCCAACCCACGGTATGACGGGCCCGCTCGAAGATCGGCACTAACACGTCGGAGTACCGCTTGACCTCCTTTCGCTGGTTGTCTGTAATTCCGAGCACCACTCCCTTGAGCGGCAGTCCCAGGACTTTTCCCGCAAAGAAGGTGACGACCACGCCATAGCTTTTTCCCGTCTCATCCTTTAGGTGGGCAAAGACCATCCAGGTCTCGAATCGGACCCCCTCGTGCCTCCCTTCGTCTCGGGGGAACTGAAATTCTTGGGCCGATACGGGTGCGCTCCAGAGTCCAAGAGAAAAGACCATGGATAACAGGCAAAGGAACACGCGCGCGTTCATGATCCCTCTCTTCCACCTGCGGCAAACTGTGGAGCGAGGCCTTGAGCCCTCCAATTCGAAAGGCAGCTCCATTGCGACGGCGCTCCCGGAAGCCTTATTGTCAGGCACCCTCGTCGGCGGACGAACGTGTCTCATCGAACAGCCGCTGCCACTCTCCACCGCGGGGGAAAAACATGGGGACACGACGACGGTAGGTGAGGTATGCGTCGCCGAACCGTTCGATCATCTGGCCTTCTTCGCGCTTCGCCAAGCGATAATACGCCCAGACGATCGCCGGAAACAAGACCACGGTGGGGATGGTCGGCCAGTGGATGAGTTGGCCGAAGACGGCCAGGAAAATCCCTGTGTATTGGGGATGCCGGACGACGCCGTACAGGCGGTCTGTGGCCAGATGCCCCTTGCGGCTCGCATGGTACACCTCGCGCCATCCCTCGATTAGCACCGAGATGCCGAAGAAGACGAGGGTGTACCCGAGCAGCATTTCGACCATTGCACCGAGATCACCCCATCCGAATAGCGCCGCCCACAGATGGCCGCTCTGGTGGAGCCAGGGGATGTCGAAGCCCATGAATCCGCTCAAAATATAGATGGTGAGGGGGAAGCCATACATTTCGGCGTACAGCGCGATGATGAAGGCCTGGACGAGCCCCGCGCGACTCCATTCCCGCCACCCCGTGGGCGCCACGTATCGATAGAGGAGCCACGAGGCGATCACCACCATGACCACCGTCAGCTCCCAAAACCCGATGTTCGTTCCGGGGTCCATGAAATTCGCCTCCCCTCAGGGACTAATCTGCTCGCTGCTGGCCCTGGGCTGTCTTGGGTTGTGCCTCTGCCTTTTTTAGGCCCAGCGGCGTTGGAAGTAGTTGTAGCTCGGGACGAAGATCAGCGCCGTGTAAAGCGCGTAAAGAGTGATCTCCACCAGGCCCAGGAAATACGACTCCCAGGTCATCCCCTGAAAGCCTGGGAGCAGGGTCTTCCAAATTGCCACCATCGTGAATTGTGGGAAGGCCAGGTCCCACAAGATGCACACGGTGTAGGTTACAATTCCCAAAAGGCTCAGGGTCGAAGCTACTACCTTAAAGCTCAACGTTTTCATGGTCGTTGCCTGCTCTCCAGTTTTCCGTGACGGTGTTTTCCCCGATTCCGTTTGTCCCCTTCACCAGAGGAGACGTATGAGCAAGCCGATTCTTACACCACGTTCAATAACGCTTTAGAATCAGGTAGTTCCATGCATGTCGGATGGCACAAAAGCCTTGGGGGTTGTAGTTTTTTCAATTGGTCGTCCTCAAGCCCGTTAGCAGCCTGATGCAGATGGAGGTGGCTAGCTGGCCCCTTGGCGACACGTGCAGTCCAGGCACCCGTGCTCCGTACAGGCCCCGCAGGTGACCCGGAGCGCTTCGCGTAGTGCCTGGCGGGCTCGATGGAGGCGAACGGAGGCGTTATTAGGGGTAATGCCAAGCTCACTCGCTACGTGCTGGAGCGGTTCGTCCCGAAGCTCCACCCTCAAGAGCATCTCGTGGTACTCGGGCTTTAACGCCTCGCTCACGTCCTTTACACAGCGGCACACCTCGCGAAATAGCTCGTTCTCAATCACGGCTGTCGTGTCAGTTTCACGGGCGAAACGTTCCTCTAGGCGAGCGGTGGCTGCCCGGTGCCGATAGTAGTCGACGAGCAGATTACGGAGCAGTTGGTAAAACCACAGCACAACCTTTTCTTCGTTGCGAAGGGGCCCGGCTTCGGCAAACGCTCTCAGATAGGCTGTTTGCAGCAAATCCTCTGCGTCGGCCCGGCTACCCATGCGCCGCTCCAGAAAGGTCAGGAATCGGATCTTACTCTGTACGAGGAGGTCGGTGCGGCCTATGGTCACCTCTTCGCTCACAGTTCCTCCCTCCACCGGGGGGCTCTTCACGACGGCTCCGGCTTGGCATCCGAGGGGTGTTGCTCCATGACCACCGTCGGTTCCCGAAACAGGATGTGCGCTCCGGGGTCCGCGAAATCTCATTCCCTCAACGGGTGTTCAGCCTGGTCCCAACCCGAGCGGGCGTCGCGTGTCGGGGCCAACCGACCCAGGCGACGCCGACGAGCACAATCGCAATGCCGAGCATGCCGAGAGCACTGACCCGCTCTCGGTAGATGAGCAGCGCGAATACCAGGGAAAAGGCCGGCGTCAGTAGGGTCAACCCGTTAAGCGCGATCAGCTCGCCCTCACTGACGAGCCGGTACCAGACCCACGAGGCCCCCGCCGACCCGACCAGGCCAAGAAAGAGCAGACCCGCGACAAACACCGACGTCCACGCCACCTTGTTTGTATCCTCCACGATCAACGACCACCCCAGGAGCGGCAATGCGCCCAGCACGTACTGCCAGGCCGTTGCGGTCAGCGCGTCCACCCAGGATCCGATGTGCTTGATCACCAGGTTTCCCGCTGCGAGCCCGCCTGCCGCCATTAGCCCTAGTGCTGCTCCCTCCGTACCCCCGGATCCTCCCTGAGCCGCCGGAAATATCAGGGCGACCCCGGTAACCCCCAAGAGAAGCCCCACGACCCGACCCCTTGTCAGGGTCTCGCCAAAAAGGAGCGCTGCAAACGGGGCCACGAGTAGTGCCTGGCTGTTGGCCAGCACGCCCGAGACCGCCGCTCCCACCGCCCCCACGCTGAGGAACATCCCGGCGAGACCAAACGTGGTGTTCGTGAGAGCTAGAACTGCGATCCACCCCCAGCTCCGAGGTGGAGGCAGAAATCTCCCCGTTGAGGCGGCGACCGCGAGCAGGGGGAGTCCTCCGAGTAACGCGCGAAGCCCGCCGTAAAAGAGCGGCGGGGCATCGGCCTGACTCGCCTTGATGACCACAAAGCACGCACTCCATACAAGGATTACGACGAGCGCTACCGCCGTTCGCCCGAGATACCCGGATGGCATCCGTTCGATCTCCTCCGGCGCTACGCCGGCTTCGCCCCGGCGAGGAGGCGGGCGAGCATCTCCCGGTCCACGACCTCTTTCTCGATCAGCAGTTTGGCCAGGGTCTCCAGCACATCGCGCTTCACCGTCAGTGTTTCTCGGACCCGCGCATGGGACGCCTCGAATATCTTCCGGATCTCCACGTCTATCATCCGGCTCGTCTCCTCACTGTACTCTTTCTGTCCGCCCGGCGGCACGTGGAGGAAGAGGGCCTGCCGTGGCTCCTCGAAGGTGGCCAGTCCCAGCGCCTCGCTCATCCCGTAGCGCATGATCATGTGGCGGGCGAGGTCGGTGGCGCGTTGGAGGTCGTCCTGCGCCCCCGTGGAGACGTCGCCAAAGACGATCTCCTCTGCGACGCGGCCGCCCAGGAGCACATCCAGCCGATCGAACAGCTCTGCTCGCGTCATCAGGTACCGATCCTCCGTGGGTTGCTGCTGGGTGTAGCCGAGGGCAGCCACCCCGCGAGGGATGATCGAGATTTTGGCGACTCGGTCGGCGTGCGCCCGGGACTCGGCCACCAGAGCGTGGCCGGCCTCGTGGTAGGCTACGATCTCCTTTTCCTTCGGATTGATGACCCGGGATTTTCGCTCGAGCCCGGCGACTACCCGGTCAATGGCCTCGTCGAAGTCGGCCATCTCCACCGCGTCCTTCCCCGCACGTGCGGCGTGGAGGGCGGCCTCGTTGACGAGATTCGCGAGATCCGCGCCGACAAATCCCGGCGTCCGTGCGGCGATCAGCGACAGATCCAGATCGGGCGCGAGCGGGACCTCACGGCTGTGGACTCTGAGGATCTTCTCCCGTCCGTTGAGATCAGGCCGGTCGATCACGACCTTACGGTCGAAACGACCGGGGCGCAGCAGAGCCGGGTCCAGGATCTCGGGCCGGTTGCTGGCCGCCATGATGATGAGGCCCTTCTGGGTATCGAACCCGTCCATCTCGGTCAGAAGCTGGTTCAGCGTCTGTTCCCGCTCATCGTGGCCGCCCGTGATTGGGCTGATGCCCCTGGCCTTGCCCAGGGCATCCAGCTCGTCGATGAAGATGATGGTCGGCGCGTGGGCCTGAGCCTGGGCGAAGAGGTCCCGGACCCGTGCGGCCCCCACGCCGACGAACATCTCCACAAAGTCCGAGCCACTCAAGCTGAAGAACGGGACGGCCGCCTCCCCGGCCACGGCCTTGGCGAGCAGGGTCTTCCCGGTCCCGGGCTCGCCGACGAGCAGCACGCCCTTGGGGATCTTGCCCCCCAACCGCTGATAGCGCTGTGGGTTCTTGAGGAAGTCCACAATCTCCATCAGCTCGTCCCGAGGTTCGTCGATCCCAGCCACATCGTCGAATGACACACCGGTGCTTCGCTCCATGTACACCTTGGCCTTGCTCTTGCCAATGGTCATGAGCCCCCCCTGGGTCCCCATGCGGCGCATCAGAACCACCCACAGCCCATAGAAGATCAAGGCCGGAAGCACCCAGGAGAGCAGCACGGAGAGCCACGTGTTCTCCACACGCCCGGTGAAGCGGACCTTCGCGGTCTCGAGCTCGGAGACCAATGCGGGATCATCGACGCGGGCCGTGACGAAGCGGTGCTCCCCTTTCCCGTAACGCTTCAGCTCCGTGATCTTCTCCCTGGGGAGGATGCCTTCGAGCCCTTCCGGTGAGAGCGTGCCCGTGATCGTCTGCTTACCGAGGACCAGGTTGTTCACCATGTCCTTCTTCACGAGGGCCTTGAACTCGTTGTAGGAGAGGTTCTCTGTATGGGGCGCGAAAAACACGGACTGAATCAGCAACAGCGCTACGAATGCCACCATCGCATACCAGATCGTAAGCTTTTGGTGCTTTGGCTCCATACCTTAGCCTCCGCTCGGCACGCTCAGCTTGTGCACGAAGCACAAGGACCGTAGTTCCACAAAAACTCACTCATGAGAGTCTCTCCTTGCTCAGTAACAGCAGGATAACCGTCCTCTCTGCCCCGCATGTCGTCGCATGGCTCCGTGCCGCGTCAGCGCCCCCCCTCCCCCCGCTACCGAGCCAAGTTCTAGCACCGCATGGGGTCACCTTTCTTAGCTCGCCGCATACTTCCCCGGATTCTTCTCGAAGGTTGCCTTGCAGCCGCTCGAGCAGAAGTAGTAGGTCTTGCCCTGGTAGACGGCCGTCGCTGCTGCCTGTACTTCATCCACTTGCATGCCGCAGACCGGATCTTTCACCATTGTGAATCTCCTCTCCTCTCATTCCACGTCTTTTCCCGACACAGGCCATTCAATATCAGGGGAGTTTAAGGGATCCTTGACCATTTTGCAATCCTGCTTCGAGAGCCGCTGCCTTCCTCAAGAACTGTTTCTCAGGGTCCTCCCTTCTCGGTTACCTGGCCACCAGCTGCGAAGCATCCGAGGGGCGGAGGTCCACGAGCTGTTACGGTGTCCTCGTGAAACACCAGGCTGTTGTCGAAATCTCCCGCACAAACATCGCTGTCTCCTCAGGTTTGGCGATATTGATTCGCATGCCGGAGCCAATCTCGAACCCCGCCACCGTGGTCAGGCGTGGGAGGATCTGGATGTGCCAGAGGTAATACTCCCTCTCCTCATCCCCGACAGGAGCTGTGTAGATCACGAAGTTGTAATCCGGATCGTTGAGGGCATTCCCCAGCCTGGTCAGGGTGGTCTTCAAGACGACGGCTAACGCTTGGCATTCCTCCAGCATGATCTGGCCGAAGGAAGGCCGATGCCGCTTCGGGGCGATCCAGGTCTCATAGGGGGATCCGGAGACGAAACGATGGAACACTAGGAAGTCGTCCGTTTCAAAGACTACCCGCTCGCCCGCCTTCCGCTCTGCCTCCACGATATCACAGTGCAGGCATCGCCCCGTCGCGGTGTCGTATTGGATGGCCACATCGTATCTGTGTCGGATAGATGCCGGGAGGACGGGGGTTGCCACTAGCTGGGAGTGGGGATGCTCCAAGGAGGTCCCCGCCGCCTCGCCGTGATTCTTGAAGATGAGGATCAGCTTCACGCGCTTGTCTTGTCTCAGGGCGAGATATCGCTCCCGGTAGGCGTGGACCACCTGCTCGACCTCCGAATCTTCCATCAAAGGTAAGAACTGGTTATGAATCGGTGTCTCGATGATCACCTCGTAGTGGCCGACCCCGTCCATCTCTCTGAAGAGCGGCCCATCTTCCCTTGTCCTCGGCTCTCCTTGCGCCGTCAGCGCTGCGAACTTGTTGGGCACCACGCGCACGGCCCATCCATCCCCCTCGCGATCCGGTATGCGCAAGATTTCCAGTGGTGTTTTAGCCTCATTGCCTGAATAGAACGGGCAGGATGGCTCGCGAAGACTTAAGACACGCGCTCGGTCCTCCTTCTTGAAATCGTGGGGGCGTTCCCCTCGCTCAGTTGCAATGATCACCCACTCTTTAGTGGTTGGATCGTGCCTGATGACGGACATCGATCTCACCTCTTTTTGCAGGTTCTCCTTGACCCGTACAAGCCCCGAGGTTCCTCCTCATCGCACCCTTCCTGATGGTTTATTCTCTCTGGCAGCCGCAGCAAGGCCTGCCCATCAAGGCGCGACGGCCACCAAAGGCCGGACTAGCACCCACAATCTCTACAAATTTTAAAGACATCCGAATATGCTCCCCAGACTACGTAGCCGGGACCACTTTGTACCAGAACAGATGCTCATATAGGCTGGACCACATCATGCCAAAAGTGATTGCGAACAGATATTCCTCCACTGGGATCCCCCAAACAAGCAGGCCTGAAATGGCCGTCAGTGTCCAGACCCGTTCAACGTAGCCCGGAAAGGACAGATCAAGTAATTGGAAAAACATAAAGTAAAGAAGGAAGAACACCCCGCCGCCGATCCAAATTTTGGCTTTCAAGTCAGGCCGACAGAACAGAGAGGCAATCGCACCGACGAACATGGCAAGACTTCCGGAGTAGATGGGGTTCCACGAAGTCCCAAGCAGCAGTGGAATGAAAACAATAACGGGGCTGGTCAGGGCCAGAATATGCAGCCGATGGCGCGGATCACTCCGTTCTTCGTGACTCATGGGAACGTGCCGGACAGGCACAAGCGCTTCGTAGAGTACTGTTCCTATACCCCCGACCGCAAAACAGAAAATGAGGCTTTCAAAATCAAATCCTGTCCGCTGAGCCAGATCAAACAGACTGGGAGGGTTCCAATATTCCGGGACAAAGAGGGGCTCCGTCAGGCCCAGGGGCGCAGTCCACAGGCTCACCCGGAGCATTTGCTTGCGCATCGGTGGTTTTATCATATAGAGACCAAACCAAAGGACCAGAAATCCTAACGACCAAATAAACCAGGCATGCTGTTCCATCATTGCTCTCCTAGCATGATCCCGATGTCCTGGAGCTATGTCGTAAGGGAATTTCCCTTTTACCGCGTCCAGCTATAAAGCGTGATAGGGGAATCTCTAAGTAGTTGGCTTCGATCCCAGCTCCGGCCCCGCGATCAATGACCCGAGTGGCCACCCGTATACTTCGACGGGTCCTTTTCAAAGACCTGCTTGCGGCGCTTGGCCCAGAAGTAGTAGGTCTTGCCCCCCATGAGTTGCCGTGGCCTCGACCTTTTTCTCGTTGACCTCCATTCCGCACACCGGGTCCTTCGCCATGCTCATTCCTTCTTGTAGGTCCTGGTTGTGGAGTGCATGTCCGAGTCGGTTCTGCTTCCCAGGGTGCCGTGCAAGCGCTGTTCGTCCCCGGCACCTCAGGCGGGACCCCCCGGTCTCCTTTTTCCGTCGTCTTGGCACGTCGCGCTGTGATGCCTTCACCGGCTCACCGCCCCGTCGGCGTTCCGCGCCCGTGCGCGCTGTCGCTTTCTCACCACACGATGCCGCCTCACCGGTTCAGAGGATATACGGGTTCCACGAGCCGTAGCGGTCCCTGATCGGTCCCCGCGGCAGGCTCAGCCCGATCACGATTGCGCCAGCGACCAGGTCGTTGAGGCGCGCGAGGAGCGGTGCGCCGGGGAGCACCCACGGGGCGATGATGAGCCCGAGGGCCAGTAGGATGTTGAGGAAGCGCACGCCGCGGGCAATCTCGGCCATGGCTATCAGGGCCACCACGGCCACTAGGGCGCCCAGGAGGTGATCACTGTGGGCCGCTGGCGGCCGGCTTCCGAACACCGCCGGGGCCGCCATCAGCCAGGCGCCGAGCAGGGCGGTCAGCAGCAGGGTCCGGGGCACGTTGGCTCCCCAGAACATCTCTGCCCAGGCGCCGGAGTGCCGCCGGGTAAAGTCGATGTCCTCCGGGTATGGCAGCGGATTGCCCCCCAGCCAGAACACGCGCCATGCCGACCTCCCGGCGCGGTGGCTCTGGATGAGAAACTGGATCATGGCGAACACTTCGTCCAGCGAGAGCACCACCATGATCAGCATCAAGAGCGCCGACGCCAGGCACAGCGTGCACCAGGCGCCCACAGCCAGAGGCTGCAGGATGATCAGCACAACGCTGATGATGCCCAGCGGGACGACGGCGAAGCCGAACAGCGCCACCATCCAGGGCATCGTGCGCCAGCGCCGCTCGTCGCCCATCAGCCCGGAGAGGACCTCGATCATGTATGTGTACGCCCCCAGGCCCGCGTCGGAGATGGGGAAGGCGCGCGAGACCTCGGAGGTAAGGACTCGCATGGTGCCGTTTCCGAAGAACGGGTCCCAGGCCAGTGTGATGTGACCGAGCTGGAACGCCGCCATGTACCGTGACATGAAGAAGCTCAGCAGGCCCAGCGCGATGATCGGCGCGCGCTGCAGCCAGGTCGACGGGCTGTACGTCCACCCGACCGGCACGTCGCGTCCCGTCATGGTCATCCGCATCGGGACCAGGATGGCGAAGGCGACGACCAGCGCGCCGACGAGCGTGTCGTTCCCGTACGCCGCGGGGTCCGGCGCCCAGAGTGCCAGCGGGGCAAACATCACCCACAGCCCCACGAACGTATTCGCCCACGGCGCCCAGCCGCGGCCGGCAAGCGCCAGGAGCGCAAGGGCAACGACCAGGATGCCGCTGAGGACGTCGCTCCACCACAGCGCGGTGCTGCGATAGCCCAGGGCAGACGGGCTGAAGACGAGCCAGGCGCCCAGCGAGAGCAGCGCGGCCTGCGTCCACCGTTCCATCTGCACATGTCCTGCCATCACCACGCCAGGCTCCGGCCGCATCCTGGCCAGTTCCGCCTCTCGCGCCCTTGCGATCTCCGTATAGAGTTCCGCCTCGCGCTGCAGCACCGCCCGCGGCAGCTCACGGATCAGCGCCTTGTGCTCCTGCGGCATGCGCATCATCTCGATGTGGCCGGCCGGGTCGGTCTCCATGACACGCTGCGCTTCTGCATCGTGTGTGCGAAGCTCCTGCAGTTCCTGCTCGAACGCCGGCCACAGCGCCGCCTGCACGACGCGCAGCTGCCCGAGATGCTCTTCCCTGGCCCGGAGTTCCTGATCTTCGCGCTGGCCCGGCGTGTGCGCCGCCTCGTGCCCGCCAGCCTCCCGGTGCTCCCCGTGCCTGCCGGGCTGGGCTATCGTCGTTCCTCCTCCCAGCACCAATTCCTGCAGCTTTTGGACGTCCAGACCCGCCGGCCGGCGTACCTGCATCAGCCGGTGCACATCGATCCCCGTCATGTCCACGGCCGGCTGCGGGGCGACCTCTTGCAGCCAGCGGGGCATCTTGATTTCGTTTTCGCGGTACCAGGCGCAGGGGTCGGCCTTGAGCCCGGCGACGAGCTTCGGCAGCGCCTCGCGCAGGGAGCGCTTCGGCTCCCAGCCGACCGCGGTGCGGGCCCGGGTGATGTCGAGCTGGTAGTGATCGTCGGCACGGTCGACCATCCAGGATTTGTAGACGGGCGTGACGCCGAGCGGCAGGGTCTGCTGCAGCCAGGCGCCGAGCTTGGCCAGCGGCTTGGGAATCCGGCGCGTCTTCCAGTCCTCCCCGTGAACAAGCCGCCCTACGTGGCGCTGCATCTCGTCGTAGCTGAGCGTCTCGGGCTCTCCGACGAGGAGCGGAAGCTCCGCGGGCAGCTCGTGCCGCCGCGTGACCAGCAGGACGAACAGGTCGACCACATCGTCGAGGTGCACGAACGACTGCCCGTGGGAGAGGTCCCCGGGGAAGACACACGCGGTGACATCGCGCTCGAAGATGCGCTGCATCTGCCGGGGCACCGGCATGGAATGGCCCAGGTCGTCGTAGACGCCGCCGATGCGCAGGATGACCGTGGGAATGTCGCCGCGCCCGGCGTGGATCACCTCTTCCGTCCGGACCTTGGACTGGGGATAGGCCCAGGTGGGCGCCAGCGGCGAGTCCTCCGTGATCGGCCGGCCCGGCGCCGTCGGCGCGTGGACCAGCATGGTACTGGAGAAGATGAACTGCTTCACCGTGAAGGACTCCCGCAGGAGGCGCAGCAGCCGCTCGGTCCCGCGCACGGTGACCTTCTCGTACAGCGGGCTTGGCGCGCCGGAAAAGTCGTAGTACGCCGCCAGGTGGATAACCGACGCCAGGCGGTCGCCGTGCAGGTGGCGCACGGCCTCTAGGCCGCGTCGAAGGCTCGGCTCGGAGGTGATGTCCACGTAAAGGCACTCGGCGGTCGCCGGCGGGTGGGAGGGCTGGCGGCGGTCGAACCCGACGACATTGAAGGACTCCCTCAGTCGTTTGGCCACCGCATACCCGATGTAGCCGTTGCTGCCGGTGACCAGGATGGTTTGCTTCCGCTCAGTCATGGCTACCTCCTCCATCGGACTGCAGCAGCATTGCGTCAGTTAACCCCTCAGATTAGCAGTAGATTGGACCAATGAGTCTGCAACAGGTTCAGCTCTCTCTTTTGGTTTCCTCGTTTCCGGTCACCGATCGGATGTGGCCGTGAAATCCCCTGGCTCGACTGCTCCTCCCTCGCTCACGAGGAAGGAGAGCAAGTCTGTCTTAGAGCGTTCAAGGACCTGTGGTGAATTCGCCTCCATAACCAACTTGGCCACCGGTTCCGTGTTGGAAGGCCTCAGGTTGAACCACCACTCAGAATATTCAACTGTCACCCCATCGATTTCAGTCAGAATCCCATCCCCAAAGTGTGATGTTACTTTTTCCACCAAGCCCTTGGGGTTGTCTGTCTTGATACGAATTTCCCCGCTACCGGCATATCGTTTGAGTGGTAGGAGTTGTTGAGAGAAGCTCTCGCCGGAGCGTGCAAGATGGGAAAGCAGCTTAAGCGACGCGTAAAGCGGATCATCGATCCCGAAGTGTTCCCTGTACATGATGTGTCCGGACAGCTCAGCGGCCACAAGCCCGTCTTCGTATCGATGAAGGGCCTCCTTGTGGAAGGGGTTGCCAACACGCATCATGACAGGGATTCCGCCCAGCTTTTCAATCTCTTCCTTCACCGCCCGGCTGAAGCGCAGGTCGTAGAACAGTCGGCCTGTGCTTCGCTCAAGTTCCTGACGGGCCAACAGCACAAAGACCATATCCAGCGGGGCCATTTCTCCATGTTCATCCACGAAGACCACCCGGTCAGCATCCCCATCAAACATGATCCCCAGATCGGCCTTCTGCTCCCTCACATCCCGCTGTAGATCTTGCTGATTCTCGGGCCGAAGCGTATCGCATCCGTGGTTTGGAAAATTCCCGTCTGGCACGTGATATAGCACGGTGTGCTTAAGCCCCAGTCGCTCTAACACTCGGAGCGGTAGCCCTCCCACTCCGTTGGAACAATCCACCACGATGGAAAGAGACGCAAGTCCTGCGCCCTGGAATCTCCCAACCAGGAAGTCTTCATAATCATGGAGGATCGACCTCATGAGGACTCGTCCTCTGCGCTTTCCCCTGTCAAAGCGATCGCTTAAAACTAATTTTTCCAGGGCCTCCAGTCGCCGCCCATAGTACACCTGTTCCACGTTGGGATCGATAACCTTGATTCCGTTGTACTCTTTCGGATTGTGTGAGGCGGTAATCATCAGGCCATATCGTTCGAAGCGGGCCACGGCATAGTTGAGCATGGGCGTGGTCACCATCCCTAGGTCCAAGACAGTGATCTCGCTATCTAGCAATCCCTCAATCACGGACGCCGCCAGGGGAGGGGAGGAAAGCCGCGCATCGCGGCCCAGGATGATTTCTTCTACCCTAGTCCATTCGGCCACAGCCCGAGCAATCCTGTACGCCACCTCGGGATTAATCTGATCCGGAACAGTTCCCCGGATGTCGTAAGGCTTGAAATAGGATAAGCGCGTCGTCATCACGTTCCTCCCGGAGGACTTCCGGGGGCCTTACAGAGCTACTGAAACTCGGCTCCCCGGAAGAAATAGCAGCTGCTGCTAATGTATGTTTGATGGATTACGGTTGCATCCAGTCGGGTTCATCCGGACTGGGACATCAGTGCCGGTGCCCGTGACTAACGGACTCCCTGTCTCTGTCATTGTCATCGCCGCGGTCATGACCACGATGACCTCCGAAGCGGAACAGATGAAATCCGAAAAACAGCAGTAGGATCAGGATGAAGAATCCGTAGTTCTGGAAAAACCCACTCCTTGCGCTGCCGTCCTTGCGTCTAGCTTCCGAGCGATCATCGCGGCGGAACTCTGGAAGCTCTGCGAGTCTCACCTTCACGGCCCGTTCCTTCCCGCGACGGAGGAGCGTAAGCTCCACGTAAGATCCAACAGGTGTCTTGGAGGTCAAGCGAGGGAGCTCACGGGGCCGCAGGATCCGCTTCCCTTGGAACGCAACGATCACATCCCCCATCTGAACGCCGGACCGGGCTGCCGGCCCGTTCGGGACCACCTCTTCCACCAGGGCGCCGTCTCCCGAGGGGCGGTTGAGCTTCTTAGCTAGGTCCGGGGTCACGGGCGCAATCGTGATGCCGAGCCATCCGCGGGAGACACGCCCTTTCACCTTGAGCTGGGGGATCAGTTCATTCACGAGATTGATCGGGATCGCGAAGCCGATGCCGACAGATCCCCCACGCTGGCTGAAGATGGCCGTATTGAGCCCGACGACCTCCCCGCGACTGTTGAAGAGGGGGCCACCGGAGTTGCCTGGATTGATCGCCGCGTCCGTCTGGATGAAGTTGTCGTACGGGCCCGCCCCGATGACCCGCCCCTTCGCGCTCACAATCCCCGCTGTGACCGTGTGCTCCAGGCCGAAGGGGTTCCCGATGGCGACGACCCAATCGCCGACCCGGAGGCTGTCGGAATCACCGAGACGAACCGTCGCGAACTTTCGGCGGCCCTGGATCTTAAGGAGCGCCAGATCAGTCCAGGGATCCCGTCCCACGACCTTGGCCTCGTATTCCCCGTGGTCGGAGAGCCGGACCATGATCATCCGCGCGTTTTCAATCACATGGTTGTTCGTAAGCACATAGCCGTCCGACTCGACGATGAGTCCCGAGCCGAGACTATGCCGTAGCTCATGCGGTGGGGGGCCTCCTTCAAAGTACCGTTCAAAGAATTCACGGAACGAGTCGGCAGCGCGACTCTGCACGGCCTGGGTGGTACTGATATTGACGACGGTGGGTTTTACGGCATTCACCATGCCCGCGAACGAATCAGGGCGTCCTCCTACCTCCACCGCGCTCGCGACGGGGGGAGTTGCGGCGGACACCGCCGTCGTGCTTCCAGGGAGATTCGTCCCGCCATAAGCGAGGGACGTGAATACCAGAAAGGTCATCAGCCGCAGCGGATTGCCTTGGCCGTCACCCCGTCGTCCACGAGTCCGAGCCTCTTTGCCACACATCTCGTCACATACCTGTGTGCGCATCTCGAGTATATTGAATCACGTGGGGAGGCATGGGGCCTGTCGGTCGTCCACCCGGCAGCACTTCCGCAGCACCACCACGGTGGCGAGTCCCCGGGCAAAGGTCGTCAGGCGGGAATGTTCGCAACTGTGGTACGGCTGTTCGGACGGC
This sequence comes from Methylomirabilales bacterium (SeqCode), assembly GCA_046758505.1. Lineage (GTDB taxonomy): Bacteria > Methylomirabilota > Methylomirabilia > Methylomirabilales > CSP1-5 > CSP1-5. The sequence continues at coordinate 11,378 of JBHIAH010000005.1, read as the reverse complement.
GTCAGGAACCGACCCCGCAGCGTGCCCGCCGACCACTCCTCCAGCAGTCGACCGTATAAGTGCTTCAAGCCGGCCTCGGGCCTGCTGGAAAACGCATATATGACGAATCCGTCGTCCTTGATCACGCGGAGAAACTCCCGGACGGCTGGGCGGGGATCGACAAGAGTTTCCAGCGTCCAGGTGCTCAGGGCTATGTCGAACGACCGGTCAGGGTAGGGCAGTCTGGTGATGTCTTGTTGCTCCCACGTCACGCGGGGATCGGTGACCTTTTTCCGCGCGGCCCGAAGCATCCCCTTGGACACATCTGCGGCCACGACCCGACCTGGGTTAGCGCATTCGAGAAGCAAACGCACCGCCTCTCCGGTGCCCGTCCCCGCATCCAGAACGCTGGCGGCCGGTAGAACATGGTCGGTGAGTAGCATACGTACCGCTTCCCACGCCGGCGCTACAACCACTGTTTTCCAGATGGAGAGAGCCGAATCGTACCGCCGGGCCAGCCGGTCGTAGTGCTCGGCCACGTCTCGCGGCTTTCGCGATGACGGCCAGAGCGACCGGAGCAGTTCGCCGGCGGCAAAACCGCGTAACTCCCGCCAAAGGTCCGCGTAACTTGCCTCGCCGCGCAGGACCTCGAAGTACAATTCGACGAAGGCTCCCCGGCGTTTGAGCATCTCGTAGCCCATTCGGTCAAACGCATACAGGAAGAAGGCTAGGTTGCGGGCGGGCCGGAACTCACGGTAGATCTCCTCTTCGATCAGCTCCCCATAACTGGACAGGGCCGATGGAGCCCCGGTCGAGAGCGCACCACCAATGACCTCAGCGGCGAGTTGGCCGCTACGAATCGCGTAGTAGATGCCCTCGCCCAGGAACGGGTCCACCAGGGCCGCCGCGTCGCCCACGAGCAGAGTACGCCCGCGAGCGATGGGCTCCCGGCCGCCCGCAAAAACAGGGATGATATATCCCTTGCGCTTCTCATCGGTAATCGCATCCACCAGGTCCGTATCGACCAGAAACGCGTCGTAGAACTCCCTGGGGTTCCCGATCTTGTCCCGCAGGCCACCGACGCCGATGGACAGGTGATCCCCCTTGGGGAATACCCAACCGTACCCGAATGGGATGGAGCCGAACTCGATTCGAACCTCGTCCGTCGGAGCCTCGAGGGTCCTGGGGGCGGTCGTCACCTCGGCCTCCACGCAGACCGCCACCCGCCGCTGGGGTGTTAGTCCCAGAGATCTGGCCACGATTCCGTTTGCACCATCCGCCCCCACGAGGTATCGCGCTTCGTACTCACCCTTCCCTGTCTTCACCCGGACCCCCTCGGGCGTGTCGGCAACATCGAGGACCCGCTCGCCCGGGCGGCCCTCGGCGCCGGCCCGCCCGGCCCGCTGTGCCAGGAAATGGTCGAACCGGTCTCGCATCACCATGTAGGCGACAGGTCGTTTCGACTTCACGCGGAACTCATCCAGGCCCTCAAAGGTAAATGTCGCGCCGTAGACCGTCTTCTCCACCAGCGGATGGAAGTCCGGCTCCAGGATCTGGTCGATCTTCAGAGAAAGGCAACCGCCACACGGTTTGTACCGGGGCAGCAGCTTCTGCTCGAAGAGCCCGACCTTGACGCCCCGGCGGGCAAGCTCGCATGCCGCCGTGGCTCCCCCCGGCCCTGCGCCCACCACGATCACATCGTACTCCATCACCCATTCCTCCATGAAGCGGGGGCCGGCAGCCCGTACTTCGGCCGGCACCTGCCCCGCAAACTGCCTAAAGTTCTCAAATGATGTCTCTCTCTGATTACCTGACCCATGGTGGCAGGTCCGTCCCGAGCCCAAAGACTACACGCGCCAGCCCAACAGCACGCCCCTACACTCCCCACTTTTCATAGAAGAAGTTGTAAATGGGCGTGAAAACCAGACCCGCATAGACCCCGTACAGAAAGCTCTCAATCACGCCAATGACGAACCCCCCAAAGGTAAGCCATTTGAACCCCGGAAGCGTGATCTCCAAGAACTGCGTCATATGAAGGCTTTCGGGAACAATCAGCCCATACGCTATGCAGACGAGATACGAGAAGAGGCTAAAGGCGCCCAAAGACCATGTCACCACTCTAATATTGAGTCGGTTCATACGTCCCCCCCTCGGTCCGCGTGCTTTCGCACTCGTAATCCGGCGATACACCGGAGCATTGTTCGGTCAGTGTTGATGATGACCGCCTTCTTTTTGCTTCTTCTCATCCTCGTCCGCGTGTTTATGTCCCCCACCATGTCCACCACAACCCATGCCTGAAGAATGCATCCAGATGAACAGCCCGATAAGCAAAATCCAGAACCAGTTAGCCTGGAGGAATTCACCCATGATAGTCCCCCGTTCCTAAGCTGTGCCACAATTCTAAATGCTCATCAATTCATCCGACTCGCGTAAATCTTAATGATGGTATCCAGGAGCTTCAGCGCCTCGAACGGCTCCGGCTGATGTCAGTTCCGGTCAATGATCGACCCGAAGCCGCCTCCATCGCGGATAGCCTGACCTCGTCGAGCACTCCTCAGCCGTCTCCTTTGCTCCCGCGCACGTTGCGGGGTCGGAGCCATTCCGCCGTGATGTGGATCCGAACCTGGATCTCGGGCGTGTTGTGGATTGCTCCGTACCCAGCGGCCCGTTGGACGAAGGCCGGACCATTTTTCTCGTAGAGTGCTCCTTGGTTCGCGCCGCGCCTCGCGACACCCTCATCAGACTCGGCCATTGGTGTTTCCCTGTGCACCCGACTAGTCCCGTGAGGTGAATTCTAGTCTTTGCGCCGCATGAGCTTGCGAATGTTCGGCGGAATATCCTTCGTCGAGAACTTACGTTGTTCATCGGAATCATGAACGAACGCAATGATGTCCGCTAACTCCTGTCCGGTAAATTCGATTTGATGGCCTAGCTCTCCTATCTGCATCGCGATCATGACAGGCGCTCCCCTCCACATCTTTGCTGCGAAGTCGAAGGGGTTCATAAGCCCCTTCATGGTCGACGCGTCTAGTGCTGCTGCGCCGCGTCCTCCAACGCCATTTATCGAGTGACACACCACACAACCCTTGCTGGCGAAGAGCTGCCTTCCCCTCTCGGGGCGCATAATCGGGATGAGTAATTGAACTCCATTCTCAGCTCCCTCGGACTGCTGCCCCGCTGTCAGCAGAGCAGTGACCCCAAGACAGATAGCGGCGACAAGGCTGACAGTCGCTTTCCACATTCCTTTCATTGCTGCCTCCTCCTCTGACACCATGTGCGCTGGCCGGGTCACGCGATCCGAGTGCGGGCGGGGGGCCTGGTGGCTACCTTCGTGCGCACTCGCGGCTCCCTTGTAAGTACCGTGGATCGCTGCCTCTGGCTGTCGTGCTCGTATGTCATGTCGTGATGAGAGGGTTCCATAGCCTATCCTCTCACGGGCTGGTGACCGTCCGGGTCAATCTGCCATTCCTCTATTATGTATATGACCGCCGGCATCCCTGTGAGAATCCCGCTCGGTTTCTCGCTCGTTCGGGCTCGAGAAGTTAGTGGGCAGCACAGAGCGGATATCGGCAGGAAGCTTTATCCCCCACACAGCCGGTACCCCGCGAGCCATCGACCCCATGGGAGCTGACGCCCTACCCCCGTGCATCGCGGGCACATAGGACCTCCTTGAAAGGGGAGGAGACCCATTCGCTCGCTGACCCCGGTGTAGTAGATGCACTCCTCATTGGAAGCATACGGGGCCTCTAGGGGAATGCCGCCCGGTCCTCTCATGTGGGGTCGGCTCGGCACTGATCATGAAGCGTCGCTCCGCTTCGCAGCCCGTCTCCGGCGCCGGTCCAAGATCAGCTTGACCGCGACCGGAATCAGAGTGAGGCCACCAAGCGCCAGCACGGAGATCGTAATTCGCCGCGTGTCGGCCGACACCATTTCACTGCCAAAGTGCGCCAGTAGAAAGCTCGCGGGAGCGATCCCAGCCAAGGTCGCCACGGCGAAACGCCAGGTAGCCAATGGCGTCAAACCGGCCGCGTAGCTGACCAGGTCGAAGGAGATGAAGGGGACCAGTCGCGTCACGAAAACGATTGCCATCAACGCGTTCTGAGAGCCGAGCAGCCCGAGGGACAGGCGGTCCCCGAACCATCTGTGCAGCACCTCGTAGCCCAGCAGCCGCCCGATGGCAAAGGCAATGAGGGCGCCGATCTCGGCGCCAGTCAGAACGTACATGGTTCCCCAGGTATGGCCGAAAGCGGCGCCGCCGGCTAAGGCGATCGGGGCGCTCGGAATCGGGTTCAGCACGATGGCGACCGCCATCAGCCCGATCACCGCCAGCGGGCCAAACAGGCCGAGCCGGACGATGCGCTCCTGCAACGCCGCCCCATCCAAAATGGTGGCAAGCGCACCGGTCTTCGACAGGAGCGCATACGTGGCCGCCAGCACGATCACAATCACGAACCCGACGACAATTCTCACCCGTGCGGCGCGCTTCCCGGACCGCGACGTCAGGGACAGGCTCGACGCTACGTTGTCGACGGGAGCGCTCAGGGCCTCCCCGCTTGCGCCTGAACTGTTGTCTGTACGATTGCTCATTACTCGTGGGTCCGGGGGTGATTTCGCGGATGCGCAGCGCTTCTCGGGCAGCATTCGCCCGCCGTCGCGGCGTCAGCAAGATATCCATGATCTTGATCTACTTTACTCGGAAACCAGTCGTTTCCGGTCCTCAAATTTCTCCTTGTTGATCTCGTTTGACCCATGAGCCATCGGTCTTAGGTTTTGGCTTCTATAGTGCAGGGGAGGGGTCCCATCGAGCGCCCTCCCGGCAAAGCCTATTTCCCGGCAGCCTTGGCCCGATCCTTCAGCGCCGTCCCGTGTTTGGTCAGAATCTCGCCCATGCGCTTCATCATCTCCTGCTGCATCTGTTGCCGCAGCTCGGGCGTCATCTGTCCCATGGCCCCTCCGTACTTCTGCATCATTTCGCCCATGAGGCTCATGGTCTCGCCGTGAATGGACATCATGGTCCCCATGATCTCTGGGGAACCCATCATGGGGCCCATCATACCGGTGCCGCCGCCCATTATGCCCATGCCAGGGCCCATCATGCCTTGGCCTCCCATAGGCCCCATTTGCTGGGGGCCCATCTGGCCTCTCATGCCCATGCCAGGGCCCATCATGCCCTGACGACCCATGTGGCCTTGCCGCATCATCTGTTGGCCTGTACAAGGATTCTTTGGCCCTTGTTGAGCCAGGGCGTAACCGGCAAATCCCAGCACGAGCGTTAGTGCCACGGTTGTAATCAGTCCTTTCTGCATCGCATTTACCTCCTTCTTGCTATTCAGATCACGTGATGGAGGTTATTTGAAGGCCTTGCTTGCACGGGTAGGCCGCCGGTGACCACATCAGCCCCAGGCACGGGAGGATTCTCCGCATCTGCATGTAGGTGTTCTACACCAGACAGTCGCAAGAGGAAAGGCGGTCGAGTACCTATCCGCGAGGGGGTGGGAAAGGAGGCCTAAGGGAAACGCCTTCGTATAAGGTATTATCCGGGGTCTCGAGCGAAGAAGCGAGCAGCACCTTTGTACAGTCAAGATGATCTTTGCACAGCACTGCAGGCGTCCCACAGGCTTCAGCGGTGTGGGACACGGTCAACGGTGCACCCGGTCCGTGATGGTTATCGTCGTGATCGATGATGAAACACAGCCCGAAACCCGTCAGAAAGCCACAAACCAGAACGTAGACCGTCCCCCTGCGTATCAACTCAGGCTCCTCGGGAAGTTGTGGCTTCGGAACGTCGCCTGGATGGGCAAACATGGGCCATAAACTCATATAATAGCCCAAATTTCCCAGCTTTGTCAACGTCTGCTAAGGGCGAGATCAGTTTTTCCTTGCTAGGGTGCAAGTGTGGTAAAGGTCACAAACCCCGGATCTTTCCCCGCTAAGCTGTGCATTCAATAGCGATCTGGCTGTTATTAGCGAGGGGTTCCCCTTGGGGCCTTTCCCCGAAGCCACAGGCGAGAAGAAGAGAAAGATGACTTGCTCCTGTTCACTGGGCTGGTGGCTGAACGTCGGCCGTGATGATTACCTCTACCTCCGCTTCATCGGGGTCATTCGAGGCGATATAGATGTGGCGCTGTACCGGTCCCCTGTCGGGATGGACTCCCGAGTCGTAGCGGATGATCAGCCGGCCTTCGCCGCCGGCAGGAATGACGTCGGGCTGAACGCGGGCCGAGGTGCAGCCGCAAGATGTGGAGACCGATTCGATTTTCAGGTCGCCCTTGCCCGTGTTGCGAACGGCGATATCCGCTGTAGCCACCTGGCCCTGTTTTACCGGACCGAAATCGTGGCGCGTGGATGCAACGGTAATGTCGGGCTGTCCGCCCCCACACCCGGCGAGGACGAATGTCCCTAACAGGACCACCGTTCCGATGAGCCAGACGTGCCTCATATCTGCTCCTTCCCGGACACTGTTGCCTGCTCTCCGTTACGGGTTACGCGAGGTGCGCACTCGTCCATGTTGCTTACGCACTCCCTGCCGGAATCACCATCCATAACATCACGGCCCCGAGGCCGATCATAATCAGGCCGAACCACAGTCGAAGGCTTAACGCGTGCTCCCGTTCCCAGGCCGCCCACTTCTTGGCCGTGAGCCGGTTGCCCGCAGCGAGTAGGATGACCACGAGCGGAAAAATGTAGAGCAGGTTGTAGAGCGTCAGATAGGCCAGGCCCCAGGCCAGCGTCGTCTTGGCGTTCAGGAGCGTGATAATGCTAACATATATGCCGCCTGAGCACGGAAAGGTACATAGCCCGACGATGAAGCCTATCCCAATGGTCGCGGGCACGGTCGCGACCTTCAGGAGCTTGTTAACCTTCTCATGTGCCGCGGCCGGCATGTGCAGCTTAAGGGGGAATTGGGGCCAGCGGTATTCGATCAGGTTCAGGACGCCCAGGCCAATCAGCAGATAACTGCCGACGCGCGCTACGAAGTGTGGGTCCTCGCTGATCCGGACTGCGCTCAAGATCCCCACGCCGATGGCGAAATAGACGGCAAAGATCACCGCCACGTAGATGGCTCCTAGCCCGAGGATCTGCCCCCGACTCTTGCGGATGGTGAACAAGAAGGCGAGCAATAGCAGGATGACGGCGAAGGCGCATGGGTTGATGCTGTCCAGCAAGCCGGTCACCACGACGGCTGGCAGTAGCGTTGCCGGGTTGGCGTCACCCGGAGCCAATAAAGTCTGGCTAGGAGTGGGCGGCAGCAGTGGCAGCGCCTCGGTGAGCGGTGTGTCGATGGGGAAGCTCAGGACCTCGCCAGCAAAGGACCACAGGCGATACTCCTCTGGGGTGCCATGCATTTTGGGCTGCTGGATGACGAGCTTGCGGGGCAAGTGATCACGCGCCAGCAGCTCGTCAAGCAGAGGGCGGGGCACATGTCCCAGCACAACGAGGGACCCGCTATCCGGTCGCGTGACGAAGGCGTACAGGGAGTCGGCGATCCGGCGGGGGAGTCCGACGGCCGCCGCCTGGTCTGCCAGTAACTGGCGGCCGCCGGGCCGTGTAAAGTCGTGGATCACCGGCTCCGCAGTGACTCCACCGGCCCTGAGCGCCGGGACGAGTGTTTTCTCGACATAAGGCCAGCAGTCGGCACAGCCCCTGCTAAAGAAAATATGGACGACCCCGGAGGCCTCCGCTTGGGCCAGGGCTGGTGTCGCGGGTCTTCCCAGGACCAGCAGGCCGCTTACGACGAGGATCAACACCTGCCACCGACGCACGTTGCACCTCTCGAGTCTAGCGAATAACGGCTGTCAGGCGCGCTTCGGCCACAGGCGTGTCCGGATCGTTCGTCCGCAGCCACACCACCCGTACAACCTGCTCCCCCGGCTTCACGGGGTGATAGCCGGCATCGAAACGCACATCGAGATCAGCCCGATGTCCGGGCGGAATGATGCTGTGGCTCAGCGTTGCTGTGGTGCAGCCGCAGGACGTGACCACATTGTCAATTACGAGGTCCTGGTTGCCGTCGTTGACCACGATGTAGTTCAGGTTCACCACATCCCTGCGACCTACAGCGCTGAGATAGCGGTTGGCCGGCTTCACGGAGACGTCCGGCTGTGGCTGATCTTTGGGCAGCGGATGTCCCGTAAAGCTCTTGGGGATGTTGGCCATGTCGTGCCAGCCACGGATGGATGTGCCCTGGGTGGACAGGGGCGGCAGAGAGGCGCTCTCTGTGCCAGGCGCTTCGGCTCTGCCGGGCGTCCCGCTCCGGCCATAGACGAAGACCAAGCCTCCTGCCAGTCCCAACAACAGCACGCCAACCAGCACGAAGGCTGTCGGCGGTCGAGGCTTTGATTTTCCGCTCGACCGCGATGGTTTGGATTGCTTCGGGTGTCTGTTCTTACGTGCCATGGTCTCCTCCTTGCCAGGCGGAGGGCGAACCTCCTAGCCCGGATTATTCACATAGAAGTGAATGCTCTGCCCCCCGGGCTTCGACGCCGCCCCGCGTTTGCAGGGCGGCGCTCAGGGCTAGCCTTGAGTCCCGCCGCAGCGGCGGGATTGAAACCTGCCGGTGCGGCCGAGCCCGCACCTGCAGGCGCATTATTCACGAACGGAGTGTCTTCGTGAATAATGCGAGCTAGCGTGCTTCATCGATCATCCGGACCGTATCCTGCTCCACCGCCTCCGCTTCCGCCTTCAGCTCTTCCCGATGCGGGAAGACCGAGAGTAGGAAGGTCGGCTTGATCATCCCGATCTTGATCTTCCCCTCCTGCTCGAAGACGGAGATGCGGCAGGGGAGTGCCAGATTGACCGGCATGTGGGCCGTCAAGACCCGGCTGGCCCGCTGGGGGTTACAGACCTCCAGGATCCGAACGCGGTTGGGGAAGTCGATCCCTTTTTCTTTCAGGGTCCTTTGCACATCGTGGATGTGGAGGACCCCGTATTTGTGTCGCTTCACGGCCTCCTCCAGATCCTTGACGGCCGTCTCGAAATCTTTGGTGGTCTCGGTAACGTACAGCATTCCCGCGTCTCCTTTTTCGAGAAGTTACATCAAATCGCGCTTTATGTTCTCGAATTGCTCTTTGTCGATCTCACCCCTGGCGTACCGTTTCTTCAGAATATCGAGGGGCGTCTCCGATGACCCGGGCTGCGACGACCTCGCCTCACCGATCAACCACCGGACGATCAAAACGACACCGACAATGATGAGGACCCAGAACAGGAGCATCAACAGCATGCCGAAGAGTCCATACCCCGATCCCAACCATCCCGGACCCCACATCATGCTTCCCGTCATCATGGATTTCACCTCCTCTTGCGTTCCTCGTGTCCCAAGAAATTACCGTAACGTCTTGAGATACGCGATGAGATCGTCCAAGTCTTCCTCGGTCATCTGCCATCGAGGCATGGTCCAATCCAGGGACTTGCCGGCGGGATTGAGGCCTTCCGTGATGGCCCGCTTGATCAGCGTGTCCGTGTAAGGTGGGTGTCTTTCCTCTTCCTCCTGCCGGTGGCGATGCGCTTCCTCCTCCGTGAGCACCGCATAGCGGATGTCGGGCGGGATTGCCGTCCCCGTCATCGCGGGGATGCCACCCCGCCCATCGACCCGATGGCAGCTTACGCATCCGCCCCCGTGCATCGCGAGCCACATGGGACCGCCTCGAAAGCGGATCGGGCCTGTCCGTTCGCTCACCCCGGTGTAGTAGATCCGCTCTCCATTGGAGGTGTACTGCGTCTTCAAGGGAATGCCGCCCGGCCTTCCCATCATCCCGGGGCCCAGGAATGAGAGGCCAAGGAGCCCGAATACTATGAGAATGATTCCGAGAATGCCTGATCTGGTCATCGTCTAGCCTCGTTCAACCGCGCGGTGTACCCTCGATCGCTTTTTGGACTGTTGAAGCGAAAGTTTGGCTGTGCCGGTGCGGTTTCGGGCAAGCTGGACGATCATGGGAGGGATGACCATCCACTGAAGGAGCGGCACGAGGCCGAACCCGGCAATCGTGGGCATCCATTGGCTGTACGCCCAGCTCTGGACGAAGTGGACATTGAAGTGCTCGCTGAACAACGTGTAGCCGAAACCGATGCCCACAAACAACGTCAGTGGGACCCATCCGGCTGCACCCATCCAGGACCGTCCCCAGATCAGTGCCACGATCCAAAAGGCGGTGAGGAGGATCAGCACGTCGCCTGCGGTGCAATGGAGCCGGTTGTAGCCCAGGGTTACCCACGACGCCTCAAAGGTATCGGCATAGAACGGCGACTGAAGGACCTCCCACGCCAGGGAAAGCCCGAACCCCGGACCGAGGACCCGTGCTTCGGGGAAATCCCAGACCGGGCGGCCCTTCTCGCCTCGGGAGGAAGCTACGCTCTTCATGTGATCTCTCTTCCCCTTGTGAAAATGCCCCCTTCGTCTACCTGAGCCGCCAGGCTAGATTCTCGACTTTCGGAGAGCAGGGGAGGGGGCCTTGTCGGCCCCCTCCTTTCAAAGTCTACTTGCCGGCGGCCTTGGCCCTTTCCTTCAATGCCGTGCCCTGCTTGGTCAGGATCTCGCCCATCCGCTCGAACATCTCCTGCTGCATCTGTTGCCGAAGCTCCGGGGTCATCTGGCCCATGGCCCGGCCGTACTTTTGCATCATCTCGCCCATGAGGCTCATGACCTGGCCGTGAATGGACATCATGGCCCCCATGATCTCTGGGGAACCCATCATCGGGCCCATCATGCCCATGCCGGGGCCCATCATTCCTTGACCTCCCATCTGTCCCATCATGCCCCGGCCCATCATCCCTCGACCTCCGATGTGGCCTTTCCCCATCATCGGTTGGCCTGCACAGGGATTCTGAGGTGCCTGTTGGGCTACCGTAGTGTCGACCAGGCCAATCACCAGGAACAGCGCCAGGATTGCGATCAGTCCTTTCCGCATCACATATCACCTCCTTTCTTTTCAGAATGAACGGTTCAGTTTTCCAGCTGGCCCGGTACGCTCCGTTCCTCTTCAACGGCGCCAACTCCGTTGGGGTTTACCGGCGGACTGTTTAAACTATCCCAAGAGATCCCGCTTCTTGGCCTCGTATTCCTCCTTGTCGACCTCGCCCCGGGCATAGCGGTGCTTCAGGATGTCAAGCGCCGAATCCGAGCGCGACTCCTTTCCCTGGCTGAGCAGCCAGCGGATGCCGAGGACGAGGCCTACGATGACGAGCCCCCAGAAGACGATCATCATCAGCATCATCCCGATTCCCCACGCTCCCCACATCTAGTGCCGCACCAACTACTCCTCACTCACACATGTATCTCTGGTGCGGCACGTCCGCTAGGGGGGCAGACCCCCCCCTTCCGCGCGCGGCGCTGGCCTCGCTGAGCACCCCCCAGGCGTAGGGGAGCCACTCCCCTACAACCCCTCAGTGCCCCTGGCGGA
>JBHIAH010000004.1:0-107943 GCA_046758505.1 Methylomirabilales bacterium (SeqCode) | reverse complement strand
CATGAGACTGGGGATGTTGCTCACGACCTCGCCGGAACACCAAAACTCGGTCAGCGCCCTTCGGGTTGCCCGGGCCGCCTTGGGGCTGGGACACCAAGTGGAGCTGTTTCTGATGGATGACGGGGTGTACAACATCCTCGATGTCGGGGACAACCCGGTGGCCGGGGAGTTCGCCGCCCTCCAAGAGGCGGGGGCGACCATTACCCTCTGCGGGTCCAACTGCGATCCCCGGGGCGTGACCAAAGAGACCGCCATCGCGGGTGTCACCTTTGGGAGTCAATACGATCACGCCCAGATCCTTCACCGGGCGGATCGTTTTCTGGTCTTCGGGTGAGGGATCATGAAACGGATCACCGTGCTGATTCGCCATCTGCCGCTGAATACCATACGGGCGAGCGAGGCGCTACGGGTTGCCGTGGGGTACACGCTGGCTCCCCATCAGGTGACCGCTCTCCTGGTGGAGCATGGCGTCGTTGCCGGGGCGACGGGGCTCAGGGCGGAGCGGATCGGACAACCGGGGGTGGCAAAGCACCTCGAGGCCCTGAAGGCGCTGGGGCACCGCGTGGTGGCGGACCGCCGATCGCATGCGGCACTGGGTGGGTTCTCCTTGCACCCGGCGGTGGAGGTCCTGGACCGGGCGGAGGTCCTGAAGCTTCTGGAGGAGTCTGACGTCGTGGTCCCGTTTTAGGAGTTCGAAGTTCGACGTTCTATGTTCGTTGTAAGGGGGTGTCGGTCGGCCGTCTTACTTCGGATATCGGACCTCGGACCTTGGACATCGGACGCGATGAGGTATCTGCATATCATCAAGGATCCAAGAGAGACGTGGGCCTGGGAGGTGGGCGAGGCGCAGGCCAAAGGGGGACATGAGGTGTCGGTCCTGCTCTGGCAGGATGGCGTTCTCTCTTCCCGGGAGACCGCGCTCCCCCTTTATGCGACCGCGGCAGACCTCGAAGCCCGAGGAGTAACGGGGGGGCACCTCAAGGCGGTCGATTACCGGGGGGTCGTGGAACTGGTATTTCAGTGCGATCGAGTAACCTGTTGGTGATACGGGGCGCCGCGGATGCTTAAGGCAGTGCTCCTCGGTTTTCCAGTGGGCCTTGCGTTCGGGTACGCCCTGCAGCGCGGGCGGTTCTGCATGAACACCGCCTTTCGCGATGTGCTCGTGGCGCGGGACTTCACGCTGCTGCGGGCGTACGTGGTGGCGGTCCTGGTCCAACTCGTCGGGCTCAACCTACTTGCCGACCTCGGTATGATTATGCGGAACATGGCTCCCTTCTTCTGGCAGGCCACCGTGGTAGGCGGCCTCATCTTCGGGTTCGGCATGGCGAACGCAGGCGGGTGAGCGAGCGGTATCTCCTACCGGTCGGGGGAGGGCATGGTTGCATCAATCCTCGCTTTTATCGGATTCGGGATCGGGGTTACCATGACGAATTTGGGCGTGCTCCGGCCGATCCAGCGGGCGCTCCAGGCGACGATCGTCCCGGTCGGCAGGGAACCGACACTGAGCGCGCTCTTGGGCATCAATCATTGGGTTGTCATCGGGGTCCTGGTCGTGGCGGGAACCTGGTGGTGCGCGCGAGGTGCAATCGACACATACGCGCGGGGGTGGAAGTGGCCCGTGGCGGGCGGGATCATCGGCCTGATCGGGGTCGTGGCGTGGGTCCTATCGGCGAGCACCGGTCGGCAGTACGGGTTGTCGATCACGGAGCCCATTGCCACCCTGTTCCGATACCTCTTCACGGGAGAGATCCGGTGGTTGAATTGGTCAAGCTTCATGTGGCTCGGGATTCCCCTGGGGGCTTTTCTGGGTGCCATCGGCCACAAGGAATTTGCCTGGCGCGCCCCTAGCCCCGTCCGGCTGCTCCAGGCGTTTGGGGGGGGAGCGCTGATGGGGGTCGGTGCGGGCATCGCCGGCGGATGTAACATCGGCCACAGCCTCACGGGTGTTCCCATGCTCGCCTTGAGCAGCTTGACGGCCACGGCAGGCATCGTCGCTGGGGTATGGATCGGGGCGTATGTGTTATTCGGGAAGATGGTCTTCGAGAGGAGAGCTCGACATGCGTAGCATCCGGTACAGCAGGATCGCTATTGTCGTCGGTACGCTGGTCCTGCTTTTGACCATTGGCGGGCTGGCATGGGCACAGTGTTGGGGCCAACAGGCGAAAAAAGCGGGATATCCGAACGCACAGCTGTTGATAGATACGCAGGAGATTGCAGACCACCTGGGCGATCCCTCCATTCGCCTGGTCGATCTCCGGGCGAAAGGGCCTGCCGGGAAGGCGGAGTACGCCAAGGCGCATATCCCGGGAGCGGTCTACGTCGACTGGACGGAGATCGACGATCTCGCGAGCAACCGGAAGGGACTTCCCATGGATCGGGCCAAAGCGGAGGCCCTCTTCAGCAAGCTCGGGATTGACAACGATACGCGGGTCGTTGCCTATGACGACACCGGCGGGCTTTGGGCGGCGCGCCTTTTCTTTGTCCTTGAGTTCTTCGGGCATAAGAACGTGGCCGTGCTCAACGGGGGCCTCACGCGGTGGATGAAAGAGGGCCGGCCCCTGACGGCGGAGAAAACCACGGTCGCACCGAAAAAATTTGTCGCCAGCCCGAATCCCACGCTGATCGCCACCGCGGAGTGGATCAAGGACAACCTCAGGAATCCCGGGGTCCGCGTGGTGGATGCGCGGACTCCGATGGAATATGAAGGAAAGCGGACTCACCCGGGAAAGGTGAAGGATCCCGACATCAGGCGGGGGGGCCACATCCCCGGGGCCGTGCTGATCAACTGGGTCGATACCATTAACACTGGAGATCGGACCTTCAAGAGCGCAGCAGAGCTCCAAAAGCTCTTTGAGGCGGCGGGCGCCACAAGAGATCGTGAGATTGTGACCTACTGCCGGACCGGGGTCCGGGCGGCGCACGACTACTTTGTTGCCCGACTGCTGGGGTACGAGAAGGTCCGTAACTACGATGGCTCCTGGATCGACTGGGGGAATCGGCCCGAGCTTCCGCTGGAGAAGTAATGACGGTGCCGGGGCAGGCCCAAGAGCGGAAGGTTCATCGGCTCGATACGCGTGGGGAGATCTGCCCCTATCCCCTCGTCATGGCCCAGCGGGAGATAAAGAAGCTCGAGCCGGGGGACATCCTGATCGTGGTGTCCGATTATCCCCTTTCTGCGGAGAATATCCCACGCTGGGCGGCCGACGAGGGGCACAGGGTCATTCGGGTTGACAAGGTGGGGGATGCGCTGTGGGAGATCGAGATTGAAAAGGGCGGTTCGGCATGAGGTGCTGTCCGGGGTGAGCGCGTGCATCTCATCCGCCGGAGGGAAACATTGATGCTGATGACCGAAATCGCGGTGCGGCCATGAGAGAAAGCGAGGGATCTTTCGTGTCCGAGAAAGACACGGTCGATGAGGAACTGAACCTCCGGGGCGAGGTCTGCCCGTACACGTTTGTGAAGTCCAAACTGGCCTTGGAACAACTGGAGGCGGGCGAAGTCCTCCGGGTCATCGTGGACAATCCCCGGTCTGCGGCCGACGTGCCGCGGAGCCTGGCCAGTGAGGGAAACGAGGTTCTGGAGGTGCGTCAGTTCACCGATCGCGAATGGGCCATTGTGGTCCGAAAGGGTGGGGGTGTCTCTAAGCCCCGGTGACCTGTCTGCGGAATTTCGGTTCCGGGATCATGGTTAAGGGTCAAAGGTAGATCCGGAGGTACAGGGAGGGAGATGAAGGTTCAGGTGCACGTTCCCCAGATCTTTCGAAAGCACACCGGCGGCGCAAAGACGATCACCGGCGAGGGGAGGACGGTCCGTGAGGTCCTGGAGAGCCTGGACAAGGCCTATCCGGGGCTGTGGGATCGGCTGCTGGATGGCAAGGAGCTTCACCGGTTCGTGAACGTGTATCGGAACGATGAGGATATCCGGTTCCTCGAGTCCCTGGATACGGAGGTGCGGGAGGGGGATACCATCTCCATCCTCCCAGCGGTCGCGGGGGGAGGCTACCCCGGCACATACGCTGACATCGTGGACGCCATCGGACACACCCCCCTGGTGGAGGTACCCCGGGTCAGCCCCAAGCCGTCGGTTCGAATCTTCTGCAAGCTCGAATTCTACAATCCGACGGGGAGCCTGAAGGACCGGATCGCCAAGTATATGATCGAGGAGGCGGAGGAGCGAGGAGCGCTGACCCCTGGAAAGACGATCCTCGAGCCCACCAGCGGCAATACCGGGATTTCCCTAGCCTTGATCGGTCGGCGGAAGGGGTACAGGGTGAAGGTGGTCGTCCCCGAGAACATTACCGTCGAGCGGCGGCAATTGCTGGAGCTGTACGGTGCGGAAATCGTATACTCCGATGCGCGCCGGGGGACGAACGGGGCCATCGATCTGGCCAAGCGGCTCGCCGCCGAGAACCCCGATTGGTACATGCCGTACCAGTACGGCAACGAGTCGAATCCCCGCGCGCATTACGAGACCACGGGCACGGAGATCCTCGAAGCGGTGCCGGACGTGGATCTGTTCGTGGCCGGGCTGGGGACCGGGGGGACCCTCATGGGGGTGGGGCGGCGGCTCAAGGAGGCGAACCCGAAGACGCAGGTGATCGCCGTAGAGCCCCATCCGGGCGATCTCGTTCAGGGGCTCCGCAGTTTGGAGGAAGGGTTCATCCCCCCCATCCTGGATCTGAGCCTCCTGGACGGAAAGATCATTGTCGATTCGCGCTGCGCCTTTGCCTTGACCCGGGATCTGACGATCAAGGAGGGGATCTTTGCGGGGGTCTCGTCGGGCGCCGTGCTCCACTGCGCGATTCGGACGGCCCACAAGATGGAGCGGGGGAAGATCGTCTGCCTGCTCGCCGACGGGGGGTGGAAGTATATCAGCCTGGGCGTGTGGGCCAAGGAGCTGCCTGATCTCGGCGAGGATGTCTATAGTCACATCTGGTGGTAATCCCTGAGCGACGAGCGCTGAGAGTCGAGAGGAGAGATGTTCAAGCTGGAAAAGCAGTTCGCGGCGGCGATGATCGATCACGCGCGGACAGAGGCCCCGAACGAGTGTTGTGGCCTCCTGGCTGGCACCGGGGGGGTGGTTCTGCAGCTCTATCGCTGCGACAGTGCCGAAAAGAGCCCGTATCGCTACTACCTCGATCCGAGGGATCAACTCCGGGTCATGCGGGAGCTGGATCAGAAGGGGTGGGATCTCATTGGGATCTACCACTCCCACACCCACAGCGAGGCCTATCCCTCGAAGACCGACGTGGAGCTCGCGTTCTATCCCGAGGCCCTCTACTTCATCGTTTCCCTGGAGAAGCGAGACGCACCGGTGATTCGCGCCTTTCGAATTACGAATGGCCAGATCAGCGAGGAGGAGGTGATGGTCGCATAGGGGGGATGTTTGTGCCGGTAAATCTCGACTAAATCAATCGGGAAGATCATATTCAACAGACGCGGTGGACCTATATGTTCCAGATGAGATGAAAGGAGGCGACGATGGCAGGCTACGCACATGGCGAGGTGTTGGTGGAGACCCAGTGGGTCGCGGATCACCTGAAGGACCCCAAGATCCGGCTGGTGGAGGTGGACGTGGACACGGCCGCCTATGGCGAAGGGCATGTTCCCGGGGCCATTGGCTGGAACTGGAAAAGCGATCTGGAGGAGCGGCTGGAACGCGACATCGTTCACCGCCAGACCCTGGAGAAGCTGCTCAGTCGGTCGGGGATTCAGAACGACACGACCGTGATCTTGTACGGTGACAACAATAACTGGTTTGCCACCTATGCGTTCTGGTTGCTCAAGTACTACGGTCATGCCGACGCCCGGGTCATGAACGGAGGGCGGGTCAAATGGATCGCCGAGGGGCGACCTATGACCAAAGAGGTGCCGAACTATCCGGCCACCACCTATAAGGCGCAGAAGTCCGATAAGAGCATCCGGGTGGTGCGGGACGAAGTCATCGGCGCGGTTGGCAAGGCGGGGCTGGCCCTCGTGGATGTCCGCTCGCCGAAAGAATTCTCCGGCGAAATTGTAGCCCCCGAAAACCTGCCCCAGGAAGGGGCCCAGCGCGGCGGGCATATTCCGGGGGCGGCGAATATCCCTTGGAGCCAGGCAGTCAAGGAGGACGGGACCTTCAAGAGCGCGGAGGACCTCACGCAACTCTACCAGGGCAAGGGGATCACCCCGAACAAGGAGATCATCGCCTATTGCCGGATCGGCGAGCGCTCCTCCCACACCTGGTTCGTGCTGAAGTACCTCCTGGGCTATTCCACGGTGCTCAACTACGACGGCTCGTGGACTGAGTATGGCAGTCTGGTGCATGTTCCGATCGAAAAATAAGGAGAGTCTCGCATGACGGAGCCCCTGGCGGATGAACCCTTTTCTCGGATTGAGCCTGCAGAGGCAAAGGCCTTGATGGAGAGGGGGGCCCAGGTTGTTGACGTCCGGGAGCCCAACGAGTACGCCCAGGTGCGGATCCCGGGCTCGATCCTCGTCCCTCTCGGGACGCTGCTTCGCACCCCGCGGGAGTTCCTGAAAGAAGGGGCCGTGCTCTTCATCTGCTCAGAAGGGATCAGGAGCGCCGTCGCCTGCGAAGCGGCGGCGGCGATCGGGCTTGGCGAGGTGTACAACCTGGAAGGGGGAATTCAGCGGTGGGAGACGCAGGAATACCCACTGGAGTCTTCTCCTCCAGAGGGTGAGCAGGGCCTCGAGGAGGTGCCCACAGCGGCCGGGACGTCTCCGGGGGCATTCCTCACCGCAAGCGAGCGTCTCATTCGGACCCATCGGTTCCGATATCTCAGGGCCGTCGGGTGTGCCTGGAGTACCCTGGACCTCCTGGTGGAAGAAACCCTGGGGGAGGTCCAGGAACCGGGGAAGCGGTGCATGGCTCGTCCCGATCACCCCCAGCAAGTACCGCGGCCCGAACTGACGGTGTACGGGGAGAGCCTTGAGGAGGCCCTGCGGGCGCTGATCGACAAGCTGCGGGGTCGCCGCCCGCAGGAGGTTTTCTTGCCCACGGGGTGACCGATCCCCACGGACCGGGCTCGCCCCGGATGATGTTGACCTCGCGTTTGGGAAGAATACATGTGGTGACGGCTTCAATGTCTGCAATTGTCTTCGTCGGAATCGTGTCGGGATGGGTGACGGGGATCTCTGCCGCGGCCTGGGGGGCGTTGAGCGTCCCGTTGCTGATTGTGATCGGGATCGAGCCGTTAGTCGCGATCAACTCGTCTCTGGCAGCTTCCATCGTGCTGAGCCTGTTCGGGGGTCTGACCCATTGGCGCTATGACCGATCGCGCGTCGCCGCCCTCGTCCCGCTGGTTCTCGGAGGGGTGGGAGGAGCCTTCCTGGGGAGTTTTCTGAGTCCGGCATTGCCGGCGCAGACCCTGCGGGTGCTGATTGGTGTGATTACGGTGACCATCGGCGTTCTGACGCTGCTCAGGAAAAATGGAAACGGGTCGCAAAACGGCTTTGAAACCGTGAAATGGCGTGACAGGCGCCAAACCCTTTTCGGCATCGGAGCGGTTGCCGGATTCTGTGCGGGGGCATTCGGGGCGGGGTGGGGAACGATCGGTGTCGTCTTGATGATGTGGACAGGGATTCCGCCCCACACCGTCGTGGGCTCTTCACTGCTGGCCCGATCGCTGGTGGCGTCAGCCGCGACCGGCTCATATACCCTTCAGACGGGGACGTTCCCCGTGGGAGTTTTTCTTCCGCTGCTGCTGGCAGGGGGCGTGGGAGTATATCTTGGGGTTCGGAGGGCAAATCGGTTTTCGGCGGCCGGGATGCGACAATTCATCGGCGTCGTGGTAAGCCTGGTAGGCGCCGTCACGGTTGTCGGAACGACATGGTGAACGCTGTTCACCTGATCGCCACCCCGAGGCGGACATGCGAACGTCCGGAAGGGAGGAGAGGTCATGCAGCAGGTACAGGATCGGGATGCCAACAAGGCGACCATCGCCATAGAGGATAAGCCCCTAGCCGTCCGTCCCTCCTATGCCCGGCAGGAGGAGATCGATACCTTTGACGAGTTTGTCCAGCGGTTTTGGCGAAAGCAGTTGTCGGAGGACGAGTTCAAACGCTTTCGCCTTCAGAACGGCGTCTACGGTCAGCGCCAACAGGGAGAACAGATGTTTCGAATCAAGATCCCCTGGGGCGGGCTGACGACTGACCAGCTGGAGGTCTTGGCGGACCTGGCCAAGCGGACCCCGGGCGGCCTCGGCCATGTCACGACCCGCCAGAACATCCAACTACACTTCGTCAAGCTGACCGAGGCAACCGAGTTTATGCGGCATTTAGAAAAGGTCGGGTTGACGACGCGAGAAGCGTGCGGAAATACCGTGCGCAATGTCACTGCCGGGGCCTGCTCGGGCGTCTGCCCGCGGGAGGTCTTCGACGTTACGCCGTACGCCGAGGCGGTGGCGCGCTTTCTCCTGCGGAACCCGATGAACCAGAATCTTCCGCGCAAGTTCAAAATCGCCTTTTCGGGATGCCCGGACGACGAGGGAATTACGGCGATTCACGACATTGGGGCGCGGGCGCTCCTACATCAGGAGAACGGGATGAGCCACCGGGGCTTCCGGCTGATTGTGGCCGGAGGGCTCGGGCCCGTGCCTCACCATGCCGACGTCCTCGAAGAGTTCACCCCGGCGGACGACCTGCTGGTCACCGTGGCGGCCATTGTCAGGGTCTTTGATCGCTTCGGCAACCGGGAGAATCGCAATCGGGCGCGGATGAAGTTCGTCATCCAGGAGCTGGGCGTAGAGAAATTCCAAAAGCTGGTCTTCAAAGAACGGACAGGCCTACGGCTGACCATGGGCGGCAAGTTTCCTCCGATCATCGTCCGGCAAGAGGTGCCTCCACCCCGGAGGCCGGCGCCAGCGGCGCTCCCCGATCCCAATGACGCCGCCTATGAGCGCTGGCGACGGAGCAACGTCCGGCCCCAGAAGCAGCCGGGGTACGTCATGGTCACGGTCTGTTTGGAACTCGGGGATATCACCGCACTCCAGCTTCGACTCCTGGGGTTCTGTGCCCGGGAGTTTGGAGACGGCACCGTCAGGACGACAAATCAGCAGAACTTTCTTCTCCGGTGGGTCCCGGAAGGGGCCCTGGGGGCCCTCTACCGGGTGCTCCGCCGCATCGACCTGGCTCGGCGCGGGGCCGAGCGGCTCGTCGACGTCACCGCCTGCCCCGGCGCAGACACCTGCCAGCTCGGCATCACCTCTTCCCGGGGGTTGGCGACCGCGATCGCGGGGATGGTGCAGGAGAAGCACCCCGACCTGGCCGAGGACGTGAAGGGACGGATCAAGATCTCGGGCTGCCCGAACTCGTGCGGCCACCACCATCTCGGCACGATTGGCTTTTACGGCGGGGCGAAAAAATTCGAGGGACGCCAGGTGCCGACCTATCAAATGCTTCTGGGGGGAACCTGGGATGATGGGACCGCCCGGTTCGGCAAGCCCACGCTACGGATTCCGGCAAAGAATATTCCGATGGCCATCGACGCGCTCCTGACGGTTTTTAAGGCGGATCGGACAGAGGGGGAAGCCCTGCTGACCTTCATGGACCGTCTCGGGCTGGATCGCGTGGCGGAGATCATGGCCGAGTTCACCCAGCTCCCCACTTACGCAGAGGCCCCAGACGGGTTCCAGGATTGGGAGGCGGAAGAGGCCTTCGAGCTCAAGACGGGTCCTGGGGAGTGCGCGGCGTAAGGGGGAGAGCGCGGTCGGGGCTACGCCAAGGGTGTGGGATGGAGCTTCAGGGTCTGACAGTGGCGGTTACCGGCAGCCGAAGAGCGTCCGAGCTCGCCCAGCTCGTGACGAAGCTCGGGGGAGTCCCCTATGTGGCTCCCACGGTGGGCATTGCAATCCAGGAGGATCTGGACCTTCAAATGGAAGGGTTGGTGCACCGGATCGTCGGTCGAGCAGTTGACTATGCGGTCTTCTTGACGGGCCCGGGGGTCTTTCGGTTGATGGCGACGGCCCAACGACTGGGGTTGGAGCGGGAGGTGGTGGACGTCTTAGACCGCACGTATGTGATCGCGAGAAGCCAAAAGCCACAGAAGGTGTTGGAGCGGCACGGAATACGCGTGAACCTGGTACCATCCGACAATACGTCGGAGGGGATCGCCGCCGAGATGGCCAGGTTCGACCTGCACGGCAAACACGTGACCGTTCTCTGGCATGGCGACTCCCACCCCACGCTCCGGGCGACCCTCGAGCAGGGTGGAGCGGACGTCTTCGAGGCGATGGCGTACACCTATGCGCTGGACCTCAAGAAGGAGGGCGCGCAACTTTTGGAGGCGGCGGGGTTCAAGTCGTTCCCTCCCGAGGAGCGCAGGATCCTCGAGCTGATTCACGATGTGGGGAGGGGGGCGATACATGTCATGACATTCACCAGCCCACCGTCGGTCAAGAACCTCTTCCGGTTTGCGGAAGCCCACGGGCTCGAGGACGCGTTACGCCAAGCCCTGAACGGGGCGGTAGTGGTCGTCGCAGTGGGCCCCCCCACCCGACAGGCCATTGAAGACAATGGAGTCTCGGTCGATGTCATGCCGGACGAGTACAAGTTGGGGCCCATGCTGCGGGCCACGGTCGGGTATCTCGCCGGCCGGCCTCCGGGTGATCGGAAAAATGTTGTGGCGGGGATTCGCGGGGAGACCGCGGCAGAGGAACGTCCGTAACGAAGGAAGGAAGACGGGTACGCCATTGTATGCCCTTCTGGATGCATCCATGTCCGGAAGGGATGCGTTGCGCAGGTCGAGAGACGGCACAGCGGCGGATCGGAAAGGAGGCAGGCGTGGAACAGAAAAACCTGGTGGATGAAGCAGAGATCAAGGACGTGGCGGCTCGATTCGAGGAGCAGGACGCCGAGGCGGTACTCCGGTGGAGCCTGGATCGGTTTCATCCCCGGATCGCCCTCGCCACGAGCCTCCAGGTGGAAGACATGGTCATCCTGGACATCGCCTGGAAGATGAATCCCCACGTTCGGGTCTTTACGCTGGACACCGGTCGCCTTCACGAAGAAACCTACACCGTGATGGAGCGGATCCGGGAACGATACGGGATTTCCGTCGAGAGTTATTTTCCCGACCGGGAAGCGGTAGAGGCCCTGGAACGGGAGAGGGGATTTTACTCCTTTCGGCGGAGTGTGGAGGAGCGCAAGTTTTGCTGTGGGATCCGAAAGGTCGAGCCCCTGGGCCGGGCGCTCGAGGGACTCGATGCGTGGGTGACCGGACTCCGGCGTGAGCAAGCGGTCACCCGAACCGCGATGCATAAGGTGGAATGTGATCAGAGTCATGGCGGAATCATCAAGGTGAACCCGTTGGTCGACTGGTCCGTGGAGCAGGTGTGGGACTACATCCATACCCACGACGTTCCGTACAACGCGCTCCATGATGTAGGGTTTCCCAGCATCGGTTGCGCCCCGTGTACCCGGGCGATCAAGCCAGGAGAGGATATCCGGGCCGGGCGATGGTGGTGGGAGACACCCGAAAGCAAGGAGTGCGGCCTGCACGTCACGCCCGTGGAGACAGGCCGGTCTCGTTCATGAGGGAGCTGGAGGTCGCATGAGCACGATTGCGCCGCACGGAGGGAGACTGATCGACCGGCTCGTGCCGCCAGACGAGCAGGCAGAGGCGCGGCGGCGGGCCCGTGGCCTGAAGTCCATCCACCTGAATCTACGGCAGCGCTCGGACCTGGACCTGATCGGGATCGGAGGCCTGAGTCCCCTGGATGGGTTCATGGGGCGGGCCGATTACGAACGGGTGGTGACGGAGATGCGTTTGGCGAACGGCCTTCCCTGGTCCATTCCCGTCACGTTAGCGGTGGGGAAGGGCCAGGCCGCTTTGCTTGCCGTGGGGGCGGAGCTCGCCCTCGTAGATGAGGAGGGGGAGCCCCGAGGTCTCCTGGAGCTTCGCGAGAAGTTCCCGTATGATAAGAAGCGGGAGGCGTCGGAGGTCTACCGGACGACCGACGAGGCCCACCCGGGTGTCCACGCCCTCTACGCGCAGGGAGAGGTGCTCTTGGCCGGCCCCGTCCGTCTCCTCGAGCGCCCCCAGTATCCCGGCTTTGATCCCTACCATCTCACCCCCAGAGAGACGCGTCGGGCCTTTACAGATCGGGGGTGGCGGACGGTGGTGGGCTTTCAGACCCGAAACCCGGTCCATCGGGCTCACGAGTACATCCAGAAGTGCGCCCTCGAGGTGGTGGATGGACTCCTCCTCCACCCGTTGGTGGGAGAGACCAAGCCCGATGACATCCCCCCGGAAACGCGGCTGCGCTGCTATGAAGTTCTGTTGGATGGGTACTATCCGAAGGATCGGGTGATCCTGTCGGTCCTCCCGGCGGCCATGCGCTACGCGGGGCCGCGGGAGGCGATCTTTCACGCCCTCATCCGCAAGAACTACGGGTGTACCCATTTCATTGTCGGCCGGGATCATGCCGGGGTGGGGAACTATTACGGGACGTTCGACTCCCACGCGATCTTTCAGGAATTTTCGGCCGCAGAACTCGGCATCACGCCTCTCTTTTTCGATCATGCCTTCTATTGCCGGCGCTGCCACGGCATGGCGACGACCAAGACCTGCCCGCACGGCCCCGAGGAGCGGGTGAGCTTGTCGGGAACCAAGGTGCGCGAGATGCTGCACCGGGTGGAGCTTCCCCCGTCCGAGTTCTCCCGGCGCGAGGTGGCGGAGATCCTCGTGCAGTGGGCCAACACCGACCACTACCGCATCTAAATAATTCCGGGATGCCGCAGGCACGGCGCGGCGGTTTTCCCGGATTCCGCGCGAGGCGAATCCGAGCGCCGGGGTTGTCGTTGGCTGTAATTTCGGGTAGAATAAATTGGTCGTGTGTCGGCTGGAGGAAGCGGTGGCGAAGAGGCGGGTACACCTCAGCTTTCCTGGCAAGCTCAAGGACGCGCCGCTGTTGTGGCAGGCGTGTGAGCGCTTTGATCTCGTCTTCAACATCCGTCAGGCCGATTACACGGAGGGGCTCGGGTGGCTCATGGCCGAGCTGGAAGGAGAGGAAGAGCAGCTTGCGAGCGGCATACGATGGCTGGAGGAGCAGGGCGTCCGGG
Organism: Methylomirabilales bacterium (SeqCode); assembly: GCA_046758505.1. Lineage (GTDB taxonomy): Bacteria > Methylomirabilota > Methylomirabilia > Methylomirabilales > CSP1-5 > CSP1-5. The sequence goes on along the minus strand of JBHIAH010000004.1, from coordinate 94,882 downwards.
TGGGCCCCATCGAGCAGGACGTGGTGCAGTGAGGTTTTTTGCTTGACAGCACGGAAGACATTTGCTTGTATAGGCGACAATTGAATACGAGTTCACTTCTCATCAAGAGCGGCTGAGGGACTGGCCCTACGAAGCCGCGGCAACGGTCCCGCCGACGAAGTCGGCGGGAAGAAGTGCCAACTCCTGCATCCCGATCTCGCACATCGGGGTGAGAGATGAGGAGGTGGATGCGCAGCGGTCATGCATACCCCTTCTCATGAGGAGAAGGGGGTTTTTTTTGAGGGGGTGAGTGGGCGTGGCGAGACGACGGTGGTCTCTAAGGTATCCTCCCGATCTCATCAAGGAGCCGGTGATTCACCGGGTTTCAAAGGAGTGCAACCTGGTGCCCAACATCCGCAAGGCCCGGATCACGGACACGATTGGAGAGGTCCTCGTGGAGTTCGACGGGCAAGAGGAGGACCTGGCCAGAGGCATGACGGTCCTCACGCGTCTCGGCATCACGGTCGAGGAAGTGCGGGAGAAATCGTGACGCGTGTCGATCGATCTGCAGAACCCAGACTCAGGAGGGTTCGATGGGTACAATCAGAGGGCTGAAGTGCCGGGAGTGCGGCCGTCCCTATCCAGCCGCGCCGCTCCACGTCTGCGAATTCTGCTTTGGGCCGCTCGAGGTCGACTACGATTACGCCAGCCTGCAGACGATCGTGAATCGGAAACGGATCGAGGCCGGCCCGTACAGCGCCTGGCGGTATCGCGACTTGCTCCCCATCGAACAGGAGATACCGGTCGGAAGGCATTGCGGCATGACGCCGCTGATTCGGGCGAAAAACCTCGCCGATGCATTAGGGGTCGGGGAACTCTACGTCAAGAACGATGCGGTTTGCCACCCGTCCCTCTCTTTCAAGGACCGGGTCGTGGCGGTCGCGGTGACCAAGGCGATGGAATTTGGGTTCCCGGTGGTCGCTTGCGCCTCTACGGGGAACCTGGCCAACTCCGTTGGCGCCCATGCGGCAGAGGCGGGTCTCAAGAGCTTTATTTTTGTTCCGGCCGATCTGGAGCAGGGGAAGATCATCGGGACCTTGATCTATGATCCGGTGCTGGTGGCGGTCGATGGAAACTACGATGAGGTCAACCGTCTCTGCAGCGAGGTGGCCGACAAATACGGCTGGGCCTTTGTGAACATCAACATCCGGCCCTATTACGCGGAGGGGTCGAAAACCTTCGGCTACGAGATCGTCGAGCAACTGGGGTGGCGCACCCCCCAGCACATTATCGTCCCCGCGGCCGGCGGATCCCTCGTCACCAAGATTTGGAAGGGACTCAAGGAGTTTCACCGGTTGGGATTGATCCCCGATTCTCACACCCGGATGCATGTGGCACAAGCGGCCGGATGCAGTCCCATCGTGACGGCGATTCGTAACCGGTGTGAGACCATTCGGCCCGTGCGCCCGCACACGATTTGTAAATCCCTGGCCATCGGCAACCCGGCGGACGGCTATTACGCGTACAAGGCCGTCGAGGAGAGTCGGGGATTTGCCGGAGAGGCGAGCGACGAGGAGATCGTCGCCGGGATGACGCTGCTCGCCGCAACGGAGGGGATCTTTACAGAAACGGCGGGAGGGGTCACGGTGGCCGTCGCGAAGCGGCTCATTGAGGAGGGGATCATTCCCCGCGACGAGAGCGTCGTGCTTTCCATTACCGGCAACGGCCTCAAGACGCAGGAAGTAGTCTCTCACGCGCTCAAGCCTACCGTCTCCATCAAACCAACCCTAAAGTCCTTTGATGGGGCGATCACGGAGCGGCCGGACCTTGGGTTCGATGCCGGTGTCAGCGCCTTGAGCACGCATCGGGGATAATCGGCAAGCGATACGGAGGAAACCATGAGCGTCCTCGTCCGGATTCCGACACCCCTCCGGACCCTGACCCAGGGGCAGGCCGAGGTGCAGGGAGAAGGGGGCTGCGTTCAGGATCTCATTGAGAACCTGGAGACACGGTATAAGGGGTTGAAAGAACGGCTGTGTGACGGGCGGGATATCCGCCGTTTCATCAATATCTATGTGAACGATGAGGACATCCGGTTCCTCCAGGGAACCGCCACCCCGCTGAAACCGGGGGACCACGTCTCGATCGTCCCTGCCATCGCCGGCGGGGCGTAGTTCCGTTGCGCCCAACGGAACGAAAGTCCCTTGACATCTGCTCTCCCTTTCCGGCATCTTTGTTTCCGGTCCCACGGTTTTTCACGGATGACATCAATCCGTAATCCCCACGGGGACGGCTGCCCGCACACGGCAGCACCTCATCAACGCGCTCCCGGGAGGAGTAATGCGCATCGTCGTCTGTCTCAAGCAGATCATCGATCCCGAGCTTCCCGTCAGTCAGTTCAAGATTGATCCGGCGTCAAAGCGGCAGCAACCGAATGGGCACCCCCTCGTCATCAGCCCCTACGATGAAAATGCCCTTGAGGTGGCGCTGCAGCTCAAAGAGCAAACCAGCGGTCACGTGGCGGTGCTGAGCGTCGGGGGGGCATCGGCCGTGAGCGCACTTCGGAAAGGGCTGGCCATGGGCGCGGACGAGGCTGCCTTGATCAGCGATCCGGCCCTCGTGGGATGCGATGCTTTCGCGGTCGCCACGGCGTTGGCCCGGGGGACGGAAAAACTCGGCCGGGCAGATCTGGTCCTGTGCGGCTGCGAGTCCGGGGACTGGGCCGACCGGATCGTTGGACCCACGCTGGCCGAGGCGCTCCAGATTCCCTGTCTCACCTATGTCTCCCGGGTGGATCGACAGAACGGTCGGATACGGGCCCAGCGCGTCGTGGAGGAGGGCCACGAGATCTGGGAGGGGACACCACCGCTCCTCTTGACTATCGTAAGTCACGAGTCAAATGTTCCCCGATATCCGAAAGTGAAAGACATCATGACGGCCTCTCGCAGACCCATCCCGACGTGGTCGCTCGGCGACATTGGCCTCGAGGCCCAAGGCCTGGGCGCGACGGCAGCACGGGTGGAGCTTCAGGAGCTCACCGTTCCCACGCGAGAGTCTCGCTGCGAGCTGCTGGAGGGAGAGCCGGAAGAGCAGGTCGCGACGCTGATCACGAAACTCCGAGAGCGAAAGGTGATGTGAGCGATGCCAGGCATCTTCGTGCTTGCCAAGATCGAAAATGGGGTTCCATCCCGGACGACCCTGGAGCTCTTGGGGGGTGCCCAACAGCTCGCCCAGGGGCTGCAAGAACCGGTGTGTGCCGGCCTGCTCGGCCACGGGGACGGCGCTGCCCTCTATGGCTACGGGATCGACACCGTCTATCGGGTGGACCATCCCCTCTTGAAAGAGTATCAGGCTGATGTTCACCTCGCGGCCCTGGAGCGGATGGCCGAGACCGCTGATCCCCGGGTCTTCCTTCTCCCCGGCGATTCTCTGGGGCGGGATCTTGCGGCGCGCCTGGCGTTTCGCCTGCAGGGAGGGATCGTCACGGAGGTGGTTGACATGGACGTGGCGGAGGCAGACAAGATTCCCCGCTTTCACCGCCAGGCGTACGGGGGGAAGGCCATGGCCACCATGGTGCCAAGAACCTTCCCGGTGGTGGTGACCGTGAAGCCGCGGACCTTCGACCCGGCGGCGCCGGCGGGCGAAGAGCAGGGGAAGGAAATTTCGGTAGAGGTTCCCCTAAATCCCGGTCTGGCCCGCACCCGCCTGGTGGAGCGGGTGCAGGAGGAATCCACGGGCGTGAAGCTCGAGGACGCGCCAGCGGTGGTCTCGGGCGGTCGGGGACTCGGGGGCCCCGAGGATTTCAACCTGCTGGTGGAACTGGCCCGGCTCCTCAAGGGAGCGGTGGGCGCATCTCGGGCTGCCACCGATGCCGGATGGGTTCCCTCCTCCATGCAGGTGGGGCAGACCGGAAAAACGGTGAGCCCCGATCTGTACATTGCGGTGGGCATTTCCGGGGCCACCCAGCATGTGGCCGGGATCACGGGCGCCAAGACGATCGTGGCCATTAATTCAGATCCAGAAGCCCCCATCTTCAAGGTGGCTCACCTGGGGATCGTGGGTGATTACAAGGCCGTCCTCCCCCCTTTGATCGCCAAGTGCCGGGCGTTGATGGGGGAGTAGACTATGCAACAGTTGCCGGGGCGGGAGATCTACTGGAACATTCCAGAGCACCTGTTCCTGTACATCCTGTTCCTCCCTTTCCTCGCCGTTTTCCTGTACGGCTGCTATCGCGTCTGGGGAGCCCTCCTGCTCGGCACACGAGGGGTGCGGATCGGTCGCTTGAAAGGCCGCCTGAAGGCCCTGACGGAGCAGGCCTTCTTGCAGCGGCGGATTGCCCAGGAGAGATATGCAGGCCTCATGCATCTCACCCTCTCCTGGGGATTTCTGATCTTGTTTGTTGCCACCACCCTCGTGGCCTTCGAGGAGTATTTTGGCCTCCCGGTCCTCGAGGGCCCTTTCTATCTCTACTTCATGTCCCTCACCGTGGATCTCTTCGGCGTGGCAGCCGTCCTCGGGACCCTCATGGCTGTTGCCCGGCGGTTCCTTCGCCCCCCCGCTCGTCTCGTGGAGCCCCGGGGATCTGACGGGTTCGGGTGGCTCCTCCTCTTGTTCTTAGCGGTTCTGGTGACCGGATTCCTCGTGGAGGGGCTCCGAATTGAGGCGACCGCTGATCCCTGGGGGCCCTTTTCCCCCGGCGGGTGGTTTGCGGCTCTCCTCTTCCGGGGGGTGGGGGTCGAGTATGCCCGGGCCTTTCACCAGGTCCTCTGGTGGGTGCACGCCGCGCTTTCCTTTGGTTTCGTGGCAGCCATTCCGTATACGGGCGTCTTTCATCTCCTGGCCGCTCCCGTCAACATCTTCCTTCGAAACCTCGAGCCCTCCGGCATCCTGGCGCCGCTGGCCGTCGAGGAAGAGCGACTGGGGGCCTCTACGATCCAGGATTTTTCGTGGAAGGCCCTCTTGGATCTCTATGCCTGCACCGAATGCGGGCGATGCCAGGCTGCCTGTCCCGCCTGGGCCACGGCGAAGCCCCTCACGCCGAAGGGAGTCATCCTCGACCTGCGGGACCATCTGATCAAGGTCCACCGCGGCGAGGAGACGCGGCGCATGGTTGGCGAGGTGATCGCCGAGGATGTCCTCTGGTCCTGCACGACGTGTGGGGCCTGTCATCAGGCGTGTCCGGTCCTCATCGAACCGATCCCCAAGATCCTGGATATGCGCCGTCACCTGGTGATGGAGGAGGCGAGATTCCCGGAACAGATGCAGGAGACCCTCAGGAACCTGGAGACGCGGGGGCACCCCTATAAGGGGGTGAGTGCCGGACGGACCGACTGGGCAAAAGGCCTTCGGATTCCCGAGGCGGCAAAGCTCGGGGAGGTAGACCTCCTGTACTGGGTCGGCTGCGCGGGTGCCTTTGACGAGCGCGGCCAGCAGGTGACGCGGGCGATGGTACGGGTGTTGGAGGCGGCAGGGGTCGAGTTTGCCATCCTCGGCAACGAAGAGCGGTGCACCGGAGATCCGGCCAGACGGATTGGGAATGAGTATCTCTTTCAACTCCTGGCCCAGGAGAACATTACGACCCTGGGTCGGTACCAGGTGAAAAAGATCCTGACCACCTGCCCCCACTGTTTTAATACGCTCAGGCACGAGTATCCCCAGTTCGGCGGAACGTTCGAGGTTGTCCATCACAGCCAATTCATTGCCCACCTGCTGCGCGAGGGGCACCTGGGCCTGCGGAAGCGGTTTAGCGGGACGGTAAGCTTTCATGATCCCTGCTATCTGGGCCGCCACAACGGCATCTACGATGAGCCCCGGTCGGTGATTGATCACTTTCCGGGCCTGCAGCAGAGGGAGATGCCCAGATGCCGCGAGCAAGGATTTTGCTGTGGGGCGGGGGGCGGCTTGATGTGGGTCGAGGAGCGGATCGGCAGGCGCGTGAATCTGGAGCGGACGGATGAGTTCTTACGAACCGGCGCGGCCGTCGTGGCCACCGCCTGCCCCTTTTGCCTGACCATGATGACGGATGGGATCACGGTGCGCGGGAAGAGCCAGGCGGTCAAGGCCTTGGACCTGGCCGAGCTGGTGGTGCGCGCCCTGTGATGGTTCATAGTTCACGGTTCATGGTCTGTCGAAGAGACCGAAGCATTCTTTCAACCCTGAACGCTGAACCCCCACCGGAGGTGGGGCATGCGGGTCGTCTCTTTATTGCCTAGTGCGACCGAGATCGTGTATCTGCTAGGATTGGGAGAGCAGCTCGTCGGGGTGAGTCACGAGTGTGATTACCCCCCGGCGGCCCGTGGCAAGCCCAAGATCATCAAGTCGGCGATCGCGAGTTCTGGGTCGACCAGCCGGGAAATTGACACACGGGTCAGGACGTTTCTGGAACGTGGTGAGGGGATCTATCGGATCGATCGCGAGGCCCTGGAGGCGGCCGATCCCGATCTGATCCTGACCCAGGAGCTTTGCGAGGTGTGTGCGGCCCCGTACCGGGAGGTCGTGGCGGCGGCGGCAACCCTTCTGCGAAAACCGGAGATCCTTTCCCTCGATCCGCAATGCTTCGACGATGTGCTGACCGATGTCTCGCGGGTCGGGGAAGCCACGGGACGCCTCGGAGAGGCGGAGAAAGTTGTCGCATCGCTTCAGGCGCGGATCGAGCGTGTCACGCAGGGGGCGGCGAAGGCCCCAACCCGGCCCACGGTCGTGTGCCTGGAGTGGCTCGATCCCGTGATGGTTTCGGGACACTGGATCCCCGAGATGGTCGCCCTGGCGGGAGGGACCGAGGTCCTGGGAAATCCTGGGGCGCCCTCCCGACGCGTCGCATGGGAGCAGGTGCTCTCCGCTGCCCCGGCGGTCCTGATTCTGATGCCCTGCGGCTTCAGCGTGGAACGGGTTCTCGGCGAAATCCACCTCCTGACCGGACTCCCGGGCTGGGCTGGGCTCCCCGCGGTGCGGTGCGGCCGGGTGTTTGCCGTGAATGGGCACGCCTTGTACAGTCGATCCGGGCCCCGTCTGGTGGAGGGAATAGAGGTCCTGGCCCACCTGGTCCATCCGGAACTCTTCCCGGGGCCAGTGCCGGAGAACGCCGTCAGAACCGTTTCCCGATACGGGTGACCGCTTTGGAAGGTCACAAGGCCGAGGAGGCTTTCGACCGGGCGGAGGAGAGCATTCGATGGCGAGTGATGGAGACGCAATGAAGGGGGTCGAGGCGGCAGGAAAGTCATGGGAGGAGCAGACCCTCCATCCCGCGCTGGCGAGGGTCCCCGAGCGGGCGCGCGAGTTCAGTACGGTGTCCTGGCATCCCATTCGACGGCTCTATACGCCTCTGGATCTCTCCGACTTCGACTATGCCCGCGACCTGGGGTTCCCGGGCGATTATCCCTTTACGCGGGGAGTCTATCCGACCATGTATCGCGGCAAGCTCTGGACCATGCGCATGTTCGGGGGCTACGGGACCCCCGAGGAAACGAATCGACGGTTCACCTATCTGTTGGAGCAGGGGCAGACCGGTCTGTCGGTGGCCTTTGATCTGCCGACGCTCATGGGGTACGACTCCGACCATCCCATGGCCCGCGGCGAGGTGGGAAAGTGCGGGGTGGCCATTGACTCTTTGGCGGACATGGAGACCCTGTTCGACCGCATCCCCCTGGGTGGCGTGACCACCTCGATGACCATCAACTCGCCCGCAGCGGTTCTCTGGGCGATGTATCTGGCGGTCTGCGAAAAACAAGGGGTCCCCTATGACCGCATCGGCGGCACCCTGCAAAACGACATTCTCAAGGAGTTCATCGCGCAGAAGGAGTATGTGTTCCCCCTCGAGCCGTCCATGCGCCTCGTGGTGGACACGGTCCTCTTCGGGGCCCGGCATCTCCCCCGGTGGCATCCCATCAGTATCAGCGGCTATCACATCCGGGAGGCAGGCGCCACGGCGATCCAGGAGCTGGCGTTTACTTTGGCCGACGGGATGGCGTATGTCGAGGCAACGATGAAGGCGGGGCTCCCCCCGGATAGCTTTGCGCCTCGCCTCTCTTTCTTCTTTAACGTCCACAATGATTTCTTTGAGGAGATCGCCAAGTTTCGCGCCGCGAGGCGTGTTTGGGCCAGGATCATGCGAGAGCGGTACGGGGCCGCCGATCCGCGAGCCTGGCTGCTCCGGACCCACGCGCAGACGGCGGGGTGCGCCCTGACGGCCCAGCAGCCGTATAATAATGTCGTCCGGGTGGCGATCCAGGCCCTGGCGGCGATCCTCGGGGGAGCACAGTCGCTTCATACCAATGCCCTAGACGAGACACTGGCGCTCCCGACCGAAGAGGCGGCCACAATTGCCCTGCGAACCCAACAGATCATCGCCCACGAGACGGGCGTGACCGACACCATCGATCCCGTGGGGGGGTCGTTCTTTGTCGAAAGCCTGACCAGGGAGATCGAGGAGGCGGTATGGACCTATCTCCACAAGATCGATGATCTGGGGGGGATGGTGCGGGCGGTCGAGAAGGGGTTTCCGCAACAGGAGATCGCCGATGCCTCGTATCGGTATCAGCAGGCCGTCGAAGCGAGCGAAAGGGTCGTGGTCGGGGTCAACCGGTTCGCCGCCCTAGGGGGGGAGTCGATCCCCTTGCTCCAGATCAACCCGGAGGAGGCTGCGCACCGCCAGTTGGAGCAGATGCACCATCTGAAAAGACGGCGCGATACCGGCCGGGTCGAACGGACGCTGGATGCGCTCCGCAGGGCGGCCGAGGGGAAGGACCCGTGGGATCGAGACCTGCTGATGCCGAAGATCCTGGATGCGGTCCGGGCCTACGCGACCCTCGGAGAGATCATGGGGGTCCTTCGGGAGGCGTGGGGGGAATACATTGAACCGTCCGTCCTGTGATTGCCCGTTGACTTGGTGGAGAAAATACGGTTTAAGATAGGTCGAAAACGCCGGCGGCTTCGGGCCGGTGGTGCGCCCGCGGCGGTCAGGCTGAGGGGTGAGGCGACATGGGGAAGGTACATGGAGTTCGATTTGATCTCTGGGTGACCGGGAGGTTGGAGCCGCATCTGGTTCTCTTTGAGAAGGAGGAGCGGCCGACCGAAGAAGAGATCGCTGCCTGCGTCAGGGAGAGGGCCAAGGCAGAACAGGGGACACTGTTTGGGAGCGAGTCGGAGGAGCCCGAAGTCCGGGTAGAGTATCGACCGGAAGTGGCCAATGACCAGGAGCTCTGGGGACGCGATCCAGGCTTCGGGGCGATCTGTCAAGAGGTGAGCGTGGCGTCCGATGAGCGAAACGATGACTGAGGGCCGGAAGATTCGCGTGTTGGTGGCCAAGCCCGGCCTGGATGGCCATGACCGCGGGGCCAAGGTGATTGCCCGAGCGTTCCGGGATGCGGGGTTTGAGGTGATCTATACCGGCCTTCGGCAGACACCAGAGATGATCGTGAATGCCGCGATTCAGGAGGATGTCGATGCGATCGGCCTCTCGTGCCTCTCGGGGGCTCATATGTACCTGTTTCCCCGGATCGCGGAACTCCTGCAAGAGCGTGGGGTAGATGATGTGCTGGTCTTCGGCGGGGGGACGATTCCGGACGAGGACATCCCGGCGTTACGGGAGGCGGGGATCGCCCAGGTGTTTACGCCAGGGACTCCCACAGGGGTGGCGATCGATTTTCTTCGAACCCATGTGCGGCGGGTTCGACCGAGCGACAAGAACTAGCACGCCCTTCATTTCCCGCCAGGATTACCGGTAGCTTCTTGACGTGGCCGGACCCTCCGGGGTTCGCGGCGCGCGCGATCCTCAGTGTACGGTCTGCAGGCCGTGCTTGCCGTGGCGCCCCCACCTTCAACACTCAGGGCCAGAGACGTATGGTGAGCGCGGCGGACCGCTGTAAGGCATGGAGAGAGGGGCCGTGCGGTATATCTAAAGTAAAGTATTAAGTACAGTGATGTATCGTTTCATATTTTAAATACACAGAAAACGGGCGTATTGCTTCCTGGAAACGGTGGCAGCGCCAATTTCTCCTCGACAGGGTTTGACCGCTGTGCTACATGTCGTGCGTGACGTAAAGCGGTGGGGTGGTGGCTCCCATCGCCGCGAGTGGTGCCGAACACGGAGATGAGGCGTGGAGATCGGTGAAAGAGTTCGACAGGGGGATGTCCGGGCGATGGCCCGCCTCATGTCCCTCATCGAGGATGATTCCCGCGAGGCAACATCCGCCCTGAAGGGGATCTATCCGTTCACGGGCCGCGCTTTTATTGTCGGAATTACCGGTCCTCCGGGGTCTGGGAAGAGCACCCTTACCGATCAGCTTACCCAGGAGTTTCGACGGGGAGGGAGGGAGGTGGGAATCGTCGCCGTAGATCCCACCAGCCCCTTCACGGGGGGGGCCATCTTAGCCGATCGCATTCGGATGCAGCGGCACAGTCTCGACACGGGGGTCTTTATCAGGAGCATGGCCACGCGCGGGCACCTTGGGGGCTTGGCCAAGGCCACCAACGACGTGGTGAATGTGCTCGACGCCGCGGGGAAAGACGTGATCTTCATTGAGACGGTCGGGGTCGGGCAGGATGAGGTGGAGGTGGTCAAAGCGGCACACACCTCCGTGGTCGTGATCGTTCCCGGTCTCGGCGATGATATTCAGGCCATCAAGGCCGGGATCCTGGAGATCGCTGATATCTTCGTGGTGAATAAAGCAGACCGCGAGGGGGCGGAGAAGGCCGTGACGGAGCTCCAGGCGATGATGGCCCTTGGGCCGGGACGCTCGGACTGGAGTCCCCCCATTATGAAGACAGTGGCCATTCAGGGAAAGGGCATCGCCGAACTGGCGGAGGGAATCCTCGTCCATCAGACCCACCTGGACCGAGCGGGCTCGCGGCAGACGCGACAGCGGGAACGGAGTCGTGCGCTTTTCCTCGAGCTGCTTCAGGAGCAGGTGACCCGGCATCTGCTGGAGCGAGCGACCGCCAACGGAACACTCGAGCAGACGATTGACCGGATTGCCCGACGAGAGCTCGACCCCTATTCAGCAGTCGAGGAACTGCTCACAAAAGCCGGTCTCTGACCCGTGTCGATCACAGAGCATTCCGCAATCCACATCCCGCATGTTCGCTCGTGCCGGGGCGAATCGACTCCGGGCGACCCGTGTGCCCAGGGGGGAGAGGTGCGTCAATGAAGGTGTCTGCCTCGGGGATGAGCGGCTACCATTGGATTCATCCGGACGACTTTCGGGAGTGGGTGCAGGTCCATAAGGGTCGGGAACCGGGGCAAAAGCTGATGACCGAAGGGGAAGCCGTGTCACGGTTTGTCGCGGACGGGGACTATATCGCCTACGATTTTTCTTCCCTGACGCGGGGCCCACAGGCCTTGGTCCGGGAAATCATCCGACAGCACAAGCGGAATCTCTGGATCTGCGCCGAGTTCACGCTGCACGAGTCCACCCTTCTCGTGGGGGCGGGGTGTGCCGACCGGATCGACGTGGGATTTTTGGGATACGGCAATTACATCGGACGGGCGGTCGTGGAAGGAAAGGCGCAGGTCTATGAATGGACCAATGGCGCGCTGGCCTTCCGGATGCTCGCCGGCGCCAGGGGGATTCCCTTTATGCCGATGCGAAACCTCCTGGGGACAGATACGTTTCTGCGGTCGGGGGCCAAGCTCGTGGAAGATCCCTTCACCGGCGATCCGGTGTGCGTGGTCCCGGCGCTCAACCCTGATGTCTTTCTCGTCCACGTCCACCAGGCGGACATGTATGGGAATGTCCGTATCTTCGGAACCAACCTCTTCGCCCTGGAGGCCGCCATGGCCTCGAAAAAGGTTATTGTCTCCGCCGAGGAAATCATCGATCCCCTCGAGTTTCGGAAGGAACCGGCACAGACGACAATTCCGTACTTCCTGGTGAGTGGCGTGGTCCACCTCCCCTTTGGGGCGTATCCGGGAGGGGTTCCGGGGAGGTACGAGCTGGACCTCGAGCATATCCAGCGCTTGAACGCGCTCGCGACCGAGGCGCAGGTGCACGAGTATCTGGACACGTTTGTGTACAGCGTGAAAACGCACACCGAGCTTCTGGAACAGAAGGTGGGATGGAACCAACTCGCAGCCATGGCTCGGCGGGGATCCCTGAAAGAGGGGTATCGGTAGCGACGGCGTGCGGATGAGGATCGACGGGCAAAGGGTGGTTCCGCCATGCCCCCGCTGCGGCATGGATGCGGGGAGAAAATGGAGGCGGACCGTCTATGAGCCATACCGTTTACGGATGACATGAAAGGCGCTCCCCCCTTCACCGACACAGAATTCATGATCTGCCTTGCCGCCCGCCTGCTCGAAGATCGAAAGACGGTCTTTGTCGGCTGGGGCATTCCCCAGCTCGTGGCCCTCTTGGCCGAGAGACTCTACACCCCCCACCTGGTCCAGGTCTTCGAGTTTGGCGCGATAGGCCCCCAGGCGTTGACCCCCTTCGTCCGAGGCACCATGGGGGGGGCTTCCAACGTGTACCGGTCGCTCCAATGGACGACGATGAACTGGGCGTTTTCCTATGCCGCCACCGGGTACCTGGATTATGGGATGATCGGCGCCCTCCAGGTGGACGCGTACGGGAACGTGAATTCGACCCTCCTCGGGGGGACCTACGAGCAGCCTGGACGACGGTTCCCGGGAAGTGGGGGGGGGAATGAAGTAGCCTCCCTCTGTTGGAAGACGATTGTCGTTTTGAAGCACGAGCCGCGCCGCTTCGTCGACCGGCTCGACTTCATGACGTCCCCGGGGTACCTGGCCGGTTTGGGGGCCCGGGAAGCGGCCGGACTTCCCCGAAGGACCGGGCCTTACCGGGTCGTCACGTCGCAAGCCCTCTTCGGGTTCGACGAGGAGACCAAGCGCATGCGCCTGCTCGGCGTGTTGGAGGGACGATCGGCGGGTCAGGTCGTCCACGGGATGGGCTTTGAGCCATCGGTGGCGACACAACTCAACGTGCTCGAGCCGCCGAGACGGGAAGAGCTGGCGGTTCTGCGGGATGAAATCGACCCGGGCCGCGTGATCATCGGAGGAGACACCGGGTGAACGACGGGGTAACGGCACCGCGTGGGTGGGGTCTCATGACATTCCGTCCCCCTCCTGACGGGCAGAACCTCCCTGGAGCACGCACGGGGGGGATTCGTGAGCCGCTTGCCACGGGGGGGCTCCTGGTGGCCGACGGGGCGCTTGGGACGATGCTTCACGCGAAGGGCCTCCAGCGGGGAGACCCGCCGGAGCGTTGGAATCTGACTCGGCCACAGACGGTGCACGAAATCCACGAGGCCTACCTGGCTGTCGGATGTGATCTGCTTGAGACCAACACCTTTGGGGCAAACCGTCTTCGGCTGCAGGAGTACGGTCTCGAGGGGCGGGTTGCAGACATCAACGGGGCGGCCGTTCAGCTCGCCCGGAGGGCCGGGAGCGCCGCGCATCTCGTGGCTGGCGCTGTGGGGCCGACGGGGCGTTTCCAGGGGGGAAAGCGCAAGGGTCCGTGGAGCGAGATCGGCTCTGCGTTCGCGGAGCAGGTATCCCACCTGAATGACGGGGGGGTTGATCTGATCATGATCGAGACCATGAGCCACCTGGCCGAGGCGCAGGTGGCTCTTGCGGGGGCGCAACAGGGTTCGGCCGTTCCCGTGGCAGTCAGCCTCGTGTTTTTCCAGCATGGGAGAGGCCTGTGTACCCTGGACGGTGCTTCCCCCCACGAGGCCGCCCGGGAGCTTTCCGCGGCTCAGGCGGTGGGGTGCAACTGCATGGATACAGCGGATGCGGGGGAGGTCCTCCGGCAGATGCGGGAGGCGACAGCCCTGCCGCTCATTGCCCAACCGCATGCAGGGCTCCCCGACGGACAAGAAAAACCGGGGATCGATCCGCAGAACCCGGAAGGCTGGGTGCGCTCCCTTCCCCTCCTGCTGGCGTCCCGGCCGGCGATCCTCGGCGGCTGCTGTGGGACCACCCCGGCTCACCTGGCAGCGCTCGTCCGCTCCCTTGCCCGCTCCTAACCGTCGTGGCTTGCCAAAAATCCTCTTGACAGGCGCATCGTCACCTCGTATCGTCGCGCGGTTGCTTTCTGGGCGCGAGAGGAGGTGAAACCGTTCCATGGCCAAGGGAGAGAGGAAGTTGGCCAAGCTGGCCTCCCGGGAGACCAATGGTCAGGCCGCCCGGGTGTACACCTGCCCCGCCGACGGATCCAAGATGATGTGGGTCCAGTACCTTGCGGGCAATGGTCGGGGAAGAACGGCCCTGCGTTGCGACAAGTGCGGGGCCATCAAGTTTCGATCCGACCTGTAGTCGGGGGTCGAATCCGCGGAGGGGGGCAGAAGCCCCCCTTCTTTTTTTGTCCTGTTCTGTCCTGTCCATCCCGCGGAAAAACTTCAGCTGATCCTTGAAACTCAAGCGCGTCCTTGAAGTGGATTCTGAAAGATCGGCCGGAGAGGAAAGGAAGAGGAGACAGGCGAGACGCCGGCCCGAGAGTCGTACTCCATTAGTTTTGTGGAGATTGGCTGGGGTTCGCCCCGGCGGCATCGAAGCTCAGGTTTTTTCGTGACGCAGAGTGGCATTTCAGCTTTGACAGGCCTATACCCCTCTGGTATCCTGCAGATGGAGGCCCTCTGGGGGTCGGGGAGGACACTTCGAGCGTTCGCCGGAGGGGCGGCGCGGAAGCGCAGGCGGGGTGTCTTCTCGACGCACGGGGCGAAGATGAGCGAGGAGCGGGCGGGGGAAAAGGACGTATACCGGGAGATGCTTGCGGCCTGGCAGAAGATGATGTCAGAGGGCATGGATACCTTTCTGCGCAGTCCCCTGATGCTGGCGACGATGGGGAAAGGCCTCGAAAGTTCTCTGAATCTCAAGGAACACATCGACCAGGCGCTGCACACGTATCTTCAAGCCTTACACCTTCCGTCCACGCGTGATGTCGAGCGAGTGCTCGAGGCATTGCAGCGCCTCCAGGGCGAGGTGGAGACTCTCACGGGGAAGGTGGATCAACTCCTGAGGACGGAAGGCCGGCGAGAATCGCGGCCAGCCACACGTCAGGCGGCACGGCGGAGGCGTGGTGACACACGAGCAGATTCTGATTAAGAAGTACAGTAACCGCAAGCTCTACGATCTCAACCGGAGTCGGTATATCACGCTCGAGGAGATCGCCGAACTGATCCGCCAAGGAGGTCAGGTCAAGATCGTGGACGCCGAGACCCAGGAAGACCTGACCAACATTACCCTGGTCCAGATTCTTCTCGAAGAAGAGAAGCGACGGAATCTCCTTCCCGTTCCGTTTCTCCACCAGCTCATCAAGTACGGAGAGATGTACCACGATATTTTCCGCCAGTACCTTGCGTCCAATCTGGACGCCTTGATCTCCATGCAGCGCGAGGCGGAAAAGGGGATCAAGCAGTGGGCAGGGCTGGGAGGGGGGGGTGAGATGGCGCTCGGCCGGGAGCCCGCCCCGCATGAGACCCCATCGAGCTTGAAGGCGGAGTTGGACTCCCTGAAAGCAAAGCTCAGCGAGTTGGAAAAGAAGTTAGAGGTGTAACTCTCTCCGGGTCCCCAGCGGAAACGTCCTGCGCCCCGGATAGCGCCTGTTCTCTGATGTCCGCCCCGGCCGGAATTGGGTCCTGTCAGACCCCTTCCCCCATTTCTAGCCCCTTTCCGTGGCACCTGTCGGGCCGCTTGCCCGCCGCGATTCGAGAAATGCGCTTCGTTGAATGGTGCCTTCTCTCTGGGCGGGAAACCGCACGAGAGCCGGTTGACACGTGAAGAAAAATGGCATAATTTCCAGCCAGAAAGAGGCAGCGGGCGAACGACGGCGCCTTTCAGAACGGAGGGTGGGGGATGGGTGAAAAGCAGGAACGGGATCGGGCACGAGATCTGGCCATTACCCAGATCGAGAAGATGTACGGAAAAGGGGCGATCATGCGTCTGGGGACGACCGGGGCCCTGGAGGCGGTGGCTGCCATCCCTACCGGCGCACTCGAACTGGATTATGCGCTTGGCATCGGTGGGGTGCCCCGGGGGCGGGTGGTCGAAATCTTTGGTCCGGAATCTTCAGGGAAGACCACCCTGGCGCTCCACATCATTGCGGAGGCGCAACAGCTGGGGGGCGGGGCCGCCTTTGTCGATGCGGAGCACGCGCTGGATCCGAGGTATGCGGAGGCGTTGGGGGTCAAGGTAGACGATCTGCTGATTTCTCAGCCAGACACAGGCGAGCAGGCTTTGGAGATTACGGAGATCCTGGTCCGCAGCGGTGCGGTGGATGTAATTGTGATTGACTCGGTGGCCGCCTTGGTCCCCCGGGCCGAGATCGAGGGGGAGATGGGGGAGCCGACCATGGGACTGCAGGCTCGCCTCATGTCGCAGGCGCTTCGGAAGCTCGCGGCAGCGATCTCGAAATCCAGAACCTGCGTGGTATTCATCAATCAGATCCGGGAAAAGATCGGCGTGATGTTCGGCAACCCGGAGACGACCACGGGGGGTCGGGCCCTCAAATTTTATGCTTCCGTTCGGCTCGACATCCGCAGGGTGGCGTCGATCAAGGATGGAGATCGGGTGATCGGATCCCGCGTGCGCGTGCGAGTGGTCAAAAATAAGATTGCGCCCCCCTTCAGGGAGTCCGAGTTCGACGTGATTTTTGGGGAAGGCATCTCCCGTACGTCGAGCCTCCTCGACCTCGGGGTGGCCCACAAGGTGATTGAGAAGAGCGGCGCTTGGTACTCGTACGGAGGGGAACGGATCGGCCAGGGGCGTGAAAACGCGAAGCGGTTCCTGGTGGAAAACCCGACGGTTGTGGCCGAGATCGACAAAAAGCTGCGGACCCTTTTGGGGATGAACGGCGCCCAAAAGTCTGAGGGGGCCTGATCCCCCTGGCGTCGATCGGCCCTCGGCTCTCGCCGAGTCGGGAAGGGGACGGGGGTCCGGCCGGGGTCTTCCAGTTCGGCATAGAAAATGCATGCCTGCTGCTGAAAAACGGAAATTGCCGGAGGGATCATGGACCTTGGAGAGCTGGCAAAGATCGCCGTTGAGCGGAAGGCCTCGGACCTGCATATCAAGGTGGGCAGCCCGCCGGTCATTCGAATCGACAACCGCTTGATTCCCCTGAGCGAGAAGCCCCGGATCAGCCAAGAGGATGCGATTCGAATGATTTTCTCCGTGATGAACGAGAATCAGCGAGAGACCTTCAAAGAGAAGCGCGAGATCGATATGGCGTACAGCGTGCCGGGCCTCGGGCGCTTTCGTGTCAACATCTTCCAGCAGCGCTCAACCATCGGGATGGTGATGCGGGTCATCCCCATCAAGATCCAGAGCATCGAGGAGTTGAATCTTCCCCCAGTCGTGGAGAAGATGTCCATGGAAACCCGTGGCTTGATCCTGGTCACCGGAGCGACCGGGACTGGGAAAACAACGACCCTGGCGACCATGGTCGAACATATGAACACGCACCGCACGGCCCATATCATCACCATCGAGGACCCCATCGAGTATCTCATGCGAGACAAGAAGTGTCTGGTTAACCAACGGGAGGTGGGAACCGACACCGAGAGCTTTGCCGAGGCGCTTCGGAGCGCCCTTCGGCAAGACCCCGATGTGATCCTGGTCGGGGAGATGCGGGATTACGAAACGATCTCCACAGCCATTCTGGCGGCCGAGACGGGTCATTTGGTCATGAGCACCCTCCATACGGTCGATGCCACGGAAACCATCAACCGCATCATCTCAGTCTTTCCGCCCTACCAGCAGCGGCAGGTGCGCCTCCAACTTGCCTCGTTGCTCAAGGGGATCATCTCCATGCGCCTCATCCCGCGTGCCGACGGGCGGGGGCGGGTTCCGGCGGCGGAGGTCATGGTGGTCACGGCGACCATGCGGGAATGTATTCTCGATTCGGACAAGACCCGAAAGATCCCCGACTTCATCGCCGCCGGGCAGAGTCAGTACGGTATGCAGACATTTGATCAGTCCCTGATGACACTGTACGCACGCGGCCTCATCACGTACGAGGAGGCGCTGCTCTGGGCGTCCAACCCGGATGATTTTGCCCTGCGGGTTCGCGGCATCGAACCCACCTGGGAGGCCGGTGCGTCGCGGAGTCCTGGGGAGGAACAGGCCAAGGTTTCCGGCTTGGAACCACTGACCGGCTAACCCTTCATGCCCTCACCGTCGTCCGCGGATTGGGACGCCGCCACCCGGGCGGCCCTTCGCCTCCTCGCTGTTCGGGCCCGGTCCTGCCACGAGATCGTCGACCGGCTCCGGCGCCGGGGCTTCGCCGCCGAGGTGATCTCAGGCGTCGTCCAGAATCTCACAGCCCGCGGGCTCGTCGATGATCGCGCCTTTGCCCTGCATCACGCGCGGACGCGTGTCCAGAGTCGCCACATCAGCTCCCGCCGGCTGCAAGGGGAACTGCGGGACAAGGGCGTTGCGGAGGAGATCGTCAAGGCCACGGTTCGGGAGGTATTTCAGGAGATTAACGAGGAAGAGATAGCCCGGGCGGGAGCGGCGAGGCGCCTGAAGGCCCTGGGCCGTCTTTCTCCCAATGTCGTGCGACGTCGCCTTGCGGCGTACTTACTGCGGCGCGGGTTCTCTTCAGAGACGGTCCGGCGGACCGTCACCACCCTTGTGAAGGATAAATATTAGCATCCCTCCGAAAGCAGATGCGTCATGGCCATCAGCTGTCCGCAGTCAGGAACGAGCAGTCGGCAGTCGGCGGGAATCCGAACGCATCCATGACGTCACGAAAGCTGCATGCGGATTGCTGGCTCCCGACCGCTGTTAGCTTCAAAACGACTGAGGCCTGCATGCCGACAGCCGAAAATCTGCTGGCCGCTGCTGCTTGCTCCGTACGACTGCCACCTCGCGCGTGCCTGGGAATCCCCTGAAAAATTCCTTGAAGGGTCCTCGCCTCTCCCGGCTAAAGTTCTGCATTTTCTTGACAATTTCAGGCTTGGGCTTTAATATCTTTATTTACAGTTTCTCTGGCCATCATGGGGAGAGGTCATGCGGAAGCTGACTGGAGCGGAGGTTCGGCAGTCCTTCCTGGACTTTTTTGCCTCGCGAGGACATGCCATCGTTCCGAGTTCCTCCTTGGTTCCCCGGGCGGATCCCACGCTCCTCTTTACCAATGCCGGAATGGTGCAGTTCAAGGACTGCTTCCTCGGACACGAGCAGCGACCGTACAGCCGGGCGACGTCGTGCCAGAAGTGTGTCCGGGCTGGCGGGAAGCATAACGATCTCGAAAACGTGGGGAAGACGGCCAGACACCATACGTTTTTCGAAATGCTCGGCAACTTTTCCTTCGGCGACTATTTCAAAGAAGCCGCCATCACCTACGCCTGGGAGTGGATGACGGTGGACCTCGGTCTGCCGCCGGAGCGCCTCTGGGCAACGGTCTACACGGATGACGATGAGGCCTTTCAGTTGTGGCAGACGGTGGCTGGCGTGCCCACCGGTCGTATCGTTCGCCTCGGGGAAAAGGACAACTTCTGGGCGATGGGAGACACGGGTCCCTGCGGACCCTGCTCCGAAATCGTTATCGATCAGGGGCCCGAGGTGGGGTGTGGGCGCCCCTCGTGCACCATCGAGTGTGACTGTGACCGATACCTGGAGCTGTGGAATCTGGTTTTTATGCAGTTTAACCGAGATGCCGGCGGGACGCTCACCCCACTACCGAAGCCGAGTATCGACACGGGGGCCGGCCTCGAGCGGATAGTCGCCGTCGTCCAAGGCGTGGTGAGCAACTTCGACACCGATCTCCTGCAACCTCTCATCACCGTTGTGGAAGAACTGAGTGGGCAGGCCTATGGTGCCAAGGAACGGGACGATGTGTCCATGCGGGTGATCGCCGATCATGCCCGGGCCGTCACCTTTTTGCAGAGCGACGGCATCTTCCCGAGCAATGAGGGGCGGGGCTACGTCCTGAGGCGGATCGTGCGACGGGCCCTGCGTCATGGGAAGCTCCTCGGCCTGGAAGGACCGTTCCTGGCACGGATGACCGGGCGGGTGGTCGATCTCATGAAGGGGCAATATCCCGAGCTTGAGGGGACGCGTGACCGTGTGGCGCGCGAGACGGCAGCCGAAGAAGAGCGCTTTGGTCATACCCTGCAGATGGCGATCCCGCGGCTCGAAGAGGCCATCGCGGCGGCGAAGGGGGGCGGCCAAGCCCAGCGCCTGGGCGGCGAAACCCTGTTCAAGCTGTACGATACCTACGGTCTCCCGCGAGACATTGTCGATGAGGTAGCCGGCGAACAGGGAATCGAATGCGCCTGGGAGGATTTTGACCGGGAGCTTGAGCGGCAGCGGGACCGGGCGCGCCTGCACGGGGCGGCCTGGTTCAAAGGGGCTGAGGTCTCCCCCGTCATCCAGGATCTGGCGACATCGTCCGCGACCACCTTCGTCGGGTACGACCAGATGAAGGTAGAGGCGGAGGTGGTCGCGATCGTGAAGGGGGGACAGCAGACCGAGACCGTCCGGGAGGGGGAGGAGGCGGAGATCATTCTGGACCGCACCCCCTATTACGCCGAGGCGGGAGGACAGGTCGCAGACGTCGGCATCCTCGCGGGGGCGCACGGGGCGGCGAACGTCTTGGATGTCCAGCGCCCCCTCCCCGGCCTGGCGGTCCATCGGGTCCGGGTGGTACGGGGGACGATTCGGAGAGGGGAGCGTCTGTTGGCGGCCATTGATGAGGAACGGCGGGGGCTGATCGTCAGGAACCACACGGCAACCCACCTGATCCACGAGGGCCTCCACCGCGTCCTGGGAGACCACGTCCGGCAGGAGGGGTCGCTGGTGGCCCCCGACCGCCTGCGTTTCGATTTTCGCCACTTCGGACCACTCACGGCGTCGGAGATCGCCCGTCTCGAACGGATGGTGAACGAACAGCTCTGGCGAAATCTTCCCGTCGTCATCGAGGATGGTGTGCCGTATGAGGAAGCCATCGCGCGCGGGGCGAGGGCCTTCTTTGCCGATAAGTATGCCGATCGGGTTCGCGTCGTGGCCGTGCCCGGCTTTGGACTGGAGCTCTGCGGCGGGACGCATGCCCGAGCCATCGGCGAGATCGGGATCTGCAAGATCGGCAGCGAGAGCGGGGTGGCGGCCGGCATCCGCCGCCTGGAAGCTTACACCGGTGCCGGGGCCTATGACTTCCTCCTGCGGGAAGAGGCCGCGCTCCAGGAATCGGCTGAGGCATTAAAGGCGCGGCCGCTCGAACTTCCGGAGCGAGTGGATAGGCTGAGTCGACGCGGGGGAGAGTTGGAACAAGAGATTCAGCGGCTTCGGAGCCGTTTGGCGGCTACCGTGGTTGAGGATTTGCTGAATCAGGTCGAGATTGTTGAAGGGTTTCCCGTGGTCCGGGGGCGGGTCGAGCATTTCGACCAGAAGGGCCTTCGGGACCTGGTAGACCGACTCCGGACAAAGCTCGGGTCGGGGGTGGTCGTTCTGGGCACGGTGATCGAGAAGCGGGTGGGGTGGGTTACCGGCGTGACTGGGGACATCATGGCGCGCCTGCACGCCGGGCACCTCGTGCGAGAGTTGGCGCGGATGACCGGAGGGGAGGGGGGCGGCCGGGCTGACTTGGCCGAGGCGGGAGGAAAGGATCCCTCGACGCTCGACGAGGCCCTTGGTCGTGTTCCTGAAGTCATCCGGCGGCTGATGGCCGGGCGGGAAGGGGAGAAGCCCCGGTGAATCACCCTTGAAATACCGGGGGCGCAGTGGTATAGATGGGATCTCGTGAGGTGTTGGATCGGACGGCTGGACGCCGGAGGGGGACGCTTCCTATCGCCCCAGAGGGGTGGCCGTTTATCCTCCCTCCGTTGGGAGGAGCCTTGCTCCTCTGGATGATAGGCCTCACGGCAGGGGCCCTTCTTCTGGGGCTGCTGGCATGCGCGGTGGCCTTCTTCTTCCGGGATCCCAATCGGGTCCCGCCTGCCGAGGCCGGGGCGATCCTGGCCCCGGCTGACGGGCGAGTAGTCCGGGTGGCTTCCGCGGGGGATGGAGGGAGTGGGAACGAGATCAGTATCTTCCTCTCCCTCTTCGATGTGCACATCAACCGCGCTCCATGCGGTGGCCGGGTCTCAGAGGTCCGTCCGAGCCGCGGGGCCTTTAAGGTCGCGTGGAAGGCGGAGGCCTCCCACGTGAATGCCCAGACCTTGATCCACCTGCAGGGAGGTCCCGGGGATATTTTCGTTCGCCAGGTGGCCGGGATCTTGGCACGGCGGATCGTGACGTGGGTACAGCCCGGGCAGGAGGTTCGGGCAGGAGAGCGGATTGGCATGATTCGTTTCGGCTCCCGGGTGGACCTACTGTTGCCTGAAGGGGTGCACCCGCGCGTGCAGATCGGGGACTATGTGAGAGGCGGCGAGAGTATCATCGGGGTGGTCTCATGAGGCGAGAAGGTCGCCGGGGCGTATACATTCTGCCGAGTATCCTGACCATCGGGAATCTCTTCTGCGGGTTCTACGCCATTATCGCGGTCTATAAGAACGACCTGTCGAAGGCGGCATTGGCCATCGTCATTGCCCTGGTGCTGGATTGTTTGGATGGCGCGGTCGCGCGGATTGCGAAGGCCGCCAGCGATTTCGGGGTCGAGTTAGATTCGTTGGCCGATCTGGTCTCTTTCGGGGTCGCCCCGGGAATGCTCGCCTACGTCTTCGCCATGCAGCCTTTCGGGCGAATCGGCTGGTTAGCCGCCTTCCTGTTCGCCGCGTGCGGGGCGCTCCGCCTGGCCCGCTTTAACATCCAGACGAAGAAGCTCGACAAACGGTACTTTGTGGGGCTTCCCATCCCGGCGGCGGCGGGGATCATCGCCTCATCCGTGCTCTTTCTCGGCGAATCGCCTTCTTTGGAGATTTTTGACTATCAAGTGCTTTCGCCGGAAGTCACGTCTGCCCTGATGGTGGTCTTGGTGGCGGTGACGGCGTTTCTCATGGTGAGCAAGATCCGGTACCGCTCGCTGAAAGAGATTGATATCTCCCGGCGCCACCCCTTCACGATTCTGTTCAGTCTCCTCCTGGCCATGCTCGTCGTTGCCTGGAAACCGAGCCTCTTACTCTCCGGCTTCTTCTTCCTATATGCCCTCTCTGGTTTCCTCCGCTACCTTCCCCTCGTGCGCAGGCGCGTTTTGCCCGACCTGGGTGAAGAGCTCGAGCTTACGCCGGGGGAGCCGCACTCCCCCTGAGGGAGGGTTCCCCCGGCGTGGGCGACATCAGCAGTGGTGACCTTCAGCAGAGAGTATCGACCGTGAGGAGTGTTGTTTGTGTGCGACGGTGCCGACGAGGCACAGAGAGAGGAGTGAAGTGATGGCCACGCGGATTATGATCTTCGATACGACATTACGCGACGGAGAGCAGTCTCCTGGGTACAGCATGAATACCCGAGAGAAGCTGGAGTTGGCCCGGCAGCTCGCCCGCCTTCGGGTCGATATCATCGAGGCGGGCTTTCCGATCGCCTCCACGGATGACTTCGAGGCGGTCAAGGTGGTCTCTCAGCAGGTGCGAGAGGGAGTGACCATCGCCGGGCTGTGCCGGACTCGGGATCAGGATATCGATCGGGCCTGGGAGGCACTCCAGCATGCCGAACGGCCTCGGATCCACACGTTCATCGCGACCTCCGATATCCACATGCGGCACAAGCTGAAGATGAGCCGGGACGAAGTGCGTGACGCGGCGGTCCGGGCGGTGCAGAAAGCCCGGGGCTATACGGATGATGTGGAGTTCTCCTGTGAGGACGCCTGCCGGACCGATCAGGACTTCCTCTGCCAGATGGTAGAGGCAGCCATCACGGCGGGGGCCACGACCATCAACATCCCGGATACAGTGGGATACGCCATCCCGTGGGAATATGGCGAGCGGATTCGGAATCTCATGAATCGCGTTCCCAACATTGATAAGGTGATCGTCAGCGTCCACTGCCACAATGACCTGGGGCTGGCCGTCGCCAACTCCCTGGAGGGGATGAAACAAGGCGCCCGGCAGGTGGAGTGCACGATCAACGGCATCGGGGAGCGGGCGGGCAACGCCTCGCTCGAAGAGGTCGTGATGGCCATCAGGACGCGCCGCGATATCCTGCAGGCGGAGACGGGCGTCAACACGGAAGAGGTCTACAGGGCCTCGAAGCTGCTCACCAAGATCACCGGCATTCCGGTGCAACCGAATAAGGCGATCGTGGGGGCCAACGCCTTCGCGCACGAAGCCGGAATCCACCAGCACGGCGTCCTCTCCCACGCCCTGACCTACGAGATCATGACGCCGCAATCGGTGGGGGTGCCCCAGAGCCGCCTCGTCCTGGGCAAGCACTCGGGTCGCCACGCGTTCAAGAAACGGCTCCAGGACCTAGGGGTGGATCTCGGCGAGGACAACCTGAACAGAGCCTTCGTGCGATTCAAGGACCTCTGCGACAAGAAGAAAGAGGTCTTCGACGATGATCTCCTGGCGATCGTCGAGGAACAGGTGCTTACCGTTGCCGAAACCTATGTGCTCGATCATCTGCAATTCGCCAGTGGGACCAATATGATCCCCACGGCCACCGTTCGCTTAAAGAAGGAAGATGAGGTCCACCAGGAGTCGGGCTGGGGAGATGGTCCGGTCGATGCGACTTTCAAGGCGATCGACCAGGTTACCGGGATCCACCCGCGGCTGAAGGACTATGGCATCCGGGCCGTCACCTCGGGGAAGGATGCCCTGGGGGAGGTGATGGTCTCCATCGAGGTCGACGGGCACACGATCATCGGGCGGGGGACCTCCACCGATGTCATCGAGGCGAGTGCAAAGGCATATCTGAACGCGATAAACCGGGCGGTGAGCCGGAAGACGCCTCCCGGGAAGGAGGTCTCCCAGGGTGTGTGAGCGGGGTGCGCTCGTCGGGTGAGGGACGAACGGACGATCGCTCCTCCGGTCCACGCGTAAATCGTGACACCCTCCCACCCCTGGTCCGCTCGGGTTCCAGGGGCCTACGCGAGGGGTGTGGAGCATTGGAAGGACGGGGAAAGGAGCCGTATGGCTGAAACGCTCCTCGACAAAGTGTGGCAGGCCCACACCGTGCGTCTGCTCCCCTCGGGGCACACGCAGCTCTTCGTCGGCCTCCACCTCGTCCACGAGGTGACGAGCCCCCAGGCCTTCCAGATGATCCGGGAGGCAGGGCTCAAGGTCCGCTTCCCGGAAAGGACGTTCGCCACGATCGATCACATCATTCCGACCGCTTCGCAGCGCCGTCCCTTCCGGGATGTGCTGGCCGAAGAGATGACGGTTCACCTGGTCAGAAACTGTAAGGAATTTGGCATCCCGCTCTTTGATCTGGACAGCGGGCGGCAGGGCATCGTCCACGTCATCGGACCCGAGCTGGGTCTGACCCAGCCGGGAATCACCATTGCCTGTGGGGACAGCCACACCGCTACGCACGGGGCGCTCGGGGCGCTCGCCTTCGGCGTTGGCACCAGCCAGGTTCGGGACGTGCTGGCGACGCAATGTCTGTCGATCGCCAAGCCGAAGCTCCGGCAGATCCGGGTGGAGGGGACGCTTGCCCGCGGCGTCTACGCCAAGGACGTCGTCCTGGCGATCATCCAGCGGCTCGGCGTCAAGGGGGGGGTCGGCTTTGCGTACGAATACGCCGGCTCGGTGCTTGAGGCGATGTCGATGGACGAACGCCTCACCATCTGTAATATGAGCATCGAGGGGGGGGCGCGCGCCGGCTACGTCAATCCCGATGCGACCACCTTCAACTACCTCAAGGGCCGCCCTTTTGCGCCCCGGGGCGAGGCCTTTGATCGTGCGGTGGCGTGGTGGAAGGGCATGGCGACGGAACCGGGCGCGCCCTTTGACGACGTCGTCCGTCTGGACGGCGGGTCGATCCAGCCCATGGTCACCTGGGGCATCAATCCGGGCCAATCCGTGGGCGTGGGCGAGCGGATCCCGCGTCCGGCCGACATGCCTGACATGGATCGGGCTCCCCTGGAAGAGGCCTTGGCTTTCATGTCCTTCGAGCCGGGGCGGCCCATCGCGGGGACCCCTATTGACGTGGCCTTCATTGGATCCTGCACCAACGCCCGGCTCTCCGACCTGCGGGCGGCCGCCGAGGTGGCGCGCGGCCGGAAGGTCGCCAAGGGGGTGCGCGCGTTGGTGGTTCCGGGGTCCCAGGCGGTGGCGAAGGCGGCCGAAGCCGAGGAGCTCCACGTCATCTTCCAAGAGGCGGGATTCGAGTGGCGCAAGGCCGGGTGCTCGCTGTGTTTGGGGATGAACGAAGACAAACTGAAAGGCCGGGAGGTCTGCGCCTCCTCGAGCAACCGGAATTTCAAGGGGCGGCAGGGCTCTCCCACAGGGCGGACGCTCCTCATGAGCCCGGTGATGGTGGCCGCGGCAGCCATCGCGGGAGAGGTGACCGACGTGCGGGAGTTCCTGAAATGAACCACGACGCCGTGCGCCGCGAGATTGTTGGGCGAGCCATCCCCCTCCCGGGCACCGACATCGACACCGATCGGATCATCCCGGCCCGGTTCCTGAAAAGCGTCACATTTGAGGGCCTCGGGGACCATGTCTTTGAGGACGATCGCCTTCAGGCACCCGACCATCCGTTCAACCAGGCCCGGTACCGCGGGGCCGCGGTTCTGCTGGTCGGACAAAATTTCGGGTGCGGCTCCTCGCGCGAGCATGCGCCAGAGGCCTTGCGGCGGTGGGGAATCCGGGGCATCGTGGGACGGTCGTTCGGCGAGATCTTCATCGGGAACTGTACTGCCCTCGGGCTCCCCTGTCTCAGTGTGGGCGCCGACGATCTCGAGAGGTTGATGACCCTCACAGCGGAACAGCCAGAGCGACAGATCACCCTCGACGTGGAAAAGCAGCAGGTGCGCGTCGCTGAAGAGACGATTGCCGCCACGATGCCGAAGGGTTACCGGAATCAGCTCGTAACAGGCACCTGGAACGCCGCACTGGTCCTCCTGGAAGCCGGTGACGAGATCGAACGGGTTGCCATGAAGCTCCCGTACGTGAGCGGCTACTGATGGTTCAGGGTTGAGAGTTAAGAGTTCGGAAGGAGCAAAAAACGGGGGTGCTGTCCGCCAAGACGGATTTATACCGTGAACGGAGAACGGTGAACCCTGAACTCCAAGCTGTATTTGCTGTGAACGGTGAACTGTGAACTGTGAACGGGAGCAGGAATGACTCGAACCGGGTACCGGGTGGCGATTGCGGGAGCGACGGGAGCGGTGGGGCAGACCATGCTCTCGATCCTGGCCGAGCGGGACTTTCCCGTGCGGAGCCTCCGGCTCTTGGCGTCGGAGCGGTCGGAGGGCAAGACCGTGACCTTTCGAGAGGAGGAGCTGAAGGTCGAAGGACTGAGCGAGCGCGCGTTTCAGGGGGTCGAGTTGGCCCTGTTCTCTGCGGGGGCGGGGCGGAGCAAGGCGTTCGCCCCTGCGGCGCTCAAGGCCGGGGCCCTCGTGGTGGACAACAGCTCCGCCTTCCGCATGGATCCAGCGGTCCCCCTGGTGATTCCCGAGGTCAACCCCGGAGCGATCCGAGGGCACCAGGCGCTCATCGCCAATCCCAACTGTACGACCATTGTCACTGTGATGGCGCTGAAGCCGCTCTACGATGCGGCCAGGGTCACGCGCCTGATCGTCTCGAGCTATCAAGCGGTCTCTGGCGCCGGAGCCCAGGCCATCGAGGAGCTCAGGCGACAGGTCCTCGCGTGGGCACGGGGAGAGCGGGCGGAAGCCACGGTCTTCCCCCATCCGATCGCCTTCAATTGCATTCCCCAGGTCGATGCCTTTGAGGAGAACGGTTACACCAGAGAAGAGATGAAACTGGTCCACGAGACCCGGAAGCTCCTGGGGGATCCCGCGATGAAAATTGCCGCCACCACGGTCCGGGTCCCTGTCTGGCATGCCCACTCGGTCTCCGTGACCGCAGAGACAGAACGGAAGGTGTCGGTGGGGGAGGCCCGGAACCTCTTCGCCAGGTTTCCGGGCCTCGAGCTCCTAGATGATCCAGCCCACCGTCGGTACCCGATGCCCCTCATGGCGGCCGGGAAGGATGCATGTTATGTCGGCCGAGTCCGGGAAGATCTCTCCAGCGATCACGGACTACATTTTTGGGTCGTCGGAGACCAGCTTCGGAAGGGCGCCGCCCTCAACGCCATCCAGATTGCCGAGCTCGTCCTGGGGGTGGCCGGGCAGGGTACCGGCTAGTGCCGCACCACCAGCCAGCAAAAAAGCAGTCAGCGGTCTGCTGTCAGCTTTGTACAAGAAACCCCAAAGCGCGCATACCGACTGCTGATAGCTAACGGCTGCCTGTAAGGGGGCAGGGCCTCCGGTACTCAGTGTGGACCGACGACCGATGACGGCTCGACTGAGGACATTCGACCGAGTTCAGTCGAGGGCCTCGCCGAGGTCCGACGACCGAGAAAGGACGTATTGGTTCCTTACGGTCATCGGATATCGATCAACGGTCATCGCTGAGTTGTTAGAGGGGCACTCGTGCAGAATTTCAAGCTGACGCTCGAGTACGACGGGACAGGGTATCATGGCTGGCAGGCGCAGCCGGGGCTGCCAACCATCCAGGGCGTATTGCAAGAGACGGTGAAACGCATATCGGGTGAGGAGGTGCGCATTACCGGCGCGGGGCGGACCGATGCGGGAGTCCATGCCCTCGGGCAGGTGGCAAACTTTCGGACGGCGAAGGATCTCTTCCCCGACAGATGGCAGCGGGCCTTGAACGGTCTGCTCCCGCCCGACATCGTGGTGCGAGGCATTGAGAGGGCGGCAGAAGATTTTGAGGCCCGACGGTCGGCCACGCACAAGACCTATCGCTACCGCATCCTGAACACCCCGTACCCCCCGGCCCTCGAACGGCACTGGTTCCTGCACATTGTTGAGCCGTTGGACCCAGCCTCCATGGCCGAGGCGGCCGCTGCGCTCATCGGCGAGCACGATTTCTCCGCCTTCCGGGCAGCCGACGGCGAGCAGCCGACATCCGTTCGCCGGGTCTGCGAGGCCCGGTTCGTTACCGAGCGGAACCGCCTCGACTTTGTTATTACCGCGAACGGCTTCCTGAAACACATGATCCGGATCGTCGTTGGCACCCTCCTCGATGTCGGCAGGGGACGGCTCACCCCCGAGCACTTCCGGCACATCTTGCACTCCAAGGATCGACAGCGGGCCGGGCGTACGGCGCCCCCTCACGGCTTGTGTCTCATGCGTGTGGGCTATTAAGCAGGAGAGGGACGCATGGCCATTGCTGGGAATCCATTAGTCATGGCTCGAGAAGTGGCGGATGGCTTTCGAACGCTCAGCCCTGCGACTCTCAAGAAGTACACGCATGCCGATTTGAAAATCGTCAACACTAGCCTCCAACAGACTCTCCGCGATAGCCGGGGCGACGTGACGCCGCCGGGCGATGCCGAAGCGATTCGAAAGAAAAACCTCCGCATCCAGCGCTTGAATCGGGCTATCCTTCTGCTTACCAACTACTGCCGGCAGAATCGAATTCCCCTCTGAGAGCGGTCTTGGGATGAAGGCAATGCTTCTCGACCATCCGGCGCGGGTGAGGGTGGCGCCGCTCAGGGAGGCGGAGGTCCCGGTGCCCACCCCCGGAGCCGGGCAGGTTCGCCTCCGGGTGAGTCACTGCGGCGTCTGCCGGACAGACCTCCACATCGTGGAGGGGGACCTCCCCGCGCGCAAGACACCGGTCATTCCGGGTCACCAGATCGTGGGGAGTGTGGAGGCGATCGGCCCCGATGTCCGCCGTTATCATCGAGGCGATCGACTCGGGGTCGGGTGGCTGCACTGGACCTGCGGGCGCTGCCGATACTGCGAGGCGGGCCGTGAGAATCTCTGTGACTGCGCCCGCTTTACCGGGTACCAGGCTGACGGGGGGTACGCCCAATTTACCGTCGTCGATGAGGCATTCGCCTACGCGATTCCCGATACTTTTACCGCGGCAGAGGCGGCCCCGCTCCTCTGCGCCGGGATCATTGGCTACCGTTCCCTCCGATTGAGCGAAATTAGGCCAGGCGGGCGCCTCGGCCTGTACGGATTCGGGGGGTCTGCCCACATTGTCATTCAGATCGCCCGCCACTGGGGCTGTGAGGTGCTGGTCTTCACACGGGGGGAAGCCCACCAGCGGCTGGCCCGTGACCTGGGAGCTACCTGGGCGGGGAGGGCCGACGAGGCCCCACCCCACCCCCTGGATAGTGCCATTCTCTTCGCGCCCGTCGGGACGCTGGTGCCCGAAGCCTTACGTGCCCTGTGCATGGGAGGTACCCTCGCCATCAACGCAATTCACTTAACTCCGATTCCCCCGCTCGATTATCAGGAGCTGTACCACGAACGAACCATTCGCAGCGTGACGAACTTTACCCGCCAGGACGCCGAAGACCTGTTGCGGATCGCAGCCGAGGTTCCGATTCGAACGGAAGTGGAGACGTTTCCGCTTCAAGAGGCCAATCGCGCCCTCCAACGCCTCAAGGCGGCCCAGCTGCACGCGGCGGCGGTCCTGGAGATTCCGTAGCATCCCCCCCCAGACGTCAGGATCCCGAAGGACAACGGAGGCTGCGTCGTCCCGCCGGGCAATGCGCAGGTGGGATCACAGGCCTGCTCGTCCGGGACGGGATCGTGGCCGGGGGGAGGGGGGGGGAGGAGTTGCAACGGTCTGAGGCTTGTGCTATCTATAAGCGGAATTTCTCGCGGGTCGGGTGAGGACCGGTATGGCCAGAGCATATGATTTCAAAGGCTTCGAGGCCAAGTGGCAGCGGATCTGGGAGGAGGGACGGGTCTTCCGGGTGACGGAGGACCGCACCAAGCCGAAGTACTACTGCCTTGAGATGTACCCGTATCCCTCCGGGAAGATCCACATGGGCCACGTCCGGAATTACTCCATCGGAGACGTCGTTGCCCGCTACCTGCGGATGCGGGGCCACAACGTCCTGCACCCGATGGGATGGGACGCCTTCGGCCTGCCCGCAGAGAATGCGGCCATTGAACACGGTGTCCATCCTGCCACCTGGACCTATGACAACATCGCGTACATGCGCAAGCAACTGAAGCAGATGGGGTTATCCTACGACTGGGATCGGGAGATCACCTGCAGTGATCCGGAGTACTACCGCTGGAACCAGTGGCTCTTCCTCAAGATGTACGAAAAGGGGATTGCCGAAAAGAAGCCCGCCTGTGTCAACTGGTGTGAGGTCTGCCAGACCGTCCTCGCCAACGAACAGGTGGAGGGGGGGCGGTGCTGGCGGGACGAGTCGGAGGTTGTCCAGAAAGAGCTCGACCAGTGGTTCTTCAAAATCACCGCATACGCCGAGGAACTGCTCCAGGGGCTGGATCGCCTCCCCGGCTGGCCCGAGCGGGTCAAGACGATGCAGCGGAACTGGATCGGGAAGAGCGTCGGCGCAGAGGTGAGTTTCCCCCTCGTGGCGGAGGGGAGCGCTCTCACCATTTTTACCACCCGGCAGGACACCCTCTACGGGGCCACCTTTATGGTCCTCGCGCCGGAGCACTCCCTGGCGCAGCAGCTCGCGCGGGGCAAGCCGGAGGTCCAAACCTTCATCCAGCGGATGAAGGCGGAAGATCGGGTAGTCCGGACCGCGGCCGACACAGAGAAGGAAGGGGTCTTCACTGGCGCGTATGCCATCAACCCCTTGACCCAAGAGAAGATCCCCATCTGGCTGGCCAATTTCGTCTTGCTCGAGTACGGCACGGGGGCCATCATGGCGGTCCCCGCCCATGACCAGCGCGACTTTGAATTCGCCAAGAAGTACGACCTCCCTATCCGGGTCGTGATCGAGCCGGCGCACGAAACCCTCACCGCGGGGGGGCTGGAAAAAGCGTATGAGGACGAGGGGGTGATGGCGAATTCGGGTCCCTTCACCGGGTTGCCGAGTCCGGAAGGGCGCGAGGCCGTGATCCACCATCTGGAGAAGGAGGGCATCGGCAGGCGCGCGGTGAACTACCGGCTTCGGGACTGGGGAATTTCCCGGCAGCGATACTGGGGGACCCCGATTCCTATCGTCTACTGTGACCAGTGCGGCACGGTTCCCGTCCCATACAGCGATTTGCCGGTCCTCCTTCCGGGAGAAGTGGACATCACCATGAGGGGGCGATCTCCCCTTGCCCGGGTCGAGAGTTTTGTGGATGTTCGCTGTCCGACCTGTCGGGGGCCGGCCCGACGGGAAACCGATACGATGGATACCTTTGTCGATTCCTCCTGGTACTTCCTACGGTTTTGTAATCCACAGGCGCGGGACCAGGCCGTGGAGAAGGCAAAGGTGGCGTACTGGATGCCGGTGGATCAATATATCGGCGGGATCGAACACGCCGTCCTCCACTTGCTGTACGCGCGGTTCTTCACCAGGGTGGTTCGGGACCTCGGCCTGATCCTGCACGACGAACCGTTTGTGAATTTGCTGACGCAGGGAATGGTCTGCAAGGAGACCTACCGATGTGCCACCCATGGGTATCGGCTTCCGCAAGAGGTGGATGCCGACGGCCGCTGCACGACGTGTCATCAGCCGGTCGAGATCGGACGGACCGAGAAGATGTCCAAGTCGCGGCGGAATGTGGTAGACCCGGATGACCTCCTGCATCGGTATGGGGCGGACACCGCCCGTCTCTTTTCCCTCTTTGCGGCACCTCCGGAGAAGGATCTGGAATGGTCCGATAAAGGGGTGGAGGGGGCGTTTCGGTTCCTGAACCGGGTCTACCGACTGGTGGACGGCTGGGCGGAGGAGCTCCGCCTTCCGGGAATGCCCATTTCCTATGGCGCCCTGACGGTGGGTCGAGCGGTGTACCAAAAGGCGCACCTGACCATCAAGAAGGTGACCGAGGACCTGGACCGGGATTTTCATTTCAACACGGCCATCGCCGCCCTCATGGAGCTGGTCAACACCCTGGGGCAATTTGAGCTGCATGATGAACCGTCGGGACTCGTGGAGCGGCGCGCCGTGGCACGCTTTGCCGTCGAGACCCTCCTCGTGCTTCTCGCCCCCTTCGCCCCCCACCTGGCGGAGGAGCTGTGGGAGCGCCTCGGACATCCAGGGAGCGTCTGCCACGAGCCGTGGCCAACCTATGATGCAGAGGTCGTTCAGCGAGAAGAACTTCTCGTGGTGGTCCAGGTGAACGGCAAACTGCGGAGCCGGATCTCCCTTCCTGCCGATGCTGGGGAGGGCGAGCTTCGGACGGCGGCGCTCGAGGACGGCCGTGTTCAAACGTGGCTTCACGGGAGACAGGTGAAACGGGTCATCGTGGTTCCCAAGAAGCTGGTGAATATTGTAACGGACGGGTAGTCGCGGTCAGCAGTCAGCGTTCAGGCTTGCGAGGATTCACCGTGCGATGTTCACAGTGTAAACATTGCACTTCGCACCTTGAACTCTTTGAGCTCGAGGGCGGACAGCGGACAGCCCGAAGGGGGGACTCGTGAAAAAAGGCCTGGTCCTGATTGGCCTTGGCCTGATCCCGGCGCTTGGGGGCGCATGTGGCTATCACGGGCAGGTGAGCCTTCCGGGGCATCTGAAACGAATCCATCTCACGGTCAGCAATCCCGGAGCTTTTCGGCCAGGACTGGAGACCGACCTTACCCAGGCCCTGACACAGCGAATCCTGAGCGCCGGGGGGCGGGTCGTGAAAGAGGAAGGTGAGGCGGACGCCGCGATGAAGGCCACGATCACCGCCCTCGAGCGAAATCCGGTATCATTCGATTCTACAGACATCGCCCGGCGGTTCAGGATGGTGGTCGTCCTCGACCTGCAGGTGGTCCAGCGGAGTGGCAAGGTCGAGTTGGCCAATGAGCAGGTCCGGGGCGAGGCCTACTATTCGGCCCCGCCGGGGGTTACGGGAACGCAGGTCGCAGAAGATGAAGCCGTCCGTCGGGCCCTTCGCAACCTCGCCGATCAGGTCGTAACACGCGTGGTGGAACCCTTCTGAGGGACGACACTGTTTGCGCCACTCCTCCAAGCCGTAACTCGGGGCCACGTCGCCCCGGTATATCTCCTCCTGGGTGAGGAGGTTCTCCTCCGTGATGAGTTCCTCTCCCGCCTCCTCCAGGCGCTCCTGCCGCCCGGGACGGAGACCCTCAACGTGGATACTCTCTCGGGGAGTGATGTCGCCGGAGCGGATCTCGCCACGCGCTGCCGCACGGTCCCCGCGTTCTCCCCGCGGCGGGTCGTGGTACTGAAAGGGGCCGATCACCTCCGCAGGGAGGTGTGGGACGCGATTCTCGCCTACCTCGAATCCCCATCCGCCACCACGTGCCTGATCTGTGTCGCGGACAAGCTGGACCAGCGGAATCCCGGACTCCGACGCATAGATCAGGTGGGAAAAGTTCTCCGGTTTACCCCCCCACGGCACGAGAAGGAACGCCAACGGCGGTGCCAGCAGTGGATGCGGGAACGGGTGAGACAGCACGGAAAGTCCCTGAGCCTCGAAGCGGAGCAACTCCTGCTCACCCTTCAAGGGCCGGACCTTCTCCGTCTGTGCCAGGAGGTAGACAAGCTGTGTTGCTTTGTGGGGGAACGGCAGCAGATCGACGTCGGGGCGGTCGAGGCGCTGGTTGGCCAAGGCAGGGTCCAAGGGATCTTTGATCTCACCCGAGCGGTGAGCCGCCGGGACCTGGAGGGCGCGTTGTTTTGCCTCCGGCGGCTCCTGGAACAGGGAGAGGAACCTTTGGCGATCCTCGGGATGCTGGCGCGTCAGCTGCGCCTGCTCTTGCGAGCCCAGGAACTGCTTGCGCAGTCTCGCCCTGTCGCCGAGATTGGCCAGCTCCTGGGGATCCCCCGCCCATTTCTTCCAGAGATTCTCGAGGGGGCCAAGGCGTCGTCCCTACCTCGGCTGGAGCAGGGGCTGGTACGCCTGCTTGACCTGGATCGGAAGCTGAAATCCTGGGGAAGGGGCCGACCCCTGCATCTCGAGTTGGCGATTATCGATCTCTGTTCGTGAGGGCGAGGTTATAGAGCGGTACCGGGAGATGGCAAGCGATGGGCGAGTCGGGACTTGTACCGGGCCGCCGTCCGGGAATGAATAATTCCCTTGGAGGCGGTTTTGTCGATCGTCGCGACGGCCGCGCGAAACGCCGCCGCGGCCGCCTCGCGGTTCCCCGTCTTTACGGCCTGGTGGACCCTTTTCATGCTGGTGCGGAGGCGGCTTTTGGCCGCCCGGTTGCGGAGGGTTCGCGCGTTCACCTGGCGCAGGCGCTTTGCGGCTGATTTGGTGTTGGGCATTATTATCTCCTCTACGCGGACCGGGTCGAGAGTCTTTTTATAGGGGAATCTCGCCTCCATGTCAAGCACTATTGACCCCAAAACCTCGATGCACCGCCTGACAGTGGCCGCCTCGGTGGTCAGCGGGGCGACATTCGTAAGCCGGGTCCTGGGATATATCCGGGATATGCTCATCGCCCATGGCTTCGGGGCGGGATTGGCTGCGGATGCGTTCTTTGTGGCCTTTCGCATCCCGAACATGGCCCGAGAGCTCCTTGGGGAGGGGGCCCTCTCCGCCGCCTTTATTCCTGTTTTCACCGAGACCCTGACCAAGCGGGGACGGCCGTCTGCCTTTCGGATGGCTGCGGCGGCCTTTTGGATGCTGAGTCTGATTCTCGTGGTGATATGCGCCGTGGGGATCGTGAGTGCTCCGATCCTCGTCAACCTTATGGCCCTTGGGTGGCGGGTAGATCCTGAAAAACTCGCCCTCACCATCGACCTCACCCGCATGATGTTTCCCTATCTCTTCTTTATCGGGCTCACCGCGCTCATGATGGGGATTTTAAACGCCCTGGGCCACTTTGCCGCCCCGGCCTTCTCCCCGGCCCTCCTCAACATCTCGATCATTGTGAGTCTCCTCGTTCTGGGTCCGCGGCTTGAGAAGCCGGTCTATGCCCTAGCATATGGAGTGTTGGGGGGCGGGTGCCTCCAGCTCCTTTTCCAATTTCCGCCTGCCCTGCGCCGCGGCGTCATTCTCACGCGGAAGGGGGAGTGGAGAGACCCAGCCTTACCGCGGATCGGAAGATTAATGGCCCCGGGCGTCGCCGGGCTCGCCAGCACCCAGCTGAATATATTCATCACGACGCTTTTGGCCACCTTCCTCGTGCAGGGGTCGGTCTCTTACCTCTACTACGCCTTCCGCCTCATCCACGTCCCCATCGGGCTGGTCGGCGTAGCCATGGCGACGGCCGTCCTCCCCACCATGGCCGCCGCCGCCGCGCAGCAATCACCAGAAGATGTCCGGAAGACACTCGTTTTCGCCCTGCGGTTCAGCCTCTTCCTGACCGTTCCTGCCCTCCTGGGCCTTGCCATCTACCGGCACACCATTATCCGTCTCCTCTTTGAACGAGGCGAGTTTACGGGTGCAGCGACGGCCGCTACAGCGCAGGTCCTGCTGGGATACTCCCTCGGTCTCTGTTTCTTTGTGGTCAATCGGGTTCTTGTCCGAGCGTTTTATGCTTTTCAGGACACGGTGACTCCCGTCAAGGCGGGAGCCATCGCTGTCGCGAGCAATATCGTGTTCAGCCTCCTGCTCATGCGGCCGCTGCAGGCAACGGGACTCGCGGTCGCAACCTCCCTCGCTTCCATGGTTAACTTCTCCCTCCTCGTGGTCTTTCTCAGAAAACGCCTCGGCTCGCTGGGGGGAGGGGTCCTGGCACGATCCCTTCAAAAAACGGCGCTTGCAGGACTGTGCATGGCGGGGACGCTCCTCGCTCTTCAAATCCTGCTGCCGTCCCTCGAGGGTCGCGGGGTCGGTCTGGAAATTACCCGCTTCGTGGGGGAGCTGGGGCTGGGGATGGCGGTCTTTTTCGCCGCCGCGGCTTCCCTCGGCTGTGAGGAGGTTCGGCTCCTCAAGAGCCTCATTCAAGGTGGGTTGAGGGGCAAAGGCTGAGATTTCTGTTGACAGGGGAGGGAAGCAGGGGGTATGCTCTGCCACACATTTCTTATCGCCCTGAATTCGTGCCAACACCGATTCTTCATTGTTTGTGTGAAGATCTGGCACATAATTCAAGCTGAGAATTAGGGAGGAGAGCCATGACTGTCAGGGTAGGAGGTGGGGGTCTCGGGACGCATGTCGGAAACTTCGCCTTGATTGAGCCACGCCGCCCTTTTGTTCTACGCACGGGTTAGCTCGGCGCCTGGGTCTTGAGGACCCCGCGCTCAACGCAGGAGGGCATGACGATGACGAGGATGACAGGATCGGAGATCCTGATGAACTGTCTTGCGGAGGAAGGGGTGACCACGATCTTTGGTCACCCCGGTGGGGCGATCCTCCACGCGTATGACGTCCTCATGGATTACCCCATTCAGCATATTTTATGCCGTCACGAGCAGGCGGCGACCCATGCCGCCGAAGGATATTACAAGGCCACGGGAAAGGCGGGGACGGTCATGGTCACCTCGGGTCCGGGGGCCACGAACTGTGTGACCGCGATCACCGATGCGCTCATGGACTCCATGGCGATTGTGGTTCTCACCGGACAGGTGCCGACGGCCGTCATGGGATGCGATGCCTTCCAAGAGGCCGATGTGGTGGGGACGACGCGGGCCTGTACCAAGCACAACTTCTTGGCCCTCAAAACCGAAGACATTCCGCGCATCATCAAAGAGGCGTATTATATCGCCCGCTCGGGTCGCCCGGGCCCGGTCCTGGTGGACCTGCCGAAGGATGCGGTGATGGGGCATGGCACGTTCCGGGGCTACCCGAAAGACGTCTCCATCCGCGGCTATAATCCCCAGATTTACGGACATCCCGGCCAGATCAAGAAAGCGGCCGAGTTGATCGCGCAGGCCAAGCGCCCGGTGATTTACGGGGGCGGGGGCATTATCCATTCGGACGCGTCCGCAGAACTTCACGAGATGGTGGGAATCACCCAGATCCCGACCACCCTGACCCTGATGGGGCTCGGGGCTCTTCCCACTGACCATCCTCTCTGGCTGGGGATGCTCGGGATGCACGGGACCTACTGGGCCAACATGTGCATGGTGCACTGCGATTTGATGATCGCCATCGGGTCGCGTTTCGATGACCGGATCACGGGGAAGCTCTCCGAGTTCGGGAAGCAGTGCAAGATTATCCACCTGGATATTGACCCGACGTCTATCCGGAAAAACGTCACGGTGGACGTTCCTGTCGTCGGCGATGTGAAGTGCGTGCTGCGAGAACTCAACAAGGAACTCCGCAAGGTGCAGCGGAACTGGGCGAAGGACTTCGAGGAATGGTACGCGGAGATCGAGGTGTGGAAGAAAGAGCACCCTCTCCGGTACGAGCAGGGGGAGGGCGTGATCAAGCCCCAGTACGCCATCGATATGATCCTTCGCCTCACGGAGGAGTACGATCCGATCATCGCCACCGGAGTGGGTCAGCATCAGATGTGGGCGGCCCAGGTGTACCGGGGCCGCAAGCCTCGCCGCTTCCTCACGTCGGGCGGCCTTGGAACGATGGGATACGGTTTTCCGGCTGCGATGGGGGCCCAGGCGGCTTTCCCCAACAGTTTGGTGGTGAACATCGACGGCGACGGCAGCTTTCAGATGACGATGCAGGATCTTGTGACGCTCGTGCACTACGGGCTGCCGGTCAAGACCTTCATCATCAACAATAAGTTCCTGGGCATGGTGCGTCAGTGGCAGCAACTTTTTTACGGCCATCGGTACTCCCAGGTAGACATCGGCCACCAGCCCGATTTTGTGAAACTCGCAGAGGCGTACGGGGTTGCCGGAGTCCGGATCGAACGGCCGGAAGAGGTCAAGGCGGGGATCGAGAAGGCCGTCAACACGCCGGGTCCAGTCGTGGTTGATATAGTCGTGGAACGCGAGGAAAACTGCTTCCCCATGATCCCTGCAGGGGCGGCGATCAAGGACATCATCGACGTCGGGGAACCGGTTCCCGATAAGTTATTCCAGGGCTGGCGGTAACGGATAATTCCTTCGCCCCCTGCTGCTCTCCTGGTCCGGTGAGCCGCGGGCTTTCAGGAGACAGCGGGGTGCATGGATGAGGCGAGAATGAAAGGACATACCCCCTCGCAGCGGCACATCCTGACACTCTTGGTAGAGAACCGAATCGGTGTGCTCGCCAGGATTGCCGGACTGATCGCGGCCAAGGGCTATAACATCAACAGCGTCTCCGTCGGGGAGACGATGGACAATTCGTTATCCCGGATTACCCTCGTGGTCCACGGGGATGACTGGGTCATGGAGCAGGTGGTCAAGCAACTCAATCGGCTGATCGATGTGGCCAAGGTGGTCGATCTCACCGAGGAGGACTTCGTCGAGCGAGAAATGATCCTGGTCCGGGTGAACGCCGAGGCCCCCAACCGGGCTGAGATCCTGCGGATCGCGGATATCTTCCGGGCCAAGGTCGTGGATGTCACCCACCGCAACTATACCCTGGAGGCGAGTGGCGACGAACACAAGATTCAGGCCCTCTTGGAACTTCTGCGTCCCTTTGGGATTCAGGAGTTTGTCCGGACCGGGCGGATCGCCATCGCGCGGGCAAGCAAGGCGATGCCCAAAAGAGTGGAGCGGGCGGCGGGCAACAACGAGAAAAGCGGAAAGAAGGCGCAAGCCGTTGCCGAGGTCAAGTAGAGGAAAGCGGGGGAACATAGATGGCCAAGCTCTATTACGATAAGGATGCGGATCTGTCCCTCTTGAAAGGTAAGACCATTGCCGTCATCGGGTACGGGAGTCAGGGACACGCGCATGCCCTGAACCTGAAGGATGCCGGCTTCACCGTCGTGGTGGGGCTCTATCAAGGATCGAAATCTTGGGAGAAAGCAAGAGCGGATGGGCTGAAGGTGATGACGGTGGACGAGGCGGCCGCAACGGCGCAGATCGTCATGATGCTCATCCCCGATCAACACCAGCGACAGGTCTATCTCGATTCAATCCAACAGGGCCTCACCCCCGGCAAGACCCTCATGTTCGCCCACGGTTTTAACATCCATTTTCATCAAGTCATGCCCCCACAGGATGTCGATGTCTCCATGGTGGCCCCCAAGGCGCCGGGTCACATGATGCGTCAGGTGTATTCGGAGGGCTCCGGGGTCCCAGCCCTTCTGGCTATCCATCAAAACACGTCGGGCAAGGCGAAGGAAGTGGCCTTGGCCTATGCCAAGGGTATCGGATGCACCCGGGCCGGGGTCCTCGAGACCAGCTTCAGGGAAGAGACCGAGACCGACCTGTTCGGGGAACAGACGGTTCTGTGCGGCGGGGTTTCGGCCTTGATCAAGGCCGCGTATGAAACCCTGGTGGAGGCGGGATACCAGCCGGAACTCGCCTACTTCGAATGTCTCCACGAGCTCAAGTTGATCGTGGATCTCTTCTACCAGGGCGGTCTCGCCTATATGCGGTATTCCGTGAGTGATACCGCTGAGTACGGGGATTACAGCCGGGGGCCCCGCGTGATTAGCGAGTCGGTCCGGGCGGAGATGAAAAAGATCCTGCAAGAGATTCAGGATGGAAGCTTCGCCGGGGAATGGATCCTGGAAAATCAGGCAGGTCGCCCGAGCTTTCTGGCGCTTCGGAAAAAGGACGCCGAGCATCCCATCGAGGTTGTAGGGAAAGAACTGCGGTCCATGATGAGCTGGATCAAAGGGGGACCTCGGTAGTCCTCCAGCCCTCGAGCATTTTCCCTATCCGCGAGGATGCCTCCGGAGGTCCGGAGGTATTTTTGTTTCGTGCGGCGTTTCGCAGGCGGTTACGATACCGGCTTGACACGGATTTTCCCCTATGGGTGAAGTCGTTCGGCCTTCTGGGACCGTCGGGGAATACGGGGGGTGGCCCCCCGCCGACCTCACGCATCTCGCGACGGTTGGGAGGAAGGGGAGAGTCAGGATCGGGAGCCTGCTCCTCCTGTTCCTCCTTGCGGTTCTCGTGTACGCAGGCATTCAGGCGGTCTCCGCGTACGTGAATTACTGGTCACTCAGGAATGATGTTCGCCTCGTGGTTCGCGACACCGCCATGGCGCCCCGACGCTTGGACGAGGGAATGGAGCGGATTATGGCGCGCGTCCGAGAGCTCGAACTCCCCGTTCTGGAGCACGAGGTGGTGTTGAAGGTGGTTCCGGGGGAGGTCGTAGCCAGGATCAGGTGGCAACAGCCGATTGGTCTGTGGGGGTACACGTTTCTCCTGCCCTTCGAGATCGAGGAGTCACAAGCGCTGCATCGAGCTGCCAGATGATGCTTCAGGTGGACGCTCCGTCTTCCCAGGCAACCCCTGTTCCAGCACCCCCTTTCGAATCCCCTCCCGCTTTTGTCGCCTTGGTCGGTCCGACCGCGGTCGGGAAGAGCGCCGTCGCTGTGGAATTGGCCAAGGCACTGGGAGGAGAGATTGTGGCTCTCGACTCTATGCAAGTCTATCGGCATCTGAACATCGGCACCGCCAAACCGTCTCATATTGAACAGCAAGGGGTTCCTCACCATCTCATCGATGTGGTGGATCCGGTGGATCCCTTCACGGCTGCCGATTACGCCCGATTGGCCGGTCGGGCCCTGCAACAGATTCGTTCCCGCGGCCGCCTGCCTCTCGTGGTGGGAGGCTCGGGTCTGTACCTCCGGGCCCTGCGGGGTGAAATTTTTTCTGGCCCGCGGGAAGTCCCAAGCATCAGACACCGCCTGGGACAACAGGTGGCCGGGGACGGCCCGGAGGTGCTGCATGCCCGACTGACGCACCTCGATCCGTCGACCGCAGCCAGAATTCATCCCCGGGATGCATTCCGCCTTATTCGAGCCCTCGAAATCATCGAGGTCACCGGCCGCCGGGTCTCGGAGCTGCAGGCGGCCCACCGGGAGGGTCTGGTTCTCCCCTCCGTCCTCTTCTTGGGGCTGCGGCGGGAGCGGGCCGCGCTCTACCGCCGGATTGACGACCGGGTGGACCGGATGGTCGAGTGCGGCCTTGTGGAGGAAGTCCGGGAGCTGCTCGAAGCCGGCTATGCCGCAAACATCAAGCCTCTCCGCAGCCACAACTATCGCCACATAGTTGCCTTTCTGTTAGGGCAGGGGACTCTGGAGGAGGCGGTGTGGCGGACGAAACAGGGAACGCGGCATTATGCGAAGCGTCAAATGACGTGGTTTCGCCGCGAGCAGGGGGTCACCTGGTTCGACCTGCCGGACGCCGACTCCGGACGGATCACAGAGGCGTTGATCGCGAGTATCCGCAACCGGCAAACCTATGGAGCAACAGCTTAGGATTCGGGGAGGTGCGCGGGGACTACAGGGGAGGCTCTCGGTCCCGGGAGACAAGTCCATCTCCCACCGGGCGATTATCCTTGGCGCCCTAGCGGATGGATGTACGGAAATCTCAGGGTGTCTCATGTCGGGGGATTGCACGCGAACCCTCGAAGCTGTCCGCGCCCTGGGGGTGGAGGTCAAAGGGGGAGAAGGGGAGCCCCTTCGGATTTACGGGAAGGGGCTTCGCGGCCTCCGGGAGGCGGGTGACGTTCTGGACTGCGGGAATTCGGGGACGACGCTCCGTCTCCTTTCGGGTGTCCTGGCAGGGCAACCCTTCCTGTCCGTCCTGACGGGAGATGCTTCCCTCAGGCGTCGACCCATGGATCGAGTCATCGTGCCTCTGAGACAGATGGGGGGGGAGATCTGGGGTCGGGCCCAGAATACACTCCCCCCCCTGGTGCTGCGCGGCAGGGTTCTTCGAGGGATTACATATCGGACTCCGATCGCCTCGGCACAGGTAAAGTCCGCCATCCTCCTGGCCGGCCTCTTTGCCGAGGGTCGGACGACCATCGTCGAACCGGTCACCTCGCGGGATCATACCGAGCGCATGCTCGAGGCCTGGGGCCAGCCGGTGGAGCGGGGAGAGCGGGAGGTGTCCATCAACCCCTGCGGAACCCTCAAGGCCGCCCCCATCTCCGTTCCGGGAGACTTCTCGTCGGCT
The DNA here is from genome assembly GCA_046758505.1 of Methylomirabilales bacterium (SeqCode). Lineage (GTDB taxonomy): Bacteria > Methylomirabilota > Methylomirabilia > Methylomirabilales > CSP1-5 > CSP1-5. The sequence continues at coordinate 52,098 of JBHIAH010000004.1, read as the reverse complement.
GCCTTCTTCCTCGTGGCGGGCCTCATCCTTCCCGATTCCGATCTCACCCTCGAGGGGGTAGGATTCAACCCGACTCGGACAGGACTCGTGGAGGTTCTCCGGGCGATGGGGGGGGCGGTACAGGTCCTTCCCCACGGCGAGAGCGCCGGAGAGCCGAGGGCCAATCTCCACGTTCGCTCGGGACCCCTCAGGGGGGTGCGTATCGGGGGGGATCTGATCCCGCGCTTGATCGATGAGATCCCGGTCTTGGGAATGGCCGCCGCGTGTGCGGAGGGGAAGACCGTGATCCGGGGTGCCGCCGAACTGCGGGTCAAGGAGTCGGATCGGATCCGATCCCTTGCCATAGAGCTGAACCGCATGGGCGTGCAGACCGAAGAGCTCGAGGATGGGCTTATTATCCATGGGGGGCAGGGCCTTCGCGGAGCCCGTTGCGAGAGCCACGGAGACCATCGAATGGCCATGGCCCTGACCGTGGCGGGTCTCAGGGCCGAGGGAGAGACCACGGTTTTGGACACAGGGTGCATCTCCACCTCCTTCCCCGGCTTTGTGGAAACGCTGCAGCGCTTTCTTCCCAAGTCCATAGAAAGAAAGCCATGAGGCGTCTCCGGGGGGATCTCATCATTACCATCGACGGCCCAGTGGGCGCCGGGAAGACCACGGCGGCTCGCTTGTTGGCCCAGCGGCTCGGGTATTGTCACATCGAGAGTGGGGCCATGTACCGGGCACTGGCCTGGAAGGCGATCGAGCAGGGGGTTGATCTCTCGGACCCCCTTCGCCTGAAAGGGCTGCTCACGCAAACCAGGCTCGAGTTTCGGCCGACAGCCGAGGGGTTTCGGGTGGTGGTCGATGGAGAAGACATCACCGAGGCGCTCCAGTCCCCGAACATCCAGGCAGCCGCCTCACTCGTCTCGGTTCATGCGAGCATCCGGGAAGAGCTGGTGAAAAGGCAACGAGCGCTGGGGGCACAGGGCGGGGTGGTGATGGATGGCCGCGATATCGGAACGGTGGTCTTTCCGCACGCGGCGGTGAAATTTTACTTCACCGCCTCCCTGGATGAGCGGGGACGTCGCCGCTTCCAGGAGTCCCCCCACGCCCAGGGAAACCTTGAGGGGACGCTCGAGGAGGTTGCCCGCCGAGATCGTCGGGACATGGAGCGGGTGGCCTCACCACTGAAGCCGGCCCCCGACGCCATCCCCATCGACACGACCTTTTTGAGCCCGGAAGAGGTGGTGGGGGCGATGGAGGAGCATATCCGGCGGACGGTCGAGAAGTGACACGATTTTTTCCTTGCATGGGCGTTGCAAGCGCGGTAAAATACGTGACTTTCAGGGGTGGCGGGAGGCTGCTTCACGTGTGGTATCGGGCCCTCCAAATATTCCTCCCCATTATCATGCCGGTGTTTCGCTTCCGAGTGGTGGGGAAAGAGGAGGTTCCAAACTCAGAGGGCGTGATCCTGGCCGCCAATCACGTGAGTTACGTCGATCCCCTGTTTATCGGCGCGGCCCTCGCGGAACGGCAGCTTCACTTTATGGCGAAAGAGGAGCTCTTTCGGTCCCCATTCTTTGGTGCGCTCATTCGAGACCTCCATGCCTTTCCTGTTCGGAGAGGTCAGGTGGACCACGCGGCGATCCGGCAATGTCTACGCCTTCTCGGGGAGGGGGAGAGCCTTCTCATGTTTCCGGAAGGGACCCGTGGAGACGGAATGGCCCTGCAGGCGGCAGAGGAGGGGATCGGGTTTCTGGCAGCCCGGTCCGGCTGTGCGGTGGTCCCCGTGTACGTTCAAGGCACCGATAATGTCCTGCCCCGAGGAAAGCGAATTCCTCGGGTCCGTCCCGTGGCGGTGTATTTCGGTTCTGCGTTGCGATTGGCACCCGAGACCACACGCGAGGCGAGCCGATGGGGCTACCGGTGCCTGAGTGAACGAGTCATGAAAGGGATCGCCGAATTGAGGGCCCGGGCTCATTCTCCGGGATCGTACGATGCTGATGTGTAAGGAATCCTTTACCGGGAGGTACACCCAGGTATGAGTATCAAGGAGACGCGGCATAACAATCGAGAAGGCAGCATGGACCAGAATCTCCCCGGAGAAATGGAGCAGCGGGAGTCGACTGTCAATATGCAGGCGATCTACGATCAAACGTTCAAAGACATTCTGGAAGGCGAGATCGTTAAGGGAAAGGTTGTGGCCATCGAGACTGATTCGCTGATTGTTGACATCGGTTACAAGTCGGAGGGAACCATCCCGACCAAGGAGTTTCTGGGTCCCCATGGAGAGCTGACGATCCAGGTGGGCGATCTCGTGGACGTGTACCTCGAATCCAAAGAAGATAGCGAGGGACTCATCATCCTCAGCCGGGAAAAGGCGGAGAAGATCAAGGTCTGGGAAGAGATCAGCAAGGTCTATGAGAAGGGTGGGGTGGTTCAGGGGCTCATTGTCGGAAAGACGAAGGGGGGGCTCATCGTGGACATCGGGGTCCGGGCGTTCCTGCCCGGCTCCCAGGTCGACTTGCGTCCCGTGCGCGATCTCGACAGGGTGATCGGCAAGACGTTTCCCATGAAGATCATTAAGTTGAACCAGCGACGGGGCAACATCGTCCTCTCCCGGCGGGAGCTCCTGGAGGAGGAGCGGAAGGGGTTGAAGGAAAAGACCCTCGCCACCCTGGAGGAGGGGAAGGTTCTGCAGGGAAAGATCAAGAACATCACCGAATACGGGGCCTTCATCGACCTCGGCGGCCTCGACGGCCTGCTGCACATCACCGATATGTCCTGGGGGCGGATTGGCCACCCCACAGAGCTTTTTACGGTAGGGGATGAGGTTGAGGTCGTCGTTCTCAAGTTCGACCGGCAGACGGAACGGGTGTCCCTCGGGTACAAACAGCGTCTCCCGGATCCGTGGCAAAGCGTGGCCCAGCGGTTCGCCCCCGGGACCAAGGTCAAAGGAAAGGTGGTCTCCATCACCGATTATGGCGCCTTCATCGAACTCGAGCCGGGAGCGGAGGGTCTCGTCCATATCTCAGAGATGTCCTGGACCCAGCGGGTCAAACACCCCTCAAAGGTGGTGAACGTGGGGGATGTTGTGGAGGTAGTGGTTCTCGACATCGATCAGTCGGCCCGACGGATTTCGCTGGGGATGAAGCAAGCCGAACCCAATCCCTGGGACGCCCTGGAGCAACGATACCCGGTGGGAACCCGCGTCGAGGGCAAAGTCCGAAACCTGGTCGACTTTGGCGCGTTCGTGGAGCTCGAAGACGGAATCGACGGGCTCATCCACATCTCCGACATGTCCTGGACCAAACGGGTAAAGCATCCTTCAGAGATCTTGAAGAAAGGCGATCACGTCGAGGCCATTGTGCTCCATGTCGATCGGGCGGCTCGTCGCATCTCCCTCGGGCTGAAGCAGACGCAACCCGATCCCTGGAAGACCGTTGTCCCGGAAACGTACCGCGTGGGGATGGATGTCACGGGGAAGGTGGTGCGAATCACCGACTTTGGCGCCTTCGTGGAGCTTCCCGACGGCATCGAGGGATTGCTTCACGTTTCCGAACTGTCTGAGGGGCGGGTGAACAAGCCCGAGGACGTGATCAAGACAGGCGAAGAATTGACCCTCAAGATCATCAAGCTGGACACGGATGATCGCAAATTGGGGCTGAGTCTCAGGGCCTACCAGGAAGCCATAGGGGAACAGGAAAACGAGGGGTAACCCATGCGTGCGGGACGGAGACGCTCTTTCTGGCGCGCCGTGATTGTCATAGGCGCCATCGGACTGTTCTTTTTCCTCTTGATCTTCGGCGTGGCCTTCCTGCTAGGGAACCGGGAACAGTTCGGGGGTCCGAAGGTGGCCCTGCTCGAGGTGGACGGGATCATTACGGAGTCCGAAGGGGTCATCGAGCAGATCAGGCATCACGTCGAAAATCGGACGGTCCAGGCTTTCGTGATCCGCATCAACAGTCCGGGAGGGGGAGTAGCGCCTTCTCAAGAGATCTATGAGGAAATCAAGAAGATCCGCCGGGTTCACGACAAGCCGGTGGTAGCCTCCCTCTCTACAGTGGGAGCGTCGGGCGGCTACTATATCGCTGCGGCTGCCGACCGGATCCTGGCCAATCCCGGAAGCATCACTGGCAGCATAGGGGTGATCATGCAGTTCCCCAACGTCTCGGATTTGCTGCAAAAGGTGGGGATTCGATCGGTGGTTATCAAAAGCGGGCCATACAAGGATATGGCCTCGGCCACCAGAGATCTCTCGCCCCAGGAGCAACAGTTGTTGCAACGATTGATCGATGACATCCACGACCAGTTCATCCAAGCCGTGGTCGAGGGGCGCGGTCTTTCCCGCGAACAGGTCGAGACGCTGGCGGATGGTCGAATTTTGAGCGGGCGCCAGGCCCTGAAGGTAGGTTTGGTGGATCAGCTAGGAAACCTCCAAGATGCCATCGAGGCGGCAGCAAGAATGGGGGGGATTGAGGGGAAACCGGAAATCGTGCAGGTGAAGGAACGCGAATTTTCCCTGCTCCGGTTTTTGCTGGGAGGCGCTGCGACGTCATGGCGGCACAAGATCCTGGGGAGGGGAACCGGGCAATTGTCCGTGGATTATCTGTGGCAGTGGTGAAATCCCGTGCGTGAAGGAGGAAAGCAATGACCAAGGCAGATCTCGTGGAGAAGATCGCTGCGACGGTCAATCTGACAAAAAAGGAGACCGAGGTTGTCATTGATACGATCTTCGAAGGCATCGCCACGGCACTCGCATCGACCCAGGACGGCAAGGTTGAACTTCGGGGCTTCGGGAGTTTCCGCATCCGCCGTCGCGGTGCTCGCCAGGGGCGGAACCCGCAGAGCGGCGCCACGGTGAGTGTCCCGGCCAAGAGGGTTCCCTACTTTAAGCCGGGAAAGGAGCTAAAGGCGCTCATCGACAAGTAAGCCCTTTTCCTCACGAGACTTCCCTCTCGGCCCCTACGCGGTCAGTCGGCCATTAGTGCATGTAACACGTGACCCGTTCCGGGAACAGGAATGCTCCCTTGTCTCGCTTCATCGAAGGTAGAAGCGAAGAAATTCAGGAACTCTTTGGGGTTCCTCCCCCCACTTTTCCGGCGGGTCCCGAGCCTGCAGGGGACCAGCCGGTCTTTCTCGTCCAACTTCACCCCGGCCTGCAGTCCGCGTTTCTGAGTTTTCTGGAAGCGACGTCCCGCTCCCTCATGGAAAATGCGGGGGAACCACGGGAGTCACAGCAGGCGGAGTGGGCCTATTTCCAGCTGCTGCTGCGGATCACCACAAATATTATCGAGAACGAGCGCCGATCGGGGTTGTTGAATCTTTTCTGGCTGGCCCATTCCAAAGAGGTGGCCGCCACCGTAGAAGAGTATTTCAATCGGGAGGGGATCCGGAGCCATTTGAAATACCAGATGCACCCCCTGATCCGCGGGTTCTACCGGCTCCTTCATCGATCGACCTGGCATCATTTTGCCAGTACGGCCCCCGAGACACTGGAATACAACCTCGGCATTCCTTTCAACCACCGCCTGATCGAGAGTCTCGTTGAGGATCAATTGCCGCTTACGGAGGTGGACGTGCCCCGTATCCGCTTCGAGAGCGTCCTCGTCCCGCAAAACCGGCGGTTCCGTCTCACCGGCGAAGAATACAGGGAACTGCGGACTATTCTGCGTGACCGGATTCGCCATGGTTTAACGAAGCAGGAACACTCCCTACTCGATGTGGTGAAAACCCATCTTCCGAGCGTGGATCGCGGCACATATGATCAGGAGGGCGCGCACGTGAAGATGATGTTTCACCCGACCATTGTGACCTATCTCTTTACGGACTACGACGAGACCATGGAACGCGTCACGGCTTCCCCCGCGCTGAAGGCGGGGCGGGAACGCCGGGGCGGATGGCATTATCTTTTCCGTGACTACGTAGACCTTATCCAGGCGGTCCGTCGTTCTGAAGTCATCCATCGGCTTCGCAGCGACATTGCGCTGATCCCTCCGGGACTGGTTGAAATGCAGCTCAAGGAGTATGTTGCCGAGGGGCGGCTCTTTCGGTTTTCTGAGTCAGGCGAGGTCCTCAGGAGTGCGCGAAAGGTGACGATCGTCTTCGCAGACCTTCGGGGTTTTACGGCCGTTTCGGAAGGGGGGATTTCGGAGGTAGAACTGACGCGATCCCTCTACACAGTCTTCGATCCCGTGGCTGGTATTGTCAAACGGTTCAAGGGGCAGATCGACAAATTCACGGGCGATGGGGTGATGATCACCTTCGGGACCACCCGGGTCAGCCCTGAGGACGAGTTAAACGCGCTTCGAACTGCGATCGCTATTCAGGTAGTGGTCAAGGACCTGCAAAAGCAGGGGAAGGTGTCTTATCGATTGGGGATCAGCCTTCATACCGGTCGCGCGCAAATCAGCCGCTTTCTCACGGATGAAAAATCGGTGGATGTGACGGTGATCGGCCGGCATGTCAATATTGCCAGCCGTGTAACAGGCTCGGGAAGCCGTCCCTGGGAAGTCGAGGCCGAAACTCCAACCCAGCCTGCGGACGCCGATCAGGATGTCTGGATTGACCCGCGTGGCGTTCTCTACAATTCGGGAATCGCGGCGACCGGCGAGTATGTGGAGGCGCTCCGGGGCAGCATCTCCTGGGAGGTTGAGGAGGGAAAAGGCGGCACTCGGTATACCTGTTTCGATCCCGAAATTCAAAAAAAGATCTTGATTGCGTATGTGGGGGATGCTAAGTTCAAAGGCGTGGGGCGGGCTCAGCCCGTTTATCGGGTGGTCGCCTCTTGACGGTCCAGGAAAGCCGATGATACGATGAGACTGACGCTGTGGGCGCCGTGGAGGATGCAGTACATCGTGGGACCGAGATCTAACGGATGCATCCTGTGCGAGAAGCCGAAAGAAGAGGATGACACGAAGAACCTGATTCTCGCCAGAGGGCCCTTTACGTATGTCCTGATGAACATTTACCCCTATAATTCCGGCCACCTGATGATCGCTCCGTACCGCCATCTGGAGCGTCTGGAGAAGCTCTCCGCCGAGGAAAGGGCCGAGATGATGACCTGGGCGTGTAGGAGCGAGCGAATCCTCGGCGAGGCCCTCCGTGCGGAGGGATTCAACATGGGGGTGAACATCGGCAAGGGGGCGGGGGCCGGTATTGATGACCACCTGCACATGCACGTCGTTCCGCGCTGGAATGCGGATACAAATTTCATGCCGGTCCTGGGCGAGACCAAGGTGATTCCGGAGCACCTCCAGGAAACCTACGCGAAGCTGTTGCCCTACTTTGAGGCTGCCTGAGGGAACGGGAGAATGGCAATGCTGATCCGGATGACAGTGCGGGGGATCGCCCTCGACCCGATCACCAACATGCCGATCATTATTCTCAAGGACGTAGAGGAGAAACGGGCTCTTCCCATCTGGGTTGGCATCTTTGAGGCGAATGCCATCGCCCTGGAATTGGAGAAGATTTCCACGCCGCGCCCCATGACGCATGACCTGATCAAGAACATCCTCGACGGGCTCGGCGCCGCGGTCCAACAAATCGTGGTCAATGACCTGAAGGAGAACACGTTCTTCGCGGTGATCGAGGTCAGTTACAACGGGAATGTCGTGAACGTCGATGCGCGGCCTTCCGATGCGATTGCTCTAGCGCTGAGAGTGAATGCGCCGATTTTCGTCACAGAAAAAGTGGTCAGCAAAGCCAAGAGCATGGATATTGCGGAAGAGAAGGAGGAGAGCGATCGGTGGCGGGAGTGGCTTGAAAACCTGAAGCCGGAGGACTTCGGCAAGTACAAGATGTAACCGGTTCCTGACGGATGACCGACGAGGGGGGCCGCGGAGATCGCGGCCATTTTCTTTGAGAGGGGGAGGGCGGATAGCAGGGGATACAGGGGTTTTGTCTTATGTAAGCTGATCCAGGGAAGGTCGCACGTTTTATGTAAGGTGATGCGTAAGTTTACATAAGACTTCTTATCCGACATACGAGCCACACCCGACCGTCCCGGCTCAACCTCCCCGCTCGAGCGACGCCAACTGCTCCTGTGCCGCCCGTGCCCAGTTGGTCCCCGGATAGGCTTGCATAATCCGTTGGTACACCTCGATCGCCTCCATGCCGCGATCAACCGCCTTGAGGGAGCGTGCGAGGCCTACAAGGGCCTCAACGCGGAGCGCCTCTGTCTTGTAGCGATCGGCCAGCGTGCGAAACGTGGCGGCGGCCTGCTCGTAGCGTTGCTGCGATTCCAGGGCATATGCCTTGCCCAATCCGGCGAGAAATACCCCCCACCCGGTCGGATAATCTCGAAGGTAGTCCTGGTAGGCCTGGAGGGCTTGCTGGTAGTCGCCGCCGTCGTACGAGACGTTTCCGATCGCCAGAAGGGCCTCCTCTGCCGCGTCGGAAGATGGATACTCGTTCCGGATCCGCAGAAGAAGTGCCATCCGCGTTTTCGCATCGATGCTGGGCTGTTGTGCCCCCCGTTTCTCCTCGGTGCCCGGGGGCTGCGCCAGGTCGCCCACACCCAGCAGTGCCCGGGCGAGAAGCGCCTGGGCCGCGGTTTCTCGTTTCACCTGCCAGGTCCGATACCCCCACCATCCCGAAACGGCGAGAAGCGCCGTGAGGACGGCAATGCCCACCGGGAGGCGCAGTTCGGATAGCCGAGTAGTGAAGTCCCGCGGGGGTGTTAAGGGATACACCACATGAGAAGCGCGCCTCTTTTTTGCCATGCGAATCTCGAATTGATGGTGGGCCTGGCAGGACTCGAACCTGCGGCACGAGGTTTAGGAAACCTCTGCTCTGTCCGCCTGAGCTACAGGCCCATCAGGGTTTGACAATACGACACCGCCTCGTGTTCCGTGAATAGCCTTTCGGTCGAGTAACGGCGTCCTGGGCCAGAGGGGCGTTACCTGCCGAATATCGACCTGCTTCCCTCTTCCTCATCGAAGGGCTCCCACCAGTACTCGGCCCGGATGCGGAAGCTGCGCTCGCGTCCGGTCACGAGCATCGCAATGCGAAAAAGCCCCTGATCCCCGACCTGGAACGTGTCTCGGTGGGGGACACCGGTCACCGTGCTGACCACGGCTCCCGCAGCATCGATGCCCCGCACGGTCAAATTGACAAACCGGATGAGAATCCCAGGGCCACCCACGTGCTCTACATAGCCTTCTCCCACTACCCCACCATCTCCCTGAAGGATGTTCCAGTGGATGGCGAGGTGATCTTGTTCCAAGCGATGGAAGGCGTACGTTTCGGGGACCTCATCCCTCACTCCTTCGGGCGATAGAGCAGCGCACCCCCAAGCAACACCAGTCTTCCCGTGGAGAGGCATGGGCACGGTCCCCGTCGAAACTTTGACGGCATATCCGGGCACTCTGTTCCCAGGACTCCCGATTGGTCCAGAGATCGACCCCTGTCGCCGTAGCCCGCCCGGAGGCACATAAACATCGCGTGGCCCGCATAAGCGGGATGCCCCCCTACTAACCGGGCCTGCATGCGCGAAGAGGAGCCGTTACGGACTGCCCCATTCTATGCAATTAAGCCGTCTCCTGCAACTGACAGTTCGAGAGGACCGCCCCGGGGCCAGCCACCAAGAGAACCTCGCTCCGGATGGGGGACGGGGGTCGTCGGGAGATCTTGGGGGGAAGCGAGCGTGGACGGTGAGAGACTCCGAGAAAGCGTTCCTTCGCAACTGCCACCGTCTTGTTCGTATTGAAAGGCTTATATTCTAATCACATACACACACATTGTTCAAGTAAAAGTGTACATGATAGCCACAACGGCGGACCTGACTGTTCGCCTGATCTTCCCCTACTTTTCCCGCAAGCCCTCGACGCCGGCCTGGTGTTGCTGGTCCCCGCGGACGAAATTTTCGAGCCGGCCCAGGGTATTCGCTGCCCCCTGCCGTATACCCTCAATGGCCTGGTGGGGATTGTCGATTTGGCCCCAAATCTTGAGGTCGCCCCCGGCCCGTTGATATGCCATTACCGCAATCACCAGTGCCGCGATGCTCAGGAGGAAAGCGAGAAACGCGAGTGCACGCCAAATCATATTCGGTCATCCTCCCCTGTTGCCTTTCCCCGATCTGCGCGGGTCCGTGAGGCCCATCCGCGTCGCGCCTGTGTATGTCAGTCTCCTCAGATCCCTTCGGGCGGGGGTACCCGGCGGTATCGGCGAAGGGCCGGAAGGCGCCCGATCGCCTCCCCTTGGGCGGCGTCTCCGTCCTGTTGAAAAAGCTGTCGTTGACTCCAGTCCTGGCGTCGGGAAAGGGGACCGAACGCCGCCCCGATTCAAGCACTCAGCGGTGCGCGAGCCTGTTCCCCCAGGAAGTCGATGTATTGGGTGAGGAGTCGTCGGGACTCTTCCGAGAGTGCGAGAAACTCCAGGCCAGTCCGATAGACGTAACCGTGCTCCCCGGTGGGCCAGAGCTCATGTCGGTGGAGCCTCGTTCGGACGACCCTACACCTCAGACTGATTTCCGCCCCCTGGACCACGAGAGAGAGGAAGGACGGGCTGCCGGGTCGAACAAGGTTGAAATGTTCGATCAGCGCCCCGCCCAGGCTAATGTCGAGGACGGAGACCTGGTTTCTTGAAGCCATTCGCCCCGTCATCTCCTCGCATACTCGCCAGCGGGGATAGCGCCAGCGATCCCCCTTTACCCCTGGCAATTCCAATGACACAACTCCCCTCCTTGTGCTCGTGTCTGTAGCCTTTCCAAGGAATTCGGTCCCGAGCGAGCGATCCGCCGGTACTGGCTCGGCCGAGAGAGGGATCGTCCTGGCCTTCCAGGATGCGGTCCAGGAGAGATCCCCTTCCGCGTGACCGTCTAATACCCTTCTTCCGGTGGCATGTCGTCTTCAAAGGGGGGGACATCCCCCACGAACGTGACCGATTCCTGTCCCTTCAGCGTGGCGGGCGTGATGGCCCAGGTCCCCCGGCAGGTGAGGCTGACGAGCTCATGGGTGGCTCGGGGGCCGACGAAGATACGGGTATAGATGCTCCCGACTCCCCCCAAGAGGCAGAAGGTCGTCTTCAGGGGGAAGTAGACCACCGACCCGACTACGCTCCCGGTCCCGAGTCCAACTTGCTCGAACGTGCTCTCGTGGGGGTCGGACTCCGCCCAGAGCACTGTGCTCTGCGTCACAAGAAGCAGGCCGAGCAGAATTGCCGCGATCCTCTTCATTGCTCTTCCCTCCTCACTCCCGTTCCTCACCGCGGGGGCCTGAAAGGAATCGGCCCTTAAAAATGGGTTGAACCGCATCCCATCTCCTTCCGGCGGTTCGTAACCCAAGAACGAAAAAACATAATTATTTATGTATATATAGACCATGATTATATCCTTGTCAAGAAAAATTTGACAATCCCCCTCGGTTGTTCTACCATGATGGAACGATGAGCCGGAAAGACACAACCAGACAGTTCGGTTGCAGGCTTGTAGGCCTGTTGGAGGCCAAGGGATGGCGGAAAGCCGACCTGATAGCCCGGACAGGCCTCAAGCAGGCTTCGGTCTACGAGTGGCTCCGTGGCGCCTCTGAGCCCAGGGGGGATGCGCTCAGCAGGCTGGCCAGGGCCCTTGAAGTCTCGACCGACTATTTGCTGGGATCGGACCCCTCGTACGATGGGATGGCTCCCGCGCAGGTTGCAGCCAGAGAAAGCCTGCGGTTGTGCCTACGGGACCTCGCCATTGGCCCCTCCCACCCCGAGTATTTGCTGTATTACGAGCTTGCCACGACTGATGGAGCCCCCAAGACCGTGGCGGCGTGGCACGACCTCATCAAAAAAGTCCTGCCAAAAATCACCGAGCACCTTCGAGCGAAGCCTCGATCCCCAGGCCGTGATCGGGCCCGCAGGGTCCTTCAGCTCAAGGCCGCCGGAATCCCCCTGACCGAACCACACGAATCCACATCCTAAGGGGTTCCTTCACTGGACCCCCCCGTCAAGCCACCAGAACCGCGGGTGTGTGCTTCGGAGACCCGCGTCCGCCGTCGGCGGTGCGTCCAGAAGGACGGCGGATGCGGTGAAAGAAGAGACGCTAATACTTGATTAGGGAAAAGAGGGGATAATGATCGAGCTTTTCTCGACCCTTGAGAAAGGTGAGCTCGACCAGGAAGGCGAGTCCCAAGATCTGTCCTCCGAGCGTGTTCACCAGATCGATGGCAGCGGCAACAGTTCCTCCGGTTGCCAAGACGTCGTCGGCGATGAGGACCCGTGCCCCAGGCTGCAGGGCATCCGCGTGGATCTCCAACGTGTCCGTCCCATACTCCAAGTGATAGACCGCGCGATGCGTTTTGAAGGGGAGCTTCCCCGCCTTTCGGATCACCGCATGGCCGGCGCCCAGCTTATACGCCAAGGCGGAGCCAATGATAAACCCCCGGGCTTCGACGCTGACGACCACCTGCACTCCCTGGTCCCGATACCGATCCCCGAGCAGGTCGAGCGCCGTCCGGAAGGCTTGCGCGTCGGCAAGGAGGGGGGTGATGTCCTTAAAGACCACCCCCGGCTTCGGGAAATCGGGAATATCCCGAATTTTCCCCCTCAGGCTGTTGATCGTCTCCTCCACCATTGTCTCCCCTCACCCCCCAAACCGAACCGCAAACCCCGTAAACTGTCCCGTATAGGGCCCCCAGGTCTCCTCTACCTTTTCCACGCGAGCGCCGAAGGGACCCTGCTTCAGGAGGGGAAGGAGTTGATCCAGCGCGTGCCGCTCCCCCTCAACCATCACCTCGACACTGCCGTCGCGACAATTCATGACGTAGCCGGAAAGTCCGATCTCTGCAACCACACGCTCAGTGAAGTATCGGTACCCGACGCCTTGGACCCTTCCGATGACCCGCGCCTTCAGCGATGCCTTCTTCGGATCCATTTCTCCCCGGACGGTGCGAACGTGCTGCAGTACGCGGGGGTGCTCGCCCGATATCGTCGTCGACTCCCGCGCGGCCAAACCGAGCAGGTTTCACCATTCGTCTCGGCGCCTGTCGGGGGCCTCGCAGGTTCGGTGTCTTGCGGGCAAAGCGCCAGAGCATGCGATTGGTCGGGGCGGCCGGATTTGAACCGGCGACCCCTTGGTCCCGAACCAAGTGCGCTACCAGGCTGCGCTACGCCCCGACACCTATCGCTGCCCATCCTCCTCTTCTTGTTCTTGCCACCCGTGTTCGCCCACTAACCTGACAAAGACACAAGCGACCAACTCTTCCTCTTCGACCCTATCCTTTTTTCTGAGCACCCGCCGCAAGGTTTGCGCATGGGAAGACCCGACGGGAATCACGAGCCGCCCGCCGACCTGGAGCTGTTCCACAAGGGGTGGCGGAACGTGGGGAGCACCGGCCGTCACCACTATCGCCTCAAAGGGGGCGGCCTCCGGCCACCCCATGCTCCCATCGCTGACCCGGATGGAGACATTGGTATAGCCCTGGCGTGCGAGGGTCTTTTGGGCGCACTCGGCCAGGGTGGGAATGCGCTCGATGGAATAGACCCAGGCGGCCAACTCTGCCAAGACGGCGGTCTGATATCCCGACCCGGTTCCGATCTCCAGCACGCGTTCGCTCCCCTGAAGGGCGAGGGTGGCGGTCATGACCGCCACCATGTACGGCTGGGAGATCGTCTGCCCCTCCCCAATGGCCAGTGGCGAGTCTTCGTAAGCCCGCCACCCCAAGGAAGGATCAACGAACAGGTGGCGCGGAACCTTGCGCATCGCCGCCAGAACCCGAGGATCGGTGATTCCCCGCCGTTCCAGCTGCTCTTTGACCATGCGTTCCCTGGCTGCAGCCTGATCATCGGGTACGCCGCCCCACCCGTTTCCTGTCCCATGCGTGCAGCCCTGCTGGGCATGAAAGTAAACCGCGCGCCACGGCATGAAAGATCCCGTCACGCCAGGAGAGCCTCCCAGGTCTTAAGGGTCTGCGTTGCCGCATAGTTGGTCAGGTCGAGATGGAGCGGGGTGATCGAGACTCTCCCCTCCACCACCGCCTCGTAATCGGTCCCCCCCAGGAGCTCCCAGGTGGGCTCGCCTCCTCCAATCCAGTAATAGGTTTTCCCCCGGGGGTCCGTCTTTTCCACGATGAGCTCGGTGTAGCTCCGCTTTCCCTGTCGGGTGACCGCCACTCCCGTCACCGCGCCGGCAGGCACATTGACGTTGAGCAGGGTATCACGAGGGAGGCCTCGATCGAGGACGAGCAGGGCCAGGCGTGCCCCAAAGTCCGCTGCGGCGCCCAAGTCTTGCGCCGCAGAGTCCACCGCCGAGATGGCGAAGGCAGGAATGCCCAAGAGGGTTCCCTCGACGGCCGCCGAAACGGTCCCCGAGTACGTGATGTCATCACCCAGGTTTGCCCCCAGATTGATCCCCGAGACCACGAGGTGCGGCTTCTCCTTGAGCATCCCCATGACCCCGAGGGTCACACAGTCGGTAGGGGTGCCATCCACCACGTACCAACAGGGGGCAACCTCCGTGGCCCGGAGGGGTTTATGTAACGTAAGCGAGTGCCCGGCGGCACTCCGCTCCCGGTCGGGAGCGATCACATACAGCTCCCCGATTTCTTTCAAGGCCTCGGCTACCGTCTTCAGCCCAGGGGAGTGGATGCCGTCGTCGTTGGTTAGCAAGATCGTCGGCTGTGTCGGCATAAGCCCGCAAATGTCCTGATCGAGGAAATGCAGAAGACGCACGGACCCTCTTACACATGAGAGCTGGTCGGGGCGACCCGATTCGAACGGGCGACCACTGGCCCCCCATGCCAGTGCGCTACCAGGCTGCGCCACGCCCCGGCCCAATAGAAGTTACAGGTTTGTGGGGTGTGAGTCAAGGCGGGAATGGGCCGACGTAACCTCCGGGGGAACTCCCAGCCTCGGGAGGCCCCCTCCACGCCACCGGTGCCGGTAATGATGCGTGATGTCGGCCCCCTCGGCAAGCGAAACGGTGCCCGAAGCTCACGGTGCGTACTCGGAGTGGGAAGAAGGGTTAGATGAGAAGGCCTGCCCTGTACTTCCTTCGGCTTGTCTCCGACTCGCCCCGAACCGCCTTGGCGAGTGAGGCGTCGATCTCCGTCACCTTCCTGTGCATACCCTCGAAGAGACAAAGGTCGCAGAGGTGGTTGATGCTCCGGGGGATTCCCCACGCCGCCCGATGGATGATATTGATTGCCTCGTCGGTGAAGATCGGCCGGGTGGCTCCAGCCTTCTCCAGACGAAACTCGATGTAGGAGACGGTCTCCACCACGCCCAGGGGGCCGAGGTGCAGGCGGATGGCGATCCGTTGATCGAGTGCCCTCTGCCGGGCGAGTGTCTCTCGCAGATCGGGCTGCCCGAACAAGATTATGGAAAGAAGATGCCGGTCGCTGAACTGGAAATTCAACAACATCCTGAGATCCTCGAGGGCGGCCTTCTGCGTGATCGTCTGGGCCTCATCGATGATCAAGACGGTCCCGCGTTCCTGCTGGGCGTTCGCCAACAGCCGTTCGTTGATGGCACGGAAGATGGAAATTCGCGCGTCCTTCGGCGGGGGGGTCCCGAGCTGCAGGGCGATCTCGTATAAGAGCTCGTCGCGACGGAGGGCGGGGTTGATCACGAGGCCGACGTCGTACCTCTCCTCGTCCAGCCGAAGGAGGAACACCCGACTCAGGGTAGTCTTCCCGGCCCCGATCTCTCCGGTAAGCATGGCGGCCCCCTTGCCGTACTCGACGACGTAGAAGAGCCTCTCCAAGGCCTCTTGGTACGCAGGGAAAAGGCAGAAAAAATCCGGGTCGGGGACGGTCTGAAATGGTGCCCGGCTCAGGCCCCAATACTCTTCGTACATTTATCCCCTCGTCTGGTCAATCCAGTTCCGCCACCATCGCCGGGTGGATATGAAGGCGCCAAACCCCCGAGGCCAGCCCCGTCGGGATGGAAAGCGAGGCGACACACTGTACGGTGTATTCAAAGTTCGTGCCATGAATCGACCCAAATCCGGTCAGGCATGATTGCTTGCCGGTATGCGCATCCTGGGTCAGGAGCGTCAAGGTAAGTCAGACGGTATGCCCGTACATATGCCTGCGCCCGCCCGAAGCCCGCCCCAAGCCCCCCTCGTTCGGCCAACGGGAGAAAGAAAACCCCCCGGTAAGCCCGCGACTCACCGAGGGGTTTTGCTCCGTTCGCCCGCCCCCTATATCGGGGGGACCCAGGCTGCGCCACGCCCCGATTCTCCCCAGGAGCTACGATCGATTGAGGAGTGTACCGAGGGCTTCGAGCCCTTCCCGGATCCGCTGGACCTGCTGGAGGAGATCAAGCGGTTCCAGCTCATCTTGGAGCCGCCGCCTCGCCCCAGCGATCGTATAGCGCTGATCGTAAAGCAGCTCCTTGATCTTCAAAATGATTTCGATGTCCCGCTTCCGGTAGAGTCGCTGGCCGGTGCCACTCTTCTTAGGCTGGAGAACAGGAAACTCCGATTCCCAATACCGCAGGATATAGGGTTGGATACCGGTGAGCCGTGCCACCTCACCGATGCGGAAGTACAGCTTATCCGGGATCGGTTCCCTCTTTGGAGACGCACGCAGCGTCCCCCGCCTCGCCTCCCGCCGGGACGTTGAAATGTCTCTCCGTGTCTGGTTCGCCACGCTACGTATCCTCCTGGGCTACCCCTGGGAGTTTACCGCCTGTTGAAGGGCCTTCCCAGGTTTGAATTTGAGAACCCTGCGTGCGGCAATGACAATCTCTGATCCCGTCTGTGGATTCCGCCCCTTTCGAGCCCGCTTGGCCCGGACCTGAAACGATCCAAATCCGACCAACTGGATCTTTTCCCCTTTGCTCATCGCATCCTTCAAGGCTTCAAAGGTTGCCTCCACCGCCTCCATTGCCTGTTTTTTTGTCAGCCCTTTCTCCGCCACAAGCGCCGCGAGGTCTGCTTTGGTCATGGTGGTCACCTCCTTTCCGCTCCGGCCCTGCGGAGCCGCAGACACGCCTCCCCGTTTCCAAGACGTTTCACGAACACCGATTCAGCGTTTTACAACGAGGGGTGTGAACCCGTGCCTCTTGAGACCCTCAAGCGCCTTGAGGGCCTCCCGGCGGTTTTCAAACTTGCCTACCCAGACCTGGTGCAGCAAGGTGGGGGTGGCCTTGGAGACGATCTTGGGATTGTAATTTTTCTTTTGCAGGCTGCGGGCCAGATCGATGGCCTCATTCAAACGAAAGGATGAGCCCACCTCCAGCCCGAATTTCCCGCCTTCCGCCTTCACCAGGTTCGACGGGAACCCGTCGACGTTCAGACTCCGCGCGGCCTGCTCCGCCTCCTCGCGACTTGTAAACTCTCCCCCGTACACTCGGTGGCGGGTGATGGGGGCAGTGGTCTTGTGAATGACGGGGGTGTACCCCAGCTTTTTCAACCGCTTCATCAGGGACAGGGCGTTTCCTTTTACAACCAGAGAAGCGACTTGAAGGGTGTATCGCCTTTCCTTCTGTATCACGGGTTTCGTCACCGTAGCCAGCGCCTTTGGGGTGGGCTTCTCCGCGACCACCGGGGCGGGTGGTGGTTTGGGGGCCGGCTTCTCGGCCACAATCGGGGGGGGTGCTGGCTTGGGCCGGGCGCGCGGTACCTGGGGCGGGGCTGCGACCCCCGGAGCCTTTTGGCCAAGGGTTCCCCGCTGTGGAGACGCTGCGGTCCCTTTCGGTGCCGGCTGGGGGGCCGTGGCGGGGACCGGGGGCTTGGCCGGTCCCCGTCTCAGCCGAGGCGGCGTCACCCGAGTCGGAGGCTTCGGCCGCTGAACCCGCCTTCCCCGCAAGGCGATGGGAGGAGGTGGGGGGGGTGGGGTCGCAGCAAAATAGGTGGTATACACGTAAAGCCCGCCGGCGACTATGATGCCCACGACGCCGATGATAAGTAA
Organism: Methylomirabilales bacterium (SeqCode); assembly: GCA_046758505.1. Taxonomy (GTDB): domain Bacteria; phylum Methylomirabilota; class Methylomirabilia; order Methylomirabilales; family CSP1-5; genus CSP1-5. The sequence continues at coordinate 34,279 of JBHIAH010000004.1, read as the reverse complement.
CCGCCTGGCTTGTGGACTCAGGCGCCCGCTCGAGTCCCCGGTCGGCTCGGACGGGTCGGATGGCTCCTCAAGAAAGTTATACTTTTTCATAGACACTCCTTGAAGAAAGTCCACGCAACCTTGCGTATCATAGTGAGGATTGCCCCCCCTGTCAAACCTTTTCTTTTGCCCTGTTCCGTTCCCCTGTTGCGGGGGGGACCCTAATGGTAAGCCAACTTACATATCGGAAGATTTACAGAATCTTTCCTTTAAGGTAGTGGCTATAAGCCTCAGTGATCACAGCGGAGACCGTATCCCCGGGGATGAGGCATTCGCATGAGAAGTGGACCAACTGGTTTCGTCGCGTTCGACCGGTCGCGGCGCTTTGCATCCTTGGATTGGGCCCCTCCTCCACCAGAACCTCCTCGACCTTGCCGACTCGGCGACGATTTCGTTCCAGGGCGATCCGATCCTGGAGCTGGAGAAGAATATTGATCCGGTGCGTTTTTATATCTTCGGTGACCTGATCCGAATACGTGGCAGCGGGGGTGAGGGGCCTCGGTGAGTACTTGAAGGCAAACGAACTGTCGAATTGCACCTCGCGCATGAGGCTCAGGGTTTCTTCGAAATCACCTTCGCTCTCCCCGGGAAAGCCCACGATCAGGTCCGTACTGAGGGCAAGGTCGGGTACCGCCTGCCTGAGGGCACGGGCCGTCGCCAGGTATTCCTCCCGGGTGTAGAGGCGACGCATACGCGCGAGCACCCGATTCGAGCCGGCCTGGACGGGCAAATGGACGTGCTCGCAGACGCTCTTCAGGTCTGCGATTGCTTCAATGAGGTCCGGGCTGAAGTCCCTCGGGTGCGAGCTGGTGAAGCGGATTCGGATCTCTCCTCCCGCAAGGTCATCGATGGCTCTGAGCAGATCGGCAAAGCGCGTCCGAGGCCTCAGGTTCTTTCCGTAGGCGTTCACGGTCTGCCCAAGCAACGTAATCTCCGCGTAGCCCTTCCTCGATAGCTCCTCCACCTCGGCCAGGATGTCCTGGGGGGGGCGGCTCCGTTCCGGGCCGCGCGTGTAAGGCACCACACAGAAGGTGCACAGGTAGTTGCACCCTTCCATGATGCTGACCCAGGCCTTGACGGGGCTCGTGCGCCGGGGCCGGGGTGACTGCACATAGAGGGGGAGCGGTTCCTTGGGCCGGGGGAGAAGCGGTTGGGCGACACCCCCATTCAGGATCTCCGGGATGCGATAGATCATGGCCCCAGGGCCGACCACCAGATCCAGGTAGGGGAAGCGACTCTTGAGCCGATCTCCCTCCCGTTGGGCCAAGCATCCACAGAGACCGATCTTGAGTCGAGGGTTGTGGGCCTTGAGCTTCTGAAAGGTGCCCAGGAGGCTGTAGACCTTTTGCTCGGCCTTTTCCCGAATGCTACACGTGTTGAGGAGGATGAGGTCGGCTTCCTCTGCCGTCTCGGTGAGTTCGAACCCCTCCGGCGCCAAGACGCCGGCGATCTTCTCCGAGTCGGCTTCATTGGCCTGACAGCCAAAGGTAATCAGCTTGAGTTTCGCCATGTGGACTCGCCTGTGCGTGACGGTCTCGCCATACCACCATAGCACCGTTCCGGACGGTCTGCCAGCCTCGCCTGGGCATCACGCCTCCGGTCGTGCGGTGGTTCGATCCCTACCATTCGCGTCCCTCCCCCTTCCTCAACTCAGTACAGGTGACAGCTCACCCAGTGCCCGGGGGACACCTCGCGGAGGGTCGGCTCCTCCTGGTCACACCGATCAAAACGCTGGGGGCAGCGCGGGTGGAATCGACAGCCGGACGGGATCTGGATGGGGCCGAGCGGGTCCCCCTCGAGGACGATCCGTTGCCGGTCGGTGTGTGGGTTCGGAACGGGGATGGCTGACAGGAGGGCCTGGGTGTACGGGTGCAGCGGGTTCCGGTAGAGGGCGTCGCTGTCCGCCAGCTCCACAATCTGCCCGAGATACATGACCGCCACCCGCTCGCTGATATGCCTGACCACCCTGAGATCATGAGCGATAAACAGGTAGGTGAGGCCAAACTCCTTTTGGAGATCTTGGAAGAGGTTGATCACCTGAGCCTGGATCGAGACGTCCAGGGCGGATACCGGCTCGTCCGCGATCAAAAGCTCCGGTTCCACCGCCAGAGCCCGCGCGATCCCGATGCGCTGCCGTTGCCCGCCGCTGAATTCATGGGGGTAACGGCCCCGATGTTCCCGCCCGAGTCCCACCTTCTCCAGCAGCGCGGCGACCCGTTCTGCCCTCTCTTTGCCTCCGGCCAGGCGGTGGATGGTCAGCCCTTCTCCCACGATCTCCTCAACCGGCATCCGGGGATCCAGGGATGAGTAGGGATCCTGAAAGACGATCTGCATCTTTCGCCGGAGAGTACGCATCTCCTCCTTGTCCGCCCGGAAGACGGCTGTCTTTCCAAAGTAGACCTCCCCGGCGGTCGGTTCGAGCAACCGAAGAATGAGGCGCGCCGTCGTGGACTTGCCACAACCCGACTCCCCGACCAACCCCACGGTCTCTCCCCGGCGAATGACAAAACTCACCCCATCCACGGCGCGGACCTCGGCCTGCTCCCCAAACCAGAATCCCTTTTTCACGGGGAAGTATTTCTTGAGCCCTTTCACTGTCAGGAGGGGTTCCATTGCGCGTCACGACGCCAAGATGCACCGGGCCCGGTGGCGCGGCCGGATCTCACGCAGTGCCGGCTCCGTAGGCCAGCACTCCCCCACCACCTTGGGGCACCGAGGGGCAAACTTGCATCCGCTTGGGAGCTCCAGGAGATTGGGGACCAGGCCGGGGATCGCGGTCAAGCGTCGCCGTGCCTTCCCGGCCTCCAGCCTGGGCAGAGATTCCAGCAGGCCCTGGGTGTAGGGATGCAGGGGATTCTCAAAGAGTTCTTGGACCGGCGCCTCTTCCACGACCCGGCCCGCATACATCACCACCACGCGGTCGGCTGTCTCGGCGATGACCCCGAGATCATGGGTGATGAGCATGACCGCCATCTTCATCTCTTGCTGGAGCGCGAGGAGCAGCTCGAGGATCTGGGCCTGAATCGTCACGTCGAGCGCCGTGGTAGGCTCGTCCGCGATGAGGAGTCTCGGGCCCAAGGCAAGCGCCATGGCAATCATGACGCGCTGACGCATCCCCCCCGAGAGCTGATGCGGGTACTCATGCGCCCGCCGGGCGGGATCGGGAATCTTGACCCGCCCCAGCACGTGAACGGCCCGCTCCCATGCCTCGCGCTTGGGGACCTTCTCGTGGTGGCGGATTCCTTCCGCCACTTGCTCCCCCACCGTAAAAACCGGGTTGAGGGAAGTCATGGGCTCCTGGAAAACCATGGAGATGGCCCTGCCACGGATCTTTCGAAGCTCTTCTTCCGGGAGGTGCACGAGGTCCCGTCCTTCAAAGGCAATGGTGCCACCCACGATCTTTCCCGGGGGATCGGGAATCAATCGAAGGATGGAGAGCGCGGTGACCGTCTTGCCGCAGCCCGACTCCCCCACGAGGCCGAGCGTCTCGCCGGGTCGGACACTGAGGGTGACACCGTCCACAGCCCGCACCACCCCATCCTCCGTGAAGAAGTGGGTCTGCAGGTCCTCCACCGCCAACAGGGTACCATCTTGCGTCATCAGCTAGGACCTCAGCCGCGGGTCGAGGACATCGCGGAGACCGTCCCCCAGCACATGGAAGCCAAGGACGGTACCGGTGATGGCCAGACCCGGGAAGATACACAGCCAGGGCTTGACGGTGAGATAAACGGCCCCCTCGGCGAGGAGGGACCCCCAGCTCACGGTCGGGGGCTGGACCCCAAGCCCCAGGAAGCCGAGGCCCGCTTCTGAGAGGATGTTTGAGGCCACGCCGAAACTCATGGCCACCAGGATGGGGGCGAGACAGTTGGGGAGGAGATGCCGAAAGATGATCCTCCCCTTCCCCGCTCCCAGGGCGGTGACCGCTGCGATGTGCTCCGCCTCTCGCAGGCTGAGGACCTGCCCGCGCACCAGCCGGGCCGTCGTCGTCCACCGAACGGCCGTGAGCACGATAATCACGCTCAGGAGGCCGGGCCGCTCCAAGACCGCGGTCAGCGCGATGGCCAAGACCAGCGCTGGAAAGGCCATGACCGCATCGGTAATGCGCATCAAAATGGCATCGATCCTACCACCGAAGTACCCGGCAAACAAGCCGATTGTGACCCCGACGGGGGTCACGATGAGCTCCACGACGATGCCCACCACCAGGGAGACCCGCGCCCCATATAGGATCCGGCTCAGCAGGTCCCGACCCAACAAATCGGTCCCGAGCCAGTGGTCCGCTTGCGGGGGGAGGAGACTGAACGCCTGCAGTCTTTCGGGAATTTGATACGGGTCATACGGCGAGAGAAGGGGGGACAGGAGGGCTATCAGGCCAAAGAAGAGCAGGACCAGGGACCCGAAGAGTATTCCGAGGTGCCATTGCCGGCTCCCCGCAGGGCCTCCTCGATACGGCCGTGTGGCTTTGCGTAGACGTTGGAGCACCGGACCTATCGCTCCGTTAACCTGACTCGCGGATCTACGAGTGCGTACGCCAGATCGACGAGGAGATTTGCCCCCAGGTAGATGAGGGCAAAGAGAAGGGTAGCTCCTAAGACCACTGGGAGATCACGGTTGCCCACCGACGCCACCAGGAGCCGGCCGAGTCCCGGCCAGGCAAAGACGGTCTCGGTCAGGGGCGCCCCCACGAGCAGATCTCCCAGACCGATCCCGGCCAGCGTGAGGACCGGTACGATCCCATTCCGAAGACCGTGCTTCAGGATGACCACGCGCTCTGTGAGGCCTTTGGCCCGGGCCGTTCGAACATACTCTTGTCGGAGAACCTCCAAGAGGGCGCTCCGCGTCATCCGGGCGAAGTAGCCCGCCTGGAGGGCTCCCAGCGTAAGGGCCGGGAGGACAAGGTGACTGAAGGCTCCGTCACCGTAGCCCGAGATCGGAAACCATCCCAGCCAGACCGCAAAGAGTAAGATCAACATCATGCCAAGCCAAAAGACGGGGGTCGAAATCCCGAGGAGGGAGAGGGTCATCATGCAGAGATCCCACGGGGTGTTATGCCGCATTGCAGCGACGGTCCCTGCTCCGATGCCCAGGATCACTGCCACGATCATTGCGGCGACCGCCAGGCGCACCGTGGCCGGAAGCCGCTCGGCAAGGACGCGACTCACCGGTCGCTCCCGTCGATAGGAGTACCCGAGATCGCCGACAAGGAGTTTTCCCATGTAGAGGGTATAGCGGCTCCAGAGCGGCTTATCGAGGCCGTATTCCGTTCGGATCCTGGCGACCATCTCGGGGTCTGCACGCTGGCCCATCATCGCCCGAACCGGGTCTCCAAGGGCCACGTGGGTCAAGAGGAAGGTGATGAGCGTCACGCCAAAGAGAACCGGTATGGCCTGTCGACATCTACTCAAAAGGTATCGCATCATGCGCCCCCAGAGCCTCGTCCTCGCCCTGACGCGGGCACGCCGTCGCGGAACATCAGACTGTTTGCGGGTGGGAGGCGGAGGTCCCCGGCGGGACACGTCGGCTTCACTCGATCGATGTCCGAGTCAAAGGTGACAGGATACATGGTTCGCACGCACTGCACACGGGGGGAAACGAAGATCGACGTGGCGCAGGAGACCACCCTCTCGATCAGCGCGGAAAGGAAGGACCCCTTCACGCGCCTTCCAGCGGGACGTGGGTCCGAATCTGTTCCGCGGTCGCCTTGATCCGGTCCGGATCCCCCTTGACCAGCTGCCAGTCAAAGCCCTTGCCGTCGCCCGTCCACCGCGGAATCAGGTGCACGTGGACATGTGGAACGACCTGCCCGGCCGCCGTCCCATTCGCCTGGAAGAGGTTGAGTCCGTCGGGCCGGAGTGCCTGTCGCATCGCCCCCGCCACCTTTTTGACCGTCGCCGCAATCGCGCCGAGATCCGCGGGAGAAATATCAAAGATGGTATCGGCGTGGTTCTTGGGGATGACCAGGAGGTGCCCCTGATTAATCGGATTGATGTCCATGAACGCGATTGTCTTGTCGTCTTCGTAAACCCGGGTCGACGGGATCTGCCCGTCGCGGATCTGGCAAAAAATACATCCCATCACCATCCCTCCGAAAATGACTATCCTGCGAAGCCTTCGTGAATGCGTACTTTTCGAGTGATGATAGGACATTAGCATATCCGGCGCACTCTCTCAAGCGTCCCCACGACCCCCCTCCTTCTCATATCGCACGAGGCAGAAATAGCCTACCCCTTTCCTTCGTGTGATAGTCAGACGGGACAAGTCACACCGGGCGCCGAAGGAAGCAGACGGGCTGCTCGATCCGACGCCTGGCTAAAGCTGGGCTTCCACTAGGCATGATGTGGAAAGCTAGGTCCAGTCGGTGGGGTCAGGTCTTGAATCTTGACATCCCCGTTCCTCGGGTTCATCGGCACGGAATCCAACCGTCGCACTGCACGCCTCTCACTCCTCCCGTGGTCCACCAGTACGCCCCAAAACACAAAGCACCGGGGAGCTATCCAAGCCCGCCCGGTGCTTTGGCATTGTCGGCGTCTCGCGTGCCTACTTCTCCCATCCTGCTGTCCCCGTACCCCCTAAGCCCCCATGGGAGCTACTTTATTCCCGTCGGGCGCTGTGTCAACCCTTCGACAAGCCCAGGGCGGGTCCCTAGGGTTGGGAATTGAATAATTGGACTTATCCCCTTTTCTCACAAGCCCAGGGCGGGTCCCTAGGGTTGGGAATTGAATAATTGGACTTATCCCCTTTTCTCACCCATGATTGTTCGAATTGCCGCGAGGGCCGTCAGGGCGCCCTGGCGGGAGACGTCTTTGTGGGTGAGGCAGCGAATCGCATCGGCGGAGATCTGGTGGACCAGAACGCGCTCCTTCCGAAGCTTCTCGGTTAGCGTGGCGCCGCTTATCGTGGGGTGCCGGACGGCAAAGATCACGATGTTGGTCTGGACCCGTTTCAGGTCGATCTCGATCCCCTCGATGCTGCTGAGCCCCTCGGCCAGGAGCCGGGCGTTTTCGTGATCCTCTGCCAGCCGGTCGACCATCGTTTCCAGGGCGACGATCCCGGCGGCTGCGATCACGCCTACCTGGCGCATTCCTCCGCCCAGCAGCTTCCTGAAGCGCCGGGCCCGGCCGATAAACTCATCCCTTCCAACCACCAGGGAGCCGATCGGCGCGGCGAGGCTTTTCGACACGCAGAACATCACCGAGTCGGCCCAACGGGCCAACTCGGCTGCCGGAATCCCCAGGGCCACTGCCGCATTAAAGATCCGGGCGCCATCGAGGTGAGTAGCAACCCCTGCGTCGCGGGCCAGTACAGCAATCTCTTGAAGGAGCGTCGGGGGATAGATCGTTCCCCCTCCCCGATTCGTGGGGCTCTCGAGGCAGATCAGGGCCGTTCTCGGTGTCTGGAGGGTCTCCGATCTGACTGCCTTCCGGATTTCCTGCGGATCCAGGATGCCGTGTGTGCCCCGCAAGGTCCGGGTCAGAATCCCTGCAAGGAAGGCCGGCCCCCCCACCTCGAAGCTGTAAATGTGACAGTCCTCTTCAAGGATGACCTCCTCCCCCCTACCCGCATGGGTCAACAGGGCGACCTGGTTTCCCATGGTCCCGGAGGGAACGAAGAGGGCCGCCTCTTTCCCCAGCCGCTGGGCGGCCAGGGCTTCCAGGCGACGCACGGTGGGGTCCTCGCCATAGACATCGTCTCCCACCACGGCACTTCGCATGGCCTCTCGCATCGCCCCGGTGGGGACGGTCACGGTATCACTCCTCAGGTCTACGGCCCGCTCGTCCCGGCTCATCGCCTCTGCTCCCTCTCCAGCCACACTTTCCGCATCTGGACCGCCCCGAGGGTTGGCGCGCTGTCCATCGCCGAGATCTGCTCCCGGAGGCCCTTCACCCAGGGTTGGATCAAGACGTCGGTGCTGTAGTAATGGAGAAAAATCCAGGGGGCATCCTCCACGATGATCTTCTCCGCCTCGCGGTAGAGGCGACTTCGTATGCGGGGATCCAGGCTCGCATCGGCCTGGTCCAGCAATGCATCCACCCGGGGATTGACATAGCGGGAGAGATTCCCCTTGGAACCCCGATTGCGGCTGTGAAAGAGGACGGTGAGGAAGTTCTCTGGATCGGGATAGTCCGCCAGCCACCCGAGACGGAATAAGGGTGCATCACCCCTGTCCACGAGATTAAGATAGGCGGGCCAATCCAGTTCTCGCAGCTCGATCGTGACCCCGATTGCGCGCAGCGCCCCCTGGATGAACTCGGCGATCTTCCGGTTGACCAGGCCGGTATTATAGTAGAGCCGCAGGGGCGGAAGCCCCCTCCCCCCTGCATATCCCGCCTCCGCCAAGAGCCGCGCGGCTAGTTTCTTGTTGTGGGGGTAGCCTCGGAGTTCCGGGTTATGCGCAAACATTCCCGGGGGGAGGACGGATCGGGCCGACAAAACCCGTCCCTCGAGGATCACCTGCGCAATGGCCTCCTTGTCCACACTGTAATTGAAGGCCTGCCGCAGCTTGCGATTTCCCCGGAAGGGTGATCGCTCCAGGTTAAACTGAATCGCATTAATCCCCAAAGAAGGTCGGGAGGCCAGCATGCGGCTAAGCGACGGATCATTCCGGACCACGGCGAAGAGGCCCGTCGGGATGTCGGTGTGGTCAAGGTTCCCCGCCCGAAACTCCTGAAACCGGCTCATCTCATCGGGAATCACCCGGAAGACAATTTGGTCGAGATACGGGGCGCCCCGAAAGTAGTCCGGATTGGCCTTCAGGATCACCCGATCGTCGTGGCGCCACTCGCGAAACCGGAAGGGCCCCGTCCCCACGGGATGGGTCGAAAACTGCCGTCCCCACCGCTCCACGACCTCCCGCGGCACGACGCTCGCAGCCGGATAGGCGAGCAAGGCCAGGAAGGGGGCGAAGGGCCGCTCCAGGGTCAGCTGGAGCTTGTGCGGTCCCAGAACCTTGATCCCCGATACGTCGGGGGCCTTCCCCATCATGAACTCCCGGGCCCCCTGCAGCTTCTCCAGGATCCACGTTCGCTCTGATCGCGTGTCGGGATGGAGCAGACGCTCGAAACTATACCGGAAGTCCTCGGCGGTCACCGCCCGGCCGTTGTGAAACCGGACACCCGGACGCAGGTCGAAGGTATAGGTACGCCCGTCTCCGGATACGACCCAGCGTCTCGCAATCGCCGGCTGAATCTTCAGATTCGGGTCGAAGGTGACGAGCCCGTCATACAGTTCGGACGCAACCGCGTGGGAGACGGTGTCCGTGATGTGGACAGGATCCAGAGACGGCGGGTCCGACGGCCCCAAAGTGTAGTGGTAGCTTCCACCTGCCCGAGGGAGACCTCCCTCTCCCATCGGCACACTTGCCCAGAGGATCAAGCCAACCGCAAGGTATATCCCTCGCTTCATTGTCGCGCGAAAGCACCACGGCACTCCACGGTGCCCGGGCCGCGGGTGACTGCAGAGCCGGTCCCGCTCTCCCATGTACGAATCTATCCCCTGAGGTGCTCCAGGGCCATCGCCATCCGGTCAAGCCCCTCCCGCAGCCTTTCCATATTGAGGCAATAGGAGAGACGGAGGTGCCTGTCACTTCCGAAATCGGCACCCGGGACGGCCGTCACCCGAGCCTCGCGAATGAGATAGGCCACGAGATCGGTCGAGCTGCCGATCTTGCGGCCGCGGGCCATCTTTTTCCCATAAAAGCTGGACACGTTCGGGAAGGCGTAAAACGTCCCCTGCGGCGGGACGCAGGAGATTCCCGGAATTCCCTGGAGGCGCTCCAGGAGATACCGCCGGCGCCTCTCGAACTCCTCTCGCATCGTGGCAACCGTCTCCTGGGGGCCCAACAGGGCAGCTGCAGTCGCCTTCTGACAAAAAGAGGTTGGGGCCGAGGTCGATTGGCTCTGCAGATCGCTCACGGCTTTGATGATCTCTTTGGGACCTGCGGCATACCCGAGACGCCACCCGGTCATGGCGTAGGTTTTGGAGGCCGATCCCACCACAATGGTTCGGGCCTTGATCTCGTCTCCCAGCGACGCGACACTCACATGCTTGACCCCGTCATAGGTGAGAGTCTCATAGGCTTCGTCCGACACCAAATAGAAATCCTTTTCCAGGGCCAGATCAGCGATGGCCGTGAGTTCATCTCTTTCGACCACTGCACCGGTGGGGTTACAGGGGGAATTGAGGATCACCGCCTTGGTCCGGCGGGTCAACACCCGCTCGAGGTCCCTTCGTTTCAGGCGAAACCCCTCTCCTTCCGCGGTGGGCGCAAAGACCGGCGTGGCGTCCGCCAGACGCACCTGTTCGGGATAGCTCACCCAATACGGCGCCGGAATGATGACTTCGTCCCGCTTATCGAAGAGGACCATCGCCAAATTATAGAGGGCCTGCTTGGACCCGTTACAGGTCACGATTTCGTCCCGGGTGTACTCCAGCCCGTTGTCCCGTTTGAGCTTGGCGACCACGGCATCCCGGAGCTCTTCAATCCCCGCGGGCGTCGTATACTTGGTAAACCCCTCTCGGATGGCTCGTACCCCCGCTTCCTTGATGTGTTCGGGGGTGTCAAAGTCGGGCTCGCCCCCCGCAAAGCTGATCACATCGATGCCTTCCGCCTGCATCTGCTTGGCCATCGCGGTAATGGCAAGCGTCGACGAGGGGCTGATACTCCGGACCCGCCGCGACAGTGGCATTGAAACCTCCTTATCGCCTCCCGTATTTGGAGTGATGATATTTTTGTTTGAGCATCCGCTCTGTGAGGGGGGAGACCAGGCCCTTGACCGTGCCTCCAAGCTGCGACACCTCTTTGACCAACCGCGAGCTCAAGTAGCTGTATGACTCGTGGGGCATCAGAAAGACCGTCTCAATCTCTTCCGCGATGCGGCGATTCATCAGGGCCATCTGAAACTCGTACTCGAAGTCGGAGATCGCCCGGAGACCCCGAATCACCACGGTGGCTCCCTCGGCCCTGACGTAATTCACCAGGAGGGTATCGAAGGCATCGACCCGGACCCCCCGCATGCCTCTGACCGCATCCCGAATGATTTCCATACGCTCCTCGACCGTAAAGAAGGGGGCCTTGTCAGGATTGGCGGCGACCGCCACGATCATCCGGGGAAAGACGTTGAGCGCTCGCTCCAGGATGTCCCGATGGCCGTTGGTAAAGGGATCAAAGGTTCCGGGATACACTGCGAGGGGCCTCTTCACCGGCAATGCTCCGCTCCCCTCTCATAGAAGCTCAACAGGGTCTGCCCGTGCGCCTTCTCTCGGGTCCGCTCCAGGTTCCCAATCCGGGGCGGAAGCGTCTCTTTCGCAAAGTGCTCCACGATGGCGACTCCCCCAGGCTGGAGCAGATCGGCGGAGGCCACGACCTCCAGCGTCCGCCGGGCGAGGCCGCTCCCGTATGGGGGATCGAGAAAGATGATATCGAAGGACTCGCCGCGCCGGGCAAGCCGTGGCAGGATCCGCAGCACATCGCCGGATAGGATCCGCCTTTGCGCGAGGCCGGCTGCCTCGGCATTCTCTCGGAGGGTGCGGAGACAGACCGGATCCTGCTCGAGAAAGATCACCTCGGCACCGCCGCGGCTGAGGGCTTCAATGCCCACGGCCCCCGACCCGGCGTAGAGGTCAAGAAACCGGACACCGCGGACCGAGGGCCCGAGGATATCAAAAAGCACTTCGCGAAGGTAGTCAGAAGTTGGGCGGACCCCTTTCCGCCTCGGAACTTGCATTCGCCGTCCTTTGGCCTTGCCTGCGATGACCCGCATACGAAAAATCCAGCGCTCAGCTGCCAGTAGTCAGCACAGGAACAGACCTGGGTAGCTGATGGCTGACCGCTGACTGCGGATAGCTTTCCTCAGCCGACGGTGGCCAGCGCCAATGACCCTTCCCACCGCTCTTGGAAGGCGTCGCGAAGAAGCGGATAGCCGGTGAGGTTGGGGTCTGCCTCTAGCAGCTTCGCGGCCTCGTGTCGCGCGGCCTCGATCAGGTGGACGTCTCGGAGCAGGTGTGTCATCTCCAGGTCAGGGAACCCCGCCTGCCTCGTACCGAAGAGCTCTCCCGGGCCCCTGAGTTCTAGATCCCGCTCGGCAATCTGAAAGCCGTCGGCACACTCTGCCATGGCCTGGAGCCTCGCCCTCCCCTCCTCCGTCAGGTGATGGCCGTGAATGAGGAAGCAGGTGGCGTGGCGGTGGGCCCGTCCGACCCGTCCCCGGATCTGGTGGAGTTGCGTGAGGCCGAGGCGGTCGGCATGCTCCACCACGACCACCGTCGCCCGCGGCACGTCCATTCCCACTTCCACCACCGTGGTCGCCACCAAGACCTGAACGGTCCCCGTGCGGAAGGCGTCCATGACCTCTCTTTTTTCCTCGGTCCGCATCCGCCCGTGGAGGCACCCTACGGTGGTCCCCTGAAGGATCCCCTGCCGGAGCTCAGCGGCCAGACTCGTCGCCGCCTTGAGATCGGCCTCGGCGTTCTCTTCCACCAGGGGACAGATGACGTAGGCGGCTCCTCCGTTTCGCACCTCTTCCATGACACATCGGTACGCCTGAAGGCGCATTCCCTCGGGCACGAGTTCCGTCTTGACCGGCTGCCGGCCCGGCGGCAGTCCATCGATAATGGAGAGATCCAGGTCGCCGTACAAGGTAAGGGCCAACGTCCGGGGAATGGGGGTCGCGGTCATGACCAGGGTGTGGGGGCGAGAACCCTTGGCGGTGAGTTCCGCACGTTGCCTGACCCCGAAGCGGTGCTGCTCGTCCACGATGACGAAGCCCAAACGATGAAAGCTGACCGCCTCCTGAAGAAGGGCATGCGTGCCGATGACCCCGTGCAACTCCCCGGTGGCAATGGAGTGTCGGAGTCTCTCCCGCTCTGTGGCGCTCACTCCCCCGCTCAGGAACCCGACCCGAATCCCCACGGGTGTGAGCAGGGCCTGCGCCTTCACGTAGTGTTGCTCCGCCAGGATTTCCGTCGGCGCCATGATCGCCCCCTGGTAGCCGCTTCCTACCGCATGGACCATGGCGAGGAGCGCCACGGCGGTTTTCCCGGACCCCACGTCCCCCTGCAAGAGGCGGGTCATGGGCCGGGACCGGGCCATATCGGCCTTGATCTCTGCGAGCACCCGCTCCTGACCGGGCGTGAGTTCAAATCCGAGGCATGCCCGCACCGCCTGCTCCACGCCTGGAGCCCCCTGCATGGCGACTGCGACGTCCGCTGCTGCCCTCTGACGCATGCGGACCACACCCAGGCTCAAGAGGAGAAGGTCATCGAAAGCGAGGCGCCTCTTGCCCGCCTCTACCTCGCTCATCCGGTCGGGGAGGTGGATTGCCCGGAGCGCGTCGGGGAGGGCCATGAAGCCGTGGCGCCGGCGGATCTCGTGGGGGAGGAAATCCGGAACGCGCGAGGCCCATGCTCCGATGAGATCTTGCATGAAGCTCCGGAGCCAGCGCTGGAACAGCCCTTCCACCAACGGATAGATGGGGACGACGCGGCCTGTGTGGGTAGAGGTTCCATCTTGCCACGCCTCGTAATCCGGATTCACCATCTCGAGACCCGGACCCCAGTTGACCTTCCCCGACAGGACGACACGGTGGCCCGGTGGGAATCGAGACTTGAGGTAGGGCTGATGAAACCACTTCGCGATGAGGGTCCCGGTTCCGTCTCCGACAATAACCGAGAGGATTTTTATCCCGCGACGGGTCGGCGTGACACTCGCCCCCTTGACCTCTCCCATCACCGTCTCCTGCAATCCCGGTTGGAGATCTCGGATCGGTCGAAGGTGTCTTCGGTCTTCGTGCCGAAGGGGACGAAGGTAGAGCGCATCGCGGACCGTGCGGACTCCAAGACGGGCCAGCGCCTGCGCGCGTTTCGGTCCCACCCCCATGAGGCATTGAACAGGCGTGTCGAAACTCGGGGCGCCCGACGCTGAAGAAATTTGTTGCCTTCTCATATGAAGTACGATAAAGTCGCTTGCGTTCGGAGGAGGACAACGCCAACCAGCCGGAGGGGGCTTTCATGGCCCATATCAAGCGTCGATGCGAGATCTGCGGGAAGGGGCCACGGGTCGCCCACCGGATTAGCCACGCGCACAACGTGAGCAAACGCAGGCAGCTGCCCAACGTTCAGCGAGTCCATGCCCTCATCAACAAAGCCCCTCGCTATATCCATGTCTGTACCCGCTGTCTCCGCTCAGGGAAAGTTCAAAAGGCCAGCTAGGGGCCGCAGGGCGGCCCGGTTCAAGGTTCAGGGTTCATAGTTCAGAGAAAAGCACATCCCCTCCTTTGTCGTTTCCCTGAACCATGAACTATCTAGTGGCTGCGAACGCGTTCCACGCCCATGACACCCCTGACCCGGCGAATCGCCTGCATGGCTCCCTGAAGTTGCCTCAGATCCATGACCTCCAGGACAAAGGTGTTGAGCCCTCGCTTCTCTTCGGTGACCCTGACCTCCGCCTGCGCGATGTTTGCGTTCATCGAAGAGATGGCGGTGCTGATCTCTGCCAGGAGCCCCGGTCGGTCCTCGTCGATGGTCACTCGGATCTTCACCTGATGGGGGATCTTCACGCGCTCGTTCCAGTTGACGCGGATCTGGCGCTCGGGATCGTATCCGAAGGCCACGATGTTTGGACACTCCGCGCTGTGGACCGTGACCCCGCGCCCCCGGGTGATGAATCCAATGATGTCATCTCCCGGGAGGGGGTTACAGCACTTGGCGAAATGAACCAAGATGTCATCGACGCCTCCGATCTGGATTCCTTCTTCCGCCGCCTTGGTCCGCGACTTCCGTTCCCTGCTCTCTACCTCCGCGATCGCTTGGACCTGCTCTGGAGGCAACAGCTTCAGGACGACCTGGCGGGGCGAGATCCTTCCGTAGCCGATTCCCGCGTAAAGCTCCTCTTCCGATCCCACGCCATAGTGCTCGAAGACCTGGGTAAACGCCTCGGGCTTCAGCCGCGAGAGACCCCCCTTGGCCAGCTTTCGAAGCTCCCGCTCCAAGAGCTCTTTCCCCAGGTTGACGGATCGGGCCCGCTCTTCGTTTTTCACCCACGCCTTGATGCGGCTGCGGGCCCGAGAGGTCTTGACGATCTTGAGCCAATCCCGGCTCGGGTGTTGGGTCGTAGCGGTCAAGATCTCTACGATATCGCCATTGCGCAGCTCGTAGCGGAGCGGCACAATGCGGCCGTTGACCCTGGCGCCCACACAGTGGAGCCCGATATCGGTATGGATGCTGAAGGCGAAGTCGATCGGGCTCGCCCCCCGCGGCAATCCCCTGACATCCCCCTTGGGGGTAAACACATACACCTCCTCGGGGAAAAGATCGATGCGCACGGTATCAAGAAACTCCCGACTATCTTTTACATCCCGGCCCCAATCGAGAAGCTGGCGCAGCCAGAGAAAGTTCTTTTCCGATTCGTCCAGGGTGGCTTTCCCCTCCTTGTACGCCCAGTGCGCGGCAATGCCCTCCTCTGCTGTGCGGTGCATCTCGTGCGTTCGGATCTGAATCTCGGCCGGCTCCCCCTTCGGGCCGATCACGGTGGTGTGGAGGGACTGGTACATGTTGGACTTGGGAACGGCAATAAAATCCTTGAACCGGCCCGGGATAGGCTTCCAGAGGCTGTGGACCATGCCGAGGGCCCCATAACAATCCTTGACGCTGTTGGTAATCACCCGGATAGCGGTGAGGTCGTAGATTTCATCGAAAGTCTTGCCGTGCTCACGCATCTTTCGGTGGATCGAGTAAAAGTGTTTGGGGCGACCCGTGATCTCGCAGGGGATCCCGACGTCGGTGAGCTTCTGGCCGAGGATGGCGATCACCTCGTTGATTTGGGCCTCGCGCTCCCGTTGCTTCGTGGCGACCTGGACGGTCAATTCGCGGTAGGCGTCGGGATCCAGGTATCGAAGGCTCAAGTCCTCGAGTTCCTGCTTGATCTTGGCCATTCCCAGGCGATGAGCCAACGGCGCGTAGATTTCAAGGGTTTCCTTGGCAATGAGGCGTTGCTTGGCCTCGGGCAAGGGGGCCAGCGTCCGCATGTTATGGAGACGGTCGGCTAGTTTAATCACGATCACGCGGATATCTTTCGCCATGGCGAGGAACATCTTCCGAAAGCTGTCGGCCTGGCGATCCTCTCGGGTGGAAAAGGGAAGCTTGGACAGTTTGGTCACCCCGTCCACGAGATCGGCGATCTCGTCTCCAAAGAGGGTTCGGATCTCCTGCGTGGTGGTGTGGGTGTCCTCGATGGCGTCGTGCAGGAGGCCTGCGGCAATGGCGCGCACGTCCACTTTGAGGCCCGTGAGGATGGCGGCGACTTCTACGGGATGTGAAAGATAGGGATCGCCCGAGCGTCGCGCCTGACCCCGGTGGACGGTAGCCGCAAACTCGTGGGCCCTGCGCAGGATCGCCGCGTCCGCCCCGGGATTGTAAGACTTGATGTCGTCGATGAGTTCCTCGATCCCCATGCGTCGGATCCCCTCGGCTTTCTGAGCCCCTAAATCAATAAGTTACCACAATCCCGGCAGGCTTCAAAATCAGATTTCAGGATGGGGGGGCCTTTTCCCCCAACAGGGCAGCAATCGCTTCACCGCCGACGGCCCCTTCCCTTATAATCCGGAAAGGAGATTGGGTACAATCGAGCACCGTCGAGGGAATCCCTCCGGGCACCCTTCCCCCATCCACGAGCAGATCGCACTGATTGCCAACCGCTCGTAAAACATCCTCGGCCGTTACCGGATCGACCCCGCCGCTCCTGTTGGCGCTGGTCCCGGTGATAGGACGCTGCAGACCCGCCAGGATCCCTTCGATCAAAGGCAGTTGCGGGATGCGGACCCCCACCGTCCCCGTTCCTGCGGTGATCATTTCCGGAACGGCCGGTGAGGCATACAGGATCAGCGTGAGGGGACCGGGCCAGAAGTGTTCCGCTAATTGCCGGGCCGCTTCGGGTATTTCCTGTGCGACTCCTCCCAGGGCGTCGATGTTGGCAATAAAGATCGGGATCGGTTTGTCGTGAGGACGCGCCTTCACATACAGAAGACGGTCGAGCGTTGCTGCCCGAGAGATGTCGGCGGCCAGCCCGTACACCGTGTCGGTCGGCAAGGCAACGAGTCCCTCCTCTTGCAGGACGTTCACAATGTCCCGGACCACGTGCGGGTCGGGATTGCGCGGGTTCACCGAAAGTATGCGAGGTGTGCGCCGCCCGCCCCTGGACGCCTTCCGCCCCCGTTCAAAGCGCGAATCCGACATCAGGCCTCCCCCACCCCGCCGGGGATCATCCCCCCTCTCCCGGATAGGACTGCCGCACCAGATCACTCCGGAGTAATGCGCGGGCCGAGTCATGCCAGACGATCTCTCCGGTTTGGATCACATACCCGCGACGACCGATGCCGAGTGCCATGCGCGCGTTCTGTTCGACCAAGAGAATGGCCATTTCCCCGTGGGGTGATGTCCCCTGGGAGTTCCCCGGTCCTCGTGTCAACGTTTTCCCCCCTCGGAACGTTCATGAATTCGACAGAGGAAGTCCCGACAGGCGGCCGCAATCCCCCCCGACCCCACAATGGCGGAAATGACCGCCAGTCCGTCTGCCCCTGCTTCGATCACCGCCTGGGCCCGCTCGGCCGTAATTCCTCCAATGGCCAATACGGGGACGCGGACGGCTGCCCTGACCCGCCGAATACCGTCTAAGCCAACCGGCGGGCGCGTCCCCGCCTTCGTCCCGGTCGCAAAAACAGGCCCAAACCCGATGTAGTCGGCCCCCGCCGCTTCGGCCTCCTCCGCCTCCTCGACCGAGTGGGTGGAGATCCCCAGAAACATTCCGGGCATCAACAGGGGGCGGGCCAGGCGCGCCGGCACGTCTTCCTGTCCCAGGTGTACCCCGTCCGCCTCCACCGCCAGGGCGAGATCGAGCCGATCGTTGACGATGAAACGGGCTCCCCGCTGTCGACACAGGCCCCGAATGGCCACGGCCTCTTCGTAGAGGCTGCGGAGATCTCCCCGCTTGTCCCGAAGCTGGATCATCGGCGCCCCGCCCTCCAGGGCCTGCTCCGCCACCTCGCGGTGCCGAAGCCCCGAGAGGGTCTCATCGGTGATTACGCACAGGGGATACGAGAAGGCCATCGTGTGAGGCGAGTGGCGTGCCGTCCGTTACGAGGTGGTGACATAACCCAGACGCTCGAGAAACCGGGTGGAGACCCGCCCTGCGATGAAATCCTGATCGTTAACGATCCTGCGGTGCAAGGGGATCGTGGTCTTGATTTCACCGATGACGAACTCTCCCAGGGCGCGACGGAGGCGGGCCACCGCCTCGTTTCGATCGCGGCCATGCGCGATCAGTTTCGCCAAGAGGGAGTCGTAAAACGGAGGAATGACATAGCCGGGGAAAGCGTGGGTGTCGAGGCGGATTCCGGGACCGCCCGGAAGGCGAAGGTCGGTGATCTTCCCCGGTGAGGGGAGAAAGGTCTCGGGGTCTTCGGCGTTCACCCGGCACTCGATTGCATGTCCGGTGAGTGTGACTTCTGTCTGCGCCAGGGGGAGTGGGCTTCCCGCCGCGATCTGAAGCTGAGCCTTGATCAGATCGACCCCCGTCACCATCTCCGTCACCGGATGCTCCACCTGGATCCGCGTATTCATCTCGATAAAGTAAAAAGCCCCCTCGCCATCCAAGAGGAACTCCACGGTCCCCGCCCCGCGATACGCGACCGTCTCCGCGATCTTCACCGCAGCGCGCCCCATTGCTTCTCGGAGAGCGGGGCTGAGCACGGGACACGGGGACTCCTCGATCAACTTCTGGTGGCGCCGCTGGATGGAACAGTCCCGTTCCCCCAGCGAGATGACCCCTCCCTTTCCGTCCCCCAACATCTGTAGCTCGACATGGCGCGGTGCGGTAAAGTACCGCTCGATGTAGACCGCGGGATTGCCGAAGGCCGCGGACGCTTCCCCTCGCGCCGTCAGGAAGGCCCGAGCGACTTCCCCTTCGGTCTGAACCACCCGCATGCCCCGGCCCCCGCCGCCGCCGACCGCCTTAATCAGGAGCGGATACCCGATCTGAGCAGCGACTTGCCTGGCCTGCTGTTCATCGTTCACCGCTCCGTCACTCCCGGGGACCACGGGAACGCCCACCGCCACGGCCGCCTTGCGCGCCTCGGCCTTGTCCCCCATGCGGCGGATGCTTTCGGGGGTGGGGCCGATGAAGGTGATCCCGGATGCCTCACAGACCTCGGCAAAGTGGGCGTTCTCCGCGAGAAATCCGTAGCCGGGGTGGATCGCCTCCACCTTGGCGATCTCGGCGGCGCTGATGATCCCTGGGATATTCAAATAGCTCTGCGCTGCCTCTGGCGGGCCGATGCAGACCGCCTCATCCGCCCACTGCACGTGGGGACTCTCCCGGTCCGCCTCGGAGTAGACCGCAACGCTCCGAACGCCGAGCTCCTTGCAGGCTCGAATCACCCGGAGGGCGATCTCCCCCCTGTTCGCGACCAGGATTTTCTTCACCATGTGATGCGGTCCACGGGTCAGAATGCAGCGTCACGACAGGGATCATCGATGCTGGACATCGGTCTCTCCACTCGTTAGAGGGATTCGAGGACGAACAAGGGCTGGCCGTACTCCACCGGTTGGGCGTTCTCCACGAGAATGAGGGCGATCTTCCCGGGAATCTCCGCCTCGATTTCATTCATCAACTTCATGGCCTCGATAATGCAGAGGACCGTCCCTTTCTCGACGATAGACCCTTCTTTGACGTACGGTTCTGCACCCGGGGCGGGGGCCCGGTAGAAGGTCCCGACCATCGGCGATTCGACGGTAATCCCCTTTTCGGTGGGTGGAGCCAGGGATGGAATCTCCTGGGCGTGCTCCGCTCCCGTCAACACCGGAGGAGGAGTCGCCGCGGAGTAGGCCGGGCCGAGGGTAGCCACGGGCCGGCGACGGATCCGGATGCGGGTTTCGTTCCGCTCGACCTCGATCTCCTCGATGTCCGTATCCTGAATCAATTTGAGCAACACTTTGATGTCGCGGGTATCCATCGGTGCTCCTATGCTCGTCCCAGGTAGGTCCCCGTCCGGGTATCGACGCGGACCCGCGTCCCCACGTCGACAAACAGCGGCACTTGAATGACCGCCCCCGTCTCCAGGGTGGCAGGCTTTGAGCCGCCCGAGACGGTGTCCCCGCGCACGCCAGGCTCCGTCTCCACCACCGTGAGCTCCACGGCAATCGGCAGATCGACACCGATCACCTCTTGGTGGTAGAAGAGGATCGTAACCTCCATGTCTTCTTTGAGAAACGCCCCGGCATCCCCCAGCTGCGTGCTCGTCACCTCAAACTGATCATAGGTCTCGACATCCATGAAGGTATAGTGCTCTCCCTGCCGATAGAGAAACTGGGCCGTCCGCTCTTCGAGCGGTGCGGGCGCAAGCTTCTCGTCGGGACGAAAGGTCCGGTCGATCAGCGCGCCACTCCGCAGATTCCGCAGCTTCGTGCGGACCATGGCCCCCCCCTTTCCCGGCTTGTGATGTTGATACTCGACCACCAGGTA
Organism: Methylomirabilales bacterium (SeqCode); assembly: GCA_046758505.1. GTDB lineage: Bacteria > Methylomirabilota > Methylomirabilia > Methylomirabilales > CSP1-5 > CSP1-5. Next base: position 13,731 of record JBHIAH010000004.1, on the reverse strand, counting down.
CGGTGTGCCGTCAAGCTCGATCTTGGTCCCGGACCGGAGGTCGTTCGACAGGATCATGAGATGTGATACCTCGAAGAGAGCCAGCCGGGGTCAGGGTTCCCGGCCCTGCTGCTTCGCGAGATGGACGGCCGCCTCCAAGCCGAGGAGATAGCCGGACGGCCCAAAACCGACGATCTGGCCGACCGCCACCGGCGCAATCAAGGACCGATGCCGGAACGGCTCCCGGGCCTGGATGTTCGAGAGATGGATCTCGATCACTGGAATGCCGACGCCAACCACGGCATCACGGAGGCTCACGCTGGTGTGCGTGAGCCCCCCGGCGTTGAGGAGCACCACGTCGGCCCAGCCCCGCGCCTGCTGCAGACGGTCGATCAGCACCCCCTCCTGGTTCGACTGAAAGAATTGTACGTCGATCCCACGGGTCTCGGCCGCCCGCCGAATCTCCTCCTCCAGTTCATCGAGGGTCATGGCACCGTAAATCTCTGGCTCTCTCCGACCCAGGAGATTCAGATTCGGCCCGTTCAAGACAAGAACCCGCATCCTCTCCTCTCCTCACTTCGACCCCAGAGGGGACACTCCCCGTGAGCCAGGAGCTTTTCGCAATGCTCCGCATCGTCCGAATGATCGTACCCGATTTTCTGTCATTCGACGGCCCGCAGCTTCTGGAAGGCCTCCCGCCAGGCCTGGAGCAGATCGATCGGCCCTCGTTTCTGTCTGGCCCGCGTGAGCCTCTGGAACGCCGCCCGCCAGGCTTCGAGGAGTTGAATCTTCCGGCGCCGCCCTCCCCTCTTCAGCCTCTGGAAGGCCGCCCGCCAGGCTTCGAGGAGCACGATCGGCCCCCTGCGCCTGGCCGTGAGGCTTTGGAAGCCGTCTCGCCACGCCTCGAGGAGCGCCACCGCCTCTTCGCTTCCCAGGGAAGCCGCCGTCGGCGTTACGCCTGCCTCCTTTAGGTGACACAGGACCTCCCGGTACTTTTCCGCAAGGTCTTCCCGGTCTGGAGTCTCGGCAACGAGGCGCGCATACATATCGGCCGCCCGATCGTAAAGCCCCTGCGATGCATACAGCCCCGCCAGGGTTTCGGTCGCCAAGGGGGCCGTCTCCGGCGGGGAGGGTTCCGGGGGTGCCTTTGCAACCTCCGGTGGTGCGGGCTTCAGCGTCTCTTCGGCCTGGGGCTGCAGGCGTTCGATCGCCGCTCGGACCGTCTTGTCGAAGGGACGTAAGATCAGGGCCGATCGATACGACGCGAGGGCCTCCGATGAGGCATGCCGCGCCTCCGCGAGCTCGCCCAGGAACCGGTACGCGAGCACGTTTTCCGGGTCAAGGTGAATGACCCGTTCAAAGGCTTCCCGGGCTGCCGGCAGGTCTCCCTTATCTTTGTGCGTTCGGCCCAGGACCATGTGGGCGCTGGCATAATTCGGATGCTGATCCATCCCCCGCTGACAAATCTGAATGGCTTTTTCGAAGCTTCCCTGCTTCCGGTAGGCGTCCGCCAGCTGGGTAAACACCGGGGAGTGGGGATCGGCCGCGAGCCTGGCCTCTAGACGTTCAATATCGAAGAGTGGTGGCACAACCCGCCTCAACTCAGAGGAAATCCTGATCTCGCGCGGACTTCTGGAGGGCTTCCAGGGGGTCCAAAATCGGCGTCACCGTAACACTCCCGAAGTCCTTTGTCAAGATAAAATAGTTTAATCTATGCATGAGCTTCTTGTCGTAACTTATTGTATGTATAAGCTCTTTTGGATCATGAGGAAGTGCCGTCGGGAGGCCGATCCGTTCAAGGAGACGCGCCAGGCGGGAAGGAACCTCCTCGCTGCAGAGGCCCATCTGATACGATATCCGTGCAGCCGTCACCATGCCGATCGCCACCGCCTGCCCATGACTCACCTGGCCGTATCCGCTCGCCGCCTCGAGTGCATGCCCCACCGTATGGCCGAAGTTCAAGATGGCCCGGAGGCCCTCGTCCCGTTCGTCCTTCTCCACCACCACCGCCTTGATCCGGCACGCGGTCCCTACGATGTGGATCACGACCTCGTCTCTCCTCTCGAGGATGGCAGACACGTTTCCCTCGAGCCATTCGAAGAATTCCTTATCCTCGATGACCCCGTATTTCACCACCTCGGCCATTCCGGCCTGGAATTCTTGCGGCGGGAGGGTGCGGAGGAGGGATACATCGCTCAGGACGAAAAGCGGCTGGTAAAACGCCCCGATCATATTCTTTGCCTGGGGGAGATTGACGCCGACCTTTCCCCCCACGCTGCTATCCACCTGGGCGAGCAGGCTCGTGGGAACCTGAATCAGCGGAAGGCCTCTCATATAGGTGGCAGCCACGAACCCGGCCAGATCTCCGATCACCCCTCCCCCGAGCGCCACGATCGGAGACCGCCGATCCAGGCCCAGGGGGAAGAGTCGATCGTACAGGCCCTGTGCCACCTCAAGGCTCTTGAACGCTTCCCCGTCCGGCACCTCGAGCAGTGTGAGGGCGATGCCCGCCCGTTCGAAGGAGGAGAGAACTTGCGAACTATACAACCCGCCAACCACCGGGTTGGTAATCAGGGCGCCGTGCCCCGAGAGGCTCAGCGGCTGCGCACGACCTCCGATTCCCGGGAGGATTTCTGCTCCGATGTATATCGGATAGCTCCGGTCTCGGAGATGCACGGTCACCTGTTCCATCGCCTATCCTTTGAGGACCTCACCAAGGTGGATGCGTGCCAGGACCTGGGCAGCTACCTCCTCGACGCTCAAATTCGTCGTGTCAATCGGCTCACCCAACGCGGCGTAGACCGGAGCCCGCACACGCATCACCACCCGGATCCGTTCCAGCTTGTCCGCGTGCCAGAGCAAGGGACGATGTTCCATGCCCTCGACCCGCGCCAGGATTCGCTCCGGCGCCGCCGTGAGACAGATGATCTCCCCGCGCTGCTGGAGGCGACAGAGGTTTTCGGGATCCGTGATCGTGCCACCGCCCGTGGCGATGACGCATCCTTGCAGCTCGCACAGGCGGGAGACGACCCCCCGTTCCAGCACCCGAAAGGCCGTTTCGCCCCGCTCCTGAAAGATGGCAGGGATGCTCAGCCCCGATTCCTGCTCGATCAGTTCATCCAGGTCGTAAAACGGGACCTGGAGTTGCGCGGCCAGGTAATGACCCACCGTGGTTTTCCCTGTCCCCATCATACCGGTGAGCACGATATTCCGCATCCTGTCCGCCCCCCCCAATTCGCTTAGAGGTCTCGCACATACCGCACGTACGCATCGAAATTCCGTTTCATCTCGTCCAGACTGTCCCCGCCGAACTTCTCCCGCAATGCCGCCGCAATCTCGAAGGCCACGACCGCCTCGCCGATGACCCCAGCGGCCGGGACGGCGCAGACGTCGGACCGCTCCACGCTCGCCTCGAAGGGCTCCTTGGTCTCCAGGTCCACGGAGCGGAGGGGGGCGTACTGGGTGGACAGGGGCTTCATGGCTGCGCGGAGGACGATCGGCTCCCCGTTGGTCACCCCCCCCTCGAGCCCGCCGGCGTAATTGGTTTTTCGGTAAAACTTCAAGCCGTGCGGCGCTTGTCGCGCGGCATCGTAGAAGATCTCATCGTGGGCCTCGAACCCGAAGCGCCCGGCCACCGCAAAGCCGAGTCCCACGTGTACCCCCTTGATGGCCTGGATACTCATGAGGCCCCGCGCCAGGCGCCCGTCGAGCTTCTGGTCCCACTGCGTATAGCTCCCCAAGCCGACGGGGGCCCCATCGACAATGACCTCGAAAATCCCCCCCAGGGTGGTCTTCCGGCGTCGGGCCTCGTCGATCCGTGCCACCATTGCCTCGCTGGCCTCCCGGTCCGCGCATCGGACCGGGGAGGCCTCGGCGAGTGCCCGGATCTGCTCGGGCGACAGATCCTCGACGGTCGCCCGGACCCCGCCGATCTCCACCACATGGCTGAGAACCGAGATGTCAAACTCTCGGAGGAGGCGCTTACAGACCGCCCCCACCGCCACGCGCACGGTCGTCTCCCGGGCGCTGGCCCGCTCCAGGACGTTCCGGACATCCCGATGCCCGTACTTGATGGCCCCGGGCAAATCGGCGTGCCCCGGACGGGGCCGCGTGACCGGCGGTCGGGTGTCCTGCGCCTTCGCCTCCGCCTCGAGTCCCATCGTTTCATCCCAATTCGCGAAGTCCCGATTCGTGATGATGAGCGCAATGGGAGAGCCCATGGTGAGGCCATGGCGAACCCCCGCGGTGATCAGGGCGTGGTCCTGCTCGATCTTCATCCGCCCCCCCCGGCCGTACCCCATCTGCCGCCGGCTCAGCTCTGGGTCGATGTCCTTGGGGCTCAGGGGTAGACGGGCCGGGATCCCCTCAACGATCGTGGTCAGGGATGGGCCGTGGGACTCGCCTGCGGTCAGATACCGTAACATCGCCAATCTCCGATGACCGATGACCGATGACCGATGACCGAAGGCCCGATCCCCCCGTGCTGACTCTGCACCGCGGATGGCACACGCCTCATTTGACGTGCTGCTCCTGCGGCGCGGCGGGCGGGAGGCAACGTGTGTCCGAGGCCCGTCATTCCTGCTCCTTCCGGATCTCGGTTTGCACTCGCGCGTTCAGTTCCTGAATTTTTCGATCGCCCTCCTCTTCGGACAGCGTCCCAGCCTCGACACCCTGGGCGATCTCCAGGCGTTCTGCAAGCCACAGATCCACCAGGTCCATCTTGGGGAAGCGGCTCTCTTCCAGCTCGCGGCGGCAGTCGGCGGCCGTCCTCTTCCAGACAAAACCGCCCGCTAAGGCCCGGCGGAGCTGACGGTCACACGATGCCTGCCATTGGGAAAATGTCCGGGACACGGTCTCCTTCGTTCGCGGCTCCAGCGTTGAGCGGTTCATCAGGTATGTGACCGTGTTGACGACGAAGCGGTCGCGATCCTTCCAGCCCCCCACCTGCGTGAGATCCAAGGCGACGGCGATGATGGTTCCCTTCCCGTGGTGCCCCTCGGCGATGAGCGGCATGCCGAGTCCCCTCCCGCCTCCTTGCACTCCCCCCTCTGCTGAAAACCCCGGGCTCACCGCCTTGCCGCTTTCTGTCACCCCAGGCCTGTTCACGACACCTCCTTCGCCCGTCCCCCCCGGGACCGCCCCAGTTGTTTCTCCCGGCTTGGCACGTTGTGCCGATTGAACTGTTGGCCCGAAGCCCTCGCCCGTTGCAAGGAGACCGCTTCCTGCCACGGCGGCTTTGCCCGAACCGCGGTATTCGGCGATCAATGTCGCATTCCTGTTGAGGCCCAACTCATTGAAATGGGCCATCGTGAGGATGGTCACGCCCTGGAGGATGGGATGAGACGGCTCCAAAACGAACGTGGGACTAAAAGAATGCGGGACCCAATCGCGGCCTCTCGGCTTCAAGGGAAGCATGTCGCCGATGTCTGTCCCAACAAATCCGCCGCTGCCGTACGCCTGACTCCCACCGGTCACGAGCAAACTCCCTCCCCGCCGGACAAAATCCACCAGGTTGGCCTGCACCTCGGAGGGGAGGGTTTGATAGGAAATGCCAGAAAGAATCACCAGGGAGAAATCGATGAGGTCGGACCCCCCGAGATCCCGCTTGACCTTGGCCCCTGTGGCTCCCTCCACCGCACCTTGAGGCAGGTAACTGTCGTCCCCGAGCGAAAGAATGAGCCTGGAAGAGGCCTCCTCCGCCGCGGGGGCCACACCGGCCACGCAGAGAACGAGGAAGACCGCGAAGCTGGCGGCGAGCCACCTATCTCGCATGACGTTCCTCCTGTTGCAAGGTACGCATCGTTCTTCAGTGCTCTTGGGCGAGGAGTGAGTACACGATCCCTCGACATCCGACCACCCCTCAGGCCGACCGCGAGGTGTCCGTCTTGATGATTTCCCTATCGTCTTCCCCCCCTATAGCCTTCCCTGGGTTTGGGTTTCAGGGGAGAACGCTCCACCAGATACGTGAGGAGGTTCCGGACAAAGCGGGTGCCGTCGGCCCACCCGCCGCGCACCTCTTGACCGAGATCGAAGGCGACACCCACCACGGTCCCCTGCCCCACCGACTGCTCAACGATCAGGGGGGACGCGAACTGCGCCCCTTGTGCGGTCCCCCCACCGGCATACTGGGCGATCTCTGCTGCGCCGGGCTTGGCATTGAGGTCATTGAAGTTCCCCACGGTCTGGAAGGTGACACCACTCAGGATCGGGTGTCCCGTCTGAAGGGGGATCACCGGCTTGAAGGGGACGGCTCGCCAGTCCCGCTCGCCTCGGATCTCGAAGGGGATCAGATCGGCCATCGCCTGGTATCCGCCGCTGCCGTACGCATTCGGTCCCCCGGTGATCAGCAGGGAGCCCCCCCGGCTCAGGTATTCGGAGAGCCCCCCCCGGACGGCCTCGGGGAGCCCACCGTAGGAGATGTTCGAGAGGATCACCACGGCAAACTCCACCAGCTCATATTTCCCGAGTCCCCTTTTGACCTCGGCCCCCGTCCAGCCCTTGACCGCTCCCGACCGGATGTAGGACCCGTCCCCCAGAGCCAGGATCAGCTTGGAGGCGGCGGCTGCCGGCTGTACCCACAGGATGAGGCCGAGGAGGACCCCCATCGCCACTCGGAGAAGACTGATTCGCGGCATGTCCAATACCTCCTTCAAAGTATGGTAGCGGAAAATTGCGCAAGGGAAAAGCAGAAACGCACCCCGGGGGGTGCGTTCCTCGCGTCGTGGAACCGGCTGTTCACTAGCGCCGGGCTTGACGGGGCTGCTCGAGGATCGTTGGGGTAATAAAGATTAAGAGCTCCAAGCTCTCGGGCTCGAGATTCTCGGTCCGCCTCTTGAAGAGCCAGCCCAGGATCGGGAGGTTGCCGAGAAAGGGAACCCGGGTTTCGGCGACGCTCTCGGTCCGCTTCCTCACCCCGCCGATGACGACGGTGGCGCCATTGTCGATTAAGAGGCTGCTCGTCGCCTCGTTTTTGTTAAACGGAAAGGCGAATCCTCCGGCAAAATCGATTCGCTCTCCCTTGGTGTCGTCGGTGGCCTTTACCTTTAACGAGATTCGGTCATCGGCGGTCACGTGGGGCGTCACCTTGAGACTGAGGACCGCCTCTTTAAAGGTCACCGTGGTCCGGCCCGAAGAATCGACGGTGGTAAAGGGGACTTCTTCTCCCTGTTTGATCTCCGCCTCTTGATTGTCCAAGGCCACGATACGCGGTGTGGAAAGGGTTCGGGCCAGCGACTGTTCCTCCAGGGCACTCAGCTGGACATTGAGCCTCAACCGGTTGTCGATGCTCCCCAGGATGAACCCGAGGGCCCCGGCGGGCCCGGAAACCGGCAAGTTGACCGCGGCCGGGACAGACCCGGCAGCGCTCACCACGCCGGCCACATTGGTCGGTCCAGTCAGTTCTGGCCCAGCGGTGCCAAAGACATCGGAGAGAACGACCTTCGAACCCCTGGTTCTCGTAGACGGCAAAGACCGTTGGAAGCCCCACTGGATGCCGAGGGACCGGCTGTGTTTTGTCGAGACCGTGACGATCCGGCCCTCGATCATCACCTGGGGGGTCGCCTGGTCCAGCTCGGTCAGGAGGGTCCGCATCTTCTCGATGTTCGCTTTCGTATCCTGAATGATGAGGGACGCCGTCCGCTCGTCCACTGAAATCGATCCCCGCTTGCTCTTGACCTTCGTCAGGTTCTGCACGACTTTCGTGGGATCGGCGTAACTCACACGGAGAATCTCGGTCGTCAGGGGCTCCGCGGCCGCTTCCTCCTGGAGCCTGATCAGCTCCAATTGCTCTTTCCGCCGTTGATCCCGCTCTTTGCGAATGGCGTCTATCTTGGCGATTCGGAGGATGTTATCCTCCTGGACAAAACCAAATCCATTGATCCGGAGGATATTATCGAGCGCCACGTCCCACGGAACATCCACCAAGCGCACGGTGACCTTCCCCCTGACATCTTCCCCGGCCACAATATTCTGCCCGCTCACCTCTGCAATGATCCGCAAGAGGTTATTGATGTCGACATCCTTGAAGTCCATGGAGAGGCGGGCAGGGGCCTCCGGACCCGGCGCCTCGGGGGCCGCGGCTGCGGGGACGGGAGCCTTCGGGGCAGGAGCCTCCGCGGTGGGGGTCGGAGCCGGCGGCGGCATCGGTTTCTCCTGCGGAGGGGCCTCTTGCTGAGCAACGGGGGGAGCTTGCGCGACGACAGCCGGTTTCTCGAGCCCGAGGAGAATGCCCTGCGGCGTCTGGACTACATCATAACGGACCTGCTTCTTGAGGTCCGCCACAATACGCACTGCCTTGTCTGGTTCCAGGCGATGCTGGGCTGCCCGAATGCGCTGGACCGGACCCGGCAGCTGCCTGACGTCGAGAACCTTCGCCGCCTGCGGGTCGATGACCGCCCCGCCCACATCCAGGATGAGGCCGGGGGGCGTGCTCACTTCTGAGACGTTAAAAGTGATCGGCCCGCTGGTCCGAACAAGAATCTCTGCTTTCCCATCCTGCGGTCGGTAATCGACACCTTCCACCCGCCCTTCGATCCCGGGTTGTGGCGCAGCGGCCTCTGGCGCTGGGGCGGGCGCTTGGGGGAGGGCCCCCGGCGGACCCTCTTCCGCTTTGGGTGCAGCTTCGGCTGCCACCGCGGCCTCGGCTGGAGTTTCTGGCGCCGCCGCCGCGGCCTCGCCGCCAATCAGCACCTGGAAGGGACCGGGAGCCGCCTGGACCTGGTACGGCAACGAGGAAGCCAGATCGAAGACGACCCGAACCACTTTGACCGGGCGAGCCTTATACTGCGAGGTGCGGATCTCCGTGATCGGCCCCTGCGATCCCAAGAACTTGGGAGCCGCGTCGACCGCATTGGGGATATCAATGACCAACCGGGGCGGATCGGGCAGGGCAAAGGACTCGTAGCTTTCCACGGCCCGGTCGGTTCTGATCAGCACAGTGGCCGATGTTGGACCAACGTCTGTGAGCTCGACCCCGGTTACCCGATTCGGAGCGCCAAGCTCGGTGGCGCCAACGGCCGGGGTTGCTGCTGACTGCGGCGGAGGGATCCGAATGCCCTCGGGAACCACGGAGACGGGTGCAACCGCAGGGGTGCTCGAATCCGGCAGAGACTCATGCTCTGCCGCTCTCGCCGTCGGGAATGATACGGTCGGCATCGCAATCCCTGAGACCGTGACCATCCCCACCAAAACCCCTACGGCCCATCGCGGGGCCTGGGAGGCCGTTACCCGCTGCATCATTTCCCCTCCTTCTTTTTTTGCTGCAGCTCCAGTCGAATGGTCCGGACCTGCCCTTTCCTCGCGGCGTTTTTATCTTTCATCTCGATGAGGACCGCTTCCTTGGTGATCGCCTTTACGCGGGCGTCGGGGCCCAGCCGGTCGTTCACCCTCAAGATGTGCCCAAGGCCGTCCGGGGTCTCGAGCAGCGCAAAATAGTGATCCTTCTGCCAAACGATTCCCGAGAGCTTGTAGCCGCCAATATCAAGGGCTTTTTCCTCCCGCGGCGGTTCTACCAGGGGATAAAAGGGGTCTCGGCGGTCCTTCGGATTATACCGTGCCGGTCCGAGGTTTACAGGTTGGCCTGCCGGGGACGATCGGGTGGGGGCCGCAGCCGTGCTTCGTCCGGGTCGCTGGGCGGGCCGTCGCGTCGGCGGAGAGGGAGCCTCCGACGAACACCCCGCGGACACCAGACTGAGGAGCAGGAGACCGAGGGTCAGATACCTCATCGCCTCGCCCCCCTTTTCGTCCCCCGCTTCGCCCCCGCCTTCGACTCTCCCTGGGGCTCGTCCGCCGTTCCGCCAAAGGTAAAGGTCATCGCGGTGAATTCTCCCGTGATCGTGGCGTTGTCTGACCTCGCCTGATGCCGGGCGTCGACCTGATCGAGCTTGAGGTCGGTGATATTGACAATTCGCTCCATCCGGCCGATCGCCTCGAAAAAGCGCCCCAGGGCGTGATACGTCCCCTCCGCCCTGATGCGAATGGGAACGCGCGTGTAGAATTCATCTTTGGTCGGCTTCCCCGGCTTGAAGAGGGAAAACGTCAAGCCCGCCTCCTGGCCGAGGCGGTTGATCTGCGTCAGGAGAATGGGGATCTCCTTTTCTTCTGGGAGGCGGCGCAGGGCCTGTTCAAGATCCGCCTGAAGGGCCTTCCGCGCGGCCTCCAGCTTGGGAAGTTCCTGGCTAATCCGTTTCTTCTGGAAGATGTCCTGCTGCAGCCGGGCGACTCGCCCGAGAAGTACGTCCCGCCGTCCCCGGGCCGGCTGGTACAGATACTTCCACCATCCCGCCACCAGGGCGATGCCAAGGATCCCCAGCAACAGATACTGCTGCCGTTTCGGTGTGTTGGCAAAAAGCCCTTTGATATCCATGGCTCACTCCCCCGCCGGATCAGCCCGCCACGTTGCACACGATCTCAAACTTCTTCAGGGGGACCTTTTGCACCTCGGCCTGCTCCGAGACGACCAGTTCCACCTCTCGAAAAAGGGGGGCGGTCCGGCCCAGCTGGGTCATAAAGTTGGCTATGCCGAAATCGGTGAAGGAATACCCGCGAATCACGAGCCTGGTCCCGGTCTTGGAGAGCGCGCTAATCCACATCTCATCCGGCAGCTTATCGTTAAGCGCCTGGAGGATGTGGACCGGCACGCTCTGGGAGGCGAGGAGTGTCCGGATCACCTTGATCCGCGCTTCCAACAGCTTTTTGTCTGCCTTGAACTTATCGACCTTCTTCGCCACCACCTCGAGCTTCTTGATCTCGGCCTGCATCGTCACGATCTTTCTTTCCAGGGTCCGCGCCTGGCTGGACAGGCTCCACCACTGATATCCCATTCCGAGCACGATGAGGACTGCGCCCGCCGCGCCCGCCATCGAGCGCCAGTCGCCGCCACCCGCCCTGCGGGCAACCCTGGGCAGAAGGTTGACCTTGATCATTTGTCCCCCACCTCTCGCAAGGCAAGCCCGACCCCCACGGACAGCTGGGGCGCGATGTGGTCGAGATACTCCGGGTCAAACCGCTTGGGGTCCGCCTTGACGTGGCGCAGCGGGTTGGCGAGGTCCACCGGAAGGTCCAAGGCTTCGCTCAGGTACGGGATGAATCGGGGAAGGCGTGCCACACCACCGCTCACGAGCATCCGGTGGATCACCCCGGACGGGGCCGCTGAGCGAAAGAAGTCGATCGAGCGCCGCACGTCACCTGCTACCTCCGCGTTGACGAGATCGATGGCCGGCTGACTATCCGCCCCGGTGTACCCTTCCACCCGTCCTCCCACTTTCAACGTCTCTGCCTGCTCATAGCTCACACCGAGCATTTTCTGAATCGATTCGTTATAACGGTTTCCCCCCAGGACGCTGTCCCGAGTAAAGAGGAGGGTCCCCCCCCGAAGGATACTGACGGTCGTCACGGCCGCCCCCACGTGCAGCAGAGCCACTACCTCATCCGGGCTGACCTCGTATGCCGCCTCGTACGCATTCGCCACCGCGAAGGCATCCACATCCACAATGGCCACGTTCAGGCCCGCGGAGGAGGCCACAGTCAGGTACTCACTGATGACTTCCTTCTTTACTGCAACGAGGAGGACGTCCATCTCGACCGCGCCCGGCGGGCTGCGGAGAATCTCATAGTCCAGGTTCACGTCCTCAATCGCAAAGGGGATGTGCTGCTCGGCTTCCCACTGGATCGAGTCCGCCAGTTCCTGCGGTTTCATCAGGGGCATCTTGATGGGTTTGATGATGACGGAATTGCCGGAGACCCCCACCGCCACGTCCTTCACGCCGATCTTGTGCTCGTCAAAGATCTGCTGAAGTGCGGCGATTACGGCCCCGCCGTCCATGATCGCCCCATCCACGATCGCCTCGGGGGGGAGGGGTGCGACGCCCAGATGGACCAACTCAACCCTTTTTCCCGAATGTTTGAGCTGGACCGTCTTGACCGCACTGGTTCCGATATCCACTCCCAGAACAGCCGAGCCGCGTTTTCCCTTGAAAAAGCTCGCCATCAGAAAATCCTTTCCTCGTCCATAGATGATCTTGGTCCCTTCAAACGCTTCATCAATGTTGTTAGGCTAATAATCCTGGTTTCCAGTTTTGTCAAGCAAAAAATGGGCCAAGTCTTTCCAGGCGCGTGTCCTGTGAAATTGCGGCTTTTTCTTCGCATGCTCTTGGATCGGCGCGGAATGCGGCCTGGCGAATTGCCCGACAGGGGGGACCGGGCATCCGGAGAGCAGAAGGTCCCGATCCCTTCCTTCTTGGCTCAGACATCATTTTCGGGAGGGCCATGGAAATCCATTGGATGACACGACGAACGCGGGGTCGCCACCTTGAGGCATTTTCCCGACCCCACATCTGTGCAGAGCCAGAGCGGTGCTGGGGCTGGCTGGATAGGCTCACAACAGCGTGTGCGTTGCCCAGGCCCTTACTCTGCCCGCATCGTCTCGAGGGTGACCGTCTGCAGCCGGGGCCCCCCCCAGGTCACCGTGACGGTGATTCGGGCCAGGCGGTTTGGGGGATTCGTGCCCGGCTCCTGCGTGATCGTCCAGGTCCTGTTGTATGTGGGGTCTACCGGGTCGGGGGCGTCGTTCCCGTTGGCGGCAACAGTAAAGGGTTGGTTTTTCAGCTGTTCCAGCATCTGCTGGGCATAGGCCGTGGCCTTGGACTGGCCGCCGCTCGCGGTCACATCGACATAGCCGATGGGGAAGGCGCTCACCAGCGCCAAAAGACCCACGGCCAGAATCGCCGCCGCAATCATGACCTCGATGAGGGTAAAACCTCGGTGATTCCGCACTGTTCGCATCCCCACTCCTTTACCCCTGTGACCACTGCCCCCGCGTGATGATGATCCCCATCGGCGTCCCGGGGGGGACTTGGGTGTCAAAAAGCGGATCGTAGGCCCAGTTGCGGTTGGGGGGCCGGTAGTAGTACGGGGCGTCGTCCCCGCAGCACTCGAAATACTCGGTGGCCTCCTGGCTATGCCAGAGGGCGACGAGGGAGCCGTTGTAGTTGAAGTCCACATCCTTCCAGTCCTCCAGGAAGCGGATCAGGTTATTGAGCTGGCCGTTCTCTTTCCCGAGCGTCGACTCGTGGCTCGGGCCCATGGCGAAGGCGGCGTTCACCGTGGTCTCGGCCGCCGATCGACTGGAGGTCTTGTCCTTGCCCTGCTTATCGTAGTTGTTCTTCTCCCAGTTGTTGGAGAGAACGGTGATCGCATCACCCAACACGGCGGCCGGGACCTTGTTCACCGTGTTGTAGTCCCCCTGGACATAGACCGGGTCCTCCGAAACCACCGTGAGCCCCTGGCTTGGCAGCTCGGCGCCATTCGTCAGCCGGACGCCATAACCTTTCTTCGGCTTCGTCCCCGTCCGGTACGCATAGATGATGCCGTTTGTCGGCATGAGCCCACAGGAATTCAACAGGGCAACGTCGATATCGGTGACGGTGACGTCCTTCTTCTCCCGGCCGTCGTAGAATTGCGTCTTACTGACCGCCTTCGCCCCCCCTTTGCCCTTGCACTTGTTCAGCTTTACCTCGTTGCCGGCCTGGTCGTAGGCCTTTTCGTCGACGATGATCAGGTCCGCTTGGTAGTAGAGCTTCGCGTCTTTGAGCGTAGGCGAATCCCCGGCATTGCCGGCCTCGATCATCAGATGGGAGGAGACATCCGCATTGTTGGGGTCGTACAACACGTCCGGGATGGGGGGGATGATCTCCTGGACCCCCATGGCGCCATCCTGCACCCGGCCGCCGAAGGTGCTGAGGGCGGCGTTCGTCC
>JBHIAH010000003.1:0-120235 GCA_046758505.1 Methylomirabilales bacterium (SeqCode) | reverse complement strand
CTCCCGGTCGGGTGAACGCGGGAATGAGGCAATGTCAAGATTCAAGACCTGACCCTCGGCGCGTGCTCGGCGCGCGGATGGAACGCGGGTAGCCATCACCCTTGGCCCCCTCCGGCACGATCGACGGCGCACGAGAATTCCACACACCCCTCCCTTGAACCCTTCCCATACCCACACCGGCTCGGTCGAGATTCACCGGCGAAACGCCTTGTGAAACAGGGAAGAACGCAATAGCATTGCCTATCTCTGCTCGCCCGGGCGAACGCCGGCAAGCCCAAGGAGATGCGTTACTCATACGAAGGCCCTACGTACCATCACACACCCTGATATGCCCGACCCAACGGTGCTTGGGCGCATCGCCGACCGGTTGAAGCGCCAGTACAGTGCGGAGAGGGTCATTGTCTATGGGTCCGTGGTGCGGGGCGAAGCCACGATTCACAGTGACATTGACCTGTTAGTGGTGGCGCCGTCTACGGAGAAGGGTTACCAGCGGATGGCTGCGGTGAAGGCCCTCGTCAGGGACCTGAGCCGAGGACTTCCCCTTTCACCGATTGTCCTGACGCCAGAAGAGCTAAAGCAAAGGCTGTCTGATGAGGATCCCTTCGTGGGAGGGATCGTCGACGCAGGTGTGGAACTTTAACCGCCCGAACGGGCTGGGCTTGCAGTGTGAATTCAAGAGATGAGTTTTGCCTGTGCGAGCATCTGATGGGCTGAGCCTTCTCACCGACTCCTCTTTCCCTTTCTCCGCCTCGACCGTTTCCCGAGAAAGGGAGCGACCTCGTTCAGGGCGGCTTCCCCCTGCGCGACCCGGCGGACCAGGGTCTCCGCTGCCGGGTCGGGTCTCGGCCGATGGTGTAGGTAGAGGATCTCTGCCGGAGGTCAGATACGGACATCCCTCGGCGGCAAGTGCTTCCCCGGCCTCATTCTTGCAAGAAGGGAGAGTGGCATCGACGGTTCGAAACCGTCGAACAGGAGCCTCCGGACTCGGGGGGGCCAGGCGCGCACAACGGGATGAGGTGGAGGCCATGGCGGAGGAGAAAGATATCCGGTTCTGTCCGTTCTGTTCCCTGATGCAGTTCGACATGGCGACGGTGGAGACCAGCGTGCACTGCGAGGTGTGCGGTGTGGATGTGCCGGCGGGAGAGCTGGTGCAAGCCGTCTAGCGCCGCACCAACTACTGAGCGATAACCGTAAGGAACCGAGACGTCCTTTTGCGGTCGTTGGTTTTCGGTCGTCGGTCCACAGAGGCGGTGCGTCCTCCAAAAAAAAGGCCCCGGCGAGCCGGGGCCTTTTTTCCGAATGAGAAGCCTACACCTTAGCCACGTTGGCGGCCTGCTTGCCCTTGGGGCCGTCAACAATATCAAATTCCACTTCCTGTCCCTCCGTGAGTGATCGGAAGCCGGCCCCTGCGATGGCGGTGTAGTGGACGAAGACGTCATCGCCGTCGGGCCGCTCGATGAAGCCGTATCCCTTGGCGTCATTGAACCATTTCACCTTGCCGGTCACGCGCACCTCTACCCCTCCTTTCCCTCCAAAGTTTTCCAGGCGGTGAAACCCTGAACCGATGCCATGCGTCAGGGCAGAAAAAAACCGCGAAGGTCCTGGATCTTCCCTCCGCGGTCAGATAAGCAAGACAACCAAGGCTATTCGGTAAACCACGGACGTCGAGCGACATTCCAGGTCCTTGTCTAGCTAAAAGCAAGCGGAAATTTATGGAAAATCCCGGGTGTTGTCAAGTCTTTTTTCGCCGGGCCTGTATTGACTTTCAGAGACGGCTCCGATACTCTTTGAATTTGTATCAGCACGGAGCTCAGAATGGCCGCAGAGAAGAGGATCGGCGAGCATACCACGAAGGTGCGAAAGGCCGTGTTTCCGGTCGCGGGCTTGGGGACCCGATTTCTGCCGGCCACCAAGGCCCAGCCCAAGGAGATGCTCCCTGTTGTGGACAAACCGGTGATCCAGTATGCGGTCGAGGAGGCCCTCGCGGCCGGCATTGACGGCATCTTTATGGTGACCGGTCGCGGGAAAGACGTCATCGAGAACCACTTTGATCGCTCGGTGGAGCTCGAGCAGGCTCTGGACGTGCCGGGGAAGAGGGACCTCCTCAAAGAAGTGCGGCGGATCTCGGAGCTCGGCGCCTTCTGTTACATTCGCCAGAAGGCGCCGCTCGGTCTGGGGCACGCGGTCCTGGTGACACGGGACCTGGTGGGTGATGAGCCCTTCGCCGTCCTGTTGGCGGATGTGCTGATCGATGCGCCGGTCCCGGCTATCCGGCAGGCCCTGGATATCTTCGACCGGTATCATGCGCCCGTGATTTCGGTGTGTCCCGTGTCTCGGGAAGAGATCAGCAGCTTTGGGATCATTGCGGGGCATCCGGTGGCAGAGGGGGTCTACCAGGTGACCGATCTTGTGGAGAAGCCCGCGCCCGAGGAGGCCCCCTCCAATTTAGGCATCGTGGGGCGCTACGTCCTGACCCCGCAGATCTTTGACGAGCTCGAGCAGACGGCGTTGGATGCGGGGGGAGAGGTACAGCTGACCAACGGCCTGAAGGGACTCTTGCGGCGCCAGCCGGTGTACGCGCATGAGCTCAAAGGGCGGCGGTATGATACGGGGAACAAGCTGGGGTTTCTGCAGGCAACGGTGGAGTTGGCGCTCAAGCGGTCAGACGTGGGAAAGGCGTTTCGGGAATATTTGAAGGCGTTAGAGCTCGATCCGGGGGCCTCGGACGCCGGTGGTCAACACGGGTAGACGGAACGGCATCGCAGCGATGACACACCATCGGGCGCGACCATACCTCGTGTCACAGGTGAAGCGGCGCGCGGCGGAGAAGACAGCAGGTGGAGACGCGGGAGGTGCGTGTGGTTAAGCGGGACATCAAAGAGGCCAAGACCATGGCGGCGGGGACGCCGGAGGGGCAGGGCCCCCTGGGACCGGAGCGGAAGATGCCCGAAACGGTGCCCGTCCTCCCTGTCCGGGACATGGTGGTCTTTCCATTCATGATCCTCCCCCTCTTCGTGGGGAGGGAGAAGTCGATTCGGGCTGTGGATGAAGCCCTGGGCCGGGATCGCCTCATCATGTTGGTGGCCCAGCGGGATGCCGAGGTAGAGGATCCGAGTCCGCAAGAGGTCTACCCTGTGGGCACGGTGGCCATGGTCATGCGGGTGCTCAAGATGCCCGACGGTCGGGTGAAGATCCTGGTCCAAGGGCTCGCCCGAACCCGGATCATGGAGTTCCTCCGGCGGGAACCGTACTTTGAAGCCCGAATCGTGGAGATCCTTGATGATGTGGTGCCGACGATGGGGGTAGAGCTCGAGGCCCTGATCCGGACCGTCAAGGAGCACGTCTCGAAAAGTGCCTCCCTCGGCAGGCAGATATCCCCCGACATCCTGGTGATTATCAACAACTTGGATCACCCCGGCCGTTTGGCCGATCTGGTGGCCTCGCATCTGGATCTCAAGCTGGAGCAGGCAGTGGAGATTCTGGAGATTACGAATCCAGAGGAACGGCTGCAGCGGATCAGCGATTTCCTTCAGAAAGAAATCGAAGTCCTGGAGGTGCAGCAACGCATCCAGAGCCAGGCCAAGGAGGAGATGGATAAGACGCAACGAGAGTACTACCTTCGGGAGCAACTCCGCGCTATCCAAAAGGAGCTGGGGGAAACCGATGAGCGGCAGCAAGAGATGGAAGAGTTTTCGGCGAAGATCGATAAGGCCAAGATGCCGTCCCAGGTGGCCGCAGAGGCCAGGACGCAACTGAATCGCCTCGCGCGGATGCACCCGGATGCGGCGGAAGCCTCGGTGGTGCGGACGTACCTCGAATGGCTGACCGAGCTGCCCTGGAGCCGGCAGACCCGGGACAAGATCGATATCCGGCGCGCGCGGCGGATCCTGGACGAGGACCACTACGACCTCGAGAAGGTCAAGGAGCGGATCCTGGAGTACCTGGCGGTCCGAAAGCTCAAGAAAAGGATGAAGGGCCCCATTCTCTGCTTCGTGGGACCGCCGGGGGTGGGCAAGACCTCGCTGGGGCGCTCGATCGCGCGAGCGCTTGGTCGAAAGTTCATCCGGATCTCGCTCGGCGGGGTCCGGGACGAGGCGGAGATCCGGGGACACCGGCGGACATACATTGGAGCCCTGCCCGGGAAGATCATTCAGGGGATCAAGACCGCTGGGACCAACAATCCCGTCTTTATGGTGGACGAGGTCGATAAGGTCGGGGCCGATTTCCGGGGCGATCCGTCGGCGGCACTGTTGGAGGTCCTGGATCCGGAACAGAACGTGCTCTTTACCGATCATTACCTCGGCGTCGCCTTCGATCTCTCCCATGTCATGTTTATCACGACGGCA
This sequence comes from Methylomirabilales bacterium (SeqCode), assembly GCA_046758505.1. GTDB lineage: Bacteria > Methylomirabilota > Methylomirabilia > Methylomirabilales > CSP1-5 > CSP1-5. The sequence continues at coordinate 115,889 of JBHIAH010000003.1, read as the reverse complement.
AACATGGCTGATCCCATCATTCCCCCCCTGAAGGATCGGATGGAGACCATAGAGATTTCGGGGTATACCGAGGAGGAAAAGCTCCACATCGCGCGACGGTATCTGATCCGCAGACAGCTCAAGGAGCACGGAATCACCGAACGCCACCTCCAGCTCACCGATGAGGCCGTGCTCAAGGTCGTCCGCGGGTATACGCGGGAGGCGGGACTCAGGAATCTGGAGCGGGAGATCGCAGCCATCTGCCGCAAAGTCGCCAAGGAGGTGGCCGCAGGGAGGAGGAAGCTTACCAGGGTCACCGTCCAGAATCTCCACCGGTTCTTGAAGGCGCCGAAGTATCTCCCTGAACCCGAACAGGAGCAGGACGAGGTGGGTGTGGGCACCGGGCTGGCCTGGACCCAGGCGGGGGGGGATATCATGTACGTCGAGGCGACGGTGATGCGGGGGAAGGGACAGCTCTCCCTGACAGGGCATCTGGGTGAGGTCATGAAGGAATCGGCCCAGGCGGCCCTGAGCTATGCAAGGGCCCGGGCCCCGGAGCTCAAGATCAAAGAAGAACTTTTCGGCAAGGTGGATATTCACATCCATGTGCCCGCGGGGGCCATTCCGAAAGACGGACCTTCGGCCGGGATCACCATGGCGACGGCGCTGGTCTCCGGCCTCACCAGGGTTCCCGTCAAGCGGAGTGTGGCCATGACGGGCGAGGTAACGCTGCGGGGAAAGATCCTCCCCGTGGGGGGGATCAAAGAGAAAGTGTTGGCCGCCCGGCGGAGCGGGATCACCACCGTTCTCCTCCCGCACAAGAACGACAAGGACATCCAGGAGCTGCCCAAGACGATCCGGCGCGGCATGCACTTTGTCTTTGTTGAAAACATGGATCAGGTGCTGGCGGCGGCCCTGGTCAAGCCGGTCAGGGAGAAAGACCCGCTCGGGGTTGCGGCTGCCAAGCGCCCGACGCAAGCGGTGACTGTTCACTAGTGGGAATGAGCAGGCAGCAGCCAGCTATCAGCCATCAGGAGCCGTCAGCAATCAGCCGGCAGCAGTCAGCGCGGAGATCGTCAAGCCGATAGCTGGTAGCTGATCGCTGACAGCTTCTGAATCGGAGGGTGTGCACATTGCCAGGCAATGAATGGGTTCGGATCATCCCCCTCGGTGGCCTCGGGGAAATTGGGATGAACATGTTCGTGGTCGAGACGGCGGATGATATGGTCGTCATCGATGCGGGACTGATGTTCCCCGAGGAAGAGATGCTGGGGATCGATCTGGTGATTCCCGACTTCAGCTATCTCCTGCAGCACCGCGAGAAGGTTCGCGGGCTCATTCTCACGCACGGCCACGAGGATCATACCGGCTCCCTCCCCTTCCTGCTCAAGGAACTTTCGGTCCCCGTATACGGGACACCCCTCTCCCTCGGCCTGGCGGCCGAGAAGATCCGGGAACTGAATGTCGAAGCGGACCTGCGGAAGATTATGCCCCGGGACCGCTTTACCCTGGGCGGCCTGCCGGTGGAGTGCATGCGGGTCTGCCACAGTATTCCGGACGGGGTCGGCATTGCCCTGGAGACACCTGCAGGGATTATCATCCACGCGGGGGATTTCAAATTCGATCCGACCCCCGTGGATGGGGAGCTGACCGACTATCACAAATTCGCCGAGTTGGGAGACCGCGGGGTGCTGGTGCTTCTCTCCGACTCGACGAATGCCCTGCGGCCTGGAGTCACACCCTCAGAGCGGACGGTTGGTCGGGCCTTGGAGGAGATCTTTCGAACGGTGAGGCGGCGGATCATCGTCGCCTGCTTCGCCAGTCATATCCATCGGATCCAACAGATCCTAGAGGTCGCAGCCAGGATGGGGAAGCGGGTGGCCATCCACGGCAAGAGCATGATCGCGAATACCCGGATCGCTGCCGATATGGGGTACCTGAGTATCCCGCCCGGCGTCCTGGTCCGCCTGGACGAGCTCCGGCACCAGTCCCCCGGCGAGACGGTGATCATTGCGACCGGCTCGCAGGGTGAGCCACTCTCCGCCATCGCTCGTATGGCGGCTGGGGAGCACAAGCAGATCGAAATCACCCCCGGAGACACGGTGATCTTCTCCGCCCGGGTGATTCCGGGAAACGAGAAGTCCATCGCACGGACCATCAACCGGCTTCTCAAGCGGGGGGCAGAGGTGATCACCGAGGAGCAGGCCCCTGTTCACGTGTCGGGTCATCCCTGCCAAGAGGAACTGAAGTTGATGCTGAATCTCACCCGCCCGAAGTTCCTTGTGCCGGTTCACGGGGAGTACCGGCACCGCCATCACCATGCAAGGCTGGCGATGGCGGTGGGGATTGATCCGGACCACATCTGCCTGGCGGAGAACGGGGATATTCTCGAGTTCACCCCCGAGACGGGAAGCGTCGTTGGCAAGGTGGGCGGCGGACGGATCTTGGTGGACGGGAAGGGTGTGGGCGATGTGGGGGATGCGGTCCTCCGGGAGCGGCAGCGTCTGGCGAAGGATGGGATGGTGGTAGTGACGGTGGGTCTCGATCCCCGGACGAGAGCCGTTGTGGTTGGTCCGGAGATCATCGCTCGCGGGTTCGTCGATGTGCACGAGCAGGAGGTCCTCTTTGACGCGGCCAAGCAGGTGGTGTGCAGCGTCCTGGCGGGGTGTCCGGACGAGGATCGGCGGGATATCGCAATCCTGAAGGAGCACGTGACGGCGGCCGTGCGGAAGTTCATTCAAAAGAGCTGTGATCGCCGGCCCATGGTCCTGCCCGTCATCATCGAGGTGGAGGCGGATCCGGGTTGATGGTGCAGCGTTCGTGGTGCGAGGGGGTGAGTCACCGGTCGATGTACTGTGAGCCCTCCACCGTGAACCCTGAACCCTGAACCGGACCAGAGGGTATATGAAGCGGGTTCCGGTCCTGTTTTCCATAATGCGCCATCCGAAGACCAGGGAGATCGCGGGCCTTCTCTTGATGGCGTTCGCCCTCCTGTTACTGGTCAGCTTGCTCTCCTTCAACCCTCAGGATCCCTCGTTTTTCCACTACGGCTCTCGCGAGGAAGCGGCCCGCAATTTTGGAGGGCTGCTGGGAGCCCACCTGGCCGGGGACCTTCTCGGGATCGTGGGGATCGCTGCGTTTTTGCTCCCCGTGGCCCTCTTTTGGTTCGGCTTCGCGCTCGTGAGCGGGGGGAGCCTGCAGCCCCGGGCCGTCGAGGTCGTCGGCTTCGTCCTCCTCCTCACCTCCACCTGCCTGCTGCTGAGCCTGCTCGAGCACGAGGGCTTTGTCTCCCCGTTTCAGGGAGAGCAGCCGGGGGGATTCCTGGGGGCGCTGCTCTTCCGCGCGCTTCGTCCTGCCCTCGGTACATTCGGTCTGTACTTAGCCACGCTGACCGGAATGCTCCTGTTTGTGGTGCTGGTCTCGCAGGAGTCCTTCGTCGGGCTGATGGGCTCCCTCCAGGAGATTGTGGGGTGGTTGGGCCGTCGGCTCGCACGGATGGTGCGGCGTGCCCAGATACGGATCCGCCCGGTGCCCGCCGCGGACGCTCCGGCCCGACAGCAGGACAGACCGCCCCGTGAGAAGCCGACGCGGGCCCCCCGTCCGGAGAGGACGCAGGAGGCTGCCGCAGAGGCACCGATGGCGATTCGGAGGATTGCAAAGGACACGCCAGAGCACGCGATGCCTCCGCTTTCCCTTCTGGATGTCGCAGCCGCCCTCTCCGCCCGACCGTTGGATCATGAGCGCGAGGAGAACAAAAAAACCCTCGAGAAAACCCTCCGGGATTTTGGCGTGGAAGGGCGGGTCATCGAAACTCAATCCGGACCAGTGATCACCCGGTATGAGATCGAACCCGCGCCCGGGATAAAGGTCAACCGGATCGTCGGCTTGGCAGATGATCTGGCGTTGTCCCTCAAGGCGTTGAGCGTGCGAATCATTGCCCCCGTCCCGGGGAAGGCCGCGGTCGGGGTCGAAATCCCGAACAAGAGTCGTGCGGTCGTCCAACTCAAGGATGTCCTGGGTTCTGACATGTTTGAGAAATGTCGGTCCCCCCTTCCGATCGCTTTAGGGAAAGACACCTCAGGCGATCCTTACGTGGCGGATCTCTTGCACATGCCCCATCTCCTGATTGCAGGAGCCACGGGCAGCGGGAAGAGTGTCTTTATCCATAGCGTCATTTTGAGTTTTCTCTACCGTTCTGCGCCCCACGCGGTGAGGCTCCTGTTGATCGATCCCAAGCGGGTTGAGCTCTCTGTCTACAACAATATTCCCCACCTCGTGGACAATCCGCTGATCGCCGAGTCGGACGGACGTGAAAAGGCCTGGCAGGTGGTCACGGATACCAGGCAAGCCGCCAAGTGTTTGCAGCTGGTCGTAAAGCACATGGAGGCGCGGTATAAGCTCTTTGCGGAGGTGGGGGCCCGTTCGATTGAGGCGTATAACAAGGGCAAGCCCGAAGGAAGGCCCCGGCTGGCGAATCTCGTGGTGGTTATCGATGAGCTGGCGGATTTAATGTTTTCGGAATCGTCCATGGTGGAGAGCGCCATCGCCCGGTTGGCTCAGATGGCCCGGGCGGTGGGGATTCATCTGATCCTGGCCACGCAGAGGCCCTCCGTGGATGTCATTACCGGCGTCATTAAGGCCAATTTCCCGGCCCGAATCTCCTTTCAGGTCTCCTCGAAGGTCGATTCGCGGACGATTCTGGACACGAACGGCGCAGAGCAGCTGCTGGGGGAGGGGGACATGTTGTTTCTCCCCCCCGTCAGTTCAAAGCCGACGCGCATTCACGGGTGCTACGTTTCGGATCAGGAGATTTCCCGGGTGGTGGAATTCTTGAGCGCGAGGGACGCCTTGGAGCCCTTTCCCTGGTCGCTCCAACTCGCGGAGGACAGAGTGAGCGACGACGTGGAGATTCCCGATGAAGACGAGGCCCTGTACCGCGAGGCGGAACGGATTGTTCGTCAGACCGGACAACCGTCGATTTCTCTTCTCCAACGGCGGCTCCGGATCGGCTTTAACAGGGCGGGTCGCATGGTTGACCGCATGGAACGGGAAGGCGTGGTGAGTCAGCCCGATGCGAGGGGACATCGGGTGGTCTTGAAGCCGTGGTCGCCGGGGAGTTAAAGACCTTCCGCGCCCGGCGGGGGCGCTGGATGGGCGCGGTGACCGCGACAAAGCGTCGGAAGGAGCGGCCGGTGTGAGGACCAGCAGGCGGTTCGTGACCCTGAGTCTTCTGAGCGTCCTGCTCACGCCTCAGACGCAGGGCGTGGTCGAGCGGATCCAGGTCTTTTACGAAGAAACCAGGGACCTGACGGGCCAGTTTACCCAGCGGGTCGAGTTGGCGATGGGGCAGGTCGAGGAGGCCCGTGGGGCCTTTTATCTGAAACGCCCGGGAATGATGCGGTGGGAATACGAGCGGCCCGAGCGGCGCCTGCTCGTGACCGACGGTTCCACCATGTGGGCGTACACGCCCATGGATCGGCAGGTCATTGTTCAGGACCTCAAGGCGGCGGTGACCTCCATCCCCTTCGACTTTCTGATGGGGGCGGGGAAGTTGACCGACCAGTTCGTCCTGCGGGAAGTCACGGTTCAGGGGAAGTGCTATCGTCTCGTCCTGACGCCGCGACACCCCGATCCGCAGCTTCGCGAGATGGGGATGGAGGTCGAGGCGACGACGCTGTACATTCGGTCCCTGACCTTCCGGGATCTCTATGATAATCAGACCGTCATGCACTTTTTCCATCTCCGCATCAATAGCGACCTGCCAGCCGACTTGTTCACCTTCGTCCCGCCGCCCGGGGTCAAGGTGCTCCGGGCCGAGGAGCTGTATCCCCACTAGGGCGTCACCGGGGGGGCTCTTCCAACCACTGTTCAATCGGCCGGGGGGCGGTGACGCAGCAGGAGGCGTTGTCTCTTCATAATTTAGGCATGTAGTTTGCAAGCAGTCCTAGAAAACCTTGCCCCGCCTTCCTCGATTGGTGTCCTAAGTGCTCGACGGCATGGCGGCCAGGGGTGGCGCGAGACCTAGGGCGAGCCGGCCGTCTCTACCACGGAGCCGTTTGGGCCGGGGAAGCCCGGCCGGCAGTTTTGGGAGGTCCTCCGGGCGGCGAGCCTCAAACCCGTTTCACAAGTCTCGAAAGGCCATGGACCAAAAAGACACGACGGTCAAGAGACCCCCGGACGTCTCCCGTGACCGGGGAGGGCGTCCCGACACTGCCTGTATCCTCGTCGTAGTGGATGATCCAAAGATCCTCCGGATGCTCCAGGAGGTCTTGGAGCGTGACGGGTACGCGGTGCTTCCCACCTCTTCAGGGGAGACCGCCGTCGAGTTGATCAAGACGCGGCCCATCAGCCTCGTGGTCCTGGACAGCATGATACCCGAGGGGGGCGGGATCGCCGTGTGTCGGCATATCAAGGCCGATCCGAGCCTCCAGCATACCCCGGTGATCCTCCTCACGGGAAAGCCCGGCGACCGGGGTCAGGCGCTCAGCCGCGAGATACAGGCCGATGACGCCCTGGCCAAGCCCGTCCGGGCAGAGGAGCTCCTCGCCAAGGTGCAGGCCCACCTCAGGATCCGGCGTGTGGCCCATGAGGCGCTCGCGCGAAACCGGGAACTGACCTTCTTAAACGCCCTGGGCGAAGCCGTCGGGCAATCGCTGAACCAGGAGGAGGTGCTTCGGGCGGCCCTGGAGAAGATCGGGGAGCTGGAGGAGGTGCAGTCCGCGTATATCCTGCTGAGGGAGCCGGAAGGAGAGGGGGTGAAGCTGGCGGGCGATGACGCAACCGCCTGTCGAGAAGGGGCGCCCGCTGCGGTCGAGGCGGAGGTCCTCCGAGAGGGACTCCCCCGCTGCTACCCCGATGTCTCGGATGCCCCAGACCTCCACCCGATTCCCATCCCGCCGGGGGCTGGGTCCTTTCTTCTCATTCCCCTTTCAGGCCGCGGATGGGTGGCGGGGGTCCTGGGCGTCTTCAGCCGTCTCCCCGCCCGGTTTGACGAGGTCGCGGTGCGATCCTTCACCGCCGTGGGCCGGCGCCTCACCGGGGCGTTGACCAATGCCGCGCTGTATAGCAGCCTGGTGCAGCAGTTGAGCCAGGTCCAAGCCCTCTCCCAGTTGAGAGCCTCGATCGTCACCTCCCCGATGAGGGATCGGATCATGGGGGACATCGTGAGGCGGTTCGTCGAGGGGATGCACGTGGACCGGTGCGCCATCACCCTCGCCGCCCCCGGAGAGGCCTCAGCCCACCTGATCGTGGGATACGATCGCTTCAAGGAGAATCCCTGGGTGGAAGGGATCAATCTCTCCCTGGACCGGTATCCGGAGATCCGTCGGGTCCTCGAAACGCAGAAGCCCCTCGTCGTCCCGGACGTCGCCGAGGAGCCCGTGCTTTCCGGGATCCGGGATCTCCTCCTCTCGTTGCCCATCCGTTCGATGGTGGTCGTCCCGCTCTTTAGGCAGGATCACACCGTCGGGGTGGTGACCGTGAGCAGTCGGGGACCGGTGCGCGCCTTCACCCGGGGCGAGGTCGAGTTCTGCCAGACCCTGGCGAATCAGGCGGCCCTCACCCTCGAAAAGAGCGCCCTCTTTGAGGAGGTTCAGGACCGGGCCAATAGACTCCAGACCCTCATCCACCTGACGAAGTTGATGACGGCGTCCCTGAATCTGCAGGAGGTCTTCGACTTTGCGGTGAAGGCGGCGGCGGAGTTCCTCGAGGTGCCGTGCGTCCGGCTCTGGGTGGCGGATGAGGAGACGCGTGAGATGCTCATCCGGGCCAGTTACGGCCTGCAGGAGTTTGCCGGAGTGATGGTAGACCGGATCCCGTATGGCCGAGGGGTCATCGGGAGGATCAGAGAAGAGGGCGAGCCCCATTACGTCGCCGACGTGAGACAAGAGCCGCACTTCCTGAACAAACGGTTCCTGAAGCGCGCGGGGATCGTTTCCTTCGCCGGGATCCCCCTGATCAGCGAGGGACGTGTCTTGGGGGTCCTGTCGATCTTCACGCGCGAACGCCGCCTGTTCAGCCCCGATGAACGGGCCCTGATGGCCGCCTTTGCGAGCCATGCGGCCATCGCCATCGGAAACGCCAGGGCGTATCAGCAGATCCAGCGGTACGCGTCCACCGTGGCGGAGTTGTATGAGGCCGCCACCCAGGTGAGCGGTTCCCTCGACATGGACGAGACCCTCCAGAAGATCGCCCGGGGCGCGGCGGCATCGACGGACGCCGCCTCCAGCACCATCATCCTCCTGGATGAGTTACGTGAGGTCACCCACATGGTCGACTGGGAGGTGGGGGAGATTGAGGTGCGGAAGGATGGCATCTCGCGGCAGGTCTGGGAGACCGGCCGGCCTGTCGTTCTTCCCGACTTCGCGCGGGTGCCGTCCGGGACGATCAATCCCCGACTGCTGGCGCTGGGGCGGCGGGCCGCCGTCTGTCTGCCGCTGCAGGTGCGGGACCGGGTCCGCGGGGTGATGTGGGTCCACTACAATGAGCCTCGCCGGGTGGTCGAGGAGGACCTTCACCTCCTCGCCTCCTTTGCCAACCAGGCGGCGATTGCCATCGAGAATGCGCGCCTGTTTGCCGAGACGAGGCGGCTGGCCAACACCGATGCCTTGACCGGACTCTTCAATCACCGGTACTTCTACCATCTCCTCGATACGGAGGTGAAGCGGGCGCGGCGCTATGGCCGTTCCCTGTCGCTGATCATGCTCGACATTGACCACTTCAAGGAGTTCAACGATCGACACGGGCACCTGGCTGGCGATGAGGCCTTGCGGTGCCTGGCGCAGATCCTCCGAAAGAATTCCCGGCGTGTGGACACGGTCGCCCGCTATGGGGGAGAGGAGTTTGCCATCATCCTCCCGGAAACGGATCTCGAACAGGCCGCAGTCCAGGCCGAGCGCCTCCGCGTGGCGGCAGCGGAACAGCAGTGGCCTGAGGGTGCCCTCACGATCAGTCTCGGGGCAGCCGCCCTCGCCCCCGATATGGCCAGGGTGGAGGACTTGGTCCGGGATGCGGATCGGGCCCTGTACCAGGCCAAGGCCGCCGGGCGCAATCAGGTGTGCCTGAGTTAGCTCCCTGCCCACCCAAGCGGTTGACAGGGTACGACCCAGCGTCTACTCTCACCACATGAAACCCCCGCTTTCCCACCGGCTCCTCGTGATGGTCGCGACAGGGGCCTATGTGGGGTACCTGCCTCCGGCCCCCGGAACGGTCGGCAGCCTCCTCGGGCTGGCCCTTGTGTGGCCCCTGGGTGGTGGGACGGCGCAGGTCGTAGTGACCCTGGCCCTCATCGGGGCGGGGATCGTGGTTGCCGGTCGCGCGGCGCGGATCATGGGGGCGCCGGATCCCCCGGCAATCATTATTGACGAAGTTGCCGGCATCGCGGTGGCGACGGCCCTCCTTCCCCCGCGGCTCGTCGTGTGGGGGGTGGCCTTTGTGCTCTTTCGCCTCTTCGATATTACGAAGCCGTTCCCTGTGCGGCAGGTCGAGCGTCTGCCGGGGGGGTTCGGGATCGTCGGGGATGACCTGATCGCCGGGCTGTGTGCCAACCTGGTGGTGCGGGTGTGGCTTCTCGTCTCATGAATGCGACGAATGCAGAGATCGTCAGCATCGGAACCGAACTCCTCCAGGAGACGCTGGAAGATACGAACAGCCTTTTTCTCGCTGACGCCCTGCACGGGATCGGGATCGAGGTCTCGTATCGCACGGCGGTCGGGGACGACCGCGGGCGGATTCATCGGGTGCTCCGGGAGGCCCGGGATCGGGCTGCGGTGGTGGTCGCCACCGGTGGGCTGGGCCCGACCGAGGACGATCACACCCGCGACGCCCTCGGGGACGTCAGCGGGAGGTCCCTCATCCTCCACGATGCGACGCTGCAGAAGATCAAAGAACGATTCGCCCGCCGGGGGGTTCCCATGCCCGACCGGGTCGAACGACAGGCCTGGATCCCGGAGGGGTTTCTGGTGCTTCCGAACCGCCACGGGACGGCCCCGGGCCTGCTGTGGAGGGAGGGCGGGCGCCTCCTCGTCGCGCTGCCGGGCCCGCCGCGGGAGATGCGTCCCCTCTTCACCGAGCAGGTCCTGCCGGTGCTGCTGGAGGGGGCTCTGGGCGGACGGCGGATCCGAACCCGGACCCTCAGGGTGTGCGGCCTCTTCGAATCAGAGGTGGAGGCGCGGATCAGCGATCTGCTCCGTACCGGCCACCCCCCCATCGGTCTCCTGGCCCGTCCCGGGGAGGTCCATGTCCGGATGACGGTTTCTGGAACGGAGGAGGAGGGAGAGTCCCAGCTCGCGGCGTGGGAGGGAAAACTGCGGGACCGCTTGGGTGATGCGGTCTTTGGGGTCGATGAGGAGCGTCTCGAGGAAGTCGTGGGACGCCTCCTCCGCGGTCAGGGAAAGACCGTGGCGGTCGCCGAGTCGTGCACGGGTGGCCTCATCGCCCATCGCATGACCAACATCGCCGGCAGCTCCGACTATTTCGAGCGGGGGATCGTCGCGTACAGCAACCGCGCCAAGGAGGATCTCCTCCAGGTTCCCGGGGCGCTCATCGAGCGCCATGGGGCGGTGAGTCCGGAGGTGGCGGGTGCGATGGCGGCGGGGATCCGGTGCGTCGCGGGGGCCGATCTTGGGATCGGCGTGACCGGAATTGCCGGTCCCGGGGGGGGGACTGCGGCGAAGCCGGTTGGGCTCACCTACATCGCCCTCGCCGACGCGCAGGGGGAAGAGTGCTGTGAACACCGATTCCCCTTCGACCGGGAGGGGAACAAGCTGTGGGCCTCGCAGATGGCCCTGGAGATGCTCCGGCGGCACGTGCTCACGGTCGGGGTCGAGACGTAAGCAGGATCGGGGCATTCCGCTGTACGTGGACCACCCATGAGAGTGTTCATCGCGATCAACATCGATGCCTCCCTGAGGGCTCCCCTGGCGGAGATCCAGGGAAAACTCAAGCCGACGGCGGCGCCGGTGAGCTGGGTGAAGCCGGCAAACCTCCACTTCACCCTGAAGTTCCTCGGTGAAGTCGCTGAGGCCGATCTCCCGACGCTCCGGGAGGCTGTTCGGCGCTCCCTGGCCGGTATCGGGCCTTTCACCCTGTCGCTCGCCGGGCTCGGGACCTTCCCGCCGAAGGGGAGGCCGCGGGTGGTCTGGGTTGGTATCGCGCAGGGCGCCGCGGAGATGGAAAAGCTGCGGGGGCGGATCGACGAGACCCTCCTTCCGCTCGGCTTTCCCCGGGAGCCGCGGCCCTTCCAGCCGCACCTGACCCTGGGTCGGGTGAAGGGGGGTGGGCGGCTCGATCCCCTGCTGGAAGGCCTCCGCAGGGTGGAGGTCGGTCAGGTGGGACGGATGCAGGTCCGCTGCGTCGAGCTCATGCAGAGCCAGCTCCATCCGCGCGGGGCCATCTACACTTCGCTGGAGGCGGTCCCGTTAAAGGAGGGGACGTGATGTCCGAGGGAACGGGGACCGTACGGTTGCGGAAGGCGGCCGGAGAAATCTTCCAGGCGGCGCTCGAGGCCGCCAACCCGCGTGTGGCGGTTCAGCGTCATCTGCGGCGTGAGGGGGAGCGCCTGGTGGTGGACGGGGAGGGGTACGATCTCAGTCGCGGACGCGTCTACGTCGTGGGTGCGGGGAAGGCCGGCGCGGCGATGGCGGCTGCGGTGGAGGAGATCCTGGGGGACCGGGTGCAGGATGGGTGTGTGGTGGTGAAGGATGGTCACGCCCTCCCCTTGCGGCGGATCCGGATCTACGAGGCGAGCCATCCGGTCCCCGATGCGCGGGGGGTCCGAGGGACGGCGGCGATCCTTGCACTGCTTGGGCAGACCCGCCCGGAGGATCTGGTGATCGTCCTCATCTCCGGGGGCGGCTCGGCGCTCTTGCCCGCTCCCGTCGAGGGGACGGAGCTCGCCGAGAAACAGGCCATCACCCGGGAGCTGCTCGCGTGCGGGGCCACCATTGAGGAGATCAACGCGGTGAGAAAACACTGCTCGCGTGTCAAGGGAGGGCAGCTGGCGCGGGCGGTCCAGCCGGCGCGCTGCCTCACGCTGATCCTCTCCGACGTCATCGGCGATCCCCTGGATGCCATCGCCTCCGGCCCGACCGCCCCCGACCTGACCACGTTTCGGGATGCCCTGGGGATCCTGCGTCACTACCAGCTTGAAGAACGAAGTCCGGCGACCATTCGGCGGTACCTGGAACGGGGCGCGAGGGGAGAGGTGCCGGAGACCCCGAAGATCGGCGACACCTGCTTCGAGCAGGCACAGCACCTCATCGTGGGGAATAATCTCCAGTCCCTCCTGGCGGCCCGGGATCGGGCGGCCACACTGGGATTTCAACCCCTGCTCCTCACCACGGCCCTGCAAGGGGAGAGCCGGGAGGTGGCCCGGGCGTTCGCCGCCGTCCTCCTCGAGATGCGCCGATCCGGGCATCCCCTTGCGCCACCGGCCTGTCTGCTGCTCGGGGGCGAGACCACCGTGACGGTCCGCGGGGTCGGGAAGGGGGGCCGGAATCAGGAGCTCACGCTGGCCGGCGCGATCGCCATCGCCGGCACAGAGGGTCTGGTCTTCTTCAGTGCCGGGACCGATGGGAGCGACGGACTTACCGACGCGGCGGGAGCGGTGGCGGACGGGGAGAGCTGCGCTCGGGCCAAGAAGGCCGGGCTCGATCCCATCCGCGCCCTGGAGGAGAACGATTCGTATCACTTTTTCGAGGCGCTGGGCGATCTGATCCGGACCGGCCCCACCCTCACCAACGTGATGGATGTGACCCTCCTCCTGGCGGGCTAGTGCCGTTCCAACTTGTTTGGCCTAATCCGAGCCTCACAGTTCGGCCTGCTTCCTCGGTTCAGCGAGCGGCAGGTGTTTGGGGAAAATAGTTGGAACGGCACTAGCCTCCCCTCAGAAATTGTGTTCCACATCTCTCGCTCTTCTCAGCACACGAGCATCGGGACAAGACCGGGCCATCTGCTGCTGCGGCAAGAGGGGTGTGCAAAACTTGCATATTGACACGGGGTTGGTGCGTGCTCTATGGTGTCTCCCCCGCCGGCGGCACTGGGAGGAGCCGCCCGTCCGATCCGTGAGGGGGCGCGCGTTGCGCCCCCCAGGAGGAGCGCGATGAAACCGGGGTGACCAGCGTTCTGGAACCTCGCTGGAGCACGGTCACTGGCGCACCAATCTTTCAGACGCCTTCTCGGGTGAAGCTCGGCCCGGAGGGCGTTTGTGTTTGCGGTCAAAGATGGTGGACCGAATGCGACGGTGAGGCGAACCCGAACCGAGACTCAAGGGGGCCCAGACGCTGACTCCCTCGTTGAATAAGCAGACGTCGCCCTCCGGGCGGCACGTGATCTCCTCGCGGCAAGCGGGCAGGGTCGTTCCCCTGTTCTTGCTCGCCGCGCTGGGGCTGCTCCTCGCCCTCTATTGGGGCTTGCCCCTCTTCAAGGCCCCCGCCCAGGCCCAGAGTGAATCACTGATCGCCACCCAGGACACCTACATCAGACGGTTTCGCCCCAACAAAAATCAAGGCGGCCAGACAATCCTCCGAGTGCGGAGTCTCGGGAGAAACCGCAGCCTCGTCCAGTTCGATCCGGACGAGATCGCGGCCGCGGTGGGTGCAAACACCCTCGTCTCGGCCACGCTCCGGCTGTACATTGTTGCGAATGCCCACACCTGGGGCAAACGCGGGCGGGACGTCGCCGTCCACCGGATGACCCACGCCTGGACCGAGCTCGGGGCCACCTGGAACTGCCCGGACGACACCGACCCGGGCAACTTCCGGCCCGACTGCACCCGGTGGAACATGCGACAGATGCGCCGGTGGCCGTTCGTCAGGACGCCGACCGACGTCACGCGCCACCACAACGGCCAGTCCGGATGGGTGGCGTGGGACGCGTCACGGCCGATGTGGCGCTCTTCCTCGCCGGGAAGGCCCCGAACCACGGCTGGATCGTGAAAAACGTCAAGGAATGGCTCCCCGGCCGCGTCCGGTACTCCTCGCGGGAAGGCCCGTTCCCACCACGGCTGGTGATCAACGCCCGCGAAGCCGCAGGCCTCGCCACCGTGGCGCCGGAGACCGGGACGGCCGGCCAAGGCGCCGACGTTACCGTCACCGGCATCAACACGAGCTTCGAGGCGGGCGTTACCGAGGCCGCGTTTGGCCCCAACATCGGCGTGGGGGGCAATCCCGAAGAGGCCTTCGGGCCTGTCGCGGTCCAGGATTCGAGTACCGCCACTGCCAGCCTCACGATCAGCCCGACCGCCGCCCTCGGCCCGCGGACCGTGACGGTCAGAACCGGGGAGGAAGAGGTGAGCAAGACGGACGCCTTTACCGTCCTCGCCCCGGGACCGGTCGCCATCGCAGAGACCACCGTAACATCGATCGCCGGCACCGGCACGCCGGGATTTGCCGACGGGCAAGGGGGGGCAGCGCAGTTCGACACCCCCCAAGGCATCGCCCGCGATGCAGCAGGCAATCTCTATGTGGCCGACACGGGCAACCATCGCATCCGCATGATCACCCCGGATGGCACGGTCAGGACCCTGGCGGGATCGGGCACCCCAGGCTTGACCGACGGACAAGGGTCAGCGGCCCAGTTCGACAGTCCGGCGGGGGTCGCCGTAGACGCAAACGGCACTGTCTATGTGGCCGACACGCAGAATCACGCCATTCGCGCAATCACCTCTGGCGGGACGGTGAGCACGTTAGCTGGGACGGGGGAGGCCGGCTTCCAAGATGGCCCGGGGGCTAGCGCCCGGTTTGATATGCCGCGCAGCATTACGCTTCGCCCGGACGGCCTGCTCGTCGTCGGCGATCAGGGAAATAGCCGGGTGCGCCTGGTCGATCCGGTCACCGGCACGGTGAGCACCCTGGCGGGCACCGGCACCCCGGGGTTTCAGGACGGCCCCCCAGGGCAGGCACAGTTTGCAAGCTTCGCCGGGGTTGCGAGCGATGCCGAGAGTAACGTCTATGTCGCCGACACGGACAACCAGCGGATTCGCAAGATCAGCCCTGATGGTACGGTGAGCACCGTGGCCGGGACCGGCGATTTCGGCTTCGCCGACGGGCCGGCCGGGAACGCCCAGTTCGCCGATCCTTTCGGGGTGGCGGTGGATGCGGGCGGCACGGTCTTTGTGGCGGACGCCTTCAATAGCCTGATCCGGCGGATCACACCGGAGGGACAGGTCGAGACGGTCGCCGGGACCGGTGCTCGGGGAGCCGACGATGGCCCCGGGACGGTGGCCACCTTCCGAACCCCCCATGCCCTGGCGACTGGAAGCCCGGTCTTCATCGCCGACACCGGCAATTACCTGATCCGCCTGCTCCAGATCGGGCCTACCATCACGTGCCTCGACCCCGCCGCCGGCGTCCAGGGCAGCGCGCTTACCCTGACCGTAACCGGGACGAACCTCGCGGGTGCGACCGCGCTCAGCTTTCTGAATGCGGGAGCAGCCGATCCCGACCTCACGGCGACCGAGCTCAGCGTGGACCCCACGGGGACCACCCTAACGGCGACAGTGACCATCGCATCCGCGGCGGCCCTCGGACCGCGGGTCGTGACGGTCACGACCCCGGGCGGCACCTCGTCGAGCGGGGCCACCGCCGAGAACACGTTCACGGTCCTGGGCAAGCTCACCCTGACGCCGGACCCGCTGCTCGTGACGGAGGGGGCGAGCGCGCTCCTCACGGTGACTATCCCGAACCCGGCCCCGACCGGAGGAACCCAAGTCACCCTCGAGAGCGCCGGCCCCACGATCGCTACAATCCCGTCATCCGTGACGATCGCGGAGGGCGCATCGAGTGCAAATGTCACGGTCACCGGGATCACCGAGGGGATCACGAACATCACCGCTGCAGCCCCCGAGCTTGCGAATGCTATGGTGGGCGTGAACGTCCTTGCGCCTCCGCCGACGATCAGCGGCTTCAAGCCGGGCGCGGGCAAGGTCGGGGAGACGGTCACCATCACGGGAACCGGCTTCCGCCCCACCCCTACTGCCAACACTGTGACCTTCACCGGCCCCAATAACACCCGGGTCACCACGCCGGTGACGGGCGCGACCGCTACGCAGCTCGTCGTGACCGTCCCTCAAGGGGCGGCAACGGGGCCGATTGCGGTTACGACGGCGGGAGGGACGGCGACCTCAACCGGCCACTTCATCGTCCTGCCGAGTCCCGACTTTACGTTGAACGTCGCGCCGGCCATCGCCCAGGTGGGCGAGGGGAGTCAGGTCACCTTCACGATCGTAGCCACGGCCAAGGAGGAGTTTACCGGGTTGGTCTCGCTCGCACTCGGATCCCTTCCGACGGGGCTCACCGCTTCCTTCTCTGCCGCCCAGATCGGGCCGGGCGGCATGGCAACATTGACAGTTGGTGCTGCTGCCGGCGCGCGCGCCGGGTCCCTGACGATCACGGGGACCAGCGTCATCGACGGTGCCGTCGTGGGCCGGCAGCACACGGTGAATGTCGGGGTCCTGGCCGGCGGCATCACCGCCCTGACCGGCCGGGTCCTGGATACCGACCGGAACCCGGTACAGGGGGTGACGCTCACCCTGGGCGGGCAGTCCACGCAAACCGATGCGGGCGGGAACTTCCTGCTACAGAATATCGCGCCGGGGGCTGATCAGTTTCTCTTCATCGATGGCTCGACCGCGGTCCCCGATCGCAAGTTCCCGACCTTCCCGGCGCTCGTCACCATCGAGGCGGGGAAAGTCAATACGCTCCCGTTTACCCCTTTCCTCCACCCGCAGAAGGCCACGGGCTTCGTCGATATCTCGAATAGCAGCGTCGAGCGGGTCGTGACCGACCCGCATCTACCCGGCTTCGAGATGCGGTTCCCCCCGGGGGTGACCGTGACCGGCTGGGACGGCCAACCGAATACCAAGGTGAGTGTCCGCACGGTTCCGCTCGACCGGATCCCGTTGCCCCATCCGGACCCGCCGATCGCCGCCCGCTCGGTCTACTTTCTCTTCTTCGACAAGGTCGGAGGCGGCACGCCGAGCCAACCCGTCCCCGTCACGACCGCTAACGACCTCGAGCTGCAGGCCGGCGAAAAGGCGGAGCTCTGGTACTATGACGAGGGGCCGACCCGGGACAGCGCGACCCAGCGGTGGCGGATGACCGGAACGGGCACGGTGAGTGCCGATGGCAAGACGATCAGCACGGACCCGGGTGTAGGCCTGCCCCGCTTCTGCTGTGGCGCGTTCTGTTGGGTGGTCGCCACGCGGCCCGACCGAGCTGAGAGTCCGGTGCCCCAGGGCAGGCGAAGCGGGGAGCCCGTCGACCTGGCCACCGGCCTCTTCGTCCTCGAGAAGACCGATATGGTCTTGCCAGGCCGGCTCCCGATCATCCTCACACGAACCTACCGGACCAATGACAACGGCTTGGGGCCCTTCGGAACGGGGACATCAGCTCTCTTCTCGGAGATCCTGCAGACCCCGACGGCCGATAGCCTAATCTACGTCCAACCGGGCAACACCCGGATCCCCTTTGCCCGGCAGCCGGATGGGACCTTCCTCAATGACACCATCCCGAGCTTTCAGGGCGCCAAGATCATCCCAAACACAGATGGAACGCGGACGCTGCGATTTCGGGACGGTTCGACCCGGCTCTTCCAGCCAGCAACACCGTCGCTCTTCCAGCTCACGGCCATCGCCGACCGCAACGGCAACACCATCAGGATCGGCCGCGATAGCCTCGGCCGGCCGATCAATTTGACTGCGCCGGGGGGGCGTCAGGTTGCGATGAGCTTTGCGGCCAGTTTGCTGCAAATCTCCAGCGTCCGCGACCCCCTCGGCCGGGAGGTCCGCTATAGCTACGATATCAACAACCGCCTGGAGACGGTGACCGACCCCGCGGGCGGCGTCACGCGCTACACCTACGACGGCCTTAACCGGCTTTTGACCATCACCGATCCCCGGGGAATCACCTTCCTGACCAATGAATACAGCGCGAGCGGACGCGTCATCCGCCAGGTTCAGGCGGACGGCAGTGAGTGGGGCTTTGCCTACCAGCTCAGCGGGGCGCAGGTGACGGGCCCCGGCTGTCCCGGCCCGACCTGCCCCGATGTCGAATCGCTGGGGAACATTCAGCGGGGATTCACGTTCCGTGGGGGCTTCGTGCTGGCCACGACCGTGACCGACCCCCGGGGGAACACCACCACCCATCGCTTCAACAACTTCGGCTACGAGATCGAGCAGATCGGTAGCCTGGGGCAGTCCACCAAATTCGAGCGGGCCTTTGGGACCAACCTGCTCCTGAGCACGACTGACCCGCTGGGCCGGGTGACCCGCTTCACCTACGACACCAATGGCAATGTCAGCAGCATCACCGATCCGGCGGGCAATGTCCGGCGGTTTGAGTATGAGCCGACGTTCAACAGACTTACGAAGATCACGGACACTCTCGGAAACGTGACACAGTTCGCCTACGATACGAGCGGGAACCTGACCACGATCACTGATCCATTAAGCAACGTGACCCAGATCGCCTATAATGCCTTCGGCCAACCCATCTCCACTACCGATCCTTTGGGGAACACTACGACCTTCACCT
This sequence comes from Methylomirabilales bacterium (SeqCode), assembly GCA_046758505.1. GTDB lineage: Bacteria > Methylomirabilota > Methylomirabilia > Methylomirabilales > CSP1-5 > CSP1-5. The sequence goes on along the minus strand of JBHIAH010000003.1, from coordinate 97,380 downwards.
ATGACACGGTGGGGAACCTCACCGACATCGCGGACCCGCTGGGGAACACGTCGACGCGCACTTACGATGCTGTCTCGCGACTCATCGCTCAGGCCGATCCCCGAGGCAAAACCACCCGCTTCGGGTATGATGATCTTAATCGCATCACCGAGATCGTGGATGCATTAGGTGGCGTAACCGGGTTCAGCTACGATGGCAACGGCAACCTCCTCACGGTGACGGATGCCTTGAGCCATACGACCACCCACACCTACGACAGCATGGATCGGCTCGCGACCCGGACCGATCCCCTCAATCGCTCTGAAAGCTTCACCTACGATCCAAATGGCAACCTCACCCAGTTCACGGATCGCAAGGGCCAGGTCTCGAGGTTTACGTATGATCCACTGGACCGGCGCACCCAATCTGATTTCGCGGATGGGACTTTTGCAGAGTTTACATTCGATACAGCGGGACGCCTTATCCGGGCCAGCGATTCGCAGACGGGCAGCATCGTCGAAGAATATGACGTCCTCGATCGGCTGATTCGCGAGACGACACCGCAGGGGACGATTTCTTACGCCTATGACGCCCTCGGCCGCCGCACAACCATGACCGTAGACGGCCAATCCCCGGTAAGCTATACGTACGACGCCGCCTCCCGACTACGCACGATTACTCAGGCCCCGCTAAATCCTGTGACCATTGACTACGACGCCCTCGGCCAACGGACCGTCTTGACCCTGCCCAACGGCCTGAGTACGCAGCACCAGTACGACGGTGGCGGACGCCTTACCGGATTGATCTTCCGTAGTGCCGCTGGCCTCCTTGGCGATCTCACGTACCAGTACGACCCTGCTGGGAATCGCATCGCGGTTGGTGGATCTTTTGCACGAACGCTGCTGCCTGACCCCATTGCAAACGCTACCTACGATGCAGCTAACCAGCAGCTCGCATTTGGCGACAAGACAATGACCTACGATGCCAACGGAAACTCGGAAACCATAACTGATCCTATCGGCACTACCACCCTCACTTGGGATGCCCAGAACCGACTCACCAGCCTCAGTGACTCAGCAACAGTTGCAAGCTTCCAGTATGACGCCATCGGTCGCCGCATCCGTAAGGTCATCGGTCTTTCCCTTTCGACTCACCAGTACGATGGGGTGGATATCGTCCGAGAGGTTCGCGGTGGGACAGAGGTTACCTACCTGCGGAGCCGCAACATCGATGAGCCGTTTACCCGCACGGACACAAGTACGACCACAGTTCATGTCTACCTTGCCGATGCGCTTGGAAGCACGCTGGCTTTGTCAGATTCGTCTGGGGCCCTTACTACCACTTACACCCATGGGCCGTTTGGGCGCACTACTGTATCCGGGAGGCTAGTCGATAACTCGTTTCAGTTCACGGGGCGAGAGAACGATGGGACTGGTCTGTATCATTATCGGGCGAGGTATTATCACCCAGCTTTACAGAGATTTGTAAGTGAGGATCCAATCCAGTTTGCCAGTGGCGACACCAACTTTTATGCATATGTCCTTAATACCCCTGTTAACCTGACGGATCCAATCGGTCTGGCTATCATTTTTCCTAGGCCGCCGGGGTGTCAGCCCGATTTACCTCCCGCGGATCCTGGCCGAAAGGGGTCCTTACTGAAGAGGCTAGGCGTACAGTTAAAGGACTTCGTCCGGGAATCTATCTGCGATCCCACTGACATGCTCCCGGGCCCAGGCATCGTACAGTTCCCCGCAAGGGGTCTTCCTAGGGTCTTTCCTAAAAGCCTTCAAAAGATACTAGCTAAATTCTTCGCAATATATCCGAAGAAAATAGGTGGCGGTGGAAAGCTAGAGCCATTCGATCCTGTAAGCGGACGTTACGTTCCCAAGATAAATCGATTTACAGAGTCGATAGCCTCTCAATTCGCAACCGGCTTTGCACAAGGGTTCGCGGGGGGGAAGTACGGCGTTGAAAAGCCTCCAGCATATACAGGACCGCAGGCATGGGGGCAGAGTGTTGGCCAAATTTTTGGAGCCTTGTTCTGACCGGACCGGGTGAATCATAATGACATATTTACTTTTCGCCGCGCTTATAGCGCTTGGTATTGTTGTACTCCTCATGATAATGGCCAATCGGCCTCATTATCATAAGAACGTCACCTTGCCACAAATTCGAGTCCATCTCCATGCACTCTTGAAACGGGGGTATGATGGTGGATTCATTATTATCGAAGACATGAAATCTGAAAAATTCGTCCAGTATGCAAAATACATTAAAGACAAAGGGAACATCGGGCTTGAGTTGAGTTTTCCACGAGCCTCATGGTCAGAGACATACTATGAGAAGTTAAAAGACTTTCTTCGGAGTCAGAATATTCCGTTTCGAGTTCAGCCGGTAGATTCCGAGACAGTGACGGAGTTCATTGATATCGATTGCCATTCAAATATAGAACTCGCACTCCATTTAGTTGAGGGCATTTTTTGCAACATATTTCACATTGAGGATCCCTCATTTAGGGTTAGAGGGGAAAATATAAGTGCTAGGGATGAATTAATTGACTCTTAGGACGTTTCCTGGATGCTCCGTCGGTGGATGGGTGTAACTGGAAAAAGGTGACATGCTGCTTTTCCTGGTATTTAGTTGCGACAGTGTGACTGCATATGCAGCTGACTAGAGGAAAATTCATATTCGTTGTCGGGCTGATTCTGCTGCTGGGAGTCCAAGCTACTCACGGGCAGGAGATTCGGTACGTCTATGATGATCTGGGGCGCCTCATTGCGGTGGTAGACCCGCAGGGGGGGACGGCCGTCTACGAGTACGACGCGGTGGGGAATATTCTGGCCATTCGGCGGCCGCAGACGACCGGGCCGGTGGTGATTGCTCTCGTGAAGCCGCCCGAAGGGCCCATCGGCGGCAGGTGAGAATCGTGGGCACCGGGTTCAGCGAGACGCCCGCCCAGAATACGATCCTTTAATGGCGTCGCCGCCCCCGTCCTGGCCGCCACTCCCGATTTCCTCACGACCCAGGTCCCGGACGGCGCCACGACAGGCCCCATCAGGCTGACCACCCCCTTGGGGTCGGCGGTCTCGCCCACCCCGTTCACGGTCCTGGCCTGCGTCAATGTTTCGAACGGCGCATTTGAGAATGACCCGGGCGCCCTCGTGGGCTGGACCGTGGTCGATCAAGGTGCAGCTGGTGGCTCATGGTTCGTCCAGGCGGGCGTATCCTCACCGGTCAGTGGACATGAAGTACCTGCCCCCCCGGAGGGGACACAGGCGGCCATGACGGACCAGGGCGCCCCGGGGAGCCACATCCTGTTCCAAGACGTCGCCCTTCCGCCGGCCTCCACCGTATTAACCTTTGCGCTGTTCGTCGGAAACCGCGCCAGTGCCTGGGTCGTCCCTTCCCCCGAGACGCTCGACTTCACGGGAGGCCCGAACCAGCATGTCCGCATTGATCTCATGGACCCGGCCGCCCCCGAGGATGACGTGGGTGCCGGGGTCTTGCAGAATATCTTTCTTCCCCAGCCCGGCGATCCGCTGGTCAGCGGGTATCAAACGATGATGGTCGACCTCAGCACCTTCGCGGGCCGGACGGTCCGCCTCCGATTCGCCGAGGTGGACAACCAGAACTTCTTGCACATGGGCGTTGACAACATCCAGATCTGCACCAGCGGAAACTGAAACAGCACCGGCACCTTTGCTGTGTCGGGCAAAGAGATCCACCTGCGGTAGCTCCCGGAGGGGCTCAGTGGCACACGGTTTGGCCGGTGATCCCGAGCGGTTGATAGGGGCACGAGAGTAGCTTCTGCCCACGACTCGGCCCCTCCGCACGGAATTCCCCGGCGCCGCGTATCATCTGACGGCGCAGCGCAAGACCCGCCACCGATTGGTCTATCAATTTCCAGTGGTCCCATCGGAATGTGTTCCAGAAAAGGTTACTGCTGACTCCGGGCGGGATTGCTTTCTCGCCCCACCTGAGCTATGCTGCGCCCAAGGAAATGCAGAATTTATCTAAGAGGTACTCGTACCTGCTAGAACGTGGCTTCAGCGTTCACGCGCGCGGCGGGTACGGGAATTTGGTCGACTTGGGGGTGCAGAGCAGTTCATGTTGCTCGACAACATTCCAAGCTCGAACTTCGGACCGGGGGTGCCATTCCAATGAGAATGGGAGACGTTACCTTCGTAGGCAAGCAACTCACGGTGGGATCCCAAACCATCGAAGTCGAATATCCCATCGCTGATGCCTTCTTGCACGAGACAGGAATCGTAATACTCTTCGACCCGGATTCTTTTGAGGGCAAGTTTGGCCAGTTCCAGAATCTTGTCTGCATTCAGATGAACGGGGGCCGGATATGGGCGGCGGATCTACCTACAAGAAAAATGGAAAAATGGGACGTCCATAAAAGTATAATTTCCAGAAACGCAGGTCATCCCTTATACTGGTCCCATGCCACGCACATCCCGCATCGACGCACCCGGCGCTCTCCACCACATCATTATCAGGGGGATCGAGCGGAAACGGATCTTTCAGGACGATACTGACCGGCAGCAGTTTGAGAATCGCCTCGGCCCCATTCTAACCGAAACATCCACCGGCTGCTACGCGTGGGCTTTCCTGCCCAACCATGTGCACCTGTTGCTGCGGACCGGCGTCGTTCCCCTCGCCACGGTCATGAGACGATTGCTCACCGGGTATGCGGTCACCTATAACCGGCGGCACCGGCGGAACGGCCCATTGTTTCAGAACCGCTACAAATCCATTCTCTGTCAGGAAGATGCGTATCTCGTGGAGCTGGTGCGCTACATCCACCTCAATCCGCTCCGGGCGCACATCGTGGCGGGTCTGGGCAATCTGGATGCGTATCCTTATACAGGCCATAGTGTCATTCTCGGCCACCGGGAAAACAACTGGCAAGACGTTCACACTGTTCTAGCGCATTTTGGCCGCACGGGTGCGGCGGCCCGGAGGCGGTATAGAGAGTATGTGCAGGCGGGGATAGAAAAGGGGCAAAGACCTGATCTGATACGTGGGAGCCTCATGCGGAGCCTCGGCGGATGGTCGCAAGTGACCGAGGTTCGAGAAGGGGGAGACCGCCGCAAAGGGGAGGAACGGATCCTGGGGGACAGTCGATTTGTACGGGAGGTGCTTGCAGCGAACGAAGAGAGACTTGATCGCAGGTATCGCCTCCAGGCCCAGGGCTATGGCCTCGAGCAAGTTGCCCAGCGGGTTGCCACCCTGTTCGAGATGGAGCCGCGAGAGATATATGGCCCGGGAAGGCATCGTTCCCTGGTACATGCCCGGAGCCTCTTTTGCTACTGGGCGGTGCGGGAGCTCGGTGCCAGTGCCACAGCTCTGGCGAGAACGCTCGGCATCTCGCAGCCGGCGGTGAGTATCGCGGTCAGGCGGGGAGAGAAGATCGCCAAGATGAAGGAGGTCAAACTGTTAAAGACATAAGCGATTGTTATAATTTTATGGACGTCCCCTTATTGGTCTTTCCTTCCATCTGGATGCGGCACCGAAAAGACTTCCCTTTTCACAACCTCTCGCGTAATATGGCGTCGGGCAGATGGACGCCTCCCTCGGGGTAGGCCAATTTCTCGCTGGGGAGCTACCTGAGGCCGAGAGGGGGGGTGGTGTGCCGTGCCCTCCTTGGCATCCGCTGAAGAAAAAAAATTGTTTATTGACAATTCGTGTAACATCAGATAATTTAAGTGTTTACCTTTACGGCGGAGCTATGTTTCACCGGTTATCCGATCGGCTTCAGGGCATTTTCAAAAAGCTACGGGGCCACGGAACGCTCAGCCAAGCGCAGATCGCCACGGCCCTGCGGGAGGTCCGCCTCGCGCTCCTCGAGGCGGATGTTCACTACGGGGTGGTCAAGGATTTTCTGGCCCGCGTCCAAGAGCGGGCCATCGGCCGCGAGGTGCTGCAGTCCGTCACCCCGGGGCAGCAAGTCGTCAAGATTGTTTTCGAAGAACTGACCCTGCTCCTCGGGGGAGCGGGAAGCGGTTTGGCCTCGGCGGCACACTCCCCGTCGGTGGTGATGCTGGTCGGGCTCCAGGGATCGGGGAAGACCACGACGGCGGCGAAGCTGGCCGCGCTGCTCAAGCGACGGGGGCGGTTGCCGCTCTTGGTCGCGGCGGATACGCGTCGCCCGGCGGCGGCGAAACAGCTGGAGGTCCTCGGGGGGAAGATCGGGGTCGACGTCTTCGGCGACGCTCACACCTCTGCCGTGGACGTGTGTCGGGAAGCTGCCCGATGCGCCGTCGCACGGGGCCTGGAACCGGTGCTCGTGGACACGGGGGGCAGGCTCCATATCGATGATGCCCTCATGGCAGAGGTGCAAGCCATCCAGGAGGTGGTCCATCCGGTGGAAACCCTCCTGGTGCTGGACGCCATGACCGGTCAGGACGCGCTCGGCGTCGCCACGACCTTTCACCGGGCGGTGGATCTGACCGGGTTCATCCTCACCAAGCTGGATGGGGATGCCCGGGGAGGGGCGGCCCTGACGCTTCGGGCGGTGACGGGACGCCCCATCAAGTTCATCGGCGTGGGAGAAAAGCTCGAGGCGCTCGAGCCGTTTCATCCGGAGCGGATGGCCTCCCGGATCCTCGGGATGGGGGATGTCCTCTCCCTGGTGGAGCGGGCGGAAGCCGCGGTGGACCGGGCGCAGGCCGAGGCGCTGGCTCAGAAGATCCAGCGGGAGACGTACACGCTGGAGGACTTTCGAGCACAACTCACGCAGGTCCGCCGGATGGGGTCGGTCGAGGAGTTGATCGGGATGCTGCCGGGCCTCCCGGCGGGGATGGGCACCCCACAGGTTGACGGCAGGGCCCTCACCCGCATGGAGGCCATCTTGGATTCCATGACCAAGGCGGAGCGGCGCAGCCCGGGGATCCTGACAGGAAGCCGGCGTCAGCGAATCGCCAAGGGATCCGGCACATCGGTGGCCGAGGTGAACCAGCTCTTGCGACAGTTTCACCAGACCCAGCGCGTGATGCGACAGGTGCTCCAGGCACGGAAGAAAGAGGGAACCCGGGGCCTCTTTCCCCTGGGATAAGGGTGGAATCGTCTGAGGGAACGGGAGGTGACGGAGTGGCCGTACGGCTCAGATTAAAGCGGATCGGAACAAAGAAGCGGCCGGTGTTCCGGATTGTCGTGGCGGATGCACGCACGCCCCGGGATGGCCGCGTCATCGAGAGCATCGGGGTCTATAATCCCCTTCAGAAAGCGGCAGCGTTGACCCTCGATGAGGAGAAGGCCCTCTCCTGGCTTCAGCAGGGTGCACGGCCGACGGCGACGGTGCGGGAGCTCCTCTCAACCGCGGGGGTTTTGGAACGATTTGCCAGCCTCAGGAGGACTCGGAAAACCGCTTGACGCAGAGCGGCTCGTCGATCGGAACCTCGGGAGCAAGGGCCTCCTCCCTGAGGGCATCCTGCCGAGAGCTGCGACAGCACTGAGGAGGCGGACGTGTTGAAGGAACTGGTCGAGTTCGTCGCAAGGGCCCTGGTGGACAACCCCGATGCGGTGAGCGTGGAAGCGGTCGAGGACGAGAAAACAACGATGTTGAGGCTCAAGGTGGCCCAATCGGATTTGGGCCGGGTGATCGGGAAGCAGGGCCGGACCGCCCGGGCGATGCGAACCCTCCTCCACGCCACGGCGGCCAAATCTCGGCGACGGGCGGTATTGGAGATTGTCGAGTAGGATCCGGTGGCGTCTCAGAGATTATTGATCCTGGGGCGGGTGCTGGGTGCCTGGGGTCTTCGGGGGGCGGTGAAGGTGAAGTCCTTCACGGATGTGCCCACGCTCCTTGCTCCGGGACGATCGGTGATTCTTCGGGGGCCCCGGGGCGAGTCGGAGGTGTTCGTCAAGGAGACGCGGCCCCTTCGACATCTGCTGGTGGCCACCTTTGAAGGCATTGCCAATCGAGAAGCCGCCGAGGCGGTGCGCGGCCACGAGATCTGTATTCCGCGGGCCTCGGCCCCCGCGCTGCCGGAGGCGGTCTACTATCATGACGATATCCTCGGCCTGCAGGTGCAGACGGAGACGGGAGAGGAGCTCGGCGAGATAGTGGACATCTGGCCATCGGAGGCGCACGACGTGTATGTGGTCCGACGGGACGGCGGAGAGTGGCTCCTTCCCGCCGTGCGGGCTTTTATTCTTCGAGTCGACCTGGCGAGAGGCGTGATGGTCGTTCGGCCGATAGAAGGGTTGGTGGACGCTGAGACGGTATGATATCGTGACCCTCTTCCGGGGGATGTTCTCCGGGCCCCTCGACGAGAGCATCCTGGCGCGCGTCCAGGAAAAGGGCCTGGTAACCATTCGGGTGCACGACCTCCGGGACTGGACCCATGACCGACATCGGGTGGTGGACGACGTCCCGTACGGCGGCGGGGCGGGGATGGTGCTGAAGCCGGAACCGTTCTTTGAGGCCGTGGATGTTCTGCGGGAGCCGGCGAGCCAGGTTCTCCTCCTTACGCCCCAAGGGGAGCGATTCGATCACGCCATGGCCTGCCGCCTGGCGGAGGCGACACATCTCATCCTGTTGTGCGGCCGGTACGAGGGTTTTGATGAGCGGGTGCGGACCCTGGCAGACCGCGAGATCTCGATCGGGGACTACGTCTTGAGCGGGGGGGAGCTGCCGGCCCTGGTGCTGATCGATGCGGTGGCCCGCCTGATCCCGGGCGCGCTGGGGGATCAGGATTCGGCACAACAGGATTCCTTTGCCGGCGGCCTGCTCGATCATCCCCAGTACACCCGGCCGCCCGTGTATCGCGGGCTCCAGGTTCCCGAAGTCTTGCTCTCGGGGGATCACGAACACATTCGACGCTGGCGGCGGAAGGAGGCATTGCGCCGGACGCTTATTCGCCGCCCGGATCTCGTGGCGCGGGCGTCACTGAACGCCGAGGATCAGTTCCTGCTTTCTGAGATCCGGCTCGAAGAGAACGGCGAGAGGATCAACACGCGAGGAGGTCATGAATATCGGTAACTATCTGAAGTCGGTGGAGGCCCGCCACCTGCGGGCCGATCTTCCCAGGTTTGGGCCTGGGGATGCGGTTCGCGTCTATGTCAAGGTACGGGAGGCAGAGAAGGAGCGGCTCCAGGCCTTCGAGGGCGTGGTCCTCCGGCGGCGGCAGGCGGGCCTCGGGTCCACCTTTACCGTCCGGAAGGTCAGCTATGGGGTCGGCGTCGAGCGCACGTTCCCGCTGCACTCCCCCGTGATCGAGCGGATCGAGCGCCTTCGCGCCGGCCGCGTGCGCCGGGCCAAACTCTACTACCTGCGGGGGCGGCGCGGGAAGGCCGCGCGGATTCGCGAGAAGCGGGTTTCCGGCACCAAGGGGTGAGTGGCCGATCGGCCGGCGGCGATGGGCCGCTCGGCGGAGGGAACGCTGATCGGTCCGAACCCGGGCGGGGAGTAAGGACACGCGGGAGGCTGCTTCGACGCGCAGGGCCTGCCAGATCGGGGTTCATAACGGGATGTCCGCGACAGAGCCCTGGGCCGGCTCGGGGGAGGTAGAGAGGCGCGGGGATGAGGGGCATCGAGGAGGCGCTCCGGCGGAAAGGGTTTGTGCGACTGGCCGGGGTGGACGAGGCTGGGCGAGGGGCCTTGGCCGGGCCGGTGGTGGCGGCGGCGGTGATCCTGCGGGGCGGCCGGGCGATCCCCGGCGTGACCGACTCCAAGCGGGTCAGCCACCAGCGGCGCGAGGTCCTGTACCGGCGGATTGTAGAGGAGGCCCTGGCGGTCGCGGTGGGGATCGTGGAGGTCGCCACCATTGAGCTGCGCAATATTCTGCAGGCCACCCTGCTCGCCATGGAGCAGGCCGTTGCGGATCTCCGCGTCTCCCCCGACGGGGTTCTGGTGGATGGATTGGCGGCTCCCCAGATTGCCCTTCCGGTCTTTCCCGTTCCGCGGGGGGACCTCACGTGTCCTTCCGTCAGTGCCGCCTCGATCGTCGCCAAGGTGACCCGGGATCGCATCATGGCGACCTACCACCAGGCGTATCCGGCGTACGGCTTCGATCAACACAAGGGATATGGGACGGGAGCGCATCTTCGGGCCATCGCCGCGCATGGCGCGAGTCCCATCCATCGAAAGACCTTCTCTCCGCTCCGACAGATACGGCTCCCCCTGGTCCCGCAGGGGAGGTAGCTGTGCCGGACCGCCGCATGGTCGGGATCGAAGGCGAGGCGGTGGCCCGGCGCTTCCTGGAAGGGCTCGGGTTTCGGATTGTGGAGGAAAACTTCACCTGTGCCCTGGGAGAGATCGATGTCATCGCCCAGGAGGGGGAGGTGCTGGTGTTCGTCGAGGTGAAGGCTCGGCGCTCGACGCGGTTTGGCGCACCGGCCGAGGCGGTTCACGCGCGAAAGCAGCGGCAGATCCTCCGGGTGGCTGAGGCGTATATGCGGGAGCGGCGCCTGCGAGTCCCCTGCCGGGTCGATGTGGTGGCCGTACAATTTCCACCGCACGGCGCCGAGGCGCAGGTCGAGCTGATTCGGAACGCGGTGCAGGGGCGCGGGCCAGCGTGGGGAATGGAGTGAGCTCGATGGGGACGGGAGAGGGTGTGGAGGAACGCGACAGGATCATCGCCTATACCTGTCACGCCTGCGGGGGGAGAGGGGTGGATCCTCCCAGGAGCAAGAAGGGGAATTACATCTGCCCCGAGTGCGGAGATCAGGTGGAAATCAGCGAGAAGCGGGTGATCAAGAAGACGGAGAAGTAGCCGCATTTGACGCCGGGCATGCCGTGTGGTATGCTCCAAACACCCTCGCAACAGAGGGTTTCTTTTTCGAGGACGAACTTACCTAACGGTAGGTAAATGACCACGAAGGGACGTATCGAGCGGGTCGCCAAGCGGGAGTTTGCCCGGCACGGGTTTGACGGGGCCTCGATCCGGCAGATCGTCGCCGAGGCGTCCGTGACCAAGCCGGTCCTCTACTACTACTTCAAGGACAAGCGCAATCTCTACCTGAATCTGCTGGAGAAAGCAGTCGCGCCGCTGTGTGAGGAGGTGGAGCGGATCGCGGGCGGGGCGGGCTCACCGCTCCAGCGGATCGAGGCGATCGTCGCAGCCTTCCTGGACTTCTTCCGGGAGAGGCCGGATGAGTTTCACCTCCTGCACCGGGCGGTGGAGCGCCGGGAGCGGGAGGTGCAGATCATCGCTCAGACGTACTTCCGGCGAATATTCCAGGCGCTGTCTCGGGTGATCAGTGAGGGGGTGGACCGGAGAGTCTTCCGAGTGCTCGACGTTGCGCAGGCCACCTTCAGTGTGATCGCCATCCTGGTCTATTACCTGAACCGGGGGCACGTGATCGACGCGGTCCTGGGACACAAGCATGCGTCGAAGGGTCTCGTAGAGACCCTCAGTCGCCACATTCTGGAGCTCTTGCGGGTCTGAGGTGAAGGGGTGAGATACGGGGGGGCTTTTGTCGGGCTTGTCGGGGCCGTGCTCTTGACGGCGACCCTTGCGCCGTCCTTTGCCCAGGGGCCGCCCCCGGTTCCGGTCGAGGTCGCGCGGGTCGTTGAGCGGGCTGTGGCGCGCGAGATTCAGGCGGTTGGGACCGTCGAGGCCAACCTGTACACCACGGTGAGTGCCGAGGTGGCTGGCGCCGTGGCCCGGTTCGATCTCCGGGAGGGGGACCGGGTGGCAAAGGGACAGGTTCTCACCCGCCTGCGCCGGAGCGACCTGGAGATCGCGGTCAAGGAGGCGAAGGCAAAACTTCAGGAGAGGCAAGCCCTCTTCACCAGGGCGGACCAGGATTACCGCCGCTTCCAGGCCCTCTTCGCCGAGGGGGCCATCAGCGCGGCTGAGCGCGATCGCACGAAGGCCGCAGCGCGCGCCGCCAAGGCGCTCGAGGAATCCGCCGCGGAGGCGTTTCGGAAGGTCAGCGATGAGCTTCGACGAACCACCGTCGTTGCCCCCTTCGGCGGGTACATGGTGAGAAAGCATGTTGAGGTTGGTCAGTGGGTCGAGGAAGGAGGGAAGGTCGCGGACCTCGTGGACATTGACACCGTCTACGTCCGGATCCCCGTCAACGAACGGGAGATCGGAAAGATCCGAGTGGGAGATAGGGCGACGGTGGTCGTGGACACCTATCCCGGCAGGACCTTCAAGGGCCGCGTTGCGTACATCATCCCCCAGGCGGATCTCAGCAGCCGGAACTTCCCGGTCAAGATCCGGGTGGACAACGCCCGGGAACATCTCTTGAAGGCTGGAATGTTCGCCCGGGTGAGCATCCGGCACGGCGAGTCCCGTCGGGGTATCTTTATCCCCAAGGATGCGGTGGTGGTCCGGGGAAGGGACCGGATGGTCTTCGTCCTCGACACCTCCCGGGTCCAGGCGCGCCGGGTCGAGACGGGGCAGGCCCTGGAGGGGATGGTCGAGGTGGTGAAGGGCGATCTCACGCCGGGGGAAGAGGTCGTGGTGTCCGGAAACGAAATCCTCCAAGATGGATCGCCGGTCGAGGTGCGCCGGGTGAAGGAGGGTGAGCGGTGAAGCTGATCGAGGCCTGCATCAAGTACCCGGTCACTGTCTTAGTCGGCGTCCTGCTGGCCATCCTCTTCGGCAGCATCTCCCTCTTCCGCCTCCCCTGGCAGATGACCCCCACCATTGACCGCCCCCAGATCACCGTGAGCACCGAGTACCAGGGGGCGGCCCCCCTCGAGGTGGAGCAGGAGGTGACCGACCGGATCGAGGAGAAGCTCAACTCGGTGGAGAGCCTCACCGAAATGACCTCTACCTCCTTCGAGGGTGACAGTCGGATTATTCTCAAGTTCGACTGGGGGGTCAACAAGGATGTGGCCCGCCTCGACGTCTCGGAAAAGCTCGGGATCGTCAAGGACCTCCCGCCGGATGCGGACGAGTCCGTGATCCGGGCGGTCAATACGGACGAGGAAACCCCCATCGCCTGGGTCATCGTCAAGACGACGCGACCCATCAACGAGGTGTGGGAGGAGGCGGACGATGTCATCGAACCGCGGCTGGAACGGGTTCCGGGGGTCGCAACGGTCTGGATGTTTGGCGGGGAGGACCGGGAGGTTCACGTGATTCTGGACCCCGAGGCCATGGGCGCCCGGCAGATTTCGGTGGCTCAGGTTCGGGATGCCCTGCTCGGCGAAAACCGGAACGTCAAGGCCGGAAAGATCGATGAGGGCAAGCGGCGGTACGTGGTCCGAACCCTCGGGCAATTTACCGATATCCGGCAGATCCCGAACGTAATCATCCGGCAGGATGCCCGGGGAATCGTCTATCTCCGAGATATCGCCCGGGTCCGGTTCGGCTATGAGGACAAGGAGCGGGTGGTCCGGGTCTGGGGCAAGCCGACCATCGGCTTCGGCGTGCTCCGCCGGACCGGGACCAACACCCTCGAAGTGATGGAGGGGATCAAGAAAGAGCTTGCGTACCTCAACGATCTCTACCGGGGGAAAGACATCGAGCTCGTCCAGGTGTACGACCAGACCGATTACATTTATGAGTCGGTGGGTCTCGTGACCTCGAATCTCTTCTACGGGGCCTTTCTGGCGGTGGCGGTCCTGCTGCTCTTTCTCCGGAGTCCCTCGAGTATCTTTATCATTGCCTTCGCGATTCCCATCTCCCTGGTGGCGACGTTTGTGGTCTTGGACGCCCTGGGCCGGACCTTGAATATCGTCATGCTGGCTGGGCTGGCGTTTGCCGCCGGGATGGTGGTGGACAACTCCATCGTCATCCTCGAGAACATCTATCGCCACCGCCAGATGGGGAAGGGGAAGGTCCAGGCCGCCTATGATGCCGCCCTCGAGGTCTGGGGGGCGGTGTTGGCCTCCACCTTGACGACCATCTTCGTGTTCGTCCCGATCATCTTCGTCAAGGAAGAGGCCGGACAGCTCTTTCGCGACATCGCCATCGCCATTTCCACCGCGGTGGCGTTGTCGCTCATCGTGTCCCTGACCGTGGTCCCGATGCTCAGTTCCCGGCTCCTCACGGTGAACCGGCGGGCGCACAACCCCACCTCCCGTCGGTCCCTCTGGGGATTCTTCGATATGCTCGGCCTGGAGCGGTTCGGAGCGACCGTCGTCCGGTCCACCGTGGGGGCCCTGGATTGGCTCCGGCGCGGTGTCCGGCGGCGAATTGTTGTGGCCCTCACCATCGTCTGTGCCGCGGTGTCGCTCAGCTATCTCTTCATGCCCCCCATCGACTACCTTCCCCAGGGGAATCGGAATCTGATCTTTGTCCTCATTCGAACCACCCCGGGCCTCAATATCGGTCAGCGAGAGGCGATCCTGAAGGAGTTCGAGCGTCGCTTCGCCCTGCCCGAGATCCACCGCATGTTCGCAGTGGCCCGGGTGGAAAACACCATCATGGGCGCGATCGTCAAGCCGGCGTATCATACCCTGCCCGGGATGCGCCGGGTGATCACCGAGATGCGGCGGCGGGCGAAGGGCGTCCCGGGGACGGAAGGGGTCTTCATCACCCAGTCCCCCCTCTTCCGGCGGCGGGGGGCCTTCATCGGCGGCACCAACCTCGAGGTCGAGGTCAAGGGAGACAGCCTGAAGCAAATCCGGACCATCAGCGAACGGCTTCAGGGGGACCTCCGCCGGCTCCCGCAGATCAACTTCGTCAATACGAGCTTCGAGGCCGGGAACCCGGAGCTCCAGATCCGCGTGGATCGCGCCAAGGCATCCCAGCTCGGCCTGAGCGCCCGGGAGGTGGGGTACGTCGTGGAGACGATGGTGCATGGGACCCAAGCCGGCGAGTTTCGGGAGCGGGGGAAGGACCTGGACCTCGTCCTCAAGGGCGCGCTGCAGGATATCCGGCGGACGCAGGACCTGGACCAGATCGTCTTCTTCACACCGGCCGGACGGCTGGTGAAGCTCTCGGATGTCGCGGCCGTCCGGTTCGACACGGGTCCCACCAAGGTGGACCATATCGACCGCGATCGGGCCATCAAGCTTACCGTCAACGTAAAGGGTGCGGTTCCGCTGGAGAAGGCGATCCAATTGGTGGAGCAGGTTGTGAACCCGGTGCGCAGGGCGCTCCCTCTGGGGACGACCATCGACGTGGCCGGTCAGGCCCGGGACCTCAGTGTCGCCTGGAACTCCATCAAGTGGTCCTTCCTGCTGGCCCTTGTGGTCATCTACCTTCTGATGTGCTCCCTCTTCGAGTCCTGGAGCTATCCCCTGATCATCATGTTCACCGTCCCGTTGGCCGCGACGGGGGGCGTGCTCGCGGTCAGACTCGCCAATGCCCTGGAGCCGGCCATCAAGATGGATGTGATCACCATGCTGGGATTTGTGATCCTGGCTGGGATTGTCGTCAACAACGCTATTCTCATCGTGCACCAAGCCCTGAACCACATGCGGGAGGGATGGCATCCGCAGGAGGCGATTTTGGAAAGCGTCCGGACACGGATCCGTCCGATCTTCATGACGACGGCCACCACCGTCTTCGGCATGCTCCCCCTCGTTTTTGCGCGGGGGTCGGGGTCAGAACTGTACCGCGGCTTGGGGGCGGCGGTGCTCGGGGGGTTGGTGGTCGCGAGCGTTTTCACCCTGATCCTCATCCCCACCCTCTTTTCCCTCTGGGTGGACGCCAAGGCCGTCCTGAGGGCGCGGCTCGGGGGGCGCGTGACCGAGGAGGTCGCCGGCCGCCACGTCATCCCGCCGGTCGGACGCGAGGCGGAGGAACGGCCGTAGTTCAAGCTGTCAGCCGTCCGCAACGGCCCGACGACCGATGACCGACGACCGAAAAGAACAATCAGCGGTCGGCAATGAGGTGTCTGGAAGGCGACCTTACCCTTTCGAATTAAAAGCCCTCGCCTCCCAAATCCGAAATCCCCAATTCGAAATGCTATGCAACCGGTATGTGTTTGCGAATTCGGGGATTTTCCTTGACATGCGTCGGGTAAAACGGAGAGAATTTTTAGGTAGCGTCTTTTTTGCTTTCCGAGATCACTGAGAGGAGGCAGACGTGGCAAAAAGACTTGAGAATCTAGTCAAGAGTGTTGGGGTCGTTCTTGGCGAGCGAAAGAGAGTGGAGCGGGTCGAGAAGAGGCTTGTCAGTACCCTCAACAAGGCGCTGCGCAAAATCGGCTATACAGTGGTTCCGGCAAAGGCTGCAGCCCCGGCAAGGCGTCGGCGCCGTCGGGCCCGACGTGCCACGGGCACGCGCCAGCCCCGCCGAAAAACAAGTGCCCGACGCCGTCGTGCTCGGGCCAAAAAGTAACTCCGACTGCGGTTTGTTTTCTCCCCGACGAAAAGGGTCACCATCCAGGTGGCCCTTGTCTTTGTGAAGCGTCTGTCTTATCGGGTGAGCAGAGCGGACCTCCTCTCTGAACCATGAGAAGGAGTGGGGTCCGCTCCCCCCAGCGGCCGCTGGGGTCGACGCTCGCCCCAGTGATTAGGCCTCCTGCTACGCGTAGCCCGGGCGTCGGACCATCGGATCCATCCCAGCCAGAGCCCGATGATCGTGAGGATGAGGATCCCTTCCCACACGATGGCGTGCGCCTGATCGAATGCGGCCCGGTGATGCACGCCAATGTAAAACAGGTGGACCAGCCGGGCCAGATTGAGCGCGATCAGGAGTGGCACTCCCACGGCAAGCCCGACGAACTTGCGTCGTAACGGCCCAGGGTAAGCCAGGATCGACGTGGTCAGAAACGCCACCGGGAGGAACCCCGTGCAGCGGTAGTAAATCTCGTAGACGAAGCCGTCCGGATGGGCGATGAGCGTCCCCGCCCGGGCGGCCTCCATGCCTGCCCAGTGAAGCAACACGAGCGTGGCCTGCGCCGTCCACGTTGTTAGGGGCGCAAGGATCGGCCCGAGGATGTCCTCGCGGTAGGTGAGCAGCACGACGCCCACGAATCCGACCATCACCGCCGCGAAGCGAAGATTCAGTTGTCGACCCACGGACATTGAAGCCTCCGGGAATTATCGTCGTGCGGACGCGCGTCGCTTTCGCAAAAGCGCAGCGAGTCCCACGCCGAGTGCGAGGATGATGACCCCGATCACAGACACGTCGGGGACCTTCACGGGGGTCGACGCGCTGGCACCATTGACCACGGCGGTCACCGTTGTCTCCCCATTTGATTCGCCCCGCACGGTGGCCTGGGTCTGACCGGTCGGGTCGGTCACGGCGGATGCCGGCGAGACGGAGGCAACGCTGGGGTCTGCTGTGCTGAACATCACCGTTTTGCCCGGCTGCGGGGCCCCGGCCATGGTAACCGTGGCTCGGGCGGTGGTCGTTTCGCCCTGATCGAGGGTCTTATCGGGATCGAGTACCAGGCTCACCAGCAACTGGCCTCGCAGCGCGCTCAGCAGGCCCGCGCCACAGGGCTGGGGGCATTGGCTCGCCGTCCTGGGCAGCGCGTTGCCCTGGAGCGCGGCGAGGAGCTGTGCCGGCGTCAGCCCGGGGTCCTGGGCGAGCCAGAGGGCGGCCACACCCGCCACGTGTGGGGTCGCCATCGACGTGCCGTTGTAATACGCGAAGCCGCCCTGGACCATGCTGAGGACCCCGTCGGGATTGCCGTCCCCATTGTCGTCTCGCTGGACGTCACCGCCGGGCGCCATGATCTCGACGGTGGATCCAAAGTTCGAGTAGCGGGTCACCAGGTGGCCGCGGTAGTCGCTTGCCGCCACGGTGATCACGTTATTGCAGCTTGCGGGGAGAAAACCTGACGCGTCCGAGGCCTCGTTCCCCGCGGCCACGACCACCGCGGTCCCCGACCCCACCGCGTCATTGATCGCCGCCTGTGTGGAGGGGGACAACGAGCAGGCCCCCGTCCCTCCGAGACTCATGTTGATCACCCGGGCCGGGGTCGTGTTGGTCGGCACGCCGGGCACGGGGAGGCCCGCAGCCCAGCGGATGCCGTCGTTGATGTCCGCGATGGTCCCCCCGCACTTGCCCAGCACGCGCACCGGCTGGACCCTCACGTTCCAGTTGATGCCGGCGACCCCGACGCCGTTGTTGGTCCTGCCGACGCCGACGGTCCCGGCCACATGGGTGCCGTGCCAGCTATCCGGGAGGGCGGGGCTCCCCGGAAAGCACTCGTTGGCGGCGACGGCGTCGCCGGGGTCCGTGGGATCGGTGTCGCGACCGTTTCCATCGTTTGCGATGGTCGCATCGCTAATCATGTCGAAGCCGGCGATCGGGTTCGGCGAGCCGGCGATATCCTGGTGGTTTGGCAGAATGCCGGTGTCGATGACTGCGACGACGACGCTACTGCTTCCGATGCTTGTGTCCCAGGCCCTCGGCAGGCTGATCCCTCCCGGGGACGCCCCGGGACCGGTCCCATTGTTGAAGTAGTGCCACTGCTCGGGGAAGCGGGGATCGTTCGGAGTTCTGTCGGCAATGTGGAGGATGTAGTTCGCCTGTGCGTATGCGACGTCGGGTCGCGCGCTGAGCGAACGGATGACGGCCAACGTCCGATCGCGCGCCTCGGTTGGTGAGAGCGTTCTGGTGATCGACGGCGGAATGCGATAGATCATCTCGCCGCCGGACGTCGTCCTGACCGCCTGGAGCTTTAATTGCGAAACCTCGCTTCTCTTGAGGCGCCGGGTCGGCTTCATCTTCACGATCACTTCCCCGGGAACGAACTGCGCCTCGGCGGGGCGCGTGAACTCGAACAGCCGTTGGACCTCTTCGGGCGTGCGCGGCTGTGCCTGTACAGGCAGCTGGCCGAGCACCAGGCTTCCAAAGGCCCCCAGAACTACGAGTGCAGAGGTCTTCATTGTTTCCTCCCCCCAGTCTTCGTATACTGTTAGGTATCCAGGGAACGTGCAGATCCCGCAACCCATGAGGATGTGATTGTGTCTGCAATCGTCGGTCTCGCTCTTTCAACCCTCCTCCTCGGTGCTGCACCGGTACCATCCCCCCGCTTTGTCCCGGGAGAGGCGCTCATCAAGTTTGCCCCCGGAACGGAGGGGAGTGCAGCGGTCGCCCGAGCCAGCCAGGTCTATCCACCGGATCTCGGGGCCTTGGCCCCGGTGGTCACCCGGGTGGCGGGGAAGACCGGTATCCCCATGAAGGCGAAGCAGGTAACGGGGGGCAACTGGGTTCTGTTGTCCGTCGATGGTGAAAAGCTGACCGCCAGACTCGCGAGGCGACTCCGCACGCGGGATAACGTGGCGAGGGTCCGCGTGAACCCGGACAGACCCAAAGCCCCTGTGGGCGTCTCGTTGCCGAAACCGCTTGTTATTACGTATGTGCCGGGCAGCCCGGAGTCCGAAGCGGCTGCGCAAGGGCGCGCGGATCCCGGCGACGTGCGCTTTGCCCGACTGGTGCGCGGGCTGGAAAGAGACCTCGGCCTCCCCCTCACGGGAGAGGTGACAGGGGAAGCGGGCGTGTTGCTGCACATTGATCTGAAGGCGCTCACCCCGATCTTGGTCGAGCGACTGAAAGCCCTCGTCGACGTCGACTCGGCCCAACTCAACTACATCGTGTCGATCAGATAACCGCTCTGTCCGCCCGGTCCTTCTCACTCATCGTGCGTTTAGGCCTCTTTCACCGCGGCAATCGTGACATAATCGTCCATGGTTCGCCGCGTCCGGACCGCGAAATGTTCATCGGCGAGAAGGCGAATCATTTCTTCGTCGCGACGCATCCAGATTCCCCCACAAATAAGCATGCCCCGCCCACGGACTCTCCGGGCTATTTCAGGCAAAACCGCCCTGACTTGCTCCGCGTTGTAGAGATTGGTGACGATCACGTCAAATATCTTGTCGGGGTGTAGTGCCTCTACGGACCCGTGCAATACATGAACCGTTTGTTCCACATCGTTTGTGGGGATGTTCACGGAGGCGGCCTTGCACGCATGCCGCGCGGTATCAACCGCGATGACTTTCCGCGCCCCGAGCCTGGCCGCGGCGATGGCCAGCACCCCGGATCCGGTTCCGAGATCTAATACGAGTTCTCCCCCGCCTATCTCGCATTCGAGCATTTCCAGGCACATCTGCGTGGTCGCGTGGTTTCCATCGCCGAACGCGGTACTGGGGCGAATCAGGACAAGGATATCGTCGGCAGATAAGACAGGATCACGGTATGACGCGACGCACAGCCGAGACCCGACGTGAATCATGGACACTTCCCTGTTTTATCCTGAATGAGAGTGGCCTGGTGTCGTCGTCAGAAGGAAATGGAACCTCCGGGATCACAGCACCGTGCTCGGTGCCTCTCAGGACCTGTCGAACGGGGGAAACGGTACCCGAGAGCCGTGTAAAAGTCAACTGGTTCGCCGGCCCCGCGGGAACAGGCTCGGTAAAAAGCAAGTTCGGTGCCAAGCGTGCGATAGTGACTATTTGACGCCCCCCGGGCTACCCTCTAGGATATGGATCGGCCACCCCGACGCGTTGGACAGGTCCCCACGCCGATGGCCGCAAGGCAAAAATTACCCAAAATACATGCCTGACACAAACCAACGAACACAAACCAATGGATCACTTAAGGCATCTCCCTTTAGTCCTTTCCTCCTTTATCCTCTAAGTACACGCACTCTACACAGGTTCCCGTTTCCGCTTGCGAGGGACGGCAGAATCGGGTAAGTGTATGTCACCAGCCATGTGCGGTTAGATGCCTGCCGTGAGAGAAAGTCATGCTCGCCAAGGTCCTCAGTAGCAACCTTCCTACTTTCTCCACGCTTTACCTTCCCCGGCTTGGCCGTACTCCTCCTCATGACTCCTAAGCCCTCCAAGGCCTCGATGAGCCGGTGGGGGTCAAACTTGCCCGTCCGGTGCCACACACCCCAGCTCCTAACCACTCACGGCTCCTATAATCCTCCGAACGCCCGCCTGCTACCCACCCTCCATGTCTCGGGGTACTTTTCCCCTAACCGCCGTATCTTTTGGTATCATTTTCCTTGACACCAAGCACCTGTCTCGTTAGATTGCTCTCACGCAAAAGGGAATTCTTATCACACATTATCACACGCATTCCCTCGGCAAGGCGAATGACGATGAACCGATGCAGCCTGCGCCGAGCTGACGACGATGCGGCAGGCGGCGCGACGAAGCGCCCGGGATGGTTGGAGGAGCTCCTGGCCTGGGCCGACGAGCCCTGCCCATGCGACGCCTGGATCTACCGGGGCCAGGCGGCGAAGTTCCCTACCGTGCTCCCTGGCTACCTGCGGCCAACGCACCGGAAGTTCTTCGGAAACCGGCTTCACTCCCTCGACACAAGTCTCGTCCGCCTCCTCATGGAGCGAACCAGTCGCTTCACGGCAACGCAGCTTTTCGGGAGCGAGATGCCCGTCCTGCCACAGCCCCTCGCCCCCTCCCCATCGGCCACTATCGGTGGTGCCGCCGGTCCTTTCCACTTCGCGCCGACTCAAGCCGAGGCGACCGCCGCTCTCGCGCAGCACTATGGGCTGCCCACCCTCTATGTCGATGTCTGCTTCGACGCCGTCGTAGCGGCCTTCTTCGCCACTCACGAGCGGGTCGACGGATCCTTCCGTCCTTCAGGCGAGCCCGGTCGAGTTTTCCGCTGGCCGGCACGACGCCGAACGGAGTTGCTGCTTGAGATCGACGACCCCGGGCGGCCCGACCCCGCCGACGCGTGGGTCGATGCGATGCTAGCCGGGGACCTGCGGGACGCGTTTAAGAAAGGCATCGAAGAGGCCAAGCGAGACGCTCCCCTGAGCCGGACGCCAGGACTCCGTATTATCGACCTGACCTCGATGGACCAGACCGTTCGGCGCCCGCACGCGCAGCGTGGGGCGCTAGCGTGCCCGATCTACTTCGATGGCAACCCCTTCGCTCCCGAATGGCTCCCGGGCGCCGCCCGCGCGGCCATACCGACCCCGCTTGAGGAGCTTTGTTTCAGCGACATGAGTCAACTTCCAGTCGCCGAGGAGCTGACGTTGCCCTCCCAGGCCGGCGAGCAGCTCGAGGCCGCCACAGGAGTGAGCGAATCAGCGCTCTTCCCGGACCGCATCGACCTCGGTTGCTCCTTCTTCAGCGTCGCGGCACTGCTCTCGATCGTCTCCTGGGGCTCGCCTGACGATCTGGCTTCGGCGCAGGCTTTGTCGATCGAAGGCTTCAAGCGACGCGACGCCCTCGGCAAACGGCTCCAACGTGGCCTCGACGCGGCGGGCGCCCTCATCGCCCGCGAGAGCTTCCGTCTGCTCCCCCGCTTTCCCACCGCGTCGCTGAAAACCTCGCCATCGCTCGGCGAAGCCGGCGACGAGCTGCGATCGCAGGCGGCGGTGGCAGTCGAGGCGAGCCGGCTGATGGATAGTCCCGAGAATTTGGAGGGACGAAGGCAGCACGCGATGCTCGCTGCACAGGAGCTCAGCCGCGCCCGCCGCTCGGTGGCGGCCGAGTTCTGCCGCGACTTCGAAGAGAAGACAGGAATGCGGCTGGAGCTGCCCCCCGACGCGTTCTCTGTACCGCCGCCTATCGCAGCAGAAAACCTCACAAGCGACCATAGCTGGGTGTCCGGAGAGATCCGGCGGCGCCTCGAGTGCGTCGAGCAGATCCTCGCCGATGCGAATCGCCTTCCCGCCTACGCCGTGCTCGACCCGTCTCTCCTCCCCTTCGATCCGGACCTTTTTCCCACGGATGACGAGTACGAGGAAACTGTCCGCCGGCAGGCCTCCGCGCTGGCCGACTGGCTGGATGACGATGCCTTCGTCACGGGCTCCGGGCCGTTGTAGCATTGTGCGATGCCACTCAACGACGACCAGCGCGACCTGCTGAAGCAGGCCGAGACTCTTACAGCCGGCGGAGATCCCGCTCGTGGCGCCTCGGTCCTACGCGAGCTCATCGAATCGATGGAGCCAGACGATCACGAGGATCGGGGCCGCCTGACCATCACGCTCGCACACTTTCTCAGGCAGGCCGGCGACACCGAAGAGGCGATCAAAGCCTACCTCAGAGCCGCATCGCTCCTGGAGGCCTTCCCCGGGGAGGCCATACTCGAGGCGGCGCACGCTTGCTTCGGTGCCGGTATGCTGCTGCTCAACACCGATCACCCAGACGCGTCGAAGACCACTGCGCGCGCCCTCGGACTCTACCAGCGCTTTCCCTTCACCCGCCCCGCCGATCTGGCGGACGCGGCCGTCTTGAACCTCGCGGCGCAAGTCTTCGTCGATCGTCAATCGTCCGAGGCGGCTTTCAACGAGACCTGGCAACTGGTCCGCTGTGCGCCTCTCGGCGAGATGACGTCGGGCATTCTCGAGCAGTGGATGCTCATGGTCCAGACGTGGCTCGCGGCTCTCTCCGAGGAAAAGGGAGCAGAGCTGGTCCGAGATGTGCAGCGCTGGTGTGGCAAGGACGAGGGAGAGAGCAGCCGGACGCAGGCTCAGCGGGAGGCGCAACTCCCTCCGCTCCCGCCGGCCGAGCTGCTCGATGAGATCCGCGAGGGCTACGACGAGCTCATGCGGGGCCAGAAGCGAGGAGCCGTCCTCCCCCAGATCGAAGTCGACGTGATCAAAATGACGCTGCAGACGCTGCAGCAGTACGACGCCGAACTGCATCCGCCGCGGCTGCTCGCCGGTGCCTTCTTCTCCCTCGGCCGGAGCTTCACCGAGCTCGACGACGAGGAGAGGGCCGAACACTGCTATCGCAGGTCGTTGGCTTGTGATCCCGCACACGCCGGCGCCCGCTACAACCTCGGCAACGTGTTGATGCGGCGCGGTGAGAACGAAGTCGCCGCGGAGCACTTCAGGCAGGTGGTGAACGCCGATCCGGACAACCACTTCGCCCTCAGGAACCTGACCTACGTGCTCGCGAAAGGAGGGGACCTGGCATCGGCGATCGATGTCGCGGCAACGACGACGTTGGTCGCAACCGATCCGGAGATCGCCGCGGCCCGACTCCTCGAGCTCTGCTCCCACTATGATGGGTGGGAGATCGCCCGGCCAGTGGTTCGGGCGACGCTGCAGACAAAGGGGGCAGCCGCGGAGCGCGTCCGGCAACTGCGTGCACTGCTCGCGCCGCTTCTCGATAGATCCTGACGCCCTCCGCGCCTGCCCCGCGAAGGCGAAGGTTTAGGAAGGTTTAGGGTCAAAGGTTTAGAAGGTTTAGAGAAGGTTTAGGGTCAGGTCTTGCAATCCTACAGATCCCCTGGTACCCTCCTGGCATGAGTCGCCCCCTCCGCATTGAATATCCGAGCGCAGTCTATCACCTCACGGCCCGCGGGAACGCCCGGCAAAACATCTTCCGGGACGCCACGGATCGCCAGGCATTTCTCGACATTCTTGGCGAGGTGATCGCTCGCTACGAGTGGCTCTGCCATGCCTATTGCCTCATGGATAATCACTACCACCTGCTGATCGAAACCCTGAAGCCCACCCTGTCTCGGGGGATGCGCCAGCTCAACGGGGTCTACACCCAGGCCTTCAATCGGAGGCACAGCCGGGTGGGCCATCTGTTTCAAGGGCGCTATAAGGCAATAGTCGTAGAAAAGCAAGCGCACTTGTTGGAGCTGTGTCGCTATGTCGTGTTGAATCCCGTGCGGGCAGGGGCAAAGCGGAGTGTGGCCGCATGGAAGTGGAGCAGTTATCGAGCCACCGCGGGGTTAGCATCGGCGCCTGGATTTTTGACGGTCGCGTGGGTCCTGGGCCAGTTTGGGCAACGGAGGAGCGGTGCCCAAACCCGGTATCGGGCCTTTGTTCACGAGGGGCTCGGCCGGCAACCGTGGCAGCAACTGCAGGGGCAGATATATCTGGGGAGTGCGACCTTTATCCAGCGACACACCAAGAGGGGGGCGAGGATGCCGGAGATCCCCCGGGTGCAGTGGAGACCGGTGAGGCCAACCTTAGCGCAGCTCTTTCGCCAACGGGGCGAGAGGGCTATAGGAGCGGCCTATCGGGAGTACGGGTATCGACTGCGAGAGATTGCGGAACATCTGGGGGTGCACTATGCTACAGTGAGTCGGAAGCTCAGGGTGCAAGAGACGGGGAAGAGGAAGCATGTGTGATTGCAAGACCTGACCCTCATCTGTCTCTGACCCTCATGTGTCTCTCATGTGTGCTTGTGTGATTGCAAGACCTGACCCTCATGTGTGCTCATCTGCTCCGAACCACACGAACCATGGACACGAACCAGAAATACATGCCTGACACAAACCAACGAACACAAACCAATGGATCACTTAAGGCATCTCCCTTTAGTCCTTTCCTCCTTTATCCTCTAAGTACACGCACTCTACACAGGTTCCCGTTTCCGCTTGCGAGGGACGGCAGAATCGGGTAAGTGTATGTCACCAGCCATGTGCGGTTAGATGCCTGCCGTGAGAGAAAGTCATGCTCGCCAAGGTCCTCAGTAGTGCTGTCCTCGGGGTCGATGCCTACACGGTCGAGGTGGAGGTGGATATCGCCCTGGGGCTTCCCTCCTTTTCCACCGTGGGCTTGCCTGACGTCGCGGTCAAAGAGAGCCGCGACCGGGTCAAGGCGGCCATCAAGAACTGCGGCTTTGACTTCCCCCCGCGGCGCATCACCGTCAATCTCGCCCCGGCCGACATCAAGAAAGAGGGGGCCGCCTTTGATCTGCCGATGGCCATCGGGGTGCTGGCGGCGCAGGGGCTGGTGAAGCCCGGCCGGCTTTCGCAGGTCCTGATCCTGGGCGAACTGGCCCTCGACGGCATCGTCCGTCCGGTCCGGGGCGCCCTGCCGATGGCCGTGGCGGGGGCCCACGCCGGCCTGGAGGGCATCGTGCTCCCGGTCGATAATGCCCCGGAGGCGGCGGTGGTGCGGGGGATCAAGGCCTACGGCGTTCGGAGCCTCGCGCAGACCGTGGGACTGCTCAATGGAGAGCTGACCGTCGAGCCGACGACGATCGATCTCCAGGTGGCGTTTGCCGAATCCTCCCAGTATCCGATCGACTTTACGGACGTGCGGGGGCAGGAACATGCCAAGCGGTCGATCGAGGTGGCTGCGGCGGGGGGGCACAACATCCTGCTGATCGGCCCCCCGGGGTCGGGGAAGACCATGCTGGCCAGGCGCCTGCCGACCATTCTCCCCCCCCTTAGCCTGGAGGAGGCGATCCAGGCGACCAAGATCCACAGTGTCTCCGGACTCCTCCCGGCGCGAACCCCGCTCATCGCCATCCGACCGTTTCGATCTCCTCATCACACCATATCCGATGCCGGCCTGATCGGCGGCGGGAACATCCCCCGCCCGGGTGAGGTGAGCTTGGCCCATCACGGGGTCCTCTTCTTGGACGAGCTCCCGGAGTTTAAGCGGAACGTCCTCGAAGTGCTCCGCCAGCCGCTCGAGGACGGCCAGGTGACTATCGCGCGGGCGCTCACGTCCCTCACCTATTCGGCGTCCTTCATGCTGGCCGCCGCCATGAACCCGTGCCCGTGCGGGTACATGACCGATCCCCAGCGAGAGTGCGGCTGCAGCCACGGAGAAATCCAGCGCTATCGCAGCCGGATCTCGGGCCCTCTCTTGGACCGGATCGATATTCACATTGAGGTCCCCCCGCTTCGCTATCGGGACATGACGACGGAGACGGCCGGCGAGGCGTCGACGGTGATCCGGGAGCGGGTGAGGCGAGGTCGCCAGCTCCAGGCCGACCGCTTCAGAAAGAGCAAGATCTTTTGCAACGCGGCCATGAGCCCGAAGCAGGTTCGTCGCTATTGTCAGGTGACGGCAGAGGGGCAGCACCTCTTGGAGACCGCGATGGAACGGCTGGGGCTCAGCGCCCGCGCGTACGATCGCATCCTGAAGGTGGCCCGCACAATCACCGATCTCGCCGACGAGGAGACCATTCGCCCGGAGCATATCGCCGAGGCCATCCAGTACCGCAGCCTGGATCGCGGATTACGGAGGAGTTGAGCCATGGGTGCCGTTCCAGCCAGATGTCTTCACTGTCAGCACGAGCTGCGCTATGATCCCATCAACCTGCGCTACCGCTGTCCCGCGTGCAATGCGTCCGAGGCACGGAAAGAACGTGCGGCGGGTGCCGTGGGCGAGGCGGGCAGTCCCTCGGCAGACGTGTGGCGGGAGCGAGCGGAGGCTGTGGGACGCGGCGCGGCCCGCCTCCTGCACCGGGTAGAGCAGTGGCGCGGCAAATAGAGGACGGTCCCCGAAGCAGGCATCTCGCACGACGGAAGAGAACCGGACCGTCGATCGCCACAGGGGTGGCGGTCCTCTACTTCGCCCTGGTCCCTCTGATGGTGGGCACGCCCGGCGCAGCGCAGGAGGTCCGCGAGGGGCAGGGGATTCTGGAACGCCTGGTCTTCCTTCCCGATCGAAATCAGTTCGAGATTACCCTCCGGGAGACACAGGGGAGGCGGACCTTCACTGCGGATAACCGCGTGGTGCTGATCAAGCTCGACTCGATGCTGTTGAAGGACCCTCGAACGGCCCCGTTGGCTCGCCACGGGCCAGTCGTCTTCTATTACGAGGAGCAGCAACCACGAATCAAGAAGCCATTCCTTTCCAGGGTGGTGGTCCTCTTTGCGGATGTCTTACAACTGAAAGCCTTCCTGAACACGCCCTAGCCGGTTCACAGTTCAGAGTTTACGGTTCACGGTACGATGACCGGAGACCGGGGACAATAGTAATGTCGAATTTCGGATTGCGAATTTCGAGTTTCTACGAACCGAGAACTGCGAATCACCAATCACCGACCACTACCCACCAACCACGGTTTGTGAACCATGAACCCTGAACGCGACACGGGCCGGATGAGAGAATTCGCGGCACGGATGGATGGGGTCGAGGTCGAGGGGGCCTTCGAGGTCCTCGTCCGGGCGTCCGCACTCGAGCGGGCGGGACAGCGGATCGTCCACCTCGAGATTGGCGAGCCGGACTTTCCCACCCCGGCCCACATCGTGGAGGCGGCCAAGGGGGCGCTGGATGCGGGGTTCACGAAGTACGGTCCGGCGGCGGGTCTTCCGGAGCTCCGCGAGGCGGTCGCGCATCTCGTCACCGAGAGCCGGGGGGTCCCGGTCGACCCTGCCGAGGTGGTGATTACCCCCGGGGCCAAGCCGATCATGTTCTTTGCCCTGCTCGCCCTCGTGGAGCCGGGGGACGAGGTAATCTACCCCGATCCCGGCTTCCCCATCTACGCCTCAGTGATTCGCTTCACCGGCGGGACCCCCATCCCGCTTCCGCTCACGGAGGAGAAGGGGTTCAGTTTCGACCTCGGCGTCCTGGAGCGGCTGGTCACCCCCCGGACCCGGCTCCTGATCCTCAACTCTCCTCAGAATCCGACCGGTGGCATCATCGAAAAAGAAGGCCTCGCGCGCATTGCCGAGCTCAGCGACCGTTTCGACTTCTGGGTCCTCTCGGACGAGGTCTACCGCCTGTTCTGTTACGAGGGGGAAGCCTCCAGCATCCTCTCCCTGCCGGGGATGAAACCCCGCACGATCCTCCTGGACGGCTTCTCGAAGAGCTATGCGATGACCGGCTGGCGCCTCGGGTACGGGGTGATGCCCGTCCCCCTGGCAGAGCAGGTCGCCAAGCTGATGGTCAACTCCAACTCGTGCACCGCCACCTTTGTGCAGAAGGCGGGGGTGGTGGCGCTGACGGGGGATCAGTCTCCGTCTCGCCGGATGGTCGAGGCCTTTCACCGGCGGCGTGACCTGCTGGTGACGGGACTCAACCGGATCCCCGGCATCCGATGTCTGCGTCCGGCGGGGGCCTTTTACGCTTTTCCCAACGTGGCGGGCCTTCGCCGACCTGCCAAGGCCGTTGCGGATCATCTGTTGGAGGACGGGGGGGTGGCTTGTCTCCCGGGGACCGCATTTGGGCCCGGCGGCGAGGGCTACCTGCGCCTCTCCTATGCCGCCGCCGACACCGATCTCGAGGAGGCCCTGTCCCGGATGGCCACCGCTATGGGGCGGCTTGGCCCATGAGGCGCGGCCTGCTCCCCCTCGCGGTTGCCGTGCTGGTCATCGGCCTCGGGGCGTGTCGCCCGGGGGAAGGGCGCTCCCCCGATGTGGTGACGGCCGCTATCGAGACCAACCCCGTCAGCCTCGATCCTCGCGTCGCGACCGATGCCCTCTCCCTTCATGTCGTCGGACTGCTCTTCAACGGTCTCGTCCGCACGGATGCCCACTTCCAGATCGTCCCGGATCTGGCCGAGAGGTGGGAGCGCCCCGACCCGCGAACCTACATCTTTCATCTCCGTCGGGGTGTGCGGTTTCACCACGGACGGGAGCTCACCGCCGCCGACGTCCGGTTTACCTACGAATCCCTCCGGACGGTCGGCTCGGCGCAGACTGCCCTGCTGGAGGAGATTCAACGGGTCCAGGTTCTGGATCGGTATCGAGTGGCCTTTCACTTGAAGCGCCCCTTTGCCCCCATCCTCTTTCATCTCACGGTGGGGATCGTTCCGGCGGAGCTCGCACGTGCGGAGGGGTTTGGCCAAGCACCGGTGGGGACGGGGCCATTTCGGTTCAAACGGTGGGTGCAGAATGACCGGGTGGAGTTGGAGGCCTTTGCCGATTATTTTGACGGCAGGCCCCGGATCGGGCGGCTCAGGCTTCGGATCATCCCGGACGCCACCATCCGCTTCCTCGAGTTGAAGAAGGGGACGATCGATCTCCTCCTCGGATCGCTCCCCCCGGAGGTCCTGCCGCTCGTGGAGGCACTGCCGGGGGTCCAGGTGGCCACCGTCCCCTCCAGCAACTACACGTACCTGGGCTTCAACCTTCGGGATCCGATCCTCCGTGACCTCCGCGTCCGTCGGGCCATCGCCCACGCCATCGACCGGGAGGGGCTCACCACCCATTTGCTCCGGCGGCAGGCGATCCCGGCTACCGGCCTCCTGTTTCCTCATCACTGGGCCTACGAATCTCACGTGAAGACCTTTCCCTTCAACCTGGAAACGGCCAGGCGCCTCTTGGACGAGGCGGGGTATCCGGTGAAAAATGGGGTGCGGTTTACCCTCACCTTCAAGGCGACCACCAGCGAGCTCAGTCGGGCGATCGCCGAGGCGATCCAATTTCAGCTTTCGCAGGTGGGGATTCAACTCCGGATTCGGAGTTACGAGTGGGGAACGTTTTACGCCGATATCCGATCGGGAAATTTCCAGCTCTACGTCCTCACGTGGGTGGGCATCACCGATCCCGATTATTATCAGTACATCTTCCACTCGGCTTCTGTTCCTCCGCGAGGGGCCAACCGTGGGTACTATCAGAATCCCGACGTGGACCGTCTCCTCCAAATCGGCCGGCAGACATCAGACATCGCTGAACGCAAGGCAGCCTACGGCCGGATCCAGCAGATCTTGGCCGCAGAGCTTCCCTATGTCAGTCTCTGGCACGAGCTTCGGTGGGCGGCCTACCGGTCGCGGATCCGGGGGTTTTCCATCATGCCGGGGGGCGACTTTACCACCTTGAAAGACGCGTGGCTGGCAAGCCGATGAAAACGTTCACGGTTCACGGTTCAGAGTCCAGGGTTCAGAGCTCAGAGATCTAGGAATTCATTTTTGCCATGAACCATGAACTATGAACCCGCGTGAGTGAGAGCGATGGCGCGCTATCTCCTGAGACGGCTCTGTCTTCTTCTGCCGGTGGCCTGGGGGGTCTCGACACTGGTCTTTCTCCTGGTCCACCTGACCCCGGGGGATCCGGTGGACGTAATGTTGGGCGAAACCGCCCTGCCCGCCGCGCGGGAGGCGCTCCGCCACAGCCTCCGGCTGGACCGGCCGCTTCCAGAGCAGTACCTGCAGTTCCTTCAGGGGCTCGTGACCGGAGATCTCGGCATCTCTCTCTTCTCCCGCGAGCCGGTTTTTGCCAGGGTCCTGAAGGCGCTTCCAGCGACCGTCGAGCTCGCGGTGGCGGGCCTCGTCGTGGCCCTGATCCTTGCGCTCCCGCTGGGAGTCCTGGCCGCGGTGAAGCAGGGCTCTGGACTCGATCGGGGGAGCCGATTCGTAGCCCTCCTGGGGGTTTCGGTGCCCAATTTTGTGCTCGGGCCGCTCTTGATCCTCGCCTTTGCCATCGAGATCAACTGGCTGCCGGTGTCGGGCCGCGGCGGCCTCGATCACCTCCTTCTGCCGGCCCTGACCTTGGGAATGGCCATGGCTGGGATCCTCTCCCGGATGGTCCGGGCGAGCCTGCTCGAGGTCCTGGGCCAGGAGTACATCCGGGCGGCTCGGGCCAAGGGGCTTTCGGAACGGCAGGTGATCCTCCGTCACGGCTTGACGGCTGCCCTGATTCCCGTCATCACGATCGTGGGGCTCCAGTTCGGGGCGTTGCTCGCCGGGACGATCATCACCGAGACGATCTTTGCGTGGCCGGGGTTGGGACGGCTCACGCTCCAGGCGATCCAGGCCCGGGATTATCCCCTGGTGCAGGGGTGTGTCCTGGCCATCAGTTTTGGGTACGTGTTGGTCAATACGGCGACGGATCTCGCCTACGCCTACGCGGACCCCCGGATCCGGTATGAATAAAGGCTGTCAGCTATCAGCGCCACGAATTTCGAATTGGGAATTGCGAATTTGGGATTGAGGAAAATCGGTTGATTTTTAATTCGAAATCCGAAATTGCGAGCTAGCGGATGGCCGGCTGCTGGCAGCGGTGTGACGGTCATCAGTCATCAGTCAACGGGGTGTTGCTGGCGGCTGACAACTTCTTATTATGAGGACGGGGCGGGTGCGGAAGAAAAGGGTATCGTCCGTGGGGCTGATAATCGTCGTTGGCGTGATGCTGTGTGCATTCCTCGCACCGGTTCTGGCCCCCTATTCTCCCACCGAGCAGGTCTTGGCCGAGGGGCTCAAGGGGCCAAGTGTGACGCACCCCTTCGGCCAGGATCGCCTGGGCCGGGACCTCCTCTCCCGGATGCTGTACGGGGCCAGGATCTCCTTCTGGGTGGCCACGGTGGCGATCAGTATCTCGTTGGGGATCGGGCTCTTGGTCGGGACGGCCGCAGGGCACTTTGGCGGGTGGATGGACGAACTCCTGATGCGTCTCGTGGATATCTTGCAGGCCTTTCCCGGAATTCTCCTTGCCATTGCCTTTGCGGCCATCCTGGGTCCAAGCATCACCAATGTGGTCATTGCCCTGTCGCTCATCGGCTGGGTGGGATATGCCCGGCTCACCCGGGGTCAGACCCTTGTGGTCCGGGAGATGGAGTTCGTGGCGGCGGCGAAGGCGTTGGGGGGGAGGGACCTGCGGGTGATCCTCCGGCATGTGCTCCCCAATATCCTTGGCCCCATCCTGGTAGAGGCCAGTTTTGGATTCGCGTCGGTCATCGTCGCCGAGGCGAGCCTGAGCTTCCTCGGGCTGGGCGCCCAGCCTCCCACGCCCAGTTGGGGAGGGATGCTCAATGAGGCCAGACAGTATCTCTTGGTCGCCCCCCACTTGACCCTCTTCCCCGGGCTCGCGATCGTGGTGACCGTCATGGGATTCAACTTCCTCGGCGATGGCCTCAGGGACCTGTGGGACCCGAGGAGCCGCGGATGACCGGCGTCTTCCCTTTCGCCGGTGCGGGAAGAGGGGAGGAAGCTCTCCTCCTGATGTGCAAGAGTGAGCGTCTCCAACTTCCCCGACCGATGCGGGGGGTCTCGCCGGGCAACGCGAGGATCTTGCCGAGGCCCCGCGAGGTTCTGTTATAGTAGGGGTGGCCCCCGGACGTTGGGAGGACCTTCGGGTGCCCGGGAAGAAGAAAGTCGAGAAGAGAAAAAAGCGACCGTCCGTCCGGTTGCCGGTCGCGCCGCCGTCCCGGCCACACGAGCCGAAGACGGGGTATCGGCGCAGGCGGGAGAGGGAGCGTCTCCGCCGGGAAGCCCGAGAGGAAGCGGAGCCGGAATCAGACCATGCCTCTTCTTGAGGGACTCGTGCGCTATATCGAACTGCTCAGCCTGACGCTGTGGGTTGGCGGGATCGCGTTTTTCTCCTTCATCGCCTCGCCAAGTATCTTTGCCGTCCTCGGGACCGCAGGCGGGGGGAAGGTGGTTCGGGATATCTTCCCCAAGTACTATCTGCTGGGCTACGGCGCTGGCGCGGCGGGAACCGTCGCCGCCCTCCTCCTGAGCCTTCTGGGGGCATCGGGCCAGGGAGTGGTCGCCCTGGTGCTTGCCGTCATGACCGGGACGTTTCTGTACATGGGCCGAATCCTGCGGCCCCAGATTGTCACGGTGAGGGCTCAGGTGGAAAACATCGAGGCGTCAGGAACGGACCCCGCACTCCGGGAACGTTTCCAGAGGCTCCACCGCCGCTCCGTGCTTCTCAATGGTGGCGTCCTCTTGCTCGGGCTGATTGCCTTGTTCCTGTTCGCGTGGCACGCGTGAAATCGGGGTTCATGGTTCACAAACCGTGGTTGGTGGGTAGTGGTCGGTGATTGGTGATTCGTAGTTCTCGGTTCGTAGAAACTCGAAATTCGCAATCCGAAATTCGACGTCCCCATTGTTCACGGTCCTCCGTCGTCACTCATCAACTAACGGTTACCGGTCGTCGGTCCTCGACCAAGGAGTAGTTCATGGGTGGGAGAACGAGTCGGGCGCTGAAATTCGTGGTGCACGAGCACCAGGCCACCCGACTCCATTACGATTTCCGGCTGGAGATGGGGGGGGTCCTCAAGTCGTGGGCGGTCCCCAAGGGCCCGTCCATGAATCCGGCGGAGAAGCGGCTGGCGGTGATGGTGGCGGACCATCCCCTGGTGTATGCCGACTTTGAGGGGATCATCCCCGAGGGGAGCTATGGGGCGGGGCCTGTGGTCATCTGGGACGAGGGGACCTATGTCCCGCTCGAGAGGGATCCCCTCGAAGGAATCAAGGCCGGGAAGCTCGCCTTTGAACTTCGGGGAAAAAAACTCAAGGGCGCCTTCGCCTTGGCGTTCATGAAGGGGCGGGGGACAGGGAAGGAATGGCTCTTGATGAAGAAGGGGGACGCCCAGGCGGATCCGCACTGGAAACTGGAGACGGCCCTCACCTCCCAGACGCTCGAGAGCCTGAAGGTCAAAAACCCGCCTTGCGACACCGAGTAAGATGGTCCAGAAGGGGGAACGAGAGGGAGACCCATGAAAGTTCGCATCGGGACGTTCAACGCGGAGAACCTGTTTGCCCGTTTTCGGTTCAAGGGGGTGCGGGAGCGATACCAAAAGCCTGACGGCAGGCGGGGCTACCGCTATCGGCCGTACAGCCCGCAGGAGCTCCAGGACGTGGTGAAGGACGGCTGGACGGTTGATAAGACCAGGTTCAAGCCGTTTAGGGAGCAAAACCGGCAGCTCACCGCGCAGGCCATGAAGGCGATCAAGGCGGACATTCTCGGTCTCCAAGAAATCGAGGGGATGGACACGCTGAAGCGATTTATCAGCGCGTTTCTGGGGCGGCACGGGTACACGTACAAGGCGCTCATTGACGGCAACGACCCGCGGCTCATCGACGTGGCGCTCTTGAGCACGTATCCTTTGGCCTACATCCGCACGCACCAGTTCGAGCGAACCCGCGGGGGGAGGAGCTTTGTGTTCTCGCGGGACTGCCTGGAGGTGGGAATCCAGCTCTCCCGGCATACCGTCTTGCCGGTGTTCGTGAACCACTTCAAATCCATGGTCGGCGGGCGGGCCCGGACGATGGCGCGGCGGAAGGTGCAGGCCGAGGCGGTCCGTCGGATTCTGCAGGATCGGTTTGGAAACGACCCGGGAACGGCGGCGTGGGTGGTGCTGGGTGATCTCAACGACTACCTCCCCTCGGCAGGCCTCGAGCCGCTCTTGGGGCAGCCATGGGTGGAGAACGTCGTCGGGCGCTTGCCGGAGCACGAGCGATGGACACACTACTATGACGGTAGGCGTGAATACAGGCAACTCGACTACCTCTTGCTCTCAAAGGCCTTAGCGCGTGCGAATCCGAAGGCGGTCCCGGCGATCGAGCGGCGGGGCATGCCCAGGCGCGCGACGCGATATACGGGTCCGAGGTTCGACGGGGTTGGCCAAAATGATCCCAAGGCATCCGACCACTGCCCGACCGTGATCGAGATCAATATCTAAGTGAACGATCCGGCACGTCCTTTCCTGAGCATCCGGAACACCTGGCAGGGAAGGGAGAAAGTCGGCAGTGGAACGGCGATCCATTATTCCTTGTGGCGCTGAACGATTCGAGGGGTCGAATGGCTGCAGGCGGACCGGGGAACGGAGAATGGGCTACCCTCGTTGGACGAAGTAGGGCGGGAGGGGATACGGGAGACGCTATGAAGGTCGCAGTCTTTAGCACGAAGCCCTACGATCGAACCTTTCTGGAGGCCGCCAATGCGGCACACGGCCACGGCCTTGTCTTTTTCGAGCCGCATCTGACGCACGAGACGAGCACGCTCGCGGCGGGATTCCCGGCGGTGTGCGTGTTCGTGAACGATCGGCTGGATGCGAGCGTGTTGGGGGCGCTTGCCCGCCAGGGGACTCGCGTGATTGCCCTGCGCTGTGCCGGATTCAATAACGTGGATCTGGCAGCCGCCGCCGACCTGGGACTGAGCGTTGTGCGCGTCCCCGCCTATTCACCCCACGCGGTGGCCGAACACGCGGTGGCCTTGATCCTGGCGCTTAACCGAAAGATTCATCGAGCCCATGCCCGGGTTCGAGAAGGCAACTTTGCCCTCGAGGGGCTCCTGGGATTCGACCTCTGCGGCCGGACGGTCGGAATCGTGGGCACGGGGAAGATCGGCGCCGTCATTGCGCGAATCATGAAAGGATTTGGGTGTCAGTTGCAGGCGCACGATCCCTTCCGCAATCCCGAGTGTGAGGCGCTGGGCGTGCATTACGTGTCGCTCTCGGAGCTTCTCGCCAGATCGGATATCGTGACCCTGCACTGCCCGCTGACGCCTGACACGCATCATCTGATCAATCCTGCAGTGCTGGGCCAGATGAAACCCGGCGTCATGTTGATCAATACGAGCCGCGGCGCCGTCATTGACACTGGGGCGGTCATTGACGCCCTGAAGTCGGGGCAAATCGGGTATCTTGGTCTGGACGTCTACGAGGAAGAAGCGGATCTGTTCTTCGAGGATCTGTCCGGTCGGGTGATCCAGGATGATGTCTTTGCGCGCCTGCTCACCTTTCCAAACGTCATTATCACCGGCCATCAGGCCTTTTTTACGGAACAGGCCCTTCGAAGTATTGCCGAGACGACCCTCGCCAATCTGAGTGACTGTGAACAGGGGCGTGCGTGCCCCAACGCGGTGACGGTCGATCGTTTGCGAAAGTGAGCCGAACCAGCGAGGCTCGCCTTTGGGCCAGACGGTCCGCATCGCCGGGGCGGCACGTGAGCGGCGAGGGTTCCGGCATCGGTGCCAATCTGTAACCTGCAACGCAAACGCATGTGAGCTGGAATGGGAGTCACGTTTCGCCTCGACCATGTCGTCATCCTGGTTGACGACCTTGCCGTCGCGACCGAGGACTACGCTGGTCTCGGCTTTTCCGTCGTCGCGGGGGGTGAGCATACGGGCCGGGGAAGCCATAACGCACTGATCGCCTTTGCGGACGGTAGCTACCTGGAGTTGATCGCCTTCACAGACCGGCCCGCCTCTCCGGATCGCAGAGTCCCGAAACAGATCCGCGCGCATGAATTAAGCACCCTTCCGGTGTCACCCGCCGAGCGCCGCGTGCGACCGTGGCAAAGTGCCGGGGAGGGGTTGGTGGACTTTGCGCTGCTCCCGTCGGCGATCGAGGCGGCGGTCGCCGAAGCGCGGGGTCGCGGGCTTGCCGTTGAGGGCCCCCTGTCCGGAGGCCGATCGCGGCCGGATGGGCAGCAGGTCTCCTGGCAGTTCGGCATTCCCGACACCTACGATCTGCCCTTTCTGTGTGCCGATGTGACGCCGAGGTCGTTGCGTGTCCCCGGTGGCGCCGCCCGGCGGCACGGGAGCGGCGTGACGGGGATTACAGACGTCTTAGTACTGGTGGTTAACCGTGATATCAGTGTATCCCGGTATCACACGCTGCTCGGTGTGGGCCCTTCGCGGGACGCTGCCCCGCGATGGCGGGACGTGCCCACGGTGGACTTTGTCCTCGGCTCTACCTCCCTTTCCCTGGCCGAGCCGCCGGGGAAAGGGGGTCCTCTTTGTGACGCCCTGAACGACCGGGGAGAGGGCCCGTATGCCCTGAGGCTCCGTACCAACGATCCGGCAAGGGTGGGATTCCTTGATCCGATCCGTGCCCACCACGCGCGGATCGAGATGGCTCTGGATAGAACGTAGCGTTTGCCGGATAGAGTAGAGAGAAGATAATGAGCAGCGTTCTCTCACCCGGTGTCCCCGCGCTCAAGGCTGCCCCCGGCCCCCGCGGCTTCCCCCTTCTGGGTGTGCTGCCCCAGGCGTGGAAGAACCCGCTCGAGTTCTTCCTCGGTGCTGCGCGGCAGTATGGCGATGTGGTCTCCCTGCGTCTGGGGTTTCACCGGGTCTACCTGCTAAACCACCCCGACCACGTGAAATACGTTCTGCAGGACCATTACCGCAACTACCGCAAACCGACGCGCGTCGAAAAGGTCAAGGTCCTCTTCGGCGAGGGGGTGACCGTGAGCGAGGGCGACCTCTGGCGTCGCCAACGGCACCTGATGGAACCGGCCTTTTCTCCGCAGCGGATCGCGGCGCTGGCTCGGGTTATGACCGACGCCACGGCGACGATGCTGGAGCGTTGGCGGGCCGTCGCGGCGCGGGGCGAGGCGCTCGATATTGCGGCTGAGATGATGCGTCTAACCCAGGGCATCGCCGTCAAAACGCTCTTCAGTACCGACGTAGAGGGGGAGGTGGACGCGGTGCGCCGCGCCCTGACAATTGCCCTGGAGTATGTCAACGATCGGGCATGGGCCTTTTGCGATCTGGGCGAGCACATGCCCACGCCCCGCAACCGGCAGTTTCGGCATGCCCTGCGCACCCTGGACCGGATCGCGTACCGCATGATCGCCGCCCGCCGCAAAAGCGCGCACGAGACCGGCGACCTCCTTTCCATGCTGCTGTCCGCGCGCGACGCGGAGACGGGTGAGGGGCTGAGCGATGCGGAAGTCCGTGACCAGGTGATGACACTCTTTATCGCTGGACACGAACCGACGGCCAATGCGCTGGCGTGGACCTGGCACTTGCTTACCATGTACCCCCACATGCAACGCCGGCTTCACGGGAAACTCGCCGCGGTCCTGGGCGGGGGGGCCCCGGCCTTTCACGACCTTGCCCACCTTCCGTACGTCCGGATGGTGATCGAGGAGGCGATGCGGCTCTACCCCCCGACTTGGCTCACCGCGCGCAGCCCGATCGAAGATGATGAGATCGGCGGCTATCATATCCCCGCAGACTCCGTGGTCCTGCTCAGCCCGTATGTGATGCACCGCCACCCGGCCTTCTGGGAGGATCCCGAGGCCTTCGACCCGGAGCGCTTTACGCCAGAGCGGGTCGCGTCGCGCCCGCGGTACGCCTATTTTCCCTTTGGGGGCGGGCCGCGCATGTGCATGGGCATGCACTTTGCCCTGATGGAAGCCCAGCTGATTGTGGCGATGGTGGCTCAGATTTACCGGCTGGCCCCCGTCCCTGGCCACCCGGTCGAGCCGCACCCGATGATCGCCCTCCGGCCGCGGCATGGTGTCTTGGTGACGCTGGATCCGCGCTCTGCCTAGCGACAGTGGGCGCCGTGGGGGACCTGAGAAGAATAGCGGGGTCTTGGTGTATAATGGCCGCCCCACGGAGACACCGGGGAAAGGCGGGTTGAGGATCGCGAGGGGGGAGGACGGGCATGGCTTTCGGGAGCGGCGGAAAATCTCCCGAAGAATCCCCTGAGAAACGGACGCCCGCCCGATCAGGGGTTCTGCAATGAGGAGCCATGAGCGTGCTGGCAAAACCTTCTGTCATGAGGAGCGATGTCGTGAGCATCCAACAGTTTTTCCAGTCCCTCGGGGAGCGTTTGCAGAAGAGTGCCAATGTCAAGACCGTGTATGGAGAACCCATGGTGGCTGAGGGCAAGACCATTGTTCCTGTGGCTCGCGTGGCGTATGGCTTCTGTGGGTGTTCCAGAAACAAAAAGAAGAAGGGTGAAAGCAAGGCACAGAACGAGGGGGCTGAGGAGGGCGGAGGGGCAGGGTTGACCGCCAGCCCCGTCGGGGTCGTGGAGGTGACGTCGGAAGGCACCCGGTTCGTAGCGATTGGGGACGAGAGGAAATGGGCCGGGGCCTTGATCATCGGGTTGTTCCTGGGAATTTTCCTAGGTCGAAGGCGCTCCGGCAGATGAGCTCAACACGAATGGGGACATGCCTTGACACTCGTTGCCCCGCCGGGCATACTGAATCTCCTCCCGGAAAGGGGGGGTATGCAAAAGTCGTCGTCGATCCAGGGCGCGCCGTCCGGATGTATGGGACGCGGCGGGCCCGGATCGAGTACCGAGGACGTGGGATACCAAGCCAACGTCTGACCGGACCTTCATTGTGACTAAACTTCACCCGGTATTTCTGTCGGCCATCGCGTTTTTCGTGGTACTGGCGGCCGGAGGCGCCTTTACCAATGTCGCCGAGCGTCGCCATGCCGATGCATACCACCACATGACCAGGGAGATCGGCAGTGCCCACGCCCATCTGCTGGAGCGGCAACTCGACCGCTCGCTGTCATCGACGTTTGCCCTCGCCTCGATTGTGCACCAGAGCGGAAGGATCGATAACTTCGACGCCCTCGCGGCCGAGATCATCAAAAGCTATGGAGGGATCAATAGCTTACAGCTGGCACCCAACAGCGTGGTCACGCAGATATATCCGTTGGCGGGCAACGAAGCGGCGATCGGCCATGACCTCTTGAACGACCCCCGGCGGCGGACCGAGGCCTGGAAGGCGATTGAATCGCGCACATTGACGCTGGCCGGACCATTCACCTTGATTCAGGGTGGCGTGGCTGTCATCGGCCGCTTGCCAGTTTTTGTCCCCGATGAAACTGGGGGCGACCGATTCTGGGGCTTCACGATCGCCCTGATTCACCTGGCCGACTTGCTTGAGGTAAGCAAGCTGAACCGCCTGGTTGAGCGGGGCTACGACTATGAACTCTCGCGCATTGACCCGGACAGAAGAGCGCGGGTCGTATTTGCGCGGTCGGCCAAGGCGGACCTCCGGGACGCCATTCCGTTTGAGATCGAAGTACCGAATGGAAGATGGACGTTGGCGGTCGCGCCCCGGGGCGGATGGCCCTACTCATCGTCGCTGCCGGGAGAGATCGTCCTGGTGGTCCTGGCGAGCAGTGCGGTTGCGGGTCTCATCTATTACCTCGTCCGACAGCCGGCCGTCCTTCGCCGAGAAGTGGAGTTTCGCACCCAGGAACTCACAGAAACCAGTCGAGACCTTGAGGCTGAAATTGTGCATCGCAAGCGGGCGGAGCAGGCACTGCGGGTGTCCGAAGAACAATATCGAGATCTTTACGAGAACGCGCCAGACATGTTTTGTTCGGTGGATGCAGCAACGGGGGCAATCGCGCGGTGCAACCGGATGTTGGTGGCCAAGACGGGATACGCGAAGGAAGAGATTCTCAGTCGCCACATCTTTGAGATGTACCACCTCGATTGCCTGGAGGACGCAAAGGAAACATTCCAGGAATTCCAGGAGGCCGGGGAGGTGCGTGACAGGGAACTTCAATTGAGACGGAAAGATGGGAGTAAGCTTGGAGTGAGCTTGAGCGTCTCTGCGGTCCGGGACGAGGAAGGGAGGATTGTCCAAAGCCGGTCGGTCTGGCGGGACATCACCGAGCGCAAGCGGGCTGACGAGGCGCTCCGGGAGAGCGAGGCGGCCCTTCGAAAGAGCGAAAAGGGTCTCCACATGCTCACGGGGAAACTGCTGTCCGCCCAGGAAGAGGAGCGTCGGCGGTTGGCCCGCGAGCTCCACGACGATTTGACCCAAAGATTGGCCGTGCTTGCCATCGAAGCCGGGAAGCTCGAACAACATCTGGAGTCATCAGGAGATCCCATCGTTGGGAAGCTTCGGAAAATGAAAGAGCAAGTGGTGAAGCTATCTGCGGATGTCCATGTCATCTCTCGCCAGCTTCACCCCTCGATCCTCGATGATCTGGGATTGGTCAACGCGATCGAGGCCGAGTGCAGCAGCTTTTCGCAGCGGGAAGGTATCTCGGTCAAGTATGAGCCACAGGATGTCCCCCCGGGCCTTCCCCGGGATGTGGCCCTCTGTTTATATCGCATTGCACAAGAAGGTCTGAGGAACATCGCAAAACATGCTCAAACGAAGAAGGCTCATATCAGCCTGGCGGGAAACGGCAGCGATATCCTTCTCTCCATCGAGGATGCTGGCGTCGGGTTCGATCCCGCGCACGTGCGCGGGAAAGCGGGGCTGGGCTTGGCCAGCATGGAAGAGCGAGCCCGGCTGGTTGAGGGCGAACTGTTCGTGCAGTCTCGGCCGGGACAAGGGACAGCGATCGAGGTCCGCGTACCTTTGACGAGGAGGGAGGTATGAAACGGCCGCGCGTGCTTCTGGCCGATGATCACAGGATCGTCGTCGAGGGACTCCGAAGTCTTCTGGAACCGGAGTTCGAGCTCGTAGGGACCGTAGAAGACGGCCGGGCGCTGGTGGGGGCGGCAAAGGAGCTGGATCCGGATGTGATCGTGGCGGACATTTCCATGCCGTTGCTCAACGGCATCGAAGCCGCCCGACAACTCAAGAAGGCCGACTCGCGGGCGAAGGTCATCTTTTTAACCATGCACCCTGATGTGACGTATGCGACGCGGGCCTTTGAAGCCGGCGCATCGGGTTACGTCTTGAAACACTCGGCACCCTCCGAACTGATCGCGGCGATTCGTGAAGCCCTGAGGGGCCGGACGTATGTGACCCCCATGATTGCGAAAGATGTGCTCCAGTCTTTCATGGATCGATCCCGCCAACGCGACGATCCCCTTCACAAACTGACACTTCGGCAGCGCGAGGTGCTCCAGTTGATCGCCGAAGGTTGGTCCGCAAAGGAAATCGCCTCTCATCTGAATATATCTCCCAGGACGGTGGAATTTCACAAGTACCGCATGATGGAAGATCTCGGACTGCGCACGAATGCGGAATTGATCCAGTTTGCAGCCAAGCACGGTATCTCCTCGGTGTGACGGCCCCGTCGCTGCCCGGCTCGGTCACATGTTGGGGCACGACACGCCGCACCACCTCCCGCAACGGGGAGCGTCATCGAGAAAAGAACTCACCGTACATCTGCAGAATGTCGTCCCGTTCGCGTTCATGATGTAAAAAATGTCCGGCCCCTTGCACAATTCTGACTTCGCAATCGGGGATGCGAGTGGCCACAATGTCAGCATCCTCCAGATCAATAATGTCATCGTATTCACCGTTGATGACCAAGGTCTGTGCTGTAATATTGTGTAATGGCACGTGATCGTTGATGTCCCTTGCATTTTCTATGAGCTCAGACATTGCGTAAAATGACCCAAACTGCTCCTGGTCCATGCGGAGGAACTGGTCAAGTATTCTGTTCTTGTAAGTATCATTCAATCGGTGTCCGAAATTTTCTACAATCAATTGAGCGATCTGATGACCTCGCTTCTGTTCATGCAACGTTTGCCCTTCTTTGATGATATCGAGCATCTTCTTATTCGGTTTGATCCCGAAGCTGCCGAGCAGAAGTTTGCGGACCATCCCAGGGTATCGCGCCGTAAACCCGGCCGCCACAA
Source organism: Methylomirabilales bacterium (SeqCode) (assembly GCA_046758505.1). Lineage (GTDB taxonomy): Bacteria > Methylomirabilota > Methylomirabilia > Methylomirabilales > CSP1-5 > CSP1-5. The sequence goes on along the minus strand of JBHIAH010000003.1, from coordinate 54,915 downwards.
TGGTTCCCCAGGAAGCCGCCGCGAGGATCACCGGATCATCACGATGCGTTGCGAACACGATCTTACGGAGCACCTCGACCTGTTCGTCTAAAGATATAGCGGTGGGGCCGGACAGAATCCGTGCGTGCCCCTGCCCCGGAGGATCGAAAACGACGACACGATAGTCCCTGGAGAAGTGTAATACGAAGGACCGCCATATGGCCATGGTTTGCTGGGCGCCACTGACACAGACGATGCTCTTCTCGGCGTCCCCATAGATTCTATACGGGACCGTGAAGCGGCCCTCATTGATCTCGCCTTTCGTCTTCTTCATCGAACAGCTCCCCGATCGAGATGCCGCCGGTGATGTTCTATCAAGAGACCCGTGTCCTTGCCCTATCCCTGCCCACACCGTTTGAGGGGGGCTGGTCTGGTGGACGGGCAGGACGTATGGTAGTGCCAGTCTGTTTTGGATACGAGACGTCGGAACGTGCCCTGGTAAAGTGCGAGTTTCGTGCCAAGGGGCTGTCGAACAAGCACGTTTTCGCCTACTTGCCGATAGGGGGAATGGCCGGACTTGGTGAGAAAACCGCGAGACATCAGTTCTCTGGGCGTCTGAGGTCTCCGGGATCGTAACCATGGCCCACTTCTCGGGGCAGACGCCTGGTGCCCCTAGTGCAGGGGGGGAACAGCGGTAACCCGCACCATTACGGGCATTCTATGTAAAATTTACGAGGTGTTCAGAGATCGGTAGGGATCTGGCACCCGGGGGTGGTGGACGGGTGATCTTCAGGCTGCTTCGCGAGCTTTTCGCTCCTTCCAACGAAACCACGCGTCGGAGAGGATCGTGTTCATGATTCTGTCGATCGGGGACATGACGCCAAGATTCAAGACGCCTTCCATCCGCTTTGCCAGGGACTGGTGAGGAGAGCGCAGGGATACCGCGTACCCCCCTTCTTCGTACACGATGTGATGCCAGTAGCCACTCGGGATGAATAGCGTTTCGCCAGGTTCCAGGAGGACCTGCGAGCCCTTGACATTTTTCAATCTCGGGAATGTGTGAAAATCGGGCTTATCCACGTCGACGTAACTGCGTGTGGTGAACGGATGCCGGTACAGATTTTTCGATTCGCCATGCGGGAAGAGCATCACCCTTTTCTTCCCGTAGATCGGCGTGTGAAATACATGGGCCATGTCGATGTCATAATGCATGGGCGTGACTGATCCCCGACAGCCGAAGAACATGAAGATGAATCTCCTGGAAAAGCCCGTTGCAATCGGAGGGAAAATGATGTCGTCCTTGAGTTCTGGAATCTCACTCATAATGTTGTACAAAAACATCCGCAGGTCCATGGATGTGGTGAGGACGAGATCGAGATAATGTTCGAGCGAGAGGTATTGCACATTGGACATGTAAGTTTGGCCCGGTTCTATAAAGCTGGCATCGTACACCCTGACCCGTGTCTGGCCGTATTGTTCTTTGAAATAGTGGGGGGACCATTTTTTCAGGGCGGGCCATGACGCGGCGAGATCCCTGATGACCACCGGACGATGGGGCTCGAGGAATCCGCGCTGGAAGTCAGCCCGACTGATATTGTCGACCCGGGCGACAGGATCGAACCTTAAATGCATCATTCGCTCCTCGCATAGAGGGCGCGGTCCACAAACGAACGCAACGCCCGGTCGGCTCCACAGACCCTTCGCCGGACCGGAACCCTTGGCTGGATGTATTTACACACCGATGCCCGAGCGGCGAGCCCACACATCCGGTCACAATGGGAAGCGCGACCCCGATTCCGAGGAAACCGGTCCCCACGCCGTGGGAGAGCGGCGAGAAGTTGTCACCTCTCCGCGACCGACCTCTGTATGGGCGTTCTCTGACTGCCAATGTCTCGTAGGGGCGGCATCCGGCGGGAGATTCATTACCAGAGGCCAATCCAGTTGTCAAGTGGCGGAGGACTTGTACCTTCAGGCAGGCGGCTGAACCGTTGTACGGTCAGCCACGCAGGATTCTTACCGATTACATTACAATCGCCTCCGAGGACGCTCCGACCTTCCGGGATGGTCTGGGACCTCGTAAATAATCTTCAAAAAACCCGTACATTCACGAGTTGTGAGGGGCGTCCCTCTTGCGTATCGTCCTATTGCACCCCGCCCCGATGTCCGGCTTCGAGGAGTCGCAGGGTTGGGGACCCCCTGGGAGACCATGATATTGCCCGTTGGTCGTTGTCATCCAGAGAAGGGAGGGGGGAACGGATGCCTCTTTTGGCAAGCTGTTCGCGATGCCGGCGGACCTACATGGTCCTCGGCCCGCATTCCCGAACCATAGTACCGGTGTGGATCTGTCCTCGGTGTAAGCGGAGGCGGAACTTGCCGCGCGAGGGAACTCCTAAGCATCACGCCTTCGCGAGTTCATCCCGACGGGCCACGGCGCTTCGGTGACGTCACCCTGGGTCTGTCCGACGCCCGATCAAAAAAAACGGGGACAACGATGAAACCGGGCCGCGTGCTCGTCGCAGATCGCCACCGGAACATGCTCGAAGGGATCAGGGATCTATTGGAAACCATGTTTCCGGTGGTGGTGATGGTCACCGACGACGAATCGCTGTTTGAGTCCGTAGATATGTTCAATCCGGGCCTCGCCGTGGTGGATCTCTCACTCCCGGTCTCCAAGGATGGCAACATTGCGCGTCGCCTCAAGAGCCGCAACCCAGAACTCAAAGTCATCCTGCTGAGCGTTTATGACGAACCGGCGGTAGTGAAGGAGGCCCTGGCCTCAGGCGCTGTGGGTTTTGTCCTCAAGCGGTCCGTGGCTACCGATTTGATCCCGGCGGTCCGCGAGGTCCTCCAAGGCCGCACGTACGTCTCCCCGGCCGTGAGGGATCACGAGGGGCGAACGCCGTAGGTTCCTCATTTGGCCTACCAGGCCCGCCCGGCCTCACGGGTCTTCCAGGCCCTCGTAAGTGATTTCCAAAAAACTCGTAATTCTACGAGTTGCTGCGGGCGATGTGCCAGAGCTAGCCTGAGGTCGTGTGGGATTGCACGAACCCAAGGGCGCAGGAGGATCGACAGAGGAGGGGGATCATGCGGAAGAAAGTTGGCTTCGTGATACTGGGACTCATCATGGCCGGAGGTGTCAGCGCCTGTGCGAACAGCACCGGGATTCCGCCAGGCGGCCCCCACTTTGCCTCGTGGACCCATGCGCAGTATTCCCTGCGCGGTGGGGAGAAACCTGCGTTGACCCAAGCGGAAATGAAGCAGGCCAAAAGTGAAGGATGGTGGGGGACCCCCATCGCATACAGCATTGACGAGCTCGAATAAACGGGCGTACAGGGCAAGAGTTGCGGGTGGGGAGCTGGGCGTGCCGGCTTAAGCGTCAGTCGCCCTTCCGCGCCAGAATCACGAGAGGGTGCAGACGGCATGGTGTGATCCGACCTGCTTTGGTGGAGTAGACAATGAGCGCAAGGCAGAAGACAGCTCTGAAGCTCACGCCCCGGCAACGGGAGGTGCTGCGGTTGGTGGCCGAGGGGCGCTCCGCCAGGGAGATCGGCGCCCTGCTGAAGATATCCCCCCGAACGGTGGAATATCACAAGTACCGGCTGATGGCGGACCTGGACCTCCGCACCAACGCCGCATTGATCCGGTATGCCATCAAGCACCGCCTCGTCTCGCTCTAGTGTATCGTTTTGCCGGTGGTCGCATTTTACTCTCCCTCATTGCAATCTTGCAGAAAGCCCTTGCCGCCGACCAGCCCTCTTCCGACCCCCCGCAGATCCTACGGGGGGGCCGAAGAACTTTTCGGTACTGATTGGTATAGGTTGATCTGGGATCGAGGAATGTTACGAGTCCCCTGAAGCAAGATCATTGGCGTGTCCGTGTGATTTCCTGGCTGCCGTACCGCGGAAGTTGTATCAAAGCGTTGTCTCGGTCAATTACCGTGGTGGAGCTCCAAATCCTCCCTGGGCCTGAGCGGACTGGCCACCGACGGGTGCGCTGACCCGGGATCAGTCCGGCATGCCCGATAGGGGCTTTTGGCCATTGAAAATTGAGCAAGGGAGGCCTTCGGCGCTTACTCATGATCCTTCAGCCGAGGGGTGGGCGTTCCAAGCCCCCCGTTGATGGCCACAGGCTTCAAATGGCAGGCTTTGAAGAGTGAAAGGTGTGGGAGAAGGCGCGATAAGTTCAGCTCGCGAGGCAGAATGCGATTGAATTTAGTGCTGGCCTGTTCCCGCTCGGGGAGGTAGGGTTATAAGGAACTCGTCATCCCTTGGCGGCCCCCGTGGGGTCCAACTTCTGCGCAGTGACAGAAGAAGGGTAGGAGGAAATCATGTGGCGATGGACATGGGTCTTGGCGGTAGGCGTGGCGCTGGGACTCTCCTCGTGTGCCAGTGCCAGGCCTGGCGGGGAAGAGCCACGGTCGTCTCGCGACGAGCCGACCCTGACAAGGATTGCACGAACGGGCGTTTTCACGGTCGGCACCCAGCCGGATGCCATTCCCTTTTCCGTTCGGAATAATCGGGGCGAGTGGCAGGGATTTTCGGTCGCCCTGGCCCGGATGGTCCGCCAGCGGGTGGAGCGGGAGCTGGGGCACCTGGTCGAGTTAAAGTTCGTCCGGGTCACCCCTGCCACGCGGATTCCCCGGCTCCGGGACGGGACGGTGGACATGATCGCGGAAGTCATGACCAATACCCGTGAGCGCGACCGACTGGTGGATTTTTCCATCACGGTGTTCGTCACGGGCCAACAACTGCTGGTCCGGGGCGACAGCCGGATTCAGAGCCATGCGAATCTGGTGGGAAAGCGAGTGGGCGCGGACCGAGGGACGACAAATGCGGACACCATTCAGAAGCTGGAGCCTCGGGCGCGCCTGGTGTTGTACGATAGTGCCTCCCGGGGGTTCCAGGCGCTCCAGGCCGGCACGATCGATGCCTATACCAACGACGGGGTTGTCCTGGCCGGCCTAAAGGTCACCGCGGGGGATCCGGCCGCCTGGCGGATCGTGGGCGACCCCATCAGCTATGAGCCTTACGCCTTTGCCATGCGGGAAAATGACTCGCGATTTCGGGATCTCGTGAATCACACCTTGATGGAGGCGATCGAGAGTCGGAAGTATATTGCCTTGTACAACACGTGGCTAGGTCCCGTGGGACTGGTGCCGTACCCTCTCTCCAAGGAGGCCCAGGCCTTTCTGCTGTTGCAGGTGGTTCCCCCCTCGTAGGTCGGCGGGGGAAGCTGTTAGCAATCAGCTCCGCGAATTTCGGATCGGGGATTGCGCATTTAGGATTGGGCAAGAGTACGGCTGGCTTTCAATTCGAAATCCGACATCGAAAATTTGAAATGAGGGGACGGCGCACCCGACAGCGGACCTAGCCAGGACGCACGAAACCTCTTTCACGGAAAGGAGAGGAATACCCATGTTGAGCAAGGCGCTCCAGGATGCGATCAATACCCAGATCAAGCATGAGTTTTACTCCGCGTATCTGTACCTCTCGATGGCGGCCCACTTCGAGACGGTTCACCTGCAGGGCTGTGCGCGGTGGATGCGCGTGCAGAGCGAGGAGGAAGCGTCGCACGCGATGAAGCTGTTCGACTTTATCCAAGGGCGGGGGGCCCGCGTCGTCCTCCAGGCCGTGGAGCAACCGCCTGCACAGTTCAAGTCGGCGGTGGATGTGTTCCAGCAGGCGTTGGAGCACGAGCGGAAGGTGACCGGCATGATCCACCACCTGTACGAGCTGGCGGCCAAAGAGAATGACTACGCGACCCAGGTGATGCTCCAGTGGTTCATCACCGAGCAGGTCGAGGAAGAGCGAACGGCCGGCGACATTGTGGAGCAGCTAACGATGATCGGAGACCAGCCCGCCGCGCTGTTGATGTTGGATAAGCAGTTGGGCGCACGGGGAGCGGACTAGGAAGAGAGGAAGCGGTCGGCGGGAAGATACGGAACGGTTGTACGCGTGGATGACGCCGAAGAACGCACGACCCGGGGCATACAGCGTGGGGTGGGACCGACGACCGCCGACCGATGACCGCAAAGACACCGTCGTTCTTGCCTTCATCGGTCAGCGAGGCACGGCTGCCGGCTCCAGCCGTTGGATGGCGGCGGGTCACTCCGCCGGCGGGAAGAAGATCTCTTTCATCGATTTGCCCCGCATCGGGCTAATCGCCTTGGCCAGCGCCTCTTCAAGCGTTCGACCTTCCCCGTGAAACTCCAGGTTGGCCGGCTTGAGCCCGGCCATGGGGACGGCGCGGAAGCGGGATTCTCCCTCGAGATCATCGCCGAGAAACTCGTGAACCCAGATGGTGAAGTGATCGGCAAAGGGGTCCTGGGCCGCCGGCCAGAACCCGAAGACCCGGATACGGGATAAGCCCTCTGACGCTCGGAGAAAGCCAACGTCCACGGTCCTCTCCTGTGCGACGCAGGGTCTAAGGCCCCTCCCCGAAAGCACTTGACGTTGCCGGGGGGCTCGGCTAGACTCAGTCTAACATACGTAGCAGATTCCTGGGGGGGAGGAAAGCGAGAATGCGGCTCCAGGGCAAGCGGATTGCGATCCTGGCCGAAAACCTCTATCAGGAGATGGAGCTGTGGGTCCCCTACTATCGGCTCACGGAAGAAGGGGGGACGGTCAGGATCATCGGGACAGCAGCGGCAAAGACGGTCACCAGCAAACATGGCTATCCGGTCACGGTGGATGCGCCCGCCGACGAGGTCACGGGGACCGATTTTGATGCGCTGGTCATTCCCGGAGGCTATGCGCCCGACCTGATGCGACGTTCGGCGGCCATGGTCCGCCTGGTCAGGGAGGCCTTTGAGGCGGGCAGGGTGGTGGCGGCCATCTGTCATGCCGGCTGGGTCCTCTGCTCGGCGGGGATCCTCCGGGGTAAGACGGTCACCGGCTTTTTCTCCATCAGGGACGATATGGTGAATGCCGGGGCGCGCTTTGTAGACCAGGAGGTGGTGGTGGATGGCAACCTCATCACCTCTCGAAAGCCAGACGATCTTCCCGCGTTCTGCCGGGAGCTGGTCAAGGCCCTGGAGAAGGCGGGCTGACCATATCACGGGGGGATGTATGGGTCTCACACGAGTGATCTTGGCGGCGCCGCGCGGGTTCTGCGCGGGTGTGGACCGGGCAATCGATATCGTGAATCTCGCCTTGGAGCTGTACGGCACCCCGGTGTATGTCCGGAAGGAGATCGTCCATAACGCCCACGTGGTCGAGGAGCTGCGCGGCCGCGGGGCGGTGTTTGTGGATGACCTGGAAGAGGTGCCCGATGGTGCCCGGGTCATCTTCAGTGCACACGGGATTTCCCCGGCGGTCCGGGCCCAGGCGGCAGCCAAGCAACTGCAGGTCATCGACGCCACGTGCCCGCTGGTCACCAAGGTCCATCACGAGGCCCTGAAATTTGCCCGACAGGGGCGATGGATTATTCTGGTGGGACATGCCGGCCACGACGAGGTGATCGGCACCATGGGCCATGTCCCCGGTCGGATGCTCCTGGTCGGTTCGGTGGAGGAGGCGGAAGCGGTGCAGATCCCGGAGCCGGATCGGGTTGCGGTCATCACCCAGACCACGTTGAGCATCGACGACACGCGAGAGGTCATCGCGGTGCTAAGGCGGCGTTTCCCGACCGCCGTCTTTCCGCCCAAGGATGACATCTGCTACGCCACCCAGAATCGCCAGATGGCCGTCAAAGAGATGACCGGCGTGGTGGATCTGCTCCTCGTCATCGGCTCGACCAACAGCTCGAACTCGAACCGGCTCGTCGAGGTGGCCGAGGCGGTGGGGGTGCGGGCTTATCTCATCGATGATGTCTCCCAAATCGAACCCGGGTGGCTCGAGGGCGTCCAGACGGTGGGCATTACGGCGGGCGCCTCGGCCCCCGAGCATCTGGTTCGGGAAGCGGTCGACTATTTCCACCGGATGGGTGTGAGCGGGGTGAAGGAGCTGGACGGCATCAGGGAGGATGTGGTCTTTGCCCTGCCGCCCGAGATTCAGCGGGATCTTCCGGAAGAGAGCAGGGGCGCTCGATCCCTCAAGGTGTTAGGATGACCTTGATGGCCTCTCCCCGGGCCAGGAGCTCGAAGGCCTCGGGGAGCGAAGAGAGGGCCATCTGGTGCGTCAGCAACAGGGGAGCATCCACCAACCCCTGGTCAAGGAGGCTCAGGGCCTCGCGGATGTGCCGGGGGGTGTGGTGAAAGACGCCGAGGAGCACGAGCTCCTCGTAGTGCATCCGCCGCGTATCCACCCGAAAGCTCGTCCCCGGCTCGCAGCCCCCGAAGAGGACCACGGTTCCCGCCTTGCGCGTCGCCTCGACGGCCTGTTCCCACACCTCGGGTCTCCCCGTGGCCTCGATGGTGACGTCGGCACCACGGCCCTCGGGGCTTAAACGCCGGACCTCGGCGATCACCTTCTCGCCCCGGGCCGCATCGAGGATTGCATCGGCACCCGCCTCGGCGGCTTTGCCCAACCGAAACTCCCCCTTCCCGACCATGATGACCCTGACCCCCTGCCTCTTCGCCAACTGGGTAAGGAGCAAGCCCATCGGTCCGGTCCCGAAGATGCAGAGGGTCTGCCCGAGCCTGACTCCGGAGCGCTCGATCCCGTAAAGGGCGCAGGCTAACGGCTCGAGGAGGGCGGCCTGGGCGAAGCCGAGATGCGCCGGGAGGGGGAGGAGATTCTGCTCGACGATGCGGCTCGGGACGCGGAGGTACTCGGCATAGGCGCCGTTCAAGAATTGAAGGTCCTCACAGAGGTTGAGCCGTCCGATCCGGCAGGGAAAGCAGCGGTGGCACGGGGCGGAGTTGGCCCCGACCACCCGATCCCCCACCTGCACGTGCGCGACTCCCTCCCCCACCGCCTCGACCGTCCCGGCCCACTCGTGGCCGAAGAGCGCGGGGGTCTTCTTGATCATCACGGGGTGGCCCCGGCGATACGTCTTGAGGTCCGTTCCGCAGGTCAGTGCTGCCCCGATCCGGACCAGGACCTCTCCGGGTGCGGGCGTCGGCGTGGCAACGTCCTCAACCCGGATATCCCCGGGGCGGTAGAACATGACCGCCTTCATTCTTTCTCCATCGCGACGAAGACCTTGAGGGCTTCCCTCTCCCGGAACAAACGCATGCCGCGCTCGAGCTCGGCAAGAGGCACCCGATGGGTGAGCAGGGCCTTGACCAAGACGGATCGGTCGCCGAGAAGGGTGAGGGCCTCCCGAAGCTCGATGCTGGAAGGGGAGTAGCTGCTCACAATGCTAAGTTCCCGGTGAAAGAGCCGGTGGGTATCCAGATCCACCACGGGGCGGCTCGGGTCCGAGGCAAACAGCATGAGGACACCGCCATCCCTGAGGGCCTCGATCGCCTGTGCAAAGGCCCGCGGCCCCCCCGCCGTCAAGATGGCCCCATCGGCACCACGGCCGTCGGTGACATCCCGCGCCGCCTGGGCCACATCTGCCCGTCCCGGGTTGAGGGTCAGGTCCGCCCCCAGGGTGTTCGCAGCCTCCAGGCGATCCGGCAGAAGATCCAGGCCGATGACCCGGGCCCGATAGAGCTTCAGGACCTGGAGGAGCATGAGGCCGATCGAGCCCAATCCGAACAGGAGGACCGTGTCGTGGAGAAGGGGAGACAGCCGCTTGACCGCCCGGAGGCAGCAGGCGAGGGGTTCGGTGAAGGCCGCCTCTTCGTCCTCGAGATGGGGCGGGATCGGAAAGGTGGCGTATTGGACATTCAGGGCCGGGACCCGAATGTACTCGGCGAAGCCTCCCGGGTCGATATGGGAGGCTTTGAAGGTGCGGCACATGGAAAAATTGCCATGTTTGCAGTAATGGCAGGCGTAGCAGGGGACATGGTGGGAGACCACCACCCGCTCGCCGATCGTCCGTCCCTGTACCCCGTCGCCCAGGGCCGCCACTGTGCCTGCGACCTCGTGTCCGAGGACGGCGGGCGGCGTGACCAGGGCGTGATCGACCTTGCCCACGTCGGTCGCGCACAGTCCGCACCCCGTGACCCTGACCAGGAGCTCCCCAGGGCCGATCGTCGGGACGGGGAGCGATTCCAGGCGAATCTGCCCATTCCCCCGATAGACCGCCCCCTGCATCATTTTTGGTATCCGGCTCACGATGTCCGCCTTCCAAGGTGACCGATGACGGCTCGACTGTCTTCGACCCTGAGGCTCAGCCCCGAAGGGAGCTCGCCTAAGTCCGACGACCGATGACCGCCGGCTCGGTTCAGGGTTCATAGTTCGTAGTTCATGGTAAGAAGCCGGCCGCCATTTTTAGGTTTTGAACCTCAGCCCTTGACCCTGAACCCTGAACCCTGAACCGTGAACCGGTGCTGGGTCCAGGTCGTGAGGGCGAGCTGGAGCTTCCGGGCCGTGGACAGGGCGATCCGGTCCCCGAAGACCCGGTAGTTCTTCCGCTCGATGGCCTCTAGGGTCTCCCGGTAGATCCGTCCCATAATCTCGGCGGCCACCATGTTTTTCCGGTCCTCCGGGTGCAGACTCGCTGCTGCCTGTCGGAACGACTCGCGGGCGCGGTCCGCCTCAAAGCGCATGAGGGAGAAGAAGGCGGGAGTATACCGGCCGTTCAGGAGATCGTCCTCGCGGTATTCGAAGCGCTGGAGATCTTCCTGGGGGAGGTAGATGCGCCCACGCCGGCCGTCCGTTTTCAGATCCCGGAGGATGTTGGTGAGCTGCAGGGCCAGACCGAGGTTGACCGCGTACGCCTTCGTCGTCTCGTGGCGGTAGCCGAATATCTCGATGCAGATCAGTCCCACGACGGAGGCCACGCGATAGCAGTAGCGGTGGAGGTCGGCGAAGGTGGAGTATCGAGAGATGGTGAGGTCCATCTCCACCCCGGCGAGCAGCTCCTCGAAGTAGCGCTGGGGGACCGGGTAGCGGTCGAGACAGTCCCGGAGCTGTGTGGTGATGGGATGCGTTGGCCGTCCCGCGTAGCACCGGTCCAGCTCCTCTCGCCAGGCCTTCAGGCGCTCGGCTTTTTCCGCCACATCACCGGGGTCGTCGGCGATATCGTCTACCGAGCGGGAGAGCGCGTACACGGCATAGATCGCCTCTCGCTTCGGCCGGGGCAGAAACAGAAAGGAGTAGTAGAAGCTGGATTGACTCTTCTTGACCAGGGTGGCCACGGCCTCGGGCATGCCTTACGCCTTTCGCGAGATGATAAAGCGGGCAATCTCCCGGAGGGGATCGGCGTGGTGATCGAACGAGGCGATGGCGTCCAGTGCCTCGCGGACGAGCCGCTGCGCTTCCCGTTTGGCCTCCGCAAGTCCCACCAGCGCCGGATAGGTGGCCTTGCCGCGGCTCGCATCGCCGCCCACCTTCTTTCCCCGCAGCGCCTCTTCGCCTTCGATGTCCAGGATGTCGTCGGCGATCTGAAAGGCGAGTCCGGCCGCCTTCCCGTATCGCGTGACGGCGTCGAGTGCTTCCGCGGTGGCACCGCCTAGGTGGGCTCCCGCCCGCAGGGCACACAGGATCAGGGCCCCGGTCTTGTGGGTATGGATGTAATGCAGGAGGGACAGCTCGACGGCCTTCCCCTCGGAGAGGATGTCCACCGCCTGTCCCCCCACCATGCCCTGCGACCCGGCGGCATGGGCGATCTCGTGGATCACCGTCCGGAGGAGCCTCGGATCGAGGTGGCCGACGTGCGCGGGATTCGCGAGGAGCACAAAGGCCTCCGTGAGGAGGGCATCGCCTGCCAGGATGGCCATGGCCTCGCCAAAGACCTTGTGACAGGTGGGGCGACCCCGCCGCAGATCGTCATCATCCATGGCCGGGAGGTCGTCGTGAACCAGGGAGTAGGTGTGGATGTATTCGAAGGCGCACGCGACGGGCAGCACCGCTTCGGCGACCCCGCCGACCGCCTCCGCGGCGGCGATCGTCAGGGTCGGCCGCAGGCGCTTCCCCCCGGCGAACAAGCTGTAGTGCATGGCCCGGTGAAGCTCGGGGGGCATCGTTTCCTCCCCCGGGATGTAGCGCTTCAGGCCGGCCTCTACCACGGCCCGTCGCTCTTCGAGATACGCCTTCAGGTCCACGTCTCCCCCCTCATGGTTGATCGCTTGGATTATAGGCGGCCTTTGGCACTCTACCAAGCCTCTTCTTGTTCTTGCAAGGCTAGGCCCCCTTCGGGCGGGGAGCGTATCCGCGGGCCCAGTACCAGTCGACGGCCTCTCGGAGCGCCTCGGCGACCGGCGTCTGGGGGAACTGCAGTTCGCGGACGGCCTTCGCAGGGTTAAAGAACATCATCTTGCGCGCCATGCGGACCCCAGTCCATGGGATCTGCGGTTCCTGCCGGCGCAACCGGGCGTACCCCTCGGAGGCGCCCGCGGCCACGAGGGCAACCGGATAGGGGATCCTGAAGCGCGGGGCGGGGACTCCGGAGATCTGCTCGAGCATCCTAAAGATCTCGCGCAGCGTGAGATTCTGGTTTCCCAGGATATACTTTTCCCCGACCCGCCCTTTCCGGGCTGCCAGGATGTGGCCCCGCGCCACATCCCGGACGTGGACCAGATTGAGACCGGTATGGATGTACCCGAACATCCGCCCCTTGAGGTAATCCACGATCATCCGGCCGGTCGGGGTCGGCTTGACATCCCAGGGCCCCACCGGCGTGGAGGGATTGACGATGACCACCGGCAGCCCCAGGCCTCCGATCCGCTCCGCCTCCCGCTCGGCCAGGAACTTGGACCGCTTGTAGGAGCCGACCATCTCTGCTAGGGTCACCGGAGTCTCCTCGGTTCCGGGGCGGTGATCCTTGGGGATCCCCAGGGCCCCCACCGTGCTGGTATAGACGGCCCGCTCGACGCCGAGCTCCAACGCAACCTCCAGGATGTTTCGGGTCCCCTCCACATTGGCCCGGTACATCTCGGCCGCATCCCTTGAGGCAAGGCTGTAGCGGGCGGCCACGTGGTACAGAACCCGGCACCCCTTGAGTGCATCCCGCAGGCTGTCCCGGTCCTGGAGGTCTCCATTGACCGTTTCGATGTCGAGCCCCTCGAGGGTGGTGCGTGGACTTCCGGCGCGCACCAGGGCTCGCACGGCTGTGCCGTCTTTGAGAAGCTCCCGGATGAGGTTTGCCCCGACGAAGCCGGTCGCTCCGGTCACCAGCGCCTTCATGATCCTGGCTCCGTCTCGGGCAGCGCCTTGAGTTCCCCCCACCCGAATCGTGTGAGGACCACGGCGCCGAGGAGGATCCAGGCGACCTCCCGGGCCCTGCGCAACAGACTGTAGGCCATGGCGATGTCCGCGCCCATGCCGAGGCCGACGAAGATCAAAACGTTTCCCCCCTCCTGGGCCCCCAGGCTGCCCGGAATGAAGAAGCTGGCGGCCTTGACGCCGAGCACCAGCGCCTGGATTACGATCACGGTAATGAGGTCCACGGGCGTTCCCAGGGCCCAGAGAAAGAAGTAGGTCTCGATGGGGCTCACGAACCAGCCAAGCAGAGAAAAAACCAGGCAGCCCGAGAGGCGCTTCCGGCTTTGGTAGAGGGTCACGATCTTGGCGTCCAGGCTCTCGAGCACTTCGCGTTTGGCCATCCAGGCCTCGCCCCTGACGCCGAGCCGATAGACCAGGCGGTGGAGGAGCGAAAAGAGCCCCCGCCGCTGGCTGTAGTACAGAACGACGACCGCAATGGCGAGGAAGAGTCCCGCGCCGGCCCCCCCCACGAGGGCGGACGTGGAATTCCTGGTGCCGATGAGGGCAGTGGCGAGCCCCGCGAAGATAAAGAGACAATACGCCGAGGCGGCGATGGTTTTCGTGACCACAACCGAGGCGAGACCGTCGGTGAGGGGAATGCCGAGGCGGCAGAGCAGCGAGGCCTTGAGCGGTTCACCCCCCACGTACGCCAGGGGCGTAATGGTGTTGACCGCCTCACCCGCCGCTCGGATCAGGAGGAGGTGAGGGAAGGGCACCCCCGAGGGGAGGGTCCACCACCAGCCCAGGGAAAAAAGGGCCCACATCAACACGGACGGGAGGAGGAGGGGCGGAAAACTCCAGCCGACCTGACGGATCAGAGCGAGCGTCTCAGCGAGTCCGACCCGTCCGAGGATCCACAGGAAGAGGAAGAGGCCGAGACAGAGCGCTGCTATCTTGCCCCAGGGCCTCTTCACGACTCCCTCTCCTCAGTCAATTCTCACTGCCGCCCGCCGGAGGCGCAGGGTGATGGCCTCGGGGGGAGCGTGAAGCCCGGGGAACCTTCTCGTCCCGATCCCCCGTCCCGGTTCAAGTCAGCGGAAAGGCGGACCCCGTCCCCCCGGGGAGTCACGACCCAACCGCCGGGGGCTCCTCCCTGCTGGTTGTCCGTTCCACCCCCTGGAATCCGGCGGCCTCGGTGAGGTCCTGAAGGAGGGTCTTCTTCGCGGGGCCGGAGAACGAGCGCCCTCACGCGTTCAGCTCCTTCAGGAGGGCTTCGATCCCCCGGGCGAGCCGACGCGTGGCCCGTCGGAGCGTGGACCCGACACGGAGCAACTGGGGGATCCACACGGGATGGCGGAGGAGGGAGGCCGCGAGCGACACCGGCTTGAGGCGGCCGTCCGGTTCCACGAAGAGCTTCCCTTCGGCCGCCCAGGGCTCGGCCGGGGTATCCGAGACGACTCTCATTGCCAGGAAGGGGATCCCCTGTTGCCTCGCCCCTTCGGCCAGATACGCACTCTCCATGTCCACGGCCTGGATTTGCAGGTCCCCCATTTCGCGCATCCCTTCACCTGGGGCGACGACCTCATCGACCGTGAGGATGGTGCCCACATGGAAGGAAAGCCCGATCGTCTTGAGCACGCGGCTTGCGGTCTTGAGAAGAAGGGGGTCGGCGGGAAAGGACCCGGTATGTCGGACCACCTGGGACGCGACAAGCATGTCCCCCAGGCTCACCTCGGTCCCAACCCCTCCACAGAAGCCTGCCGACAGAAGCAGGGCGGGCTGTTTCTCTTCCAGGCAACCAAGGGCCCGGGCAGCTCCGCGGGGGCCCATCCCCACTTGCAGGAGGTGGATGCGCTCGTCCCCACCGCGGTACTGCGTCACGCCCCTCTGCACCCCGTGCCTGCGGAGACCCAGATGCCTGGCTATGGGGGCGGCCTCCCGAGAGAGGGCCACCACGATGGCCGCCGGGCCGGGAGCCAATCGAGAAATCCTCACCTCACCGTGTTCCGAGCGATCAAGGCCCCCGGTGGCCTCCCCGAAACCCCGTACATCACTTAGGACGCTCGAGCGAGGAATTCCAGACCGGGGTGGCGTCGTTCCTCGGGCCCCTCCAACTCACCTCTCCCCAGATTCACACGATACAACCAGGGGCGTGCCCGGCGAGGCCACCGCCGAGCGCCGCAGGGGGACCTGCCCTCCCGGTAGTGAGTCTGAACCGACGACCGAAAAAGGACGCCGTGGTTCCTTACGGTCATCGGATAGCGGTCACCGGTCATCGCGCAGTAGGGAGTGCGGCCCTAGAGGTCCCCGCGGGCCTGGGCCTCGGCGCGAACTCTTTCGTCTTCGGCATTGCGCAACGCCTCGCTTTTGGTCATCCAGGCGTCCCAGGATTTTCCAAAGGCGGTGTCTTCCCCCGAGAACTCGATGGCCATAATATCCGCGTACGGTATCGTTATGGTCCCGGGCTGGTCCTTGGGAAAAAGGTGGATGTACGGCTCGGTCCCTTCCGTGTTGCGGTTGGAGACGTACCCTTCGATTCGCGACCGGTCCCGGAGCTCGAGGGTCACGTCGCCCCGATAGTCGAAGGCCGCCTCGATCACCTCGTAGAGCTCCGCGTGATTCTCGAGGCGGAAAGAGCGCCCCTCCCACCGCGGCCGTTCGGATCCGTCCCTCTTTGTTTCCTGGGGCATGGATCGTTCATCCCTTTGATGAATTCGGCCGAAGGGTCAATTGGACCGTCCGGGCGAACGCTGCCCATGAACTGAACGTATCATCCACCGCGCTGGCCTCGTAGCCGCAGTGCACCATGCAGTCGGCGCACTTGTCGTTTCTGCCGGTCCCGTACCGGTCCCAGTGGGTGGTTTCTATCAGTTCCTTGAAGGTCGGTGCATAGCCGTCCTGCAACAGGTAGCAGGGGCGCTGCCAGCCGAAGATGTTGTAGGTGGGGTTTCCCCAGGGCGTGCACTGGTAGTCTCGCTTCCCCATGAGGAATTCGAGGAACAGGGGGGACTGGTTAAAGGCCCAATGCCGCTTCGGATTGCCGAGGATGGCCGCGAAGAGCTGCGTGGTGCGGTGGCGCCGCAGGAAGTGCTCTTGATCGGGGGCCTTCTGGTAGCTATAGCCCGGCGAGATCGTCATCCCCTCGACGCCTAACTCCATCATGGAGTCGAAGAATTGCCGGACCCGTGGCGGGTTCGCGCCTTCGAAGAGGGTGGTGTTGGTCGTCACGCGGAAGCCGCGCCCCAGGGCGGCCTTGATCGCGCGGACCGCGATATCGTACACCCCGTCCCGGCACACGGCGATGTCGTGGTCTTCCTTGAGGCCGTCCATGTGGACGCTGAAGGTGAGATATTTGGACGGCGTGTACTCGGGAAGCTTTCGTTCCATGAGCAGGGCATTGGTGCAGAGGTACACGTACTTCTTCCGCTCGATCAATCCCCGAACGATCTCGGGCAGTTCGGGATGGATGAGAGGCTCTCCGCCGGGAATACTCACAATCGGTGCCCCGCATTCTTCGGCGGCTGCCCAGCACTCTTCCGGCGTCAGGCGTCGGGCCAGCACGTGCTCGGGGTATTGGATCTTGCCGCACCCGGCACAGGCCAGGTTGCAGCGAAAGAGGGGCTCGAGCATGAGCACGAGGGGATAGTGCTTATTCCCTCGTATCTTTTGACGGAGGACGTAGCGGGCAACGGTGAACGCTTGCGATATCGGAACTGCCATCGTGTATGGCCTCCTTCAGACCGATCGTGCGCGTGTGCTGGGTCGGCACCGGTCAGGATGTCTGCCTATTCGAGGTGCTGGTCCTCCTTCCACATGACCTCCACGGGGAGCGATCCCCGGCCGTTCGAGGGGATGTTCCCTGAGGAGAGAACGCCTTGCCGTGGCTTGAGATTCCCTATGGCCGCCTGCTGTCCCTCCCGCCACCGGGCGGCGATCGTCACCGCCAGGAGGGTGGTGAGGGGGCCGTAGATGAAGAGCCCGACGAGGAGCAGTGTCTGCTCCCCGATCAGCCAGGTGACGGTGAGGGAAAACGCCAGGACGAGGTAGTAGAGCGCCGGTCCATACAGGGGGCGCAGGGGAAGCTCTACCGCCCAGGCCGGCGGGCCGCGATCGATCCGTCGCTCGAGGAGCGTAAAGAGGGCCATGATTGTGCTCCCCACCACCCCCCAGCCGATGAAATTGGAGACCGGGACCCCAAAGTAGGCACCGGGCTCGGGGTAGTAAAAGATCTGGCCGAGAAACCAGCGGTCCCCCCGGACGGCGATGGGGTCTACCACGATGTCGATGAGGACAAAGAAGAGGACGGTGAGCAGGAGAACGGGAGGACGAAATCGGCCTCGGTACGGGACCGAGAAGGCCCACCGTCGCTCCCCATCCTTACACGGGGGGAGCAGCGCCAGGGAGGCGAGGCTCCAGCTTGCATAGGCCAGGAAGATAAAAGAGAGAGAATCCATGAAGGGGACCCCGGCGATCCAGAGCTCTCGATGGGCGGTAGTGGGCAGATAATGATAGAGACCGAAGGGAATCCCCACCCGGATGGAGAGGGATTCGGCGGTAAACGCGACACCCCACCCCACCAGGGTGAAGAGGAGGGTCCGCCGCCATCCCATGTCGGCCACGGCCGCGAAGAGATAGAGGAACAGGAAGGCGAAGACGTACGGCCGCAGCACAAGGGTCCCGAGCAACAGCGAGAAGACCGAATCCATCGACTTCCTCGCGAGATCGTGGTTCGCACGTGAGCATTCAGCCTAAGGCGGATGCGCCAATTTTGCAACCAAAAAAATCGCCCGGCACGAGGGGCCGCGTCTGGCCCGTCCCCCTGGATCTGTCCTGGGAGGGGGGTGGTCCGAAGCGCCAGGGGTCGGCGGGGCGTCTTCGAGAAAGGCCCGGATATTCTTGACATTTGGTCGTTTTTATACTTTATACAGTAGACTTCAAAACGGGCGTGATCTTTGGCCTGCTGTGGGGGGGAGTTTTTCATGCTTGCCACCATATTTCTCGGGGAGTAAAATCAGGGGTCTTGGCCTGGCGCTACGGTACGTTGCGCGACGGAATCTCCATGCTCTGTGAAGGAGGGCCATGAGGGTCCTGGAACTCCTCGGACAGTGGTTCCTGCAATTCCTCCGGGACGGCGGACGAATGGTGATCTTTCTGAGCTCCGCCATTTTCTGGGCCTTTGTCCCTCCCCTGAAGTGGCGGCGCATGGTCGCCCGGATCCACTTCATCGGGGCCAAATCCCTCTCGGTGATCGTGCTCACCGGGGCTTTTACCGGAATGGTCCTGGGCCTGCAAGTGTTCTATACGTTGAGGAAGTTCGGCTCGGAGGCCTTCCTGGGCTCGGCGGTAGCCCTAAGCCTCATCCGCGAGTTAGGACCGGTCCTCTCCGCCCTGATGGTCACGGGGCGGGCTGGCTCGGCTTTGACGGCTGAAATCGGGATCATGCGCATCAGCGAACAGATCGATGCGCTCACCGTGATGGCACTCAACCCCATGCGATACTTGATCGTCCCGACCATCTTGGCCGGCCTGATCACGTTTCCCCTCCTCACCGCGATTTTCGATCTGGTGGGGATTTACGGAGGGTATCTCGTAGGCGTGAAGCTCTTGGGCGTCGGGGAGGGGACCTATTTCGGGCAGATGGAGACCTACGTGAGCCTTCGGGATGTGACCCAGGGGATCCTCAAATCGGTGAGCTTTGGACTCCTGGTGACGTGGGTCTCGTGCTACAAGGGATTTTATACCAGCTACGGAGCAGAGGGAGTGAGCCGGGCCACCACGGAGGCGGTGGTTCTCTCCTCGGTGTTGATCCTGGTCTGGGATTACTTCCTCGGCTCGGTGCTGTTGGTGATATAGGCCTGGGGGCCCATGGTCGAGATCCGCAATGTGCATAAGTCCTTCGGGGGGCAGCAGGTTCTTCGGGGAGTAAACCTGCAGGTCGGTCAGGGGGAGATCCTGGTCATCATCGGCAGGAGTGGCGGTGGCAAGAGCGTCCTCCTCAAGCATCTGATGGGTCTCCTCAAACCGGATGCAGGCCAGATTCTTATCGGTGGCGTGGAGATCACGCACATCCGCGGGCGGGCCCTCGACCGGCTCAGGGAGCGATTCGGCGTGGTCTTTCAGGGGGGGGCGCTCTTCGATTCGTTGACCGTTCACGAGAACGTCGCCTTCCCCCTTCGGGAGAAAACCCGGCTGCCCGACGAGGCCATCCGGGAGAAGACCTTAACCTTGTTGAAGCAGGTGGGGCTTGCGGACATGGGCCCTAAGTATCCCGCCGAGGTGAGCGGGGGGATGAAGAAACGGGTTGCGCTGGCCCGCGCCCTGACCATGGAACCCGAGATTGTGCTCTTTGACGAACCGACAACCGGCCTCGATCCGATTATGGTCAATGCAATTCACCGGCTGATCCTCGACCTGCATCGGCGCATCGGGTTTACGGCCATCCTGGTGAGCCACGAGATCCCCGAGATCTTTGGCATTGCCGACCAGGTGGCGATGCTCCACCATGGGGTGGTGGTCGAGGTGGGACCGCCGGAGGCGATCCAGTCTTCCGCCACTCCCGTGGTCCGACAGTTCATCACCGGCGATCCGGAGGGCCCGATCCAGCCGGACTGAGGGTGCGCACGATGAGACGGGTGGATCTCGAAGTGGTGGTGGGTCTGTTCCTGCTCCTGGGCATTTTCGCCCTCACCTATATCTCTGTGCGGTTGGGCAAGATGCAGGTCTTTGGACTCTCGGGATACACGGTGACCGCCGACTTCCCCACCGTGGGGGGATTGAAGGAAGGGACGGCCGTGGAGATCGCCGGGGTGCAGATCGGTCGGGTCGAGGACATCGCGTTGGTCGATTACCAGGCACGGGTCACGCTGCGGATCGACAATGGCGTCGAGCTGCAGGAGGACACGATCGCCTCTATCAAGACGAAGGGACTCATCGGCGAGAAGTATGTGCGGTTGAGTCCCGGGGGGTCCGATGAGCTCATCCCCCCCGGAGGCACAATCCACGAAACCGAACCGCCCATTGATATCGAGGAGCTGATCGGCAGTTTTATTTTTGGCAAATTCTGAGGGCTGAGGAACCGTCATAGCATAGAGGAGGCGTGCCATGGCCGCAATTGTCGCATCCGGCATCTCTCTTATCTTGATCGTGCTGGCGCCCCTTTCGGCGGCTGCGCAGGGGCAGCCGCCGGGTGAACCGAAGAAGCTGGTCATCAGCCTGGACGAGGCCGTGAAGCGGGCGCTCGAGGTGAGCCCCCAAGTCAAGGAGGCCCGGGCTGGCGTGGATATGAGCCGGAGCAAACAGCAACAGGCGGAGGCGGCCAAGTGGGCGCAGCTCGAGGCGAACATCTTCGGAGGCCCCTCGCCCGAGTCGGATCTCGCGAGGTCCGGGGGGAGCGACGGGACCATCAAGTCCAATTCGAAGACCTCGGACCCGGTGATCAACGGCGCCTTCGGCCGGGCCGTGATCACCCTGATCCAGCCCCTGTACACGTTCGGGAAGATCAGCGCCTTCCGCGAGGCGGCAGCGCGCGGCATCGACGTGAGCGAGGCGGCCGTCGATCAGAAGGCCTCCGAGGTGGCCCTCCAGGTCAAGCAGTTCTACTACGGGTACCTGCTGGCCCACGAAATTCGGGAGTTCGTCGATGGGATCCGGGATGAGCTTCAGAAGGCCCTGGACAAGGCCGAACGCCAAGTGAAGGCCGGCTCCCCCGCGGCCACCTGGGTCGACGTGTACAAGCTGCGGGCCTTCCGGGCACAGGTGGACAAGGGCATTGACGAGGCCGAGGAGGGGCTCACGCTCGCCAAGGGTGCGCTGCGCATGGTCCTCCAGCTTGATGAAAGGGTCGAGTTCGAATTGGCGGACAAGACCCTGGTGCCGGTCAAGGCAGAAGCCAGGGGCGTCGAGAGCTATATCGAAACGGCCAAGGAGCACCGCCCCGAGTTCGTGCAGCTGCGGGAGGGGATCAAGGCTCGAAAGGCCCTCGTCGACGCCGCCGCCGCGGACCAGTATCCCGTCTTTTATGCGGCGTTCTTAGCCGATGTGGCTCAGAGCACCAACCGGGACTTCAGTGAGGTCCCGATCATCACCGATCCACTCCAACACGCCCAGGGGGGGGTCGTCCTCGGCCTGAAGTGGCACTTCGACTTCGGGATCACGAAAGGAAAGATCCACGAGGCCGAGGCGGAATATACCAAGCTGCTCCACAAGCGAGATTTTGCCGATCACGGGATCCCCCTCCAAGTGCGGAAGGCCCACCTGGAGTTGCAAAAAGCCCAGAAGGACATGGAGACAACCAAACGGGGCTATCGCGAGGCCCGCCGGTGGCTGGTGACGGCCGTGGCGAACTTCGACCTGGGGATTGGGGAGGCCAGGGAGCTCGCCGACGCGCTGAAGACCTATGCCGAGATGCGGACGGATAATTTTCGCGCCATCTACAATCAACGGATTGCGCTGGCCAACCTGGCCTTTGCGACGGGGGAGGCTGTGCGGGGGTTCTCGGTACGGTAGGGTGAACGGGGAGGCGGACCGGCTTGAGACCATTCAGGAGGGGAGACGATGCGTAGGGTGACACGGCAGACCCTGATCCTTACCGGGATCGGTATCCTGGTTTTTTCGACCTTGTCCTTTGCCCAGGAGGGGCCGACGGCCCAGGTGAAGGCCACGATTAACCGGGTCCTGGATATCTTGAGGGACCCGGCACTGAAGGCCCCCGAGAAGGAGGAGGTGCGGCGGACGCAGCTGAGAGCCGTCATCTTTACCCGGTTCGACTTCGCGGAAATGGCGAGGCGCTCCCTCGGCATACATTGGCGCAAGCGGACACCCAAGGAGCGAAAAGAGTTCGTGGACCTTTTTGCCGATCTCTTGGAGCGGTCGTATCACAAGAAGCTCGAATCGTACACGGATCAAGAAATCCTCTATACCAAGGAGCAGGCGGATAAAAGGTATGGGGTCGTCCGGACCAAGATCGTCAGCGAGAAGGAGCATATTGATATCCCCATTGATTACAAAGTCATCCGCCGCACCGGCCAGTGGAAGGTCTACGATGTGGTGGTCGAAGGCGTCAGCCTGGTGAGTAACTACCGAACCCAGTTCAACCGCATCATCCAGACCTCCTCGTATGCTAACCTTCTCCGAAAGATGCGGGTCAAGCAGGAAGCCGAAGCGCTGAGCACTGTTCCCACCCGCAAGCGATAATCGGGATCCGCAGGAGGGGCAAAACCGGTCATGGCCCAGCAGTGGTCTCGTATGATCCTTCGGCATCCCCGGGTCGTCTTGTTGCTGACGAGTCTGCTCGCATTCGCTTCTCTGCTGGCGGCGATGCAGTGGCTAGAGATTCACCCCAGTCGATCGGAGCTGATCTTTACCGGGAAACGTCTCCTCACACTCAAACAGGCCTACAAGCGGGAGTTCCCGGACCGAGACAGTATCGTGGTGGTGGTAGATGCCTCTGATCTCGGCCGGGCCAAGCAGTTCGTCTCGGCCCTGGCCACCCGCCTCCAGAAGGACCCGGACCATATCACGGAGCTGTTCTATCGGGTTGACGATGCCCCCTTCGAAGCGCATGGCCTCCAGTACCTGTCCCGGGACGAGCTCCAGACATTGCGCCAGAAGATTGAGGACCACCGGGTGCTGATCCAGGAACTCACCGCCGCGCCAGGGCTCAACACCCTCTTTACCGGAATCAACCGGGAGATGGGGCAGGCGGTGGTGGGGCATCTCTTCACCGGCTTCTTGGAGGAGGAAAAGGCGAAATCGGGGCAGGTGGATCTTACCTTCCTGAACGCCCTGCTCCGGCAGGTCAATGACGGATTGAGGGGCCTCCACACCACTGCTTCCCCCTGGGCAGAGTGGTTGGGTGCCGGGAAGGAGCCGGTTTCCGGAGGGTATCTCCTCACCGAGGATAAGAGGTACCTCCTCCTCCTGGCCAGGGCCCGTGGTACAGGCGGGCGCACCCTGGTGCCGAAGCGGGAGTCGATCCGGCGGATCCGCACGGCGATCGCTGAGCTGCGTCAAGTCTACCCGGGCATCGAAGCGGGGGTCACGGGGTCGGATGCCCTGGCATCAGACGAAATCGTGACCGCGAAACGGGATGCGACGAGGGCCACCATCCTGTCGCTCGTGGGGGTGAGCATTCTGTTTCTCCTGTTCTGGAGAAGCCTCCTCACCCCGCTCCGGGCCCTCATCAGCCTGGCTATGGGAGTTGCCTGGACCCTGGGGTTCATCACGCTCACCGTCGGGTCCCTCAATATCCTGAGCGCCATGTTTATCCCGATCCTCATCGGATTGGGCATTGATTACAACATCCATCTGTTGGAGCGGTACGAGGAAGAGCGGGCAGCCGGTCGGGATGCCGCTGACGCGCTCGAGAATACCTTTCACCGGGCGGTGACGATCGTGACGGGCGCGATCACCACGGTGGTCGCCTTCTACAGTCTGCTGCTCACCAATTTTAAGGGTCTCGTGGAGCTCGGCTTTATCACAGGGAGTGGCCTGCTCCTCTGCCTTGGGGCAACCCTTACCGTGCTTCCGGCGCTGCTGGTCGTGAGCGAGCAGACGGAGGGGGCGCGGTTTGGCTCCCGGCCGGCGTCGTTCCTCGGGGTCTTGGAACGGTGGAGTCATCATCCCCGAATCATGATCGCCGGGGCGGGCGTGCTGGCCGTGGCCGCTCTTCCCGCCCTCGGCAAGATTCGGATCGAGTTCAACCTCCTGGAGCTTCAGGCGCAGGGGACGGAATCGGTACAGTGGGAGCGCCGGCTCCTTGCCGACGGTGGGACATCGACCTGGTACGGGATCGGACTGGCCCGGTCGGCGAAGGAAGTCCAGACCAAAAAGGCCAGCCTGGAAGCGCTCCCGTCGGTCGATCGCGTCCAGACCGTCTTCTCCTTCCTGCCGAAGAATGCAGCCAGCAAGCTACGTATCATTCGGGCACTTCGTGCCCCCCTGCATGGGCTTGCTCCCCGTTTCGGGCGGCTGGAACCGGTGGACGTCAAGGCGCTTCAGGCGACCCTTGGGCGCATGCGATTCAAGCTGGGGGATAAGGAGCGTTTCAGCTCGGCGTCAGATAGGGAGCTGGAGGAGGCGCGGCGGCTCCTGGACGCCATCAAGGCCCGGTTGAAAAAAGGCGATGCCGCGCAGTGGAGACGATCGCTGGGTACGATCCAGGCCGGCCTCTTTGCCGACTTCGAGAAGAAAATCACCGTGCTCCGGAAAAATCTGAAGGCGAGGCCCATGACGGTGGCGGACTTGCCGCGACAGCTCAGGGATCGGTTCGTCGGCACGAAGGGGACCTATCTCCTCAAGGTGTTTCCGCAGGGGAATAGCTGGGGCCGCGAGGGCGTCCAAAGGTTTGTGCGGGATGTCCATTCGGTGGATCCGGATATCATCGGGGACCCGGTGACCGCCTGGGAAGACGGCCACAATATGGAGAGGGGGTATCTGCTCGGCGGGCTGTACGCGGCGGCTGCAATGGTTGTGGTGATCCTCTGGTCCTTCGGCAGCCTGGGGCATCTGCTCCTGGCGGTGCTCCCCCTTGTGGTCGGGGGGGCCTGGACCCTCGGATTGATGGAACTGTTTAAGATCAACTTTAATTTGGCCAACCTCATTCTGCTCCCCCTCATTGCCGGGTACGGGATCATGAATGGTCTGCACATCGTGAAGCGGTGTCTGCAGGAGGAAGGCAAGGGCTCCATCATCGCCAATAGCACGGGCCGGGCGGTCTTTCTCTCTGCGTCCACCACCATGGTGGGGTTTGGCAGCCTGATGGTCGCCAGCCACCGAGGAATCTTTAGTCTTGGCTTCCTCTTGTCCGTCGGGGTGGGGAGCATCCTCCTGGCCTCACTGACGGTTCTCCCGGCCTTCCTCTGGGTCCTCTACGGTGCGAGGAAGGTGGAACCGGTGGGGGAGGCTCCGCACGCGGGTCGATACGCCCAAGGGTCCTGGCAACTGCCGCACGGGGAGAGGGACCACGAGCGGCCACTAGAGCGGAGGCCTTTGAGATGAGAAGATCCAAGCGGCGGCACGGCTTTCGGGTATGCCGCATCTTGTGGCTCGGAATCCTTTTGCCGGGACTGCTCTTGCCCGTCTCGGTCAGGGCAGCCGAAGGTGCGCCCCTCGATCGGGTCCGGGACATCCTGGAGAGGGCCCTGCACGTCCTGAAGGATCCCGCCCTGCAGGGGCCGGAGTTGGAAGGGAGGCGGAAACGGGAGATTCGAAAGCTGATCGCCGCCCGGTTCAACTATGCGGAGATGGCGGAGCGATCCCTGAATGCCCATTGGGCCACGTTGACGGGAAAGCAGCGGCAAGACTTCGTGGCCCTGTTCGGGGAGCTCTTCGAGCGCTCCTACAGCCGAATGGTCCTGGATTCACTGCCGAAGCAGCGGATCATCTATAAAGGACAATCGGTGGATGGGACCAAGGCCCTCGTGCAGACGGTCCTCGTGGACAAGCGGGGGGATCGCCTGCCGGTCGATTATCGACTGCAGCGCCGCACCGGGCAATGGGAGCTGTTCGATGTCGTGATCGACGGGGTGAGCATCGTCACCAATTATCAGTCACAGTTCAACAGGATCATCCGGACCTCCTCGTTCGACGAGCTGGTCAAGAAAATGCGCGTCAAGCGGGCCGAAGAATGAGCGGGTCTGCGAGGTCAGGGTGAGAAAGGGGGCTCCCAGGAGACAGCCGTACAGGGTGGTGCTGTCCGTGACGGTTGTGATGATGCTTCTCCTTCCGAAGGAGGGATGGGCAGCCGGCGCCGGCTCCGAGTCTCCCGAGAAGCCGGAGAAGGCAGCCCAGGGATCCCCGGCGGATTTGTTCAGGCTGGGCAAACAGGAAATTGGGCTCTCGGTAGGATACGGGCATGCTCTCCCCCTCGGCGGGACCGACAATGGCGAACTGGAGGATGTGCGGTTTTTCTATGCGGCTCCGCGCTGGGGGATCGGGATCAGTGACCCCATGGGAGGGAAAGCCTGGTACCGGGGAAACCTTGAGCTACTCGGGGAAGGGGCGTTTCTCGTCAACTTCGAGCCCGAGGATGGCTTTGCCGGTGGGATCACCGCGATGTTCCGGTACAATTTTCTGCCCAAGGGCGGGGGCAATTTCATCCCCTTTGTGGAGTTCGGGGCAGGCATCATCTTTTTGGACATTGGCCTCAAGTCGCAGCAAGATGGGTTCAATTTTACCCCCCAGGGGGGAGTGGGGTTTCATTACTTCGTTTCGGAGCGGACGGCCTTCACGGGGGAATGGCGGTTCCATCATATCTCGAACGCCGGGATCCACTCCGACAATGACGGGATTAACGACAGCTTGTTGATGATCGGGGTCTCGTTCTTCATCAACTGATCGATTCGGTCCCGCCCCAACGATCGGCGGGGAAGGGAGATGCGTTTGTCATCTTCGACGGGTGACGTCGGTCCCACGGCTGAGATCCTGGAAGGGGCTATTCGGCGGGCGCAAAAGTATCTCCTGAGCCTCCAGCATCCCGAGGGGTTCTGGCTTGGCGAACTGGAGGCGGATAGCACCCTGACCTCGGAGTACATCATGCTCCGCCACTTTCTGGGTCGGGTGGATCGCGACCGGGAGCGGAAGGCCGCCAATTACCTCCAGGCCAAGCAGCTCTCCGATGGGGGATGGGATCTCTTCCCGGGAAGCCCCAGTGATATCAGTGCCACGGTGAAGGCCTACTTCGCCTTCAAGCTCATGGGGCATTCACCCGACGAGCCCTTCATGCGCCGGGCGCGGGAGAACATCCTGGCCAAGGGGGGGGTGACCAAGGCGAACGTCTTTACCAAGATCGCCCTGGCCCTCTTCGGACAGTACGACTGGCGGGGGGTGCCGACCATGCCGGTCGAGATCATGCTCCTCCCGCGCCTCTCCTATTTTAACCTCTATGAGGTCTCATACTGGTCTCGAACGGTTGTCGTCCCCCTGCTCATCCTCATGGATCTGAAGCCGGTCTGTGCGATCCCCCCGGGCGCGGACATTGATGAGCTGTACCTGCCGTCCCGGGCCGAGGCCGATCTGCGATTTCCCCGCACCGAGCACCTCTTCTCCTGGAAGAACTTCTTCATCGGGCTGGATACGCTCCTCCCCGGACTGGAACGGTGGGCCCCGCGCCCCTTCCGGGCGCGGGCGCGCCAGCAGGCCCTGGCATGGACCCTGAAGCGGATGGGGCCCGGGGGATTCGGGGGGATCTATCCGGCCATGGCCAATGCCGTGATGGCCTTGCACAGCGTGGGCTACGCCGAAGATCATCCGAAGATGGCCGAAGGGTGGAAGGAGATCGAGCGGCTGGGGATCGAGGAGGCCGACAGCTTCCATCTCCAACCCTGTCTCTCTCCCGTCTGGGATACATCCCTTGCGGTGAACGCCCTGGTGGAGTCCGGTCTCTCTCCGGACGACCCCGCGCTGTTGCAAGCTGCCGACTGGCTTTTTCAGGAGCAAATTCTGCGCCGGGGCGACTGGCAGGTGAAGCGCCCGCACCTCCCCCCCGGGGGATGGCCATTCCAGTTTCGGAACGACTTCTATCCCGATACGGATGACACCGCGATGGTGTTGATGGCCCTCAAGAAGCTCAAGCTCCCGGATCGGCCCGATGTGCGGCAGGCCATCGAAGTTGGGCTTGGTTGGTTTCTTGGGATGCAGTCGGAGAATGGGGGATGGGGCTCTTTTGACGCGGACAACGACCATTTGCTCCTCAATAACATTCCCTTTGCTGACCACGGGGCCCTCCTCGATCCGCCCACCGAGGATTTGGCGGGACGCGGGCTGGAGACCCTGGGCATCTTCAACCTGCGCCCGTCGCATCCCCAGGCGGCCAGGGCGCTGGCCTTCATCAAAGAGACCCAATGCGCGCACGGCGGCTGGTATGGTCGATGGGGGGCGAATTACATTTATGGGACGTGGTCGGTCCTCCGCGGTCTCGGGGCGATCGGGGAGGATCTGAACGCCCCGTACGTCCGCCGGGCCGTTCACTGGGTGGAGGGGTGCCAGAATGAGGACGGCGGCTGGGGCGAGACCCTGCTGAGCTATATGGATCCTGCCCTCGCCGGGAAAGGGGAGAGTATGCCCAGCCAGACCGCCTGGGCCCTCCTCGGCCTTCTCGCGGCAGGGGAGGAGAGGAGCCCGGCCGTGGCACGGGGGATCCGGTACCTGCTCGAAACCCAGCGACCGGACGGCTCCTGGGACGATGCCTTCTGGAACGGGACCGGCTTTCCCCGCGTTTTCTTCCTGAAGTATCACCTTTACCCGATCTATTTCCCTGTTTGGGCCCTCGGCGTTTACCGAGAGGCCCTGTCAACCAGGCCAGCCTAATTCTCTTTTTTCCCCACGGCGAGGTCATGTATACTAAGAACTTATGATACGAGTGGGATCTGTCAGCTGGGAGAGCGGTGCCGTGGCCCTCTCGCAGAAGGGATATGCGCAAGAGCCCTCTCCCCGAGCCGCGCCCCCCCGGGCTCCTGGAGTGGGAGGGTTGTCTTTTCCCCCCGCCGACCACGCGTGTTGTCGGGTGAGGGGAGAGACCGCCCCTGGCCACGTATGCCACCGGAACATCCGCGCCTGGAGACTGAAACCGGCCGCCGGCCAGGCCTCCGAGGCGGAGCGCCTGACACACGGTGGGGTTTTTCTCTGTTACGACAGCGTCGGTAGATGGCGCGGGAGCGCGGCAGGTGGGTGAGCGACGGATGCTGAAGCAGCTTGGGAGTGCCGGGTTGGTTGTGGCCGGGGTTGGCCTGATCGCCTGGATCCTCTGGGTGGTGGGGTGGCCGGCCATTCAGACGAACCTGACGGCGATCGGGGGGTGGTTTGTCGGCCTCGTGGTCCTCTATCTGTTTGCGCAACTTGCCTTCATGACTGGATGGTGGGTGCTCATTGACCCCCCCGTGCGGTCTTCACACTTCCGGAACCTGTTCGCGGTATACCTCGCTGGTGATTCGATCAACTACCTCGTCCCGTCGGGCAATCTTGCGGGAGAACCGGTGAAGGCCCATCTGTCGGGAGAGATCCTGGGACTTGGGCATGCGGTCGCTTCGGTCACGGTTCACAAGCACGCCGAGCTCTTGGCGCAATGGGTGTTGCTGGTGGGGGGCGTGGGCCTCTGCCTGACCCAATTTGATCTCTCGGCTCCGGTCAAGCTGGCCGCCGCGGCCATCCTTGCTGGCCTGGGAGGGGGTCTCCTCCTCTTGACGTGGGCGCTGCGCAAGGGGACCTTCGCGCCGGTCCTGCATCGGCTGGCCCGCTGGAAGCTCTTGGCGTCCCGTCTCAAGCCGTATCAACCATTGGCGGAAGAGTTCGATACCAGGATTCAGACGTTCTACGGGACGCACAGGCGATCGTTTGCTGCCGCGATGGGCTGGTGCCTCGTGGGGTGGACTGGCGGGTTCCTGGAAACCTACGTGGTCCTGCGTCTTCTGTCCCCGACGGAAGGGTGGGTGACAGCCGTGGCCGTCGAGGCGCTCGCGTTGACCCTCAACTCGCTCCTCACCTTTGTCCCGGGGCGGGTGGGCAGCGCGGAGGGGGTGCGGGTCGGGGTTTTTGTCCTGCTGGGCCTTCCGGCCGCACAGGGGGTCGCCTACGGGATTGTGCGTCGGGGGCGGGAGCTGGTCTGGGTGATCCCGGGGTTGGTGGTCTTGTTGAAGAGACACGCCGGGCGGTTTGTTCGGGCGGCCCTCTCAGATTCGCCAAGCAAGAAATCGCTGGCATGAACGGAATGCAACAGCACCAACGTCCACAGCCGGAGCTGGATCACGCTGCGCGGACCGCTGTGCTGTTCGATTTTGGTGGCACCTTGGATGCCAATGGCGTTGCCTGGAAGGAGCGTTTCTTCCGCTTGTACCGGGATGAAGGCGTGGAGCTCTCATCCGAGCAATTTGCCCCGGCGTTCTACGCCGCCGATGATGCGCTGGTCGGTGCCATTCCTGCCACGCTTTCGTTTGAGGATACCGTCGGGCGACTGGTACAGGGGCTGACCGACGGTCTGGGCGTGCGGAATGCCGGGCGAAGTGGACGGATCGCCACGCGGTTCCTGAATGAGGCCCGGGACTGCCTCTCCTCCAACGTGTCCCTCTTGGATCACCTGAGTCGCCGGTATCGGCTCGGGATCGTCTCGAATTTCTACGGGAACCTCGCCACGGTCTGCCACGAGGTCGGACTGAGTCCGTTCCTGACGGTCGTTGTCGACTCGGTGAACGTCGGATGCGTCAAGCCGGATCCGCGGATCTTTTGGTCGGCATTGACGGCGTTGCAGGCTATGCCGGCACAGGCGGTCTTTGTGGGAGATTCGTTGCGGCGGGACATGGCCGGGGCCCGCGAGGTCGGAATGGCTCACGTTTGGTTGACGCCCGAGGTGGCTCCCGAGGAAGGGCCGTGCTGTCCGGGCGACGCGGTGGTCCACACCCTCGAGGGGTTGCGGGAGTTGTTGTTGTGAACGGTGAGGCGATCATGCGCGGGGGGATCATCGCGGCGGGCGCAGGCGCCCGCCTGCGGCAGGCAGGCTGGACCATGCCGAAGCCCCTGGTTCCTGTAGCTGGCATCCCCCTGATCGAGCACACCATCCGAAATCTGCTGGGGGCGGGTGTCTCGTCCCTGGTGATCATCGTCAATGAGCAGGCACGCGAGTGCGAGACCTGGGCGCGGGCCCGCTTCCCCCGTCTCGACCTTCAGGTCATTGTGAAGACGACCGACTCGTCGCTGGAGAGCTTTCGGGAAGTGGCCGGGCGCCTGGGCGCCGGTCGTGCCCTGATTTCCACGGTGGATGCCTGGTGCCCTGAAGAAGGGTTCCGGACGTTCGTGAGAGCGGCGCGGCTGTTTCCGCCAGACGCCAGTGTCCTCGCGGTGACTCCGCTCGTGGATGATGAAAGACCGTTATGGGTCACCCTGGATGCGTCGGGTCGCGTCGCCAGCCTCGGTGGGGACTCCGGCGACGTGGTGACCGCCGGCCTGTATCTCGTCCCCGAGCGGGTGCGGCGGCTGTCTCCTCCGCCCGAGGTGAAACGGCTGCGGGAGTTCCTGGTGTGGCTTCTGCAGCGGGGAGAGCCGCTGTACGGGGTGGTCCTTCCGGCCGTGGTGGATGTGGACCGGGCCGAGGATGTCGCCCTCGCCGAGACGCTGGCCCACCAGAACGATCAGCCACGGCGAGGCCAGTCGGGGGGTGCAACGTGAGCCGTCACTGCTGCCTCGGGATTTTTCGGGAGCGCCCCCATTCGCCGGGTCGGGAATTTGATGATGCAGAAATCCTGCGCCTGACCGCCAAACATCTCGAAGCCAGGGGATTTCAGGTCAGTCTGAAGAACCCGGACGAGGTGGGCGGGGTCATCGAGCACCCGGTGGCGTTCATCTTCCTGATGTGTGAGCGTCCGGGGATCCTCCGTCTGCTTCGGCGCCCCGAGATGGAGGGGGTGCTTCAGGTCAATAGCCCCTCGGCAGTTCTGAACACGTATCGGGACCGGATGATTCCCCTCTTTCACCGGGCGGGCGTCTCATTTCCGCCGAGTGTCATCGTCTCGACGGCATCGGCCGCCCCGCCTGTCCCTGAACGGGTGTGGGTGAAACGGGCCGATGTGCATAACATCCGGGAAGGCGATGTGGTGTTTGCGCCCACCAGGGCGGCAGTGGATGAGGCCCTCCGTCACCTCGCCGACCGCGGCATTCCCGGGGCGGTGATTCAGGGGCATGTGCCGGGCGACCTGATCAAATTCTACGGGGTAGGCGACCCCGGCCGCCTGCAGGGGCGGGAGTCATGGTTCCAGTGGTTCTACCACAGGGATCAGCAACTGGCCGGCTTCCCCTTCGATCCGACCGCACTCGCCACATTGGCACAACGGGCGGCGGCAGTGTTAGGCCTCGAGGTGTACGGGGGGGATGCCATCGTGGGGAGGGAGGGAGTGCCGGTGTTAATCGATGTGAATGCGTGGCCCAGCTTCGCGCTCTACCGGGATGAAGCGTCGGCGCGGATTGCGTCATACTTGGAGGCGCGTTTCACCGGGGGATCGGTGTGATGGGGCGGAACGTACCGGGTCCCCGCTCGCGAGAGATCGTCGGGCGGGAGCAACACCACATGGCCCCCGGGCTTCAGTCGATCGCCCTCTACTCGGGGGTGGCCATGGCCCGGGGGCAAGGGTGCACGCTGATCGACGAGGATGGGAACGAGTACGTTGATTTCATTGCCGGGATCGGCGTCGGCAGCGTCGGCCACTGTCATCCGACCTATGTGGATGCGTTGAAGCGGCAGATCGATCGGCTCACGTTCGGCAGCTTCACGACGGAGACTCGTACCCGGTTCCTCGAGCGTCTCGCCTCTGTCAGCCCGCACGGGCTCACGCGCATCCAGCTGTTCTCGGGGGGTGCAGAGGCGGTGGAAGCCGCCCTCCGGCTGGCCAAGTCGGCGACCCGCAAGTTTGAGTTTATCGGGTTCTGGGGGGGCTTTCACGGGAAGACGGGGGGGGTGTTGGGACTCCTCGGGGACGACTTTAAGCAACATCTGGGTCCGTTCATGCCGGGTCTCTACGTCTCACCCTACGCCAACTGCTACCGGTGCCCCTTGAACCTGACCTTCCCGGGCTGTGGGATTGCCTGTGCGGAGCACCTTCGCCATGTTATCCGGTATCAGACGCAGGGGGAAATTGCCGCGATTATCGTCGAACCGATGCAAGGCACGGCCGGGAATGTGATCCCCCCGGAGGGCTTTCTCCGGGCGGTCCAGGCGATTGCCAAGGAGCACGACGCGCTCTTGATCGCCGATGAAATGCTGACCGGCTTCGGACGGACCGGGAAGATGTGGGGGTGCGATCATGAGGGGGTGGTGCCGGATGTGGTGACGGTGGGCAAGGGGTTGGGAGGCGGGTTTCCGGTCAGCGGGGTCATCTCGACGGAGGAACTGACCCGGGCGAAGCCCTTTGCCAATCCCAGCGGGAGCTCATCGAGTTACGGGGGCAATCCGCTCGCCGCCGCCGCCGGCCTCGCCTCATTGGAAATCATTCTGAAAGAGGACCTGGTCACAAATGCGGAACGCGTCGGGGCGGTCATGCTGGCGAGACTCGAAGCATTCAAAGAGAAATTTCGATGTGTGGGAGACGTGCGGGGAAAGGGGCTGATGCTCGGGCTCGAGCTGGTGAAGGACCGCACTACGAAAGAGCCCCTGCCGAGGGAGGCAACGCGGGCGCTCTTTCACGAGTGCCTGCGGCGGGGTCTGGTGGCGATGTGTTATTCGCACATCATCCGCATCAATCCCCCGTTGGTTATCAGCGAGGAGACCGCACTGCAGGGGCTGGCGATCCTGGATGAAGCCATGACCGTGGTCGCCGAGCAGTGGGGGCTTGGATAGGATGACCTGCCGGGGAGCGATCGTCGGGGTGGGGAATGTCGCCATCCACGGGCATCTTCCGGGATGGCTGGAGCACCGGGATGTTGCCATTGTGGCTGCAAGCGATCCGTGCCGGACAGGGGAGCGGGAACTGCAGTGTCACCTCCCCTCGGTCCACTGGTACGACTCCGTCGAGGACCTCCTGACGGCGGAGCGACTCGATTTCGTGGATATCTGCACCCCGCCCGCAACGCATGCAGGGCTGGTCCGGACCGCCCTTGAGCACCGCCTGCATGTCCTCTGCGAAAAGCCCTTGGTGAGTCGGGTGGAGGACCTCGGCGGGTTGGTGGCGCTCGTCGCGGAGACCGACCGGGTGCTGCACACCGTCCACAACTGGCACCATGCGCCGATCATCCGATGGGTCCGGGACCTGCTGCAGCAGGACGCGATTGGAGAGGTGAGGGGCTGCCGCTGGGAGACGCTGCGGACGAAACCGGCCGCGGGTGGTGGGGACCGCGCTGGCAACTGGCGGCTCGATCCGGCCACCGCGGGCGGGGGGGTGCTCGTGGACCATGGGTGGCATGCGTTCTATGTGCTGCAGGGCTGGTTGGGTCAGGCGCCGGCTCGGGTCAGCGCCCGGCTTGAAACCCGGCGGTTCACGCAGGTCCCGCTGGAGGATACGGCGACCGTGCGACTCGAGCTCCCACAGGCGGCGGTTGAGGTGTACCTCACCTGGGCGGCTGATGTGAGGCGAAACGTCGCGGAGCTGCACGGCACACGGGGAACAATGCGTGTTGAGGACAGCACGGTGGTGCTGCGTCAAGAGGCATCCGGGCGGCCCGAGCGGCGATGGACCTTTTCGCCGCCGTTATCCGAGGGATCGCATCACGCCGACTGGTTCGCAGGCGTGGCCAGCGGCTTCGTGACGGCGGTGAGCGGTGGCTCGACCGTGGGGGGTGGGAACCTCGCGGAGGCCTCTCTCTGTGCCACCCTTGTGGCCCTCGCCCAAGAGTCGAGCAGGCAGGGCGGGGCGTCGCTTCCCGTTCCCGGGCCGTCGGCGTTGGTTGGAGCGCGCGGAGCGGAGGAGGGGAAATGGAATCGGTGAGCGCCGGGACGGCAGGCCGGCACTCCGAAGAGGGCGTGACGCCGTCGAGTCTCTTACTCGTCCCACCCGATAACGCGGATGGAGAGGCACCAGTGTCGCCCGGTACGATGCTCTTGGGTCTTCCCCTGCTGCATCGGAGTGTGGTGGCAGCCCGTCGGGCCGGCTTCGGGCAGATTCTGATCCTCACCCCGACCCCCGCGGAGATCACCCCTCTCCTCGATAGCTCACGAGTCACCGTGCTCTCGCCCGGTGATCCGATCCCGCCGCTCCCGGCCGGGCGACTGGTGTTGCTGGCGGCGAACGTCCTTCCGCGGCCGAAGTGGTTACGGGCGCTGCTGGAAATGCCGATCGCACCGGGGCAGCTGTATGGGGATGGAAAGTTGGTGGCGGTGATTGACGCGGTTGATGCGCGGGCGATCCTCCCGGTAGTGTCGGGCGGCCTCGGGGCGTCGGACCTCTTCGCCGCGCTGGCCCAGCTCGTCACGCCTGTATATCAGCCCCTGGGTCGGGAGGGAGTGATGGCTGTCGGCACGCCCCGCGATGTCCCGAACGCCGAGGCGTGGCTCCTACGCGGGCTGATCAAGGAGAACGAGGGGTTCATGTCGCGTCACGTCGAGCGGCGGATCTCTCTGGGGATTACGCGCCGGCTGGTCTCGACCGGCATGACGCCCGGGGCCATGACCGCGGTGAGTGTAGGGATTGGGCTGGTGGGTGCCCCCTTTTTTCTGTCATCCAGCGCGGCGTATCAGCTGGCAGGCGGGCTGCTCTTTCTGTTGCACTCCATCCTGGATGGCTGCGACGGCGAGCTGGCACGGTTGAAGCTTCAGGAGTCTCGCTGGGGCGGCCTGTTCGATTTCTGGGGAGATAACGTGGTGCATGTCGCCGTGTTCCTCTGTATGGCGGTCGGGTGGAGTCTGGCCACTCAGGCGACGTGGCCCTTGCTACTCGGGGCCTTGGCGGTCGCCGGCTCCGTCGGCTCGGCCGGGTTTGCGTATTGGCATACCATGCGAGCGAAGGACGCGGATGGCCCGCTCTTTACCTCGCTTGTACGATCGCCGGGACCGGGCTTGTCGCGTCTGTTGGACTGGCTGGCTCGCCGAGACTTCATCTACGGCGTGGTCCTGTTCTCGGCGTTCGGAAAGGCGGCGTGGTTTTTGGCCCTAGCGGGGGTGGGCGCTCCGATATTCTTTCTCGTGTTGCTGTGGACCGCTCGTCTCCCCTCACATCGCGAGGAGAGGTTGCCATGAGTGAACGGAGTTCGTTTTATCCCGAGCTATCCAGAGACATTGCGCCGGCGCGGGGCAGGCTCGGAGTCCTGCTGCCGGGCCTGGGGGCGGTGAGCACGACTCTCATCGCGGGGGTCTATCTCGTGAACAGAGGACTCGCCAACCCGTATGGTTCGCTGACCCAGATGCAAAAGGTTCGGCTGGGCAAACGGACCCAGCCGCGCTTCGTTCCGATCAAGGACCTGGTACCGTTGGCCCATCTTGAGGATCTTGTCTTCGGTGGGTGGGACATCTTTCCCGAGGACGCCTACCAGTCTGCCTGCGTTGCGGGTGTCCTGCCGGCCGAAACGCTCGCCCCAATTCGAGGGGAACTCGAGGCCATCACGCCGTGGCCAGGCGTGTTCGAGCAGGCGTACGTCCGCAACTTGCACGGGAAGCACGTCAAGACCGGTTCCACGAAGATGGATCTGGCCGAGGCGATCATGCACGACATCGAGGCATTCATGGGCGCCCACGGAGTGCAGCGCGCGGTCATGATCTGGTGTGGTTCGACGGAGGTCTTTTCTGAGGCCGGGCCCACCCACGAGACTCTCGAGGCGTTCGAGCGCGGGCTGAAGGACAATGCCCCGGAGATCGCCCCCTCGATGATCTATGCCTATGCCGCCATCCGGTGCGGCATCCCCTTCGCCAACGGGGCGCCGAATCTCTCGGTCGATATCCCGGCGCTCGTCGAACTCGCGGCCAGGCAAGGGGTGCCGGTCGCGGGGAAAGACTTTAAGACAGGGCAGACGTTGATGAAGACAGTGATCGCCCCTGGCCTGAAGGCCCGGATGTTGGGGGTCGAAGGCTGGTTTTCCACCAACATTCTCGGCAACAGGGATGGCGAAGTGCTGGATGATCCCGGCTCGTTCCGGGGAAAGGAGGTGACGAAGAGCGGGGTGTTGCATTCGATCCTGCAGCCGGATCTCTATCCCGATCTGTACGGCCAGTATTATCACAAGATTCGCATCGAGTATTATCCCCCGCGGGGAGATGCGAAGGAAGGCTGGGATAATATCGACATCGTCGGCTGGTTGGGTCAACCGATGCAGATCAAAGTGAATTTCCTGTGCCGAGATTCCATTCTGGCGGCTCCCATCGTCCTGGACCTGATTCTCTTCCTGGACCTCGCGCAGCGGGCGCGACTGTCGGGCATTCAAGAGTGGTTATCCTTCTACTTCAAGTCTCCGATGGCTCGTGCGGACCTCAAGCCCGAACACGACCTATTCATCCAGCACCTGAAGCTGACGAACACGCTCCGCATCCTGGTAGGCGAAGAGGTGCTTGATCACTCGGGTCTGGATTATTACGAGGGTGGGCAATCGGCAGGGGGGCAGAGACGGGGCGATCGTGGATGAAGCCTGCGCCCGGGCGTTGCGTTGGGGATATCTGGACCGGCCGCGGATAGGGTGCTCCAACCGGTCGGCGCGGTGATGCCTCGGCCAGGTCCCCCCGCTCCGAGGGGTGGGGGGGTCGGAGCCGGCCCATGTAACGAATTGAAGTTTCAGCATCCTACCAAGCAAGCTGGAAAACTTGAGTTCAACACTTCTCTTTTCTCCAATTCTCTTCGCGCCCGCCTCATCACAAGCCGAAGGGGACCCTGACCATGGAAACATGCACCGTGTCATTGTCCCCGGATCCGGGAATTGACGTCGTGGAGGATAACGGCAAGCCCGCAAGAACGGAGAGGGGCGACAGAATCCGCATCTCGCGAATTCCCTGGATGGGATTGAAATAATTTGCGAGAATGTGCGTTAAACACTATGAGCCCAAAGCATGGGGTATGAGCGTAACATAGCAAGAATGCCATCAGCGCCATGTGAGGTTGGGGCCGAGCGCGATGAATCGGAGGATTGTATGCCAGGTGTCCTGGACCTCGTCCTCTTTCTGGACCTTGCGCAGAGGAGTGGCATGTGCGGCGTGCAGGACGGGCTTTCCTTTGGTTGCAAAAGTCCGATGAGGGCCCCAGATCTCTAACCCGAGCACGACCGCTTCATCCAGCGCACGAAATTGGAAACCAGCCTTTGGGGTCTGTGCGGGGAGGATCTGGTTACCCACTTGGGCGTGGAATACTATGACTGAGCCATCCCGCGTTCCCCTCGGGGGTGTCGCCGTTCCCGAGGGGTACGAGACAGGAACGCCGAAGCCGCACGCCGTTGGGAAAGCGGTCATTATCGCCGCCGGCCGTGGGGGCCGCTTGCAAGAACCGGGGAGGCAGCATTGGCCCAAACCGCTTGTGCGAGCGGGGGGACTGTCCCTTCTCGAACGGACGATCTTGACGATAAAAGAGGCCGGTGTAACGGAGTTCCTCGTGGTGATCGGTTACCGCGGTCCCGAGATCCGGCAATGGATCACGGCGAGGAATCTGGGGGTGGCGATCGAGT
Organism: Methylomirabilales bacterium (SeqCode); assembly: GCA_046758505.1. GTDB lineage: Bacteria > Methylomirabilota > Methylomirabilia > Methylomirabilales > CSP1-5 > CSP1-5. The sequence goes on along the minus strand of JBHIAH010000003.1, from coordinate 16,753 downwards.
GGGTGGAAAATCCAGAGTGGGAGAAGCAAAATGGCCTTTCAGTCCTCGCGGCAGAGGGCTACCTGGAGGGCCCATTTCTCCTCAGCATGTCCGACCATCTCTTTTCGGACGAAACCGTCAGGCGCTTGATCCATGCCCCGATTGCAGACGGAGAAGTGATCCTCGCGGTGGACCGGAAAATCCGCGCGGTCCCCGACCTCGACGATGCCACGAAGGTGCTCCTCCGAGATCACCATGTCGCGGCCATCGGCAAAAACCTGGCCGATTACAACGCCATCGACACGGGGCTCTTTCTCTGCACTCCTGCCCTCTTTGCTGCCCTGCGCTGGTGCCAAATGCACACCGAGTGCTCCCTCTCGGACGGCATCGGTCATCTGGCCGCACAACGGCAGGTGAGGACCTTAGACATCGGCGGAGATTTCTGGCTGGATGTGGATACGCCGGACGCACTCAGGCTTGCCGAAAAGTCGCTGTTTCAAAAGCTCACCAAACCCCAGGACGGGTTTCTCGCCAAAAGACTGAACCGCCCGATTTCCCTGCGGGTGACGCGATTTCTCGCCGACACATCTGTCACCCCGAATCAGATCACAGGTGCCCTCTTTGTTGTGGGGATCGTCGCTGCTGTGCTCTTCGCGCAGGGGGGGACCGTATCCATGATCGGAGGCGCCCTCTTATTTCAGGCCCAATCTACCTTGGACGGCTGCGACGGAGAAATCGCCCGGCTGAAGTTCCAAACATCGCGCTTGGGCGGGATCCTCGACGTTGTCGGGGACGGCCTCGTCACCGCGGCAGGATTTTTCGGAATAGGACTTGGCGTCAGCCGCCAGAGCGGCCAGCCGCTTCCCTTGCTGTTAGGTGCCGTCGCTGCGGGCGGCGCGCTCGCCTGCATGGGCGTCTTGTTCTTACTCGTCCACCAGTCCGGCGGCTTCTCCGGATCGTTCCGGTCGTTCTCGCCTTTCCAGGACTCGCACGCCACAAGATCCGGGTTGCCCGCCCGTCTCCTGGGACACTTGACGCGGGTCCTGGACGGCCTTTCCCGAAGAGACTACACGTATCTCGTTCTCCTCCTGGCCCTCGTCGGGCGGTTGTCCTGGTTTTTGTGGATGGTGAGTGTGGGGATCAGCGTGTATCTGCTGGGACTCGTCGTCCTGTATGGAGCATCCTTTTTCTATGAAAGGGTTTAAGATAACTATTGCCGCGATCGGCTTCGCCATCTTCTTTTTCATGCTGGCGGAGCTTGGATGGGAGAATGTGCTTCTTCAGCTCCGTCGGGTCGGATGGGGGTTCCTCGCCATCGTCGCGTTGCGCTCTTTCAGTCACACGATTTTTGCCTGGGCGTGGCACTGGAACCTTCCCAGAGCGGAGCGGAAGGTTCCTTTCGGTGCCCTGCTCAGGGCGCGCCTGGCCGGCGAGGCATTCAACTACTTGATTCCATCCGCGAGTATGGGAGGGGAGCCTGTGAAGGCTAGGCTGCTGAAGGCCCACTTGAGCTGGTCAAGCGGTCTCGCCTCGGTGACGGTGGCGAAGTATTCGTTCGTCTTGGCTCAGCTTCTCATCATGATTCTGGGCGGTTCGCTTGCGCTGGCGACTGTTGACCTGCCCCCTGGGATCCGCCTTGCGCTTGTCCTCCCGCTTGTGATCATCGCGGTGGGCCTGGCCGTCCTTTACTACGGTCAGCGCCGTGGGATGTTCGGATGGCTCTCCAGGACCCTGGCGGCCTGGCACGTGGGCAGACCGTTCTTGCACGCCCGTCTTGAGAAAATCAAACGGATGGACGAGGCCATCGCATCGGTGTATCAAAACCAAGGGAGAGACTTCGTGCTATCGCTTGTCCTCAACCTAGTGGGCTGGGCCGAGGGCATCGTGGAGATCTTTCTGATCCTCGTCTTCTTAGGGCTGTCGACCTCATGGGTGACGGCTTTTGTGATCGAATCTCTGTCCTTAATTATCAGCGCGGCCTTATTCTTCGTCCCCTGGCAGGCCGGTACGCAGGAGGCTGGCAAGGTTTTGATTTTCCAGATCATGGGACTCGGGCCCGCGGCGGGATTGGCGCTGGGTCTTATCCGGAGGATCAGGGAACTCGTATGGGTGGGTATTGGTCTGCTGTGCCTTGCCACGTTTGGGGACAAGGCAGAAGTGATGCGAAATCAGGAAGTTCTTGAACGAATCGGATAAGCCATTTTTCAAGCCGCGTGCTGCGTATGCAGCGTTAGGGAGATTACATGATTACGAAAAACATTACGCCGAACATGGCCGTGGCGGGGGCCGTGAAGCTTCTCAAGCAGAAGAGTCTCTGCGGCACACTCTTCGTGAATCTTGAGGTCACCAAGAGCTGCAATGCCCGCTGCGACTGCTGCGACTCCTGGAAAACAATGGATGAGACGCGGATCACAGACTATCTTCCCATCATCAAGAAATTCGGTCCCATGTACATCAACATCACAGGCGGCGAGCCTTTACTCCGAAAGGACTTGCCCGCCATTGTCAGGCGGATCAAGGACAATATGCGTTTATCTGCACCCAAGTGATCACGCATGGCCAACTCATAACAGAGGGAAAAGGAGTCGAGCTGCGGGAGGCAGGAGTTGGCCAGATCACCTTTTCCCTCGATTTTGCCTGCGAGCGGCACGATATCTCTCGCGGCATCCGTGGCCTCTTTCACCACATCACGACCGTGATCCGCAAACTCAAGGCTCGCGGGATTGACAACATCAGCTTCAATGCCTTCATGATGAGGAACAATTTGGATGATATTATCCCCATCGCCCGCCTGGGCCAGGGCCTGGGCGTCTGCGTCTCGTACTCGAGCTACTTCGAAGGCAAGGCCAACAACGCGACCCACACCATCGTGGGGGATGATTTGAAAAGAGTCGAGGGCGTCGTTGAAGAACTCATGCGTTTCAAGCGCACGCACCGGACCATCCGGAATTCCAATTTCTACTTACGGAAGATCCCTGCGTACTTCAAAGAGCCGGTCCCCAGCTTCCAGGCCGGGCTCGCATGGTTTCAGGTCACCCCCGGGGGCTACTTGCAGGGCTGCTCCGAATTGCCCGTCGAAGCACATCGGACCGAATACACGCCCAACACGTTCAGACCCACCGGCTGCACAGCCTGCTGGTTTTCCTGCCGCGGCGAGGCAGAAGCCCGGCTGACGCCTGGCCGCATCATTGAGCTGAACCGGTGATGCCGGAACGGCAGAATGCAGGGACCCGCGCCAATTCGCGTGTAGATGAGAGAAAGCAGTAACCCCCCGACAGCGGTGCACATCCCGTATATGTAATGCAGTGCCGCCCGCGTAGCACGCGCGCCTGTGGGCGGGCGTTTCCCCTTTGGCCACGGATCAGTGATGGCTTGCTTCCAGATAGTCACTCGGGTAGGAGGGGCAACGTATGCTAAAATATAAGCGGGGAGGGCTCGCAATGAAACGAGTGTGGAAGAGAGGGGCATGAACGCACCATCGCTCACGTGAGGATTTTCTGAGGGGAGAACGCGAGTCGGAGGGGGCGCATGCCACGCGTGGGGACGATAGCGTCCAGGGTAGTCCGCATCGGGATAGCAGGGATCGTATGCCTGACACTATCCAGCGTGCCGGTTGGGGTGTCCGGGGCGGCCCCTGGCAACGGCAGGGGGTCCTTTGATCCGCCCGCGGTCTACCTCACCTGGCAACACGACCCGACGACCACGATGACGATCCAGTGGCATAGCGGTGCCGAAAAGGGTGACACGGTGCAGTATCGGCGGGTCGACGAAATGGGATGGCACAGTGCCGTTGGGTCGCACCACGCGTTGCCTCATTCCGATCGGGTTGTGCACGTGGCCGAACTGACGAACCTGGAGCCCGGGAGCGATTACCAGTTCCGCTTCGGGAAAAACTCGGTCGCGTTCACCTTCCGCACCATGCCCCGAGACGTCAGCACCCCGATCCGGTTCGTCGTGGGTGGAGATACGATGGAGCCGCTCGACATGCTCGGCGAATGGTTTCAGGAAACCTGCCGCCAGGCGGCCAAGCAGAGTCCGATGTTCGCGGTCATCGGCGGCGACATCGCCTACGCCAACGGAAACCCGAGATCGGTGAAGCGTTGGTTTCGTTGGCTGGCAGGCTGGAAGAGGCACATGGTCACGCCCGACGGACGGCTGATCCCGGTATTGGTTGCGATTGGCAACCATGAGGTCCGGGGGGGGTTTGGGCAAGTCCCCGACAAAGCGCCGTTTTTCTACAGCTTGTTCGCCACGCCCGGCCGGCGTGGCTACCGGGTCTTGGATTTTGGCCGCTATCTAAGCGTGGTTGTGCTGGACTCTGACCATACCCACACCATCGGCGGTGCGCAAACGGATTGGTTGCGTCGGACGCTGGCCGAGCGACAGGATGTGCCCCACCTCTTCGTGGTCTATCACGTGCCGGCCTATCCGTCGAACCGGCCCTTTACCTACTCGGTCGGCACGAAGATCCGCCAGCACTGGGTTCCCCTCTTTGAGCGGTTCGGCGTCGACGTCGCCTTTGAACACCACGATCACGTCTACAAGCGTACGTACCCGATTCGGGGGGGCAGGGTCGATCCGCAAGGGGTGTTATACCTCGGCGACGGGGCCTGGGGGGTACTGCCCAGACGACCCCGGAAAAATTGGTACCTGGCCAAGACGGCCAGCACGCGACACTTCATCCTCGTCACGGTCGACAGCCGCAGCCGCAGCTTTCTCGCGATTGACGACGAGGGGCATGTCTTTGACCGGGTGAATCAGAGCGTATCATCGGACCCGATGCCGCCCGGTGAACGGCGAGCCCGCACGGTCGTCTCGCACCGAGGAGATTCACTGCCAAGAGACGCGCGAGGCCATAGGCGATGAGGAGGAACCATGCTGCGGGTGGGCATTGTCGGGGCGGGGAATATCGGCTCCACCATTGCCGCCGCCATTGACGAGGAGAAGGTTGCGGCGAACCTGATCGCGGTGGCGGATCGGAACCCGGATCGGGCCCGGAATCTGGCAGGGGCGCTGAAGCACCGGCCTGCGATCCTCTCGCTGGCCGAGCTCGTGAAGGTTGCTGACCTGGTCGTCGAGGCGGCCAGTCAGTCGGCCTTGGACGAGATTGTTCCTGCGACCCTCTCGCGGGGGAAAGATCTCGTGGTCCTGAGCGTTGGCGGCCTCCTCGGCAGGGAAGAGTGGGTCGCGCTGGCGGAGCAGCACGGCGCCCGGATATACTGCCCCTCTGGTGCTCTCGCGGGGCTCGATGGGGTCAAGGGGGCTCGGGTCGGCGAGATCAAGCAGGCGAGCATCCGGACGCGGAAGCCCCCCCGAGGGCTTCAGGGGGCGCCGTATCTTACAGAGCACGGAATCGACCTGAGCGGTCTTTCTGAGGCGCGGGTCGTCTTCGAGGGCTCCGCCCGGGAGGCCTGCCGCGGGTTTCCGGCCAATGTCAATGTGGCCGCGGCATTGAGCCTGACGGGGGTCGGCCCGGAGCGGACACGGGTCACCATCATTGCCGATCCCGCGGCGGAGCACAACATCCATGAGATCGAAGTGGTCGGAGAGTTTGGTCGTCTCCATGCCCAGATCGAAAATGTCCCCAGCACGAACCCCCGGACGGGGAAGCTGGCCGCCTTTTCCGCCATCGCGCTGCTCAAGGAACTGACACTCCCCCTTCGCGTCGGCACCTGATCCACCATCCGCATCAAGCAAAGCAGTCAGCAGTCCGCTGTCAGCGGATTACGGATTCCCCCCGGCACGATTGCCTCGGCGCGCCTTACTGATACAACGGGGTATCCTTGGTCTCTTCTTTGAACAGGCGGATTTGGGGGGAGATAGAAGGCAGGGAACGCGAACCCGGATCGGCCTGCAGGCGAAAGTTGAGGGGAACGGGGGCCGGGGCGGGAACCTCGGCGCCCGTGAAAGGAGACTTTTCGTCGAGACCGACCGACAGGCGGGTGCCAAGGGGTTCGACGGGAAGGAATCCCTCCAGCCGGAGGTCGTTTGCACTGGCACTCCCCTGAATCTCCGGGAGGGGGAAGGCGGGATGGGCCAGTTGCTCCTCTGCGCCGAGAAACTCGTAGCGCTTCAGGCGAACCTCTGGTTCTTGGCCCACGCGCTCCTCTTCGGGGTCACTGTGGAAGAGGAAGGCGGGGAGATCGGGCCGACCACCGGGATCATCGCGCGTGTCGCCGTCATCCTGGAGGGCGGCCTGGTACACGCCCTGGCGCAGCAACTGGAGCACCTTCGCCACGGTAGCCCGATCGACCGCGTAGGTCTCCGAATAGGTTCCTCCAGCCCCCTCGAAGGTGATCAGCAGCCGGTCTGGCCGGAGCAGCGTGACCCCCTCGGCCGCGATCTCGCCGTTGTCCGCGTCACCGTCCAGGAGCGTCGTCTTGAGCCGGAACCCCTCCCGCACGAGGGCCGGATGCTCTTGCAGGAAAGCCTTGCTCAGCCGGAGCCCCTGATACTGGGGCGCGAGGAACGCCCGGAACTCCCGTCCGGCCTTCCGTGCCGCCTTGGTCTCCGGGTAGTTCCGCAGGATGGCGAGCAGGTATCGGTTTTTCTGGGGGGTCGGGCTCTGGTCCGCGCGATCGAGGAGGGTTTCGGCGGCCCGCTCTTCGAGCGCGTGGATCGTATCCGGATCAGCCCCGGCCTCCCGGTAATGGTAAATGGCCTGGTCGTACCGCTCCTCCTGCTCGTAGGCCTGAGCCAGCAGGCGGTTGACCTCCCGGTCGTGGGGGTCCGGGCGCGGGTGTTCACGGAGATACCGCTCGCCGGCCTCGATGATTGCGCTGCGGGAGATGGGGTTCCCGGTCAAGACCTGGATCCCGCGAATCCCGATCCCGGCGGCGGTGGCTGCGCCCAGAGGGATCCCGGCCGGGGTGCCGTAGAGGAGGAGGGAAGTCGGACTGTGGAGGATGGTCCCCTGCAATGCTTCAGTCCCTCCCAAGATGAAGGAGACCGTGTTCTTGAAGTGCTGCCGCTCCGCTGCCCGAACCGCGGCGAGCTGATTGTATCGGGGGCTATTCAGGAGGAGACGAGCCCGGGCCTGCCGGGACGGTGACCGGCCGCGGTCGGCCACATCCTCCAGAATGCGGTGCGCCTTATCCTTGTGGCCCTCGAGTTCGTAAGACAGGGCGAGGGCGTCCATGGCCGTATCCCACAGGGGATCCGTTTGGTGGCGGCTGGCAAGGGTGTTCGCCATCTCTCGCATCCGTGTCGGCTGAAGACGGGTCGTGGCCACAAGGAGGTCGTAATATACGCGTGCGTCTGAGGGATCCGTCAACGGAAGCGGTTGTGGCGAGATCGCGAAGGCCCTGGCCCGGCGTTCCCGCTTTGCCGAGCGACGCAACTGAACGGTCCTCATCCCCCCGCCTGCTGCCTCGGAGGCGGAATCGAGGTCGAGCGCTTCTTCGAAGTGGCGCTCCGCCGTCCACAGGTCTCCAGCCTGGAGCGCCTTCTCGCCCCGATCGATTTCTTGAGCCAAGAGAGCCCGGCGCTTCTTGGCCAGGAGGCGGGCCACATCCCCTTGGACGCGCTTGGCTTCGGGGTCGTCGGGATACCGGGCCAAGAACCGTTGGTACAGGACCAAGGCTTTCCGCTCCTCGATGCTCATCCCGTTCAGGTCCCCCAGGTGGAGGAGCACATCCAGGGTGGAGTCGATCGCCGGTCCCATGAGGGGATCCACCAAAAAATCGGTGAGATTCATCGCTCGGAGGAGCCGGTTCAGGACCTTCCCCAGCCGATTGAAGACACTTCGATGGGTGAGCGCATTGGCCCGGGTCAGTTCATCCTGTGCCAGTCGCCATGCGATCAAAGCCTCCTCATGGGGATTCGACGCGTCATCGAGGGCCGCCTCCTGCGCGGCGAGGTACGCAGCGCGGTCGGTCAGGGTGCTGTTGAGAAGATCCCGGAGATGGGTGCTGAGCCCCGTCGCCGGCTTGCCTTCCTCCCGCCGCGCCTCGTCCTCACGGCGGACGGCGTCGAGCTGGGCCCGGAGGCCTTCCCGATTCCCCAGGTAGGCATCGACGATGGCCCTTCCCACCCGACGATCGATCTCATCGGGGTAAAAGCGTGGTTGGGTCCTCCCGTCTTCGAAAGGGGTAGCCCGGGAAGGCGCGTCAGGCAAATCGAAGGTGGGCCGGGGCGGCGGGAGGGGTGCGGGGGCCGAGAGCGCCCGGGGGGGGAGTAACACCACGCACGATGCAATCCCGAGCACAATAGCCAACACGCGGTACCGGTCGCCCCGTCTCTCCATCACCGCTCCTACTGGCTCAGGGCCTGAATCTTCAGCGTGTACGCGTCCAGCGCTTGGAGCTTTCCGCGCGCCTCCAGCTTGTCCAGGGAACCGTCCCGCTGGGCAACGCGGGCATACAGGCGCCGCGCCCGATCCGCCCACTGCGAGAATTTCTCCCAGGTGAAGGTGCGATCCTCCGGGGGGTTTGCCCGCACGTATTCCTTTGCCAATACCACATAGAAATCGGCGAAGTCAATCACGTATCCATCCGAGTGCCTGCTGGCTTCGTGGGACCCGAGGAGGGCCTCGTACGCCTCGATGACCGCTCCATCCCCCCCCTTCAGGCGGTGCCGGTTCGACTGGAGGTACTCCACCTTGAGGCGATCGAGCCTCTCCGCCTCGACGAGGGCGAGATACCCGTATACCGTCCCACGATATTTCTCGTGTAATCCGCGCCAGGCATCCGCCTTCTCCTCCAGATGGGCGACGAAGGCCGGAGGATCTGTGGCCGCTGTTCCATAACCCTCCATGAGGTGCGCGAAGTCCCGGAGCGCCTCGAGGTGGCCCTGAGCCTCCGGCGCCAGGGGAGAGCTCATGGTGGTGACGAGGCGATAGAAGTCCATGGCCTTTCCGTACTCCCGGAGCCGTTCGTAGGCCATCGCCTTGGTGAAGGCGATAACATCCGGGTAGCGGCCTGGTTGCTCCCGCTCATAATCCTGCAGGCGGAGCAGGGTGGCCTTGTGGATGTTGACCCCCGCGTTATCCTTGGGCGTCGGAAATCGATAGAGGTTCTCCCGCGAAAAGCGGTGGAAGTCATTGACGATGACGAGGAGGCTTTCGGCCGGTGCGTACCGCGGGTCTTTTGACGTGCTCCCCGCACATCCGGCCATGAGGAGGAACAGGAGGAAGAGGGGAAGGAGAAGGATGGTTTGGCGCCATCCAACAGCATCGTGACGGTCGTCCATGGGGCTCTCGTGGAGGGTCGATTCTCGCTGCGGGAGGGTGATGACCGTGAGATTCCGTGGGGCCCACACGGGCAAACGCGCTACGCGTGCTGGTGGGGCCCACCACCCTCCCCATTCGGCCCGCCTGCCAGGGGATCCCGCAGGCCGGCCATTACCTTACCCCCCCCGGTCCCCCCTGTCAATCGTGACCCGACGACCGAGAACCGATTTACAATTTCGAATTTCGGATTGCGAATTTCTCTGAGAACTATCTTCAGTGAACAGTGAACCGTAAATTGTCTGTGAGCCACGAGCCACCAACCACCAATCAATAGGTTGTGAACGGTGAACCGCTTGACCGTTCGAGGAGGGATCAGTCTTGCGGGAGGGGGACGAGCGGGTCAGGGATGGGGGAGGTCGGGGTCGGCGTTCGTGGGTGAGGACGGTGGCGCTCCCTTCCGGCTCGCGACCGGGAGGGCATCATGGGCTGGGGTGGACAAAGACCTCCGGGCGCCATCGGGTGCTGTAGATGAGTGTCCTTGAGGATCGGGTCAGCGGTGGTGGTGGTCGGCCGGGGCAGCCGGTTAGAACACCAGGGCCCGCCCTGGCGGTCCCGGTGAGTGTCCCTTACTTCCCGGCTGGGAAAGAGAGGCCGCTGGTCACGAAGGCTGAGCGAGGTGACCGCGGCGATGCCACGGATGGGGCTCCCAATGGTCTTTTCTTCCGCGCGCTTCCAGCTTGACCACTGTTTGGGGATGCCTCCACAGAATCCATCTGGGGCTCACCCGTCGCCTCTGAAGACGGCCGAAATTCTCCCAGGAGCGATCTGGCCTTGCGATACATCCAGGGGCCGAGGAGCGCAATGCTGAGGGCACTGTAGAAAAATAGGCAGGTCAGGACGACAACCTCGTATAAAAGTTTCATTGCTCCCTCCGTCGTCTCTTGTCCCCTGACGGGCTTTGTGTCCGGTCGATGTCGCCCGGCGGCGACCCTGAGACCCTATACACGACTGCCGCTCTGCACGTTCGGCGGCGGTCTTTGCCCGGCGTCTCGATCCCCGTCCACCGGCGAGACACGCGGCAGGGCCTGGGTGTGGGCGAGAACCTCCTCCCGCAGGGCGTTGAGGGCAGCATCAATATCCGCCATGCTCCAGTCCGCCTTGATCGTGGGTTTGCCGCCCTCGTCGACCGTCAGATAGATCCGACCGCATTCAACCCACACGATATACGATTTGGGGCTCTGTACCTCAAGGACTGACATCCCGTTTCTCCGCTGATGCCGTCACAACCCGGGTCCCGTGCAGGTCATCCCTCGCTTTTACCGGTAACCATCCGTGCCATGGTCGGTTGTCAGGCATCTTGCAGTCGTTACGCCATGGTCGGCTGGAGGGGTCGGTTTCGGGAGCGAAGGGCGTGAAGAGTGGGCGCCGCCATGGGAGGAGGCTCGGGCGGCCTGGATGTCGGGACTCGACGGCGGGAATAGGATAGGCAGGTTGGTGCACGGGGATCCGGAATCCTCCCCTCTTCACTCCTTATCGTCCCTGTTACGTAAACTCCCGATCGCTCGAGAAGGTTCCTGTCGCTCGGGGGGCTGAGGCGTAAAAGTCATTGCGGAGGGGGGGTCAATCGCTCCCGCACTGTGCCGAAGAGCACGGAAGACGCCGGTGCCCACGCGCCTTGTTTCTCTCCTCATTCCGTGGTACCGTGTGAGCGACGTGCCCGCGAGGAACATCCGTACGGAGGGACAAATGCTGGATACTCAGAAGCAGGCGCTGATCGCAGAGGTCGATCGTCTCAGCCCCGAACTCCTGCGGATCAGCCGGTTCCTCCACGCCCACCCCGAACTCGCCTTCGACGAAGTCCAGGCCGCCGACCTCCTCACCCGGACCATGCACGAACACGGCTTTTCTGTCGAGCGGGGGGTGGCGGGGCTTCCCACCGCCTTCACGGCTTCCTGCGCCTCGGGCGAGGGGGCCGCCATCGCCTTCCTGGCCGAATACGACGCGCTTCCGGACATCGGCCACGCCTGCGGGCACAATCTGATTGCGGCGGGCTCGGTGGGGGCCGCCTTAGCCCTCAAGGCGCTCTTGGGAGAAGTTCCCGGTCGTGTGGTCTTGGTGGGATGTCCGGCCGAGGAGAAAGGGGGAGGTAAGATCCCCCTCGTGGAGTCGAGGGTGTTTCGCAAGGTCGATGCCGCGATGCTGGTCCACCCGAGCAACCGGACGGAGATGGTGAAGAAGGCGCTGGGGATGCGGGACGTCCAGGTGGAATTCTTCGGCAAGGCTGCCCATGCCGCGGCGGCTCCGCAATTGGGGATCAACGCGCTTGATGCCGTCATTCTTACCTTCAACAACATCAATGCCCTCCGCCAACACCTCCGGCCCGAGGCGCGGATTCACGGAATTGTCACCGAGGGGGGGAAGGCTCCGAACATCATCCCGGACCACGCCTCGGCCCTCTTCTATGTTCGCGCGTTGGACACGGGCTACCTGGACGAGGTGTACCAGAAGGTCCTCGACTGCTTCGATGCAGCCGCGAGAGCCACAGGGGCCAGGTACCATGTGAAGCGGCCGGGGCACGACTATCACCCGCACAAGGTGAACTATACGCTCGCCCAGCTCTTTCGCCAGAACCTGGAAGCGTTGGGCGAAGCGATCGATCAGGGTCCAGAGGATGAGGACCTGGGATCGACCGATGTGGGGAACGTGAGCCAGGTCGTTCCCACGCTGCAGCCCACGATTGCCATCTGCGGCCCCGAGGTCAGCTGTCATATGGCCGAGTTCGCCGTCGCCTCCGCTTCGTCTGCGGGGGAGGCGGGAATGCTCATGGCGGCCAGGGCCATGGCCCTCACCGGCCTTGATCTCTTGAGAGATCGGGAGGCCTTATCCCGCGTCAAGAAAGAGTTTGCAGGAGGGATGCATCCCTGAAGGTCATTGGACTCATGTCCGGGACCTCGGCGGATGGGATCGATGCGGCCCTCGTCGAGATGATCACGGGGGGTCCCCGACTCGGAGTCAACCTCCTCCATTTTGAGCGTCGTCCCTATCCCCCGGGGGTCCGTGATCGGGTTCTCCATCTCGCCGACCATCGCGATGCCCTCCGCGAAGTCTGTCGCCTCAACGTGTTGCTGGGGGAGCTCTTTGCTCGGGCGGCCCTCGATCTCTTGAAGGCCGCGCACACCCCCGCGACCGCGGTGGCCCTCGTCGGCTCCCACGGCCAGACCGTCTGCCATCTCCCGACCCCCCTCGCCGAGGGGGATCTCGTCCTGCGGTGCACGCTTCAGATTGGTGAGCCGTGTATCATCGCCGAGCGGACGGGCCTCTTGACGGTGGCCGACTTCCGCCCCAGGGACATGGCAGCGGGGGGGGAAGGGGCACCCCTCACCCCCTATCCTCATTCCCTCCTCTTTGGACATCCCGACCGGTGCCGCGTGATCGTAAACCTTGGGGGAATCTCGAACCTCACCCTGCTCCCTCCCGGTCCCCTGGGGGCCGAGATCGTGGCCTTTGACGCGGGACCGGGTAATGTGCTGATCGATGGAGTGGTGCACCGACTGAGTGGGGGGGCCGCGGCGTTCGACGCCGACGGCGCCTGGGCCGCGTCAGGAACCGCAAGCGAGGCGCTCCTCGAGCGACTCCTCGACCATCCCTTTTTCCGCCGGTCTCCCCCCCGCAGTGCCGGCCAGGAGGAATTTGGTTCTCGGATGGTGACGGAGATCCTCGCCGAGGCCGAGCGGGAAGGAATCTCGCCAGCCGATCTGGTTGCCACCGTCTCGCGCTTCTCCGTGGAGGCGCTGGTGGGAAGCCTTGAGGCCCACGTCTTTCCGCGGCACCCGGTGGACGAGGTCCTGCTGTGTGGCGGCGGGGCCCGAAACCGGTGGCTCAGGGAGAGCCTTCGAGCCCGGCTGGCGCCCCGTCACGTCCTCACGACCGATGAAGTCGGGTTTCCGGCTGAGGCGGTCGAGGCGACGGCGTTTGCCGTTCTGGCGTACGTGACCATTGCGGGAGAGCCGGGGAACCTTCCCTCGGCTACCGGGGCGAGGCAGGCGGTCCCGCTGGGAAAGATCGTTCCCGGGAAGCAGTATTCTGGAATGGTCTCGTAAGGGGCTCATGAACCCGCACCCGTACACGGCGGCCGTACTCAAGCTGCTCGGCCGAATCGAAGAGACGCAGGGAGCCGCGCTTGAGCGGGGGGCGCAGGCGATCTTTGACTCGCTTCAACAGGACGGGATCCTCCACGTCTTCGGGAGCGGGCATTCGATCGCGGTCGCCCAGGAGGCCTTCCACCGGGCGGGCGGATTGGTTCCGGTGAACCTGATTCAGGAAGCCGTGCTGTCTCCGCTCGCACCGCCGGCCGTGAGCGGACGGATGGAGCGGTTGCCCGGAGTGGCCTCGATCCTCCTGGACCGGCACGATCTTCGGTCTGGCGAGGTGCTGATTGTGGTATCCAACTCCGGGATCAATGCCGTCCCCGTCGAGATGGCCCTCGACGCCAAGCGGCGGGGGCTTTTTGTGATTGCGCTCACCTCGCTGGCCCACTCGAGTGGGGTCCCCCCCCGGCACCCGAGCGGGAAGCGCCTCTTTGAGGTTGTCGACCTGTGCCTGGATAATTGCGGGGAGGCGGGGGATGCCGCGGTGGCCTATCCCGGGTGGGGCGGCAAGGTCGGGCCCACGTCGGTGGTGGCCGGGGCCTTCGTGATGAACCGCCTCATCTGCGGCGTGGTGGAGCGGTACCGGGCCGAGGGGCTCTCCCCCCCGGTGTACATGAGCGCCAATCTTCCCGGTGGGGACGAGCATAACCGCCGCCTCGAGGAGCGATACCGTGGGCGGATCACGTTGCTGTAAACGGGCGCGGTGGGTTGCATGGGTTGCGTTCGTCGTGCTGCTCCTTGCCCCGCTCCGGGGGGCCGGGGAGGAACGCTCCGTCAGGATCCGCCGTGTGATCGACGGCGATACGGCCGTCCTCCAGGATGGGCGGCGGGTTCGCTATCTCGGCATTAATGCTCCCGAACGGGGCCAGCCCTATTTCGCCGAGGCGACTGCCTTGAATCGCCGCCTGACCGAAGGGAGGCGCGTGCGACTCGAGGAGGATCAGGTGCTGGAGGACGGGTATAAGCGTCTGTTGGCGTACGTGTATCTCGACGGCGAGATGGTGAATGCGCGGCTGATCGAGGCGGGGCTCGCCCATCTCCTGGTGATTCCACCGAATCTCAAGCACTACGATCGATTGCTTGAGCTCGAGCGGCGGGCGCGGGCCGGGCGGCGCGGGATATGGCGACACCTCATGGGCCCCTTGAAGATCACCGCGCTTCACGCCAACGCCCCCGGGAACGATCGCCTCAATCCGAATGGAGAGTATATGCGAATCGCCAATGTCACCGGGAATGCCGTGAGGGTCGGTGGCTTTACCGTGACCGACCGGTACGGGCACCGCTATACCTTCCCCGGCCTGTGGCTCAAGCCTGGGTATTCGGTGCTCCTGTTGAGTGGGCGGGGAGTCGATCTCACCGACCCCCGGGATCAGATTCTCCTCTACTGGCAGTCCAATGGCCCCATCTGGAATAACGACGGGGATACCGCAACCCTGCGCGCCCCCGATGGCTCCCCCGTCGATGTCTTCGAGTACCGCGGCCGCCGGCATTGATCCGATGACCGACGCCCGAAAAGGATGGAAATTAACGGTCAGACTTGGGGGTTGAAATACATTGAGCCGGCTCGGGAAGTCATCCTTCGTCGCCGGAAAACTCCATGGGTTGGTTTGGTGAAGTGTTTGTGTTCCGCGCCGAACGAATCATGATGCATCAGGACGGCCACCCCCGCCTGCGCTACGCTCCGGTGGCGGGACCCCGGCCGCCCGCAAACCGGATTCCGCCTTCCTCAGGATCTGCTTCCGTCGCCGACTCGCGCAGAGCAGAGCGGAGCTTTGATCATAGACGGTCATCGGTCATCGGTCATCGGTCAACGAGGAAATTATGTTCGATCTGATCATCGCGGGTGCGAGTGTTGTGGACGGCACCGGCTCGCCCCCCGTCACGGGGGACATCGGAGTTGCGGGGGACCGGATCGGGGCCGTGGGTAAGATCCCCGAGGCCCAGGGCCAACGGGTGATCCGGGCGGACCGGCTCGTCGCCTGTCCCGGCTTTGTGGATGTGCACTCGCACTCCGATTACTTTCTGCTGCTCAATCCCCGGGCGGAAAGCGCCGTGCGCCAGGGGGTGACCACAGAAATCGGGGGGAACTGTGGGTATTCCGCCGCGCCGATCTGGGGCGAGTGGGGGGAGGAGCGGGCGCAGACCTATCGGGAGCTGTACGGTCTCGATTCCCGGTGGCAGGGAGTCCAGGACTATTTCGGGCAGCTTGGCGCCGAGGCGCTCTCCATTAACTTCGGTCTCCTCCTCGGCCACAACACCATCCGGGGCTCCGTCCTGGGGGGAGCTGCGAGACCGCCCGACGCACGAGAGATGGCGGCGATGATCCAGGCGGTCCGGCAGGGGATGCGCGAGGGGGCGTTGGGCCTCTCGACCGGCCTCATTTACGCCCCCGCCTGTTTTGCCTCGCCTGAGGAGCTGGTGGCATTGGCGCGCGTTGCCCACGAGGAGGGGGGGGTGCTCGCCTGCCACATGCGGAGCGAGGGGGATGGGCTCTTGGAAGCGATTCGCGAGATTCTCGATGTCGCGCGTCAGGCCCAGATCCCCCTTCAGATCTCTCATCTCAAGACCTCCGGCGAGCGCAACTGGGGAAAACTGCCGGAAGCGCTACATCTGATCGAAGAGGCGCGCGCGCGCCGCCAGGATGTGACGGCGGATCGCTATCCTTACACGGCGTCCAACACCCAGCTCCAAGCGGTCCTCCCGCCGTGGGCGCTCGAGGGGAGGCGGGTCGAGCAGGTCGCTCGATTGCGGGATCCGTCGGTCCGGGCGCGGCTCGAACACGAGCTCAGCGGCAGGCGGTGGGACCGGATGATGATCGCCGAGGTGACCCGGGAAGCCAACAGGAGGTACGAGGGATTGCGCGTCAGTCAGGCGGCGGCCCTCGCCGGGAAGGGGCCGGTCGAATTCCTCTGCGATCTTCTCGTCGAGGAGGAGGCCCGGGTGGATGCGATCTTTTTCATCATGTCTGAGGAGAACCTTCAAAAGATCCTGGCTCGCCCCTATGTGATGGTGGGTTCCGATAGCGGGGTGCGGTCCCACGTCGGTCCGCTGAGCCGTGGTCGCCCCCACCCCCGGACGTTCGGGACCTTCCCGCGAGTCTTAGGCGCGTATGTTCGGGAAGAGCGACTGCTCGATCTTCCGATCGCCGTCCGGAAGATGACGTTGGACCCGTGCCGTCGCTTTGGACTTACCGACCGGGGCCTGGTCGCGCCCGGCTGCTACGCCGATCTTGTCCTCTTTGATCCCGAGAGGGTGGCGGATCGGTCGAGCTACGAACACCCAATCCAATACCCGGACGGGATCCGCTATGTGCTGGTGAACGGTGTGATCACGGTGGAGGAGGGAGAACACACTGGGGCCCGAGCCGGTCGCGTGCTAAGACGTGCGAAAGAGGCCACGGCGTGAGAAGAGGTGGAGCGAGGATCAGCGGGAAAAAGCACCGGGGCAGTCGCGAAGG
>JBHIAH010000002.1:0-123365 GCA_046758505.1 Methylomirabilales bacterium (SeqCode) | reverse complement strand
GGGATGACGGGTGCCGCCGGATGGAGGACCGAGGGTTTGTGGAGGTCGTCCATCTCCACGACGTGGGAAGAGGCGGCGTTGACGAGCGCGGCGAGGTGGCACGAGGTCTTGGAACCATCGGGGATCAGGGTCGCCTGAGGTCTTCCGCCGAGATCCGTGGCCACCCGGAGAAACATCTGGACGGGCCGAGTGATCCCCCCCGCGATGGCGGAGCCCAGCCAGTCGAGGAGGCAGAGCTTGGTCATCTCGATCACCTCGGCCGGCAGCCTGTCGATCGTGATATCGGTGATAAATCTGGCCAGTCCTTGGGAGATAGTCCCTGCCATGCCTCCTCGCATGTCGGTGACCGACGACCGGCGACCGATGGAATCAGCGGTCGGCCGTCAGCAGTGAGCGGTCAGCAATGCCAAATCGCCCCTCAGCACTCAGTAATGATCGCGCATGACTCAAACCTAACACCCAACACCCACGACCCTTACCAACCACCATCCACTCCTCATGAACTCTGAACCCTCAACCCTGAACTCCGTGCCACCAGCCGCCAACCGCCAGCCCCCCGCCAGCCCCCCGCCCAAGGGTCCTAGACTTTGGACGTTGGACTTTGGACATCGGACTCCCCATCCTCATACAGCTTCACAATCCGGATGGCATCGGTGGGGCATGTGAGGCACAGGGTACACAGCGTGCACTCGTCTTCCTCCTGCACGCTGACCCGGTCCCCGACGGGATAAAAAATATCGACCGGGCAGAGGCCCACACAGTCCCCGCACTGCTCTATCCCGAGACACGCCGGGTCGTTCACCGCCACCCTGATAAAGATGCCTTTCAGTATTTCCGCCCCGGCCGTCATTTGTTTTTCTCTGTGCCCCTTACCCTGAACCATGAACTCTGAACCCTGAACTGTTTTTCTCCCGTCCGAGGGCCTCCCGGACCAAAGGGACTATGCCGGTGAGCTCTTCGGCCACAGGAAGGCCGGCGCGGCGGAACGCCTCGATCTTTCCCTGGGTACTCCCGCGCTTCCCCTCCACCATGACGGCGGCATGCCCGAAACGCGTTCCCGGCATCCGGTCGGCAAACCGTCCAGCCACGAATGCCACGATCGGCACGGGGAGCCCCTCTCGGGCGACCCGGTCGGCCAGGGCCTCTTCGGCCCCGCCACCAGGCTCGCAGAAGAGCACCACTACTGCCGTTGCCGGGTCCCGGGCGAAGAGGGGGATCAAGTCGAGGTAATGGGTCCCGACGATCGGATCCCCCCCGATGCTCACACAGGTAGACTGTCCGATGCCGTTCAGGGTAAGGAGCGTGGCGATCTCCGTGGTCATCCCGCCGCTGCGCGAGATGATGCCGACCGCGCCGGGCTGATAGGCCTTCCGCACGTCCTGCGCGGGCCCCCCGATCATACCGACTTTCGTCTTCCCAGGGGAGATTATTCCTAACGAGTTCGGACCGATGACGTGGGCCCCCTGCTGCGCGGCGAAGCTGACGATCTCTACCGTATCTTTGCGGGGGATGCGCTCGGTGAGGATCACCACGAGGCCGATGCCGCACGAGAGGGCTTCGAGGGCGGCGTCCCTGGCAAAGGGCGGGGGGACCGCGATCACCGCCGCGTCCATGCCGTGTTCCTTCACGGCGTGGCTGACGCAATCATAGACCGACACCCCGTGAATCTGGCGGCCCCCCTTTCCCGGCGTGACGCCCGCCACGATCTGTGCCCCATACTCCACGGAGTCCTTCGCCATGGCCGCCCCTTCTCGGCCGGTAATCCCCTGAATCAGGATCCGTGTTTTTTCGTCGACCAGAATCGCCATCGTCTAGGGGTCCGAGCAGTCGCGCGTATAGCCACAGTCAGGGCAGACGAGCTTACAGTGAATATCCTGCATCGTGGCTCCGCAGAGATCACACTGATATATTTCCCGGTGCATCGTCATCTCACGCGGCCTCACCGTGTGCCCGGCGCACCGCGAGACGGGCGGCCTCGTCAATCGAGACGGACCGGTCGCAGGGGGTTACCCCATACCGCCGTAAAATCTTCAGCGCTTCATCTTCCCACGACCCGGGGACCCGGAAGCAGACGATGGTCTCGTGTGGCTTCATTCCCCGCTCCAGCACTCCCTTGATCACCCCCCGAGCCACTAGGTCCGCCCGGGTATTGGAGACCACGTTCATGATCACGGCCAGCTTCTTCACCCGGGGTCTGGAGAGGATGAGCGCGGTCAACGCCTGAAGCTTCTTGACCGAAGGATTGCCGCCGATCTCGCAGTAGTTGGCCGGATACCCCCCGTGCCGCAGGATCGCGTCAAAGGCGGTCAGGGACGCCCCTCCGCCACCGATGAGCAGGCCGAGGTCTCCCGCAAACTCGATCACCCGTCCCGCCACCCCCCGGTGGTCCATGGCGTCGATGGTCCGCGCCTGCTGCTCGAAGGGGGTTACGGGGCGAACGCCCGATTCCCGCGGCTGGATGTCATGGCGCGCCGCGAGCTCGGGGTGCCGGCACAGGGCATCCTCGTCCAGTTCGATGCGGGCGTCGAGGGCGACGAACGCTCCTCGGGGCGTTTTTGCCAGGGGATTCACCTCGACGAGCGTAGCTTCGAAGCGCCGGAAGCAGTCGACGAGCCGGCAGAGAAGGTCAGAAAGCTGGAGCAGTTCAGTGCCAGAGAATCCCAGCCGGTGGACGATCTCCCGGGCGCGAAACGGGTGGAACCCCTCCAAAGGATCGAAGGGCATTGTCTGCACCGCGCCGGGGGATCGGGCGGCCCTTACCTCCACATCGATTCCCCCGGATCGGCTGAGGATCATGACCGGGCGCCTGGCCACCGGATCATACGTGACGGCCGCGTACAGTTCCTCCTCGACCTCTGCCGGCTCCTCGAGGAGTAGCGCGGTAACCGGGTGGCCGAGCAGAGATCGGCCGAGGAGGCCCCTGCCTGTTCTGAGGCCCTCATCAGACGTGCCGACCTTCACGACGCCTCCGGCCTTCCCCCGTCCCCCCGTGGGGATCTGAGCCTTCAGCATGCGAGGAGACCTGATGGCGCCGCACGCCCTCGTGAGTTCGGGTTCCGATGAGATCAGCAGGCCGGCGGGCACCGGGACCTGACAGGCGGCGAGGAGCCGCTTGGCTTCGTGTTCGAGGAGTCGCATGAATTCACCTTATACCCTTTCCCCGCCCGGTTCAAGGAGCAAGCCCCCCAGGGTTGACCGACGACCGTGGGTTGGGTATATCGAATTTCGAATTGGGGATTGCGAATTTCTGTTTCCACTGAACCATGAACTATGAACCATGAACCGGGCCAAAAGCCGTAGTTTCGGGCGTTGGACCCTCAACCGTGAACTGTGAACCGTGAACCGACTTTGGCACCGACGAGAGAGTGTGCTAAAATCCGGCGGCGGGGAGGTGCGAGTGGCGGAGAAAAGGAAGCTACGCATCGGCATTACCATGGGCGATCCGGCTGGGATCGGGCCGGAGATCATCATCAAGGCCCTCGCTCACGGGGCGATCTCCCGCCAGGCGATCCCGATCGTCGTGGGGGACGGCGCCGTCTTGGACCGGGCGCAGGGCTATGTGGGGGTCTCTGTCGGCGTTCGGCGGATCGGTTCGGTTGGGGAGGTAACCGGCCACGCGGGAGAGGTGGCAGTCCTCGACCTCAAGAATGTCGAAGTGGAGCAGTGTCCCCCGGGCGTTCTCTCGGCCCAAGCCGGGCGGGCGGCCGTTGAGTACGTCTGGAAGGCGATCGAGCTCGCCCGGGCCGGTGAGCTCGATGCGGTGGTCACGGCCCCGCTCAACAAAGAGGCGATGCATCTCGCCGGCTATCCGTTCGGGGGGCATACCGAGATCTTTGCCGAACGGACTGGCGTCCGAAACTACGCGCTCATGTTGGTCGCAGGAAGGCTCCGGGTGCTCCATGTCTCCACGCATGTCCCCCTTCGCGAGGCGTGTGATCGGGTCAAGAAAGAGCGCGTGTTGCAGGTCGTCCGCTTGGCGCACGAGGTCGGAGCGGCATGGGATCTTCCCAGGCCACGGATCGCCGTGGCCGGCCTGAATCCCCACGCAGGGGAAGAGGGGCTCTTTGGCGGCGAAGAGCGGGAAGAGATCGCTCCGGCGGTGGCGGCGGCCCGAGGAGAGGGGATCGATGCCACGGGGCCCTTTCCTGCCGATACCCTCTTTTACCGGGCGGCCCGAGGCGGGTTCGATTTCGTCGTCGCGATGTATCACGATCAGGGGCATGTCGCTGTCAAACTCCGGAGTTTCGGTCGGGCGGTCAATGTGACTGTGGGGCTGCCGATAATCCGGACTTCGGTGGATCACGGGACCGCCTTCGACATTGCCGGAAAGGGGACAGCCAGCCCGCAGAGCCTCCTGGAGGCGCTCCGGGTGGCAATCCGAATGGCCCGGCATCGAAAGCCGGCCGTCATAAGGCCTGTTCACGGTTCATAGTTCACGGTTCACCGTGAGGGTCCAAAGTCCAACGTCCAAAGTCAGTCGTCGGTCTGCGGTCACCAGTCGTCTGTCGGCAGGTGACTCGTGGCGGGTGAGTGGTGGCTGGTGACTAGTGAATGGTGGTAGGGAGTTCAGGATTGAAGGTTCAGAGTTCATAGACTTATACTCCGAGCACCACCATGAACCATGAATCATCCACCGTGAACTGTTGGTCATGAACCATAAACTATGAACCATGAACCGAGGCGGTTTCCGGTCATCGGCCAGGGTTAGTCGGGCATGAGAGGGAGGAGAGTCTGGTGAGGGTGCTACGGAGAGCCTTTGTCGCTGCCTTACTACTATTCCTGTTCGGGGTGGGCTCGGCCGAGCCCGCCGCGTTTACCATCCTGAAGGTGGTGGCCGCGGGGGACGGGGCGCCTCAGGGAGGGACCTTTACGCATTTTGACCCCGTGGCGAACACCGGCGCGATTCTGTTTGATGCCTTGGTGAAAAAGAAGGATGAACCGTTTCATGGGGTCTACGTGGCGCGAGGCGTTTCCCTCACTCGGGTCGTCGCCATAGGCGATTCCTCTCCCCTGGGGGGGACGTTTATCGATCTGAGTTCCACGGCCCTGAATCGGCGGGGGAATGTGGCCTTCGTCGGCTCGGCGGCGGGCGGGGTTCCCCAGGCGATTTACTTCAGGGGGGGAAACAGTCTGAAGAAGGTGGTGGCGGTGAATGACGCTGCCCCGGGTGGCGGTGTCCTCCGGGAGCTCGGCCAGGTGGTGCTCAATTGCGCCGATGCCATTGCCTTTGTGGGTCGCGTGGAGCGCGGCAAGGTGCCCAGGGCTCTCTTCTTCGCCTCGGCGGGCGTCCTTGAAAAGGTGGTGGGGGCTGGTGATCCCACGTCGGTCGGCGGTCGATTCGGTGAGTTTGTCGACCTGTCGATGAACAACCGGGGGGAGATGGTCTTTGAAGGCAGAGTGCATCGCGGCAGGGCCCCTTCGGGAATCTTTGTGGGTCCGAAGTCAGGTGTGCAGACAGTGGTTGCCGTGGGAGATCCGTCCCCCCTCGGGGGGACCTTCAAGGACCTGGCCCTCCCGATGCTGAACGATCATGGGGAGGTGGTCTTTTGGGCCTCGCTCGAGGGGGCTCGAGCCCCCGCGGGCCTCTTCCTGGCCTCGGACGGGTCCATCAAAAAGATAGCGGCACGGGGAGATCCCGTGCCGGGCGGGGGGCAGCTCTCTTTTATCGGCCTGACGTACTCGTTCAATCAAAGCGGTACCGTCGCCTTTGAAGCGACAATTTCGCGGGGAGAGGCGAGTGCCGGAATCTTCCTCGCCACGAAAGCAACCTTGATGCCGGTCGTCCGGGTCGGGGACCCGACTCCGCTGGGGGGACGTTTTACCAATGTGATCGATCCGGAAGTCGGCCCCGACGGCACCGTGGCGTTTGCGGGTACTGTCGAGGGTGGCCGGGCTGCCTCCGGTCTCTTCCTTGCCGTCCCCACCGCGAGATAGCTGTCGGCTGTCAGCAGTCAGCAATAGGCGGCTAGCAGGCTGGAACGCTAGAAGGCTAGTAGGCCGGGCGTGTGGGGACGGGGGAGCCTGACAACAGACTCCCTCCCAGCATCCAAGCTTTCTAGCATCCTCGCTTCCCAGCATCTCCTCTGCTGACAGCGGACGGCTGACAACTGGCAGCTGGTTCGAGTCAGGCGTGTGTGCGGGAACGGAAGGCCCGCCAGCCGAGAAGCATCACGGTGAGGACGATCACGCCGAGCAGCAGGATGTGTTCGGTCTGCCGCACGACCTGCTGAAACCGCTCGACGTACTGGCCAAGTCCGTAACCGATGGCATAGCCGAGCCCCACCATCGTCGGCGCGTACACGATCGCGCCGAGGACATTCGAGACAAAGAAGGAGAAAAATGGTAGTCCGGTGGTCCCGGCGAGCGGGCCGGCCATGAAGCGGAGCCCCGGGAGAAATCGTGAGACGAACACCCCGGAGGGGCCGTATCGCTTGACGATGCGCTGCATCCTCTCGAATCGGTCCGCCGTGACGTAGAGCCGGCTGCCGTACCGCTTGAGCACCGCCAGCCCATAGCGTCGGCCGGCCCAGTACCCCATATTGTCGCCAGCCACTGCGCCCACGATGCCGATCGCGAGGACCAGCGGCAGCCGGAACCTACCACCCCAGGCGAGGAATCCAGCGAGAACGAGGACCGTCTCTTCCGGAATGGGAAGTCCCACGTTGCCGAGGATGATTCCGAAAAAGATGGCTAGGTATCCCCAATGGCTGATCAGCGCATTCAGGTCGAGCATCCGTCCTCCCACACTTCACCCGGCATTCTGAGGGGGTGCCCGGCACCCCCCTGGACCTTGTCTGGGGAACCTACATCCCTTTTCCCGGCGGTGCAAGAGCCCCGCCACCCCGTGTGGTCAGCGCCCAATGCTCCGCCAACCGGGGCCACGGCTCACGAGTACGGCGATCGCAGGGTTATGAATGCAAGGGGTGAGCCAGAGGAGGGAGAGATTGGCGAGCGAAGTGACCGCTCCCACGGGTGTGCCGGCGAGGGGAGACCCTCTGCCCTACCTATTTATACTCCTCCCGTGGGGGAGTGAAGATGTCGAGGGCGATGGCCCGTCCGGTACAGGCGAGACAGCCGTGCGTCACACCCCCCGGAATAAAGTAGACATCTCCTGCCTTCACTCGCCTGGTTTCAGTGCCGATCGTAAAGTCGAACTCGCCTTCCAAAACGATCCCCGCTTGCTCATGGGGATGGCTGTGCATTGGGACGGTAGCGCCCGGCTCCAGGATGACGCGGGAGAGCATGAGCTTGTCCCCCCAGGCTACCCGGATCTTCACCCCGCGCGTAATCTCCTTCTCCGGCGCGTTGTCGAGATCCGGGAAGTAGGGATAGGCGATCCCGCCGGCGACCGGGGGGAAGATGCTTAGCGTGTCGCCCTCTCGAAGGACCCGCCCATACTCCCCCTCGATATTGACACCGTTGACCAGGACGAGTTGCGCCAGCTCCGTGGGGACTTGGAGGTGCTCGAGGAGTGCTCCCACCGTCAGGCTCTCCTCGACCTCCAGGGTGGCCATGTTGCCGTCGGCGTCGGGGGGGAGGAGCTTTTTCAGATTGGCGAACAGCTTGATCTCTATCTTCATGCTTGTCTCACTAAAGGCTTGGAAGGACCTTCCTCGGCAGCACCATATTCTCCATGGACTTAATGCACAGGTGCAACCTTACGCGCGGTGAGGCGTTTTGATTCGTTCGTGTGGGCCACCCCAGCCTTCGCTTCGCTCCGGCTGCGGGACCCCGGCCGACGCAAGCCAGATGGTGTCTGCCTCGGAAGGAACCCCTTCCTCGCCTTTGTTGACTTCGGACGTCGGACATTGGACTTCGGACTATGGTTGGTCCATGTTTGGTTGCGTGCTGATCATCACGTGATGGGCCGCCGTGGGTCGGGTCTCGGGTGTGTGCCCCAGGTGCCGGAACCTGAGATCCGTGGAGGGTCGTCCCACGGTCGTGGACTGGAGAAGCCTTTCAGCCGCCCGACTGGCGACGTAGGGGCGTCGAATATCAAGGGGGTATTTCATGAGATGCCCTTTCCATGGTCCTAGGCTCACCTTTGTCTGGATGAGGCCCTTCACCATTCCCAGGTCGTTCAGCATCACGCTGTCCTCCGCCGGGCCGAGGAAGAGTGCCCCGACAATCCGGTCCCCCTCCCAGACGAGCTTTCGGAGGATGAAGCGGTTTGGGTTCTGAAGAACCGTGGCCTCGCGTCCCTCATCCTGCCAGAGGCCAAAGCTGCTGCAGTGCAGCCCCGCGACATCGAGGATGTTCACCAGGAGGCTTCCGGCGTAGTGGACCGTGGCGCCGGCCATATTGGCGCCTGCCACCCGGCCGTGGTCCACGCAGGTGGGCTGGATGGCATGGATGGCCTGGCCGCTGGTCGAGAGGTCGGGCCCCTGCGCCGTATCTCCTCCCGCATAGATGAAGGGGAAGTTCGTCTGGAGTCGGTCGTTGGCCAGGATTCCCTCATGCACCTGAATCCCAGCGGCCTGGGCAAGGTCGGTATTGGGACGAATCCCGGTGGCCACGATCACTAGATCCGCGCTGAGGGTGCGCCCGTCGCTCAGGCGGATGGCCTTCCGACCATCCCGAAGGTCGCCAATCTCTGTCACGGTGGCCCCGGTATAGACCGCGATGCCTTTGGTGGTCAACCACCGCTCTACCAGGCCGGCCGAGCCTCGGTCGAGCATGCGGGAAAGGATCTGATCTTTGATCTCGATCACCGAGAGCTGGCAGCCGATCTTATGCAGGGCGTTCAGCACGATGAAACCGATGAACCCCGCCCCAATGAAGACCACCTTGGCCCCCTCCCGGGCGCGCGTCAAGACGTCCCGGGACTCTTGCAGGGTCCAGAGGGTGCTGATTCCGGGGCCATCGACCCCCGGGACGGCGGGCCGGGTGGGGGAGGAACCGGTGGCGATCAGGAGGGTGTCGAAGTCAAGCGTACTGGCGTCGTCCAGGGTCACCACCCTTTGCTGTGGATCGATGCGGGTTACCCGCCGGCCGAGGCGCGCCTCCACCCGCATCTCCTGAAAGAAGCGGTCGTTCCCGAGCATGAGCTGCTCCTCGGGAATTTCTCGGGCCAGATAATACGGGAGGGCCATGCGCGCGTACGCCGGTTCATCCGAAATCAGGGTGATGGCGGCCGTCTGGTCGAGTTTTCGAATCGTATCGAGGGCGTACATCCCGGTCGGCCCGCCCCCGATGATCACGTGCTGCATGGTCGCTCCGCTCAGCGAAGTCCGAAGTGCGATGTTCGACGTCCGATGTCCAAAGTTATTCTATCGTTTGTCCCCGCGTCGGACTTCGGCCCTCGGACGTTGGACGTTCTACAGGAGGCCCAGTTCGATCAATTTTTGAGCTGAGGGCTGGCCATCAGGGGTCCAGCCCCGGAGTTGGTAGTACTCGGGAAGCATCTCGTGCAGACGGTTTACCCGCCCCTTGCTTGGCCCGCTGGGGATCGGCTCTTGGAGGATCCGTGTGGGCAGGGTATCGTCCGTGCCGCTGAAGCCGGCCTTCTGGTTCCAGATCCGCTCGAGGTTCCAGATCCGCTCTCCCGCCTGGAGGATGCTCTCCATCGTGTAGGGGATGCCGGTTCCCGCCGCGAGTTGCGGCAGGATGTCCTCGAGACCGATCCCGAAGGTCAGGAACAGACACAATCCCGTGGCGTCGACCGACGCTGTGACGTCCTGCATGAGCTTGGTGATCCCCGCCTTCCCCTCGGTCGTCGTCGGGTCCATCTTTTTGGGCGTGCCCAGGATCTCGGGAGCGACGGTGTACGCCTTCAAATGGCAGGCGCCCCGGTTCGACGTGGCGTACCCGAGCCCCATCCCCTGGATCGCTCGACTGTCGTACGCGGGAAATTCCTGGCCCTTCACCCCCATGAAAAACTGGGGGGCGCCGAACTTTGCGCCGAGCCGCTTGGATCCCTCGGCGAGCTCCCCGCCGAAACCCTCCCGGTAGGCAGTCTGCTCCACCATGGCCACCAACGCCTCGCCGCTGCCAAAGGTGAGCGGGACCCCCGTGTGCCCCAGATTGACATGTCCCTTCTCGTACAGTTCCATGGCGGCGGCCAGGGTCGCCCCCATCGAAATCGGATCCATCCCCAGCTCGTTGCAAAGGAAATTCGCCTTGATGACGGCGTCCAGATCGGTGACACCGCAGTCCGCCCCGAGAGCCCAGATGTTTTCGTACTCCGGGCCCTCCGCTGCGATCCGCCAGTTATGGGGATGGGTCGTCACCGGGAGTTTGCCCGCGGCGTCTTCGGGAAGCTTGGAAACCCGCCCGCAGGCGATGGTACAGGCGAAGCACGCCTTGTTGGCTACGAGGCGGGTTTCGGTCAGGGTCTCGCCGCTCAGCTTGTCGGCCCCTTTCAGTTGGGCGAGCTGATGGTTGTTGGTAGGGAAGGCCCCGTGCTCGTTGATGACGTTGACGAGGACGGCGGTCCCGTACGTGGCGAGGCCCTGACCTGTCGTCGGCGAGGCTCGAAGCTTGGCCTTCGCGGCCCAGACGGCCTTCATGAAGGCCTCGGGGTGGGCGATGCGAACCCCCTTCGTTCCGCGAACGGCGATGGCCTTCAGGTTCTTGGACCCCATGACCGCTCCGACTCCGGAGCGGCCCGCGGCCCGGTGCTTGTCATTCATGATGCAGGCAAACTTCACCAGCTTCTCGCCCGCGGGACCGATGCAGGCGACGATGGCGTCGGGAATCCCCAGCTCCTGCCGGATGAGATCCTCTGTGTCCCAGACGGTTTTCCCCTGCAGGTGATCCGCCGGTCGGATCTCGACCTGATCGTCATAAATCCACAGATAAGAGGGTCGGGCGGCCCGTCCCTCGAGGATGACCATGTCGTAGCCGGCGAACTTCAGCTCCGGTCCCCAGTGCCCACCCGAATTGGAGGTGGTGATCGTGTTGGTCAGGGCTCCCTTGGTCACCACCATGTACCGGGCCCCGCACGAGGCGTTGGTCCCGGTGAGGGGACCGGTGGCAAAGATCAGGGTGTTGTCCGGGCCCAGGGGATCCACGGTCGGGTCCATCTCCGCATACAGGTATTTGGCCCCCAGCCCCCGCCCGCCGACGTAATCGCGGGCCCACTGCCGGTTCAGGGGTTCCTTCGTGATGATGCCGTGGGTCAGATCGACCCGGAGGATGGTCCCGCTCCAGCCGTAGATCACGCCTCACCTCCTGCGAGGGCCTCGAGGTACCCGGTGTTGAGTCGCTCCGCCCATGGCCCCACCCAGTCGGCGGCCGGCAGCTCAGCAAACTCGATCGCCCCGGTCGGGCAGGCCCGGGCGCAGGCCGGGTCGGCGTCGCACAGGTTGCACTTGAAGGCCTTGTGGGTGTCGGGATTCCAGAAGATGGTCCCGAAGGGACACGCGATGACACACAGGCTGCACCCCACGCAGACCTTCTCCAGGACGACCTTGGCGCCCGTATCGGGATTGATCGCGATCGCGTTGACCGGGCAGGCGGTCATGCACCAGGCCTCCTCACACTGAAAACAGGTGTAAGGGGCATAGCTCGCCTGCTCATCAAAGACGTTCACCCGAATGACCGAACGCGACGGGCGGAAGGTCCCGGTCTGCACCCAGGAGCAGGCCAGTTCACACTGCATGCATCCGGTGCACTTTTCGGGGATGATCTTCAGGGCCCTGGGCATGGCTTTCCTCCCCTCCAGGGATGCTGGCGGGCGAGAAAGCAACGAGCGATCCTGATCGGAGAGGGCACGACGATCGCTCGGGTCCTTCTTACTGAACCCGTTCCCGCCTTGTCAAGGCCTTTCTCCCACCCAAACATTGACCCTTCGGGGAAGTTCGGGTACGGTGGTAACAGGCGAAGGGAGGAAGGCTAACAAGACCCTTTCCGCCGGTCGCGGGATCGTTCAGAGGAACATCGACATGTTCCCGCCCCGGTCTCGTGGCGCCCGCGTTGCGTATGCCGTCGCTGGCCCATCACTAGCCATTCGCCGCACGAGGCACGGCTGGACAAACACAGCCAGGGGGGAGCGGCATGAAGAGCTACCTGTCGCACCTGGAATGCACGGCATGCGCGGGGGAGTACCAACCGCAGCAGTCGATGCGGACCTGCGCGAAGTGCGGGAAGGCGCTGTTTGCGCGGTATGATGTGGCGGGTCTCAAGCGGGGAGTGTCCCGGGAGGTTTTTGCAACGCGACCCGCCACCCTCTGGCGATTCTTTGAACTGCTGCCGGTACAGGACCCCGGACATGTCGTCACCCTGGGGGAGGGTGTGACGCCTTTGCTGCCGGCCGTCACCCTTGGGAAGAGGCTCGGTATCCACCACCTTTATATTAAGGACGAGGGGCTGAACCCGACAGCCACTTTTAAGGCCAGGGGCATGACGGTGGCGGTCTCCCGGGCCAAGGAGTTGGGCATCAGACGACTCTCGCTCCCTTCGGCAGGCAACGCGGCGGGCGCGCTGGCTGCGTACGCCGCCCGCGCGGATCTCGAGGCGCATCTTTTTATGCCTCGGGACGCGCCTGAGGCGAATCGAAAGGAGGCTGCGGTCACGGGCGCCCGTGTCACCCTCGTAGAGGGGCACATCGGTGACGCTGGGCATCTCGCGCGTGCGAAGAGCCAGGAAGAGGGCTGCTTTGACCTCTCGACGCTTCAGGAACCGTACCGGGTCGAAGGCAAGAAAACCATGGGTCTCGAGATCGCGATGGACTTGGGCTGGCGGCTGCCGGATGTGATTCTCTACCCCACCGGCGGCGGGACGGGCATCATCGGCATGTGGAAGGTCTTCCGGGAGCTACTGGAGTTAGGTTGGGTGGAAGGCCCCCAGCCACGCTTCATCGCGGTCCAGGCCGAGGGATGCCAGCCCATTGTCAAGGCGTTCCGCGAGGGGGCAGAGGTCTGCCAGCCCTGGCGCAACCCAAAGACGGTGGCGCACGGGTTGCGTGTGCCGCACCCATTTGCCGACGCCCTCATCCTGCGGGCGGTCAGGGAAACGGGCGGGACTTCACTGGCGGTGACGGACGGGGAGATGGTGAAGGGGATGAAAGAGATGGCCACGGCCGAGGGGATCTTCCCCTGCCCGGAAGGGGCGGCCACCCTGGTCGCCCTCAAGCACCTGCTCGCCGACGGGGTTGTGGGACCGGAGACCACGGTCGTGTTGTTGAACACCGGCTGGGGGCTCAAGTACCTGGAACTGGTGGAGTAAGGCTGCGGCGGGATTGGGAAGCCCGGAACCTTCCACCTGCGGCCATCGTAAGGCTTGATCGGGGCTTCTCATCGGGTTCAACGTTCTTGGGATCTCGTGGACATCTTCTTTCCGGTGGTCACTCGGCTACCCCAAAAGAAGGAGCATGGGTGTAGAGTCTTTCGGTCCTGTCCCGGCGGCGGGGTAAGGTGATTATGGTTGCCCCGGGGCTCCAGTATGGCACGGTTGGGGTAGCGGAGGGGGGCTTGCGCGCGGCGCGTGCGCAGAGGGTGCGTTCCGGGGGGGAGGTGAACCTCGCGCCCATGAAGTTGCATCTAAATGTAGGGGATTCCGTGCATGGTCCCGTGGGAGAAGATGAGGAGGCAATGATGCCGTCAACAGGAGCGGAAACGCATGACACACTCGATCAGATGTGCATCAACACCATCCGCACGTTGTCGATGGACGCCGTGCAGAGGGCGAAGTCGGGTCATCCCGGGACGCCGATGGCCCTGGCGCCTGTGGCGTACGTCTTGTGGGACCGGTACCTCCGGCATCATCCGCAGCATCCGGACTGGCCGAACCGGGACCGCTTCGTGCTCTCGGCCGGTCATGCCTCGATGCTGCTGTATAGCCTGCTGCACTTGACGGGATATGATCTGACGCTCGAAGAGATCAAAAAGTTCCGCCAGTGGGATAGCCGGTGCCCCGGGCATCCGGAGTACGGACTGACCCCCGGCGTCGAGACGACGACCGGCCCCCTCGGGCAAGGCGTGGCCAACAGCGTCGGCATGGCTATCGCCGAGCGATGGCTCGCTGCACACTTCAATCGGCCCGGGCACGCAATCGTGGACTTTCGCACCTACGCCATCTGCGGCGACGGCGACCTCATGGAAGGTCTCTCGTCGGAGGCCGCCTCGTTGGCGGGACATCTCGGGCTCCATAAGCTGATCTGGATCTACGATAACAATCACATCACCATCGAGGGCAACACGGCACTGGCATTCTCCGAGGACGTGGCCGCCCGCTTCATGGCGCTTCAGTGGAATGTCCAGCGGGTCGGGGATGCCAACGATCTCGAGTTGCTCGATCGGGCCATCGCGACGGCGCAGAAGGAGACCGACCGCCCATCACTCATCATCGTGGACAGCCATATTGCCTACGGGGCTCCCACCAAGCAGGACACGTCGGGGGCGCACGGCGAGCCGCTGGGGGAGGAAGAGATCCGGCTGACCAAGCGGCGGTACGGCTGGCCTCCCGATGCGCAGTTCCTGGTGCCCGATGAAGTGGCCGCGCACATGCACCAGGCAGTCGAACGCGGTCACCGGTGGGAGGAAGAGTGGAACCAGCGGCTCGCGGCGTACGTCGAGGCCCATCCAGACCTGGCGGCGGAGTGGAGGCTGATGCAAGGCGGGCAATTGCCAGAGGGTTGGGACCGCGACATCCCGTCATTTCCCGCTGACCGCAAGGGCCTGGCCGGCCGCGAGGCCGGCGGAAAGGTGCTCAACGCGATTGCTGGCCACGTTCCCTGGCTCATTGGCGGCTCGGCGGACCTCGCGCCCTCCACCAAGACGCGCATCGTCGACGGCGGTGATTTCCAGAAAGGGTCCTATGGGGGGCGGAATTTCCATTTTGGTATCCGGGAGCATGCCATGGGGGCGATTCTCAATGGCATGACGCTCTGCAAGATCCGACCCTTTGGCTCGGGCTTTCTGATTTTTTCCGACTATCTTCGACCGGCCTTGCGACTGTCGGCCCTCATGGAGCTCCCGGTGACCTGCATCTTCACGCATGATAGTATTGGCGTCGGTGAGGATGGGCCGACGCACCAGCCCGTGGAACATCTGGTTTCACTCCGGGCCATTCCGGAGTTGCTTGTGATCCGCCCGGCGGATGCCAACGAGGTCTCCGAGGCGTGGCGGGTCATCATGGAGCAGAGGCATCGCCCGGTCGCACTCATCCTTAGCCGGCAGGCTCTGCCGACCCTGGACCGGACCAAATATGCTCCGGCGTCAGAATTGCGGAAAGGGGGCTACGTGCTTGCCGACAGCGACGGCACACCCGAGATCGTTTTGATCGCCTCCGGATCGGAGGTGCAGTGGTGTGTAGAGGCGTATGAGCGGTTGAGGGCGGAGGGGGTCGGGGCCCGAGTCGTCAACATGGCGTCTTACGAACTGTTTGAGGCACAGCCGCAGGCGTATCGTGAGCATGTGCTGCCACCCTCGGTTCGAAAGCGCCTGGCAGTGGAGGCTGGCTCGTCGCTTGGCTGGCGTCGGTATGTCGGAATTGACGGCGCGGTTATCGCCCGGCGGCATTTCGGCGCGTCGGCCCCGCTCAAGGACCTCCTCGAGCATTTCGGGTTTACGACGGCGGACGTGGTCGCCGCGGCAAAGGCCCTGCTGGCCGGCCAGCCGGTGGGATCGATGGAACAAGGCTAGTCCTTCGGTTTGTTTATAAATGCGATGGCGCACGTATTCAGACACGACTTCGTTCCGGGCGAGCAAAGGTGTTCAACATACCTGTCGGCATACGTCACAGTATTTGCAAATCGAAGCACTAGCGAGGCCAGGAGGCGAGCATGCGGATCGCCGTTGGAGCGGATCACGCAGGATTCTCGATGAAGGGTCTCATCATCGAGTGGCTGAAGGGGGAAGGGCATGCCGTTGTGGACCTCGGAGCGCATAACGCAGACCCGACCGATTACCCCGACCATGCGCGGGCCGTGGGGGAGGCCCTGAGGAACCGCAAGGCCGATGTCGGTGTGCTCTTGTGCGGGAGCGGTGTGGGGGCCAGCATCGCGGCGAACAAGATCCGGGGTATTCGTGCGGCGCTGTGCCATGATACGTTCTCGGCTCGTCAAAGTCGTGAGGACGATGACGCGAACGTGCTCTGTCTGGGCCCTCGGGTGATTGGTCCCCAGCTGGCAGAAGAGGTGGTCCGTACCTTCCTGGCCGCGCGCTTCTCCGGCGCCGAGCGGCATCGCCGCCGGCTCGAGAAAGTAATGGACTTAGAACGAGACACGTAACTGCGAAAAGACAGAAGGGGGGCATGGTGGCTTCGAATCCACTCGTAGAGCTGGGGAAGCATGGGCAGAGTGTGTGGTATGACAACATTCGCCGGGCCCTGATCGTTACGGGTGACTTGCAGCGAATGATCGAGGAGGATGACCTCCGGGGCGTGACCTCCAATCCGGCCATTTTTGAGAAGGCCATCGACGGCAGTACCGATTACAATGATGCCCTCCGCAGGCTTGCGGTGCAGGGGAAGAGCGTCGACGAGATGTATGAGGCGTTGGTCGTCGAGGATATCCAGATGGCGGCCGATCTTTTCCGGCCTGTCTACGAGAGGACCAAGGGCGGGGATGGCTTTGTGAGCCTGGAAGTCTCGCCACGCCTGGCTCATGATACGGCGGGGACCGTTTCCGAAGCCACGCGGTTGTGGAAACGCCTCGACCGGAGCAACGTGATGATCAAGGTCCCGGCGACGCCCGAGGGGCTGCCGGCTATCGAGCAGCTCATTGCAGCCGGCATCAACATCAACGTCACACTGATTTTCTCTCGGGAGGTTTACACGCAGGTGGCCAACGCGTACCTCATGGGCCTGGAGCGCCGCGCGGTCGAAGGGAAACCCCTGGATCACATTGCATCCGTCGCCAGCTTCTTTGTGAGTCGGATTGACACGGCTGTTGATAATGCGTTGGAGTCTCGTATCCGGCGCTCGACGGACGATACGGAGCAGGCGACGCTGTCTGCACTCTTGGGAAAGGTGGCAACCGCCAATGCCAAGCTGGCCTATCAGAAGTTCACAGAGATTTTCGGCAGCGAGCGGTTTCGCGCCCTGCACGCCAAGGGGGGGCGCGTGCAACGACCGCTGTGGGCCTCGACAGGGACCAAGAACCCGAACTACAGCGATGTGCTGTATGTCGAATCACTCATCGGCCCCGATACGGTCAACACGGTGCCGCCGGCCACGTTCGCGGCGTTTCGTGATCACGGGCGGGTGCGGCTCACGCTCGAAGAGGACCTCGAGGGTGCGCACCAGACACTGGCCACCCTCGCGGAGGTCGGCATCAGTCTCCGTGAGGTGACGGCACAGCTGCTCGAGGCGGGTGTCACGGCATTCGCCGTACCATTCGAAAAGCTGCTGAAGGCCATTGAACACAGGCGAGACGCGAGCATGAGCAGCATCGTGGAACGCCAGCCCGTCAGTCTCGGCACGTACGCGTCGGCGGTGGACAAGACGATCCACCGGATGGCTGAGCAGCAATTCCTCCGCCGCCTGTGGCGAAAGGATCCGACGCTGTGGAAAGACGATCCCGCCCACCAGAGGGTCATTCGGAACGCCCTGGGCTGGTTGACGGTGGCCGAGACCATGCTGGAACAGACCGACGAGTTGCGGGGCTTTGCCGAGCGCGTTCGCAACGACGGTTTCCAGTCCGTCATGCTCCTCGGGATGGGCGGGAGCAGCTTGTGTCCCGAAGTCTTCCGACGGACATTCGGGCGGGTCGAGGGGTATCCACAGCTTTGGGTGTTGGATAGCACTGATCCGGCGACGGTCAGGTGGATGGAGCGTGCGGTGGATATCGCCACGACCCTTTTCATCGTTGCCAGCAAGTCGGGCACGACGACCGAGCCGCTGATGTTCTACCAGTATTTTTTCGAAAAGGTCTCGCAGGTGAAGGCCGGTCGGCCCGGCGCGCAGTTCATCGCCATCACCGACCCGGGCACCCCCCTGGAGGCGATCGGTCGGCAGCAGCAGTTCCGACGGGTCTTCCTGAATCCGGCCGACATCGGGGGGCGCTACTCGGCGCTGTCGTACTTCGGTTTGGTGCCGGCGGCGCTCATGGGAGTGGATGTGAGAGAACTGCTGGAGCGGACCGTCGATGCGGCCGAAGCGTGCGACGGCTGTGTCCCGACAGACAAAAACCCGGGTGCGCGGCTCGGCGCAATCCTCGGCGAACTGGCCAGGCAAGGGCGGGATAAGGTCACGCTTCTCACGCTTCCTCCGATTGATTCGCTCGGTTTGTGGGTCGAGCAGCTGATCGCCGAAAGCACGGGCAAGGAAGGCCGAGGCATCCTGCCGGTGGCTGGCGAATCGCTCGGGAGTCCCCGCGTGTATGGCAACGATCGGGTATTTGTACACATCGCCACGCGTGACGCGTCGGGGGCGGAGACCGAGCCTCAACTCAAGGCCCTGGAGCGCGAGGGGCACCCGGTGGTCCGCCACGTAATGCGGGATACGTTGAGTCTCGGGCGAGAGTTCTTCCTCTGGGAGATCGCCACAGCGCTGGCCGGGGCGCTGCTGGGCATTAACGCCTTCGACCAGCCCAACGTGCAGGAGAGTAAGGACAATACGACGCATCTGCTGGAGGTGTACCGCACGACGGGGAGACTTCCCGAGGAGGACATGGTCATCGAGGGGGACGGATGCCGCATCTATGGCGACGCAGGGACGCGGACGGCGCTTCAGGGGGTGACGGGATCGCTGGCTGCCGCTGTACGGGCACACTTAGCCCGGGTTGGGGCCGGCGATTACGTCGCGTTGACGGCCTATATCCAGGAGACGGCGGCGCACGAAGCCCTGTTGCAGGCAATCCGCATACACATTCGCGACACACTCAAGACGGCGACAACGGTCGGCTACGGGCCCCGCTTCCTGCACTCCACGGGCCAGCTGCACAAGGGGGGCCCCGATCGCGGGGTCTTCATTCAGATCACGGCTGATGACGCCGTGGATCTTCCGATTCCCGCCGAGCCGTACACCTTTGGCGTGCTGAAGAAGGCCCAGGCCCTCGGGGACTTTCAGTCGCTTTCGAACCGTCATCGGCGGGCGATTCGCGTCCACCTGGGGCAGGATGTCGAGGCCGGATTAACCACGCTGCTCGGCGCCGTGCGGGAGGCGCTGCCGGAGCAGCCACCGTGTCCGACAAGAGGGTGACAGAGATGTCGGCAGCCGGCGCAAAACGCGGAACGGCCGCATTTGGAATCATTGGACTCGGGGTGATGGGACAGAACCTCGCCCTGAACGTCGAGCGCAACGGGTATCCGGTCGTCGTGTGGAATCGTGAACCCGAATGGGTCGATGAGTTCGTGCAGAGAAAGGCCCATGGGAAACGGGTAATTGGCACGACATCGATTCAGGACTTCGTTGGTGCCCTCGCGCGACCACGCAAGATCATGATGATGATCCGGGCCGGCGCCCCGGTGGACTGGACGATCGACCAGGTGAAGCCGTATCTCGAAAAAGGCGACATCATCATTGATGGCGGGAACTCCCGCTTTCAGGATACGCAGCGCCGCGAGAAAGACATGGCGGTCGACGGCCTTCGCTTCGTTGGCACGGGTGTCTCGGGGGGCGAAACGGGGGCGCGATGGGGACCCTCATTGATGCCCGGCGGCACGCGGGAAGCCTACGAGGAAATTCGCCCCGTCTTCGAGGCCATCGCGGCCCAGGTCGATGACGGCCCCTGTGTCACGTATATCGGCCCCGACGGGGCGGGCCATTTCGTCAAGATGGTTCACAACGGCATCGAATACGGTGACATGCAGCTCATTGCCGAGGCGTACGATATTCTGCGCCACGCTTTGGGCCTCGGGGCCAACCAGCTGGGCGACATCTTTGCCGAGTGGAACGCGGGCATGCTCAACTCGTATCTGATTGAGATCACCGCGAAGATTTTCACGGTTACGGATGAAGAGACCGGAAAGCCTTTGGTCGATCTGATCCTCGACGCAGCAGGTGAGAAGGGGACGGGTCGGTGGACCTCGGCGATTGGGCTCGAGCTCGGCGTCCCCATCCCCACGATCCACGCAGCCATTGAAGCCCGCATGCTCTCCCATGCCAAGGCGGAACGGGTGAACGCCAGTCGACAGATCGCCGGTCCGCAGCAGGCGCGCTTTACCGGTGACCGCCAGGAATTGATTACCGGTGTTCACGATGCACTGTATGCGAGCAAGATCTGCTCGTACGCGCAGGGGATGGCGCTCATCCGTGCGGGCTCGCAGGCATACCGATGGGGCATTGATCTCGGCGAGTTGAGCCGCATCTGGAAGGGGGGGTGCATCATCCGGGCGCAGTTTCTGGATAAAATCAAACAGGCATTTCGGAGCCGGCCCGACTTGCCCAACGTGCTGCTGGACCCCGACTTTGCGGCATGGGTGACCGAGGCGCAGCCGCGGTGGCGCCAAACCGTCGCGGTCGGCCAGAGCCTGGGCATCCCGCTCATGGCGATGTCGGCCAGCCTGGCCTACTTTGATACCTATCGGACGGCGAATCTTCCGCAGAACCTGACACAGGCCCAGCGGGATTTCTTTGGTGCTCATCTGTACGAGCGCACGGACAAACCCGAGCAGGGCCCGATACATACGGATTGGGTCGGTCTCACTGGAGAGTCGCCGGTGACGTCGGACTGACTGCCCGATGCCCCCTGGCGACGACCGGCAAGGGCGTGGAGGATGGACGCAGCGGTATTTGAAAATCCATTGCGCGAGGGCTTGCGCGTAGACCGCACCGCGGAGCCCTGCGTGGTCGTCATCTTTGGCGCCTCCGGAGACTTGACGAAACGGAAGCTCGTCCCCGCCCTGTACCGTTTGGCTCAGCAGAATCTCCTGGCCGGTGGGTTTTCCATCGTGGGCACCGGGCGAACTCCGATGAACCACGAGACCTTTCGAGCTGAGATGCGCGTTGCCGTCGATCGTTTCTCCAACGCCGCTGCCACCGATAGCGCTGTCTGGGAGAGTTTCGCCGCTGGGCTCTTCTACACGCCGACCGACTCCACAAGGCCGGAGAGCTACGCCGCGCTGACCGAGTTGTTGGCCCAAATCGACCGCGAACGGGGAACCGGTGGCAATCGATTATTTTATATCTCAACGCCCCCGAGCCTCTACCGTCAGATCATCCAGCTGATTGGCGTCACGGGGTTGAATCGCTCGTCCAACGGAGGCTGGACCCGTGTCATCATTGAGAAACCATTCGGTCAGGATCTCGAAACGGCCCGGGCGTTGAACCGGGAGGTGCTGGCGGTCTTCGCGGAGGATCAGATCTACCGCATCGATCACTACCTGGGTAAGGAAACCGTGCAAAACATCATGGTGCTACGGTTCGCCAACGGGATCTTCGAGCCGATCTGGAATCGGCGCTACATCGACCACGTGCAAATCAGCGCGGCCGAAAGTATTGGCGTCGAGGGTCGCGGCGGATATTACGAACAGGCGGGGGCGTTCCGGGATATGATTCAGAATCACCTCCTCCAGGTGCTGGCGCACGTCGCAATGGAACCCCTGGCGGCCATGGAGGCCAACGCTGTCCGCGACGAAAAGACGAAACTGGTGCGGGCGATCCGCCCCATCACGGCCGAGGAGGTGGGGCACTTCGCGGTGTGCGGCCAGTATGGTGCGGGATCCGTGGGGGGGCAGCCAGTCCGGGGATACCGAGATGAAGAGGGCGTGAGCCCTGGATCGAACACCGAGACCTATGCCGCGGTGAAGCTGCTCATCGACAACTGGCGCTGGGCCGACGTCCCATTCTACCTCCGGACCGGCAAGCGGTTGCCCAAGCGAGTCACTGAGGTGGCCATCCAGTTTCGGCGCGCCCCGCATCTCTTATTCAAACACACGAGGAGTGGCCCTTTGGAACCCAATGCCCTCATCGTGCGGATTCAGCCGGACGAAGGTATCTCGCTCAAATTCAGTGCCAAGATGCCGGGCCAGACATTTCATATCCGGCCGGTCACGATGGATTTTCATTATGGGACCTCGTTTGGCAGGAAGTTGCCTGAGGCGTACGAGCGGCTCTTGCTGGATGGCATGGTGGGGGATTCCACCCTGTTCGCCAGGGGCGACATGGTCGAAGTCGCCTGGGAGCTGGCGATGCCCATTCTCGAGGCGTGGCAGCGATCGGCCATGAGTTTCCCCAACTACGAAGCTGGGACCTGGGGGCCGAAGGTGGCGGCCGAACTGATCGAACGAGACGGCCGCCGGTGGAGGATTCCGTAGTGCGGAGAGCAAAAAGGCAGGAAGGGACCAGAGAACGCACGTGGGATGGGAGCACGAATCTCCCGACGCGATGAGCACAAACGCCCAGCAAATCGAGCACGACCTGCAGCAGCTCTGGAAGCAGATGGCTGAGTCGGCCGATGGGGAAGGCCAGCAGCCGGTGATGCGGGTGTGCGTCCTGAATGTGATCGCGTACGCGCCCGGCGAGCAGGGCAATGGTGAGGTGGGCGAGATCATGGCTGAGGTGACCATCCAGCATCCCAGTCGCATCATTGTCGTGCTGTCCAACTCTGAGGCGACCGGGCCCCGCCTGGACGCCTGGGTGACGGCCCAGTGTCACCTGGCAGCCGGCGCGCGGAAACAGATCTGCTGCGAGCAGATCAAGATCGCGGCCGAAGGCGAAGGGGTGAGCCAGGTACCCAGCATGATCCGGTCGCTGCTCGTGCACGATCTTCCCGTTGTCTTGTGGTGGCGTGATATTCCCAGGTGTGAGTCTCGTCTGTTTGGCGAGCTGCTGAAAACCTCCGACCGCGTGATTATTGACTCGGAGAGGTTTCCGGATGCCGAGCGCGGTCTCGCTGGCCTGAGAACGCTCATCGGTCAGACGGCGGAGCGGACCGCGTTCAGCGACCTGAGTTGGTCCAGACTCACTCCGTGGCGTGCGTCGGTTGCCGGGCTCTTTGATGCCCCCGAATGGCGTGCCTATCTCAGGCGGCTGAGCCGTGTGGAGATCCGGTACAGGCAGGATGACGCCGAGCGTTGCTCGATTCCCAGCCAGGCCCTCCTGATCGCATGCTGGCTGGCCAGTCGTCTGGGATGGCGGCCGACGTCGGTGTCCCGCCAGAACGACAACCAGACGCTTTGGTGTGAGTTCGTATCAGCAACCGTTCCGATTACGCTCCAAGTCACGGTCGTGCCTGCTACGCAAGGCGCCCACGTCGGGCTGAGCGCACTCACCCTGATCGCCGAGGACGGGCCGCCGGTGCGGTTCGGGGTTTCGCGCAGTGCGGACGGCGCGTACTTGCGGTCCGATGTCGAGGTGGCCGGGAAGAGGCTGCCCGGGAATGTTTTTCGGCTCGGCGGCCAGACCGAAGCGGAGCTCATCAGCACCGAGCTGGAAATGCTCGGTCGCGACGCCCTCTACGAGCAGGCGCTCGAGTTTCTTTCAGGATTGCGAATGGTGAAATGAGGAGTTGGGGGGGAGTCGGACTAGGGTGTCTTGGACCCCGCCGTGGCGCACAATGAGAGGGGGACGAACCGAACTTCTGGTGTGCCGCGATCTGCACGAGATGAGCCGCCGCGCAGCGGAGTTGTTCGTTCGACTGGCTGACACCGCCGTCTCGTCGTCGGGGCGCTTCACAGTGGCACTCTCGGGTGGCGCAACCCCGAAGGGGCTTTATACCCTGTTGGCGGGCGATCAATTTCGGCCGCAGGTGTCTTGGTCGAGGGTGCATCTCTTCTGGGGGGATGAGCGGTGCGTCCCGCCGGACCATCCGGAGAGCAACTATCGCATGGTGCGGGAGCTCCTGCTCGACCGGGTCCCGATTCCGCAGCACAACGTGCACCGGATGCCCGCCGAGGACGAGGATCCCGCCCGGGCAGGCGCCGAGTATGAGACGACCCTCAGGGCGTTCTTTGAGGTGGATGTCGGCGAGTTCCCGCGTTTCGACCTGATCTTGCTGGGGCTGGGCCAGGATGGGCATACGGCATCGCTTTTCCCGGGGACGGCAGCGCTGGCCGAGACCGAGCGTCTGGTCGCCAGCACAGATGTGGAGCAGCACGGCACAGTCCGTCTCACGCTGACCGTACCCGTGATCAATCGCGCGGCCAGCGTGGTGTTCGTGGTCGCGGGAGAGGCCAAGGCGTCGGTGTTGAGAGGGGTGCTTGGGGACAAGCGCGGGCCAGAGCGGTTGCCGGCACAGCGTATTCAGCCGGTGAGTGGGAAGCTCTGGTTCATTGTTGATCGTGCGGCTGCGAAAGAACTTACCCTTCCCGGAGCACGGGAGACATGATTCTTGCAGGCGACATCGGGGGGACGAAAAGCAATATCGCACTTTTTACCGTGCGGGGTGATCACCTCTCGCCTCGCGTCGAGCGAACCTTGGCGAGCAAGGACTACCCGGGGCTCGAAGAGCTGATCCGTGCATTCTTGGATGAAGCGACAGGCCACCCATCACCAGGCAGCGAGGGTCACATCACGGCCGCTTGCTTTGGAGTAGCCGGGCCGGTGGTTGAGGGGCGCTGCGAGGCGACCAATCTGCCCTGGGTGATCGATGAGCGGGACCTGGGGCGCATCCTGGAAGTCAAGCAGGTTTCGGTGATCAACGATCTCGTCGCCACGGCCTACGGGGTCCCGGTCCTTGGGCCCAACGAGGTTTGTGTCCTGAACGAAGGACAGTCCCACTCCCAGGGAAACATGGCTTTGATCGCCGCCGGGACGGGCCTAGGAGAGGCGATCCTCTTCTGGGACGGGGAGGCGTACCGGGCGGTCTCCTCGGAGGGGGGGCACGCCGACCTGGCCCCGCGTAACGCGCTGGAGATTAGGCTCCTGCAGTACCTGCTCAGTCGGTTTCACCGGGTGAGCTACGAGCGGGTCCTCTCCGGCCCCGGCATCTTCAACATCTATTCGTTTCTCAAGGAGGCGGGGTATGCGCAGGAGCCACCCTGGCTGGTGGAGGAATTCCAAGGGCAGGATCCGAGTACGGTCATCACCGAGGCAGCCATGCAGGGGAAGAGCGATCTCTGTGTCAGGGCCCTCCATCTCTTCGTCTCTCTCTATGGAGCGGAGGCGGGGAACCTGGCGCTCAAGGCCTTGGCTACGGGCGGGGTCTATGTCGGTGGCGGCATCGCCCCCAAAATCCTCGATCAGCTCAAGGACGGCACCTTCATGGCGGCCTTTACCGACAAGGGCCGACTCTCACCGCTCCTCGAAGCCATGCCGGTGCGCGTTATCCTAGACCCCAAGACGGCACTCTATGGAGCCGCACGGTGCGCCTCCCTGCTTCGCGCGTAGGAGGAGTTGCCGTAACGGCTCGTAGTCCGACGTCTCAACCCGGGGCTGAGCGACGAGCATGTGCTGTTTCCAAACGCGCGGTCCATTGCCCCTTTCCCTGCTCCGCAAGTACCCGTTTTTCCACACCGTAAAGGGTCGGTGTTCCCACTGGCACTATAACTGCACATTGTGCGGCCAGACGGTTCGCCCGTGGCCCCCCACGGGGAGCCCTCCTCGGTAGGGGGGTGGTTCGTCCGGGGACGCGGTTCCCGGGCCTTCTCGCGGGCGAGGACATGCCTGAAGGGGAGTGGATCCTGCAGCAGCAGCCTTTAACATCTCCATGCCTTCGATAGCACGATGGAACAGTTAGGGTTTCTCAAAGATCTGGTGCTGGTTTTCGGCGTGTCTACGCTGGTGGTGTTTCTCTTCCACCGGCTCCGGCAACCGACCATCGTGGGGTTTCTGGCCTCGGGGATCCTGATAGGTCCGTACGGGTTCAGCCTCATCGCCGAGGTGCATCAGGTGGAGTTGTTAGCGGAGATCGGCGTGGTGCTCCTCCTGTTCACCATCGGCCTGGAGTTCTCTATCTCCAAGCTGAACCAGATGCGGCAGCTGGTTCTGGTAGGCGGGAGCGTTCAAGTTCTGGGGACCATCCTCCTCACCGCCGGAGGGGCCTGGCTTTTGGGTCTGCCGCCGGCGCAGGCGGTCTTCTTCGGGTTTCTCCTTGCCTTGTCGAGTACGGCCATCGTCCTCAAGATTTTGATGGACCGAGGAGAGATCGATTCGCCGCAAGGACGCTTTGCCGTCGGGATCCTGCTCTTCCAGGACCTGTGCGTCGTGCCCATGATGCTCCTCACCCCTCTCTTGGGCGGGGATGAGACGACGGGCGCCGTTGCCGTCCTCTGGGTCATCGGCAAGCTGGCCTTCACCGTGAGCCTGGTCTTCCTCCTCTCCCGTTTTCTGGTCCCGCGGATCCTCTTTGAAGTGGTAAAGATCAGGAGTCCCGAAGTCTTCATCATCTCGATTATCCTCATTTGCCTCGGGACGGCCTGGGCCACCTCTCAGATCGGTCTGTCCCTGGCCCTAGGAGCCTTTCTGGCCGGCATGGTTATCGCCGAATCGGAGTATAGCTATCAAACCCTGGCAAACATCCTTCCCCTTCGGGATAGTTTTATCAGCCTGTTTTTTATTTCCATCGGGATGCTGATGGATGTTCGGACGCTCGTGACCCACCCCCTGGAGGTGGCGGGGACGCTTTCGGCGATCCTGATCGGAAAGACGGTCGTCGCTGCGGGGAGTGTCCTGGTGCTTGGCTATCCGCTTCGCGTGGCGGTCTTGGTGGGGGGCGCCCTCGCCCAGGTGGGCGAGTTTTCCTTCGTCCTGTCCCGGGTGGGGTGGGAGTGGGGGCTTATCACTCCGAAACTCAATCAGTATTTCCTCTCTGCCGCGGTGGTGAGTCTTCTCCTCACACCCTTCGTGATTCAAACGAGTCCCAAGCTGGCAGGGTGGATAGGCCGCCTGCGGCGGGTCGAACGGTGGTTTCCGGGGCGCAGCTTCGAGGAGTTGAGACCGGGGCAGGTGGCACTCCGTGACCACGTAATCATCGTGGGGTACGGCCCCACCGGTCGGAACCTCTCGCGCGTCCTGAAGGCAACCGAGATTCCCTATTGCATCCTGGAACTCAACGGCGAGACAGTCAGACGGATGCGGCGGGTGGGGGAACCGATCTTTTATGGGGACGTCTCCAGCCCCGAGGTCTTGAGACACCTAGCCATCCAGTGCGCCCGGTCTCTGGTGGTGGCGATCTCCGATCCCGGGTCGATCCGTCGGGCGGTCCGGCTGGCGCGGGAACAGAATCCCCACCTTCACATCCTCGTCCGGACCCAGTACGAGGTTGAAATCGACGAGCTGTACCGTCTGGGCGCCGACGAAGTGATCGCAGAGGAATTCGAGACCTCTATCGAGATCTTTGCCCGCGTCCTGCGCCGGTATCATATTCCCCGGGCGATAGTCGGGGAGCAGGTGGACAAGGTCCGCCGGGAGAGATACGAGATGCTTCGCCAACTCCAGGCGCCTCCGTTGGCAGAGACAGACGTGGCCCGGCTCTTTGCGCAGGTCGAGATGGAGACATATTTGGCCCGCGAGGCCGTCCCCACCACGGGCAAGACCATCGGGGATTTGCACATCCGACGTCGCACCGGGGCCTCGGTGGTGGCGGTGATCCAGGACGGCAAGGTTACCGCCAACCCCGGGCCGGAGCACCGAATTGCCGCCGGGCAGGTCCTCGTCGTCGTCGGGAGCCGGCAGCAGGTGGAACGGGCCTTGGCCCTCCTCAACGAGACGGAGGAAAGGAGTTAGCACCGGATTCCATCTTGTTGGGGAGGTCAAGCATTTCTTCTCCGTCGGTAGGGCCCTGCAGGCGACGAAGACCGGGGCCGAGGGTGTGGAAGAGCATGATGTGGCGGTGAGGGTCATCCGGGAATCGCAGCAACGGTACGGGAAGCGCTAATTTACTCGGGGCTGAGAT
This sequence comes from Methylomirabilales bacterium (SeqCode), assembly GCA_046758505.1. GTDB lineage: Bacteria > Methylomirabilota > Methylomirabilia > Methylomirabilales > CSP1-5 > CSP1-5. The sequence goes on along the minus strand of JBHIAH010000002.1, from coordinate 95,707 downwards.
GTGTCTGTGAACGGGGGGGGTGATGTTGACAATCGCGCGCTGTCAATCCGACGGAAGGCTCGAGGAGACAAAGGACATGACCTCCCTGCACTCCTGGGTCGCCGAGCTTGAGGGCCGGCTCTGGGTTGACCTCACCGGTCCGGGCGTGGAGGAGATGGAAACGGTCGGGCGGTGCTTCGGGTTTCATCCGCTTACCATCGAGGATTGCCTGCACGGGGGCCAGCGTCCGAAGCTGGAGTCGTATGACGGCTATCTCTTCCTGGTTCTCCACGCGCTTCCCCAAGGGATTGATAACTCGTGTGATGTTGAGGACTTGGATGAGATCTATGTCTATGCGACGCCCCAGGCTTTAGTGACGGTCCATCAACGGGACAGCGAGGCGGTGAGCAAACTCCATGAGCGACTCCGCCAGGAGCCCGTCCTCTTGACGCAACCTGCGGGATTCCTTCTCCACTTCCTGGCCGACAGCGTCGTCGACCAGTTCTTCCCGTTCCTCGACCGACTCGAAGAGGAGATCGACGACCTCGAGGACCGGGTGCTGATCGCCGCGCGCCCCGCCCTCCTTCGGCGTCTCTTCGCGTACAAGCGCACCCTGATTCATCTTCGCAAGTCCCTGAGCCCCCTTCGCGAGGTCTTCAACGGCCTGAGCCGGCGCGACTACCCCCTGCTCGATCCGAAGAGCGCCCTCTACTTCCGCGACGTCTACGACCACCTGATCCGAGCTTCCGAGATCGTGGAAACCTGCCGGGACCTGGTGGCGACCACGGTCGAGGTGTATCTCTCGGCCGTGTCGAACCGCATGAACGATATCATGCGACAGCTCACGATCATGGCCACCATCTTCCTCCCCCTCAGCGTCATCACGGGATTTTTCGGGATGAACTTCGAGCACATTCCGTGGAAGAACCCGGTTCTCTTCGTGCTCACCGTCACATCCATCGTGGCGGTGCCCGTGGTGATGCTTCGCTGGTTCGCCCGGCGTGGTTGGCTTCAGAGTGAACCCGTCCTCCCGAAAAAGCCCGAGAGGCGGAGGGACCCGAGCCGGAAGAAGGTACCCTGATATGCCTCGGCCCGAGAGCGGAACGCCCGGAACGCGTTTCCTTATCCTGGGGTTCTTCGGCCCCGGCCGAGGCGAGGATAGGAAGACAGTGGTGGGAGAGAAAGCCGCTTCTTATCCGTTGGTGGGAAAGTAGGCATTTCTCAGGTACTGGGTCAGCATGCGTTGGGTGTTGAAAAATGACCCGTTCACCGCAATGGCCGAGCGCATGACACCGCCGAAGGCGTCGGGCCGTCCGTAGAAGAGGGGAAGGATGACGCGCTCGAGTTTGTCATAGAGCGAGGCAATCTCACTGGAGGAATCTCCCGAGGGCTCGCGACCATTACCGATGGCCCATCCGGTCACGCCTTCCGCGTGGCCTTCGACCCACCACCCATCCAGGACGCTCAGGCTCGGTACGCCGTTGAGGGCGGCCTTCATGCCGCTCGTGCCCGAGGCCTCCCGCGGCCTTAGGGGGGTGTTCAACCACAGATCCACGCCGGCACAGAGCTGCTGGGCCAACGCCATGTCGTAATTGTCCAGATACACGACGTGTACGTCATCCCCCAATTCAGCTGCTGCCTCGAAGATGCGGCGGATGATGGCTTTGCCGCCTTCATCCCGGGGATGGGCCTTGCCTGCGTAAATGACCTGCAAGGGGCCGACCCGCCGCGCGATATTCTTGAGGCGATCCAGGTCGGAGAACAACAAGTCTGCCCGTTTGTAGGGGGTGGCCCGTCGCGCGAAACCGAGGGTCAATACCGCCGCGTCGAGGTGCCGGTTCGTTCGCTTGGCCACCTGGCTCAGGAGTTCCCGCTTGGCCTCGGCGTGGGCCTCTCGGATTTCGTGCAGGGGAATGCCCACCGCGTACCGCAGGTAGAGGTTGTCATACCGCCACTCGGGGATGCGCCGGTCGTACAGGTTCCGGAAGGGCGGTGCTGTCCAGGTGACCGCATGGACACCATTGGTGATCGCGTCGATCGGGTACTGTGGAAACATGCCGTTGGAAATCTCTCCGTGCCGCATGGCCACCCCGTTGATGTAATGGGCAAACCGCACGGCCAGGTATGTCATGTTCAGGGTACCGTTCGTGCAGCATTGCGTTGCCTCGAGGGCAGCGACCCCCTCCGGCCCCAGCACCTGACGGACCACCTCGGCGGCGAACTGATCGTGGCCTGCGGGGACGGGCGTGTGGGTGGTAAACACACACTGGCGGCGGACGGCCTCCACGTCCTGATCGGTGACCTCGCTCGGATCCCGCCCCTCCATCTGCCGCTCGAACAAGGCCAGGCTGAGGAGCGCCGAGTGCCCCTCGTTCATGTGGTAGACCCCGACGGTGTCATGCCCGGCGGCGCGCAGCATGGCCACCCCGCCCAGTCCCAGGACCACTTCCTGACACAGGCGGTAATGATGATCTCCGCCGTAGAGATGGTCCGTGAGCGCTTGATCCCACGGGCTGTTTTCGGGCAGGGCCGTGTCGAGAAAATAGACGGGGAGGGTATGCCCGGATATGCCTCGCACGACGTACCGCCACGCGCGGACGTGCACCTGCCGCCCTTCGATGGCCACCGCCGCGCGGGCCGGCACGGGTTCCAGGATCTCTTCCGGAGACCAAAGGGCCGGCGTCTCCGATTGGTTCCCCCAGGTGTCCAGGTGTTGGTGGAAGTACCCTTTCCGATGGAGGAGGGTTACGCCCACCATGGGCACGCCCAAGTCGGCGGCGGACCGTAAGGTGTCCCCGGCCAGCACGCCCAGGCCGCCGCTGTATGTGGGGATGGCGGGGTCAAGGCCTACCTCCATGGAAAAATAAGCGACGGTGCGGGGTTGGGTCGATTTCCTGGACATCGCAGGCTCTGTGTTCACTCGGAACCTCCCCGTCGACATGAAATGTGCTGCGGGAGCGGCGCTGGGGCGCAGGCTGGGTCGCGCGGGACTCCCGGGTGCGTACCCCCCATTCTTCAAAAGCAAGATATATACCATGCGGCCCAGCGCCTGGCAACTCCCTTGAGGCCCCTCGCGATAATTCGCCCCTCTGCAAGAATGTGAGCCGTGGGCACCGTCCTGATTTAATTTTTGTGAAACCTCATGGCGCTGAAGTGCATCTAATAGGGTAAAGGCTCGGGAGAGAAGGACTGACGAAAGGGTCATATGGGCAAGCGAGATAAGGGCAGTACGAGCCTGGAGGGAAAACCGATGGCGACCATTGTGGAGTACAGCGCTCAGCGGAAAGCCGTCAATGCCTACCCGGCAAAGATTATCTCCCCCCCGTCCCCCAGCCGATGTTGTTCATCTTCCACCAGACGGGTGGGTGGCGTCCAAGACGGACATGGATGGCCTTTTGTGTATCAACGCTGTACAGTGTGCGGCTTTACCGTCCGCCGGTTTGCTCCCCACGAGGAGTTGCTGGAGACGAGGCAGACCTGGAGGAAGGCGGGGCAGGCGATCGCGACCGCTGACGTTGCATAACGGAAACAGAGGGGGCATTACCCCATACCACATAAAGGAACGAGCCATGAAACTCTGGTATACGATGTTCATCCTGACTTTCATCATTCTCTACGGAAGCTTGAGCGTTGTGCTCCTGGGAAGCTGGGCCTATGAGACGGCCAGGTCTCTCAGGGGCACGCCTGGCTCCCCAGTTCGTGGAACGGGCAAGAGCCGTGCATGATCGGGCCCGCCAGTCTTGGGCGGGGACGCTCATCCCGTGTGGGTTGAGCAATTCTGTCCCCAGCGATGATTTCAGATAAACGATGGTGTGACGTGACCGACGAGGCAAGGTCGGCTCGGAACCGACACGGGAAGATCTGGCATAGTCGATCCAGAAGGTCGACCCTTGTCTCGGTGCGGAACGGAGGACAGGACGATGGCGGAGAATACGAGGTACATCACACTGACCGACGAGAACTTCCAGACCGAGGTGCTTGAAAGTTCTGCGCCCGTTCTGGTCGATTTCTGGGCGAGCTGGTGCGGGCCGTGCCGGGCGATCGCCCCGGTGATCGAGGAGCTGGCGGCGGGTTTTGAAGGCCAGGCTAAAGTGGCCAAGGTGAACGTGGACCACAATCCTCGCATTGCTGCCCAGTATGGTATCCGGTCCATTCCAGCACTTCTGTTTTTCGAGGACGGCCGGGTCGTGGATCAGGTCATCGGCGTGGTCCCAAAGAGGGTGCTCGCCGACAAGCTCGACGCCATCCTCCAGCGGGTCTAGTGCGGGCAGGAGCGTGTCGTGAGAAACGATGTAGATTTTTCCAAAGCCGAGCATCGGTCGATAGTGATCATCGGAACCGGTCCCGCCGGTCTCACAGCAGGAGTCTATGCAGCGCGGGCCAACCTCAATCCGCTGGTACTTTCGGGGCCGGAGCCGGGGGGCCAACTCATCACCACGACGGCGGTCGAGAACTACCCGGGCTTTCCCGATGGCATCCTCGGACCGGACTTGATGCAGCATTTTGAAGCCCAAGCAGTCCGGTTCGGCGCAGATCTCCGCTCCGGTATGGTGACGGCGGTTGACTTTTCCCGGCGGCCGTTTCGCCTCTTGGTGGAGGGGGAGAAACCGGTGCTGGCTGACGCGGTGATCATTTCGACGGGGGCATCTGCGAAGCACCTTGGGCTGGAGAACGAGCGGCGGCTCCTGGGGCGCGGTGTCTCGGCATGTGCAACCTGTGACGGGGCGTTCTTCCGCGGGCAGGAAGTGGCCGTTGTCGGAGGAGGGGATGCCGCGATGGAAGAAGCCCTGTTTCTTGCCCGCTTTGCCTCCCGGGTGCATGTCATACACCGGCGTGGCCGATTGCGTGCCTCGAGGTTCATGCAACAGCGCGCCTCGGCCAATGCGAAGATCACCTTTGTGTGGAACACGGTGGTTCACGATGTGCTGGGGGAGCGCGAAGTCGAGGGGCTCGTGCTCAAGAATGTGCAGACCGGGAAGACGTCGACCCTGCCCGTGCAGGGTCTGTTTGTCGCGATCGGGCACAAACCGAACACGGATGTCTTCGAGGGGTGGGTCGAGCTTGACGAACAGGGATACATCGTGATCCATCCTGGATCGACCCATACGAACGTGCCCGGTGTCTTTGCCTGCGGTGATGTCCAGGACCATGTGTATCGGCAAGCGGTCACCGCTGCAGGCACGGGTGCGATGGCGGCGATTGACGCCGAACGGTGGCTGGCCGCCCATGCATTCACCGAGGCATCTGAGCTGGCGGCCGTTGCCGGTCTGGCGTCGTAGAAAGACCAGTCACCGATCCCCAGGAAACGCCAGAGCCTCCCTGTCTTGCGAGCCTTCCTTCCCCCTTGCGTTTGTCGTTTTCGCGAACAGAGATCTGCTGTACCATTTTGGCGAATCGCGGGATGCCCCGGAATGGGGTCGCGTCAGAGAGGGTGACCGAGCAGCGGAGGTCTTCGCATACAGGGGGGAGAAATGGCGTGGATCAAGACAGTCGAGGAGCAGGAAGCCACAGGGGCACTGGGCGAGTTCTACGCTGGGATCAAGGGGCGCATGGGCTTCGTGCCCAACATCCTGAAGGTCTACAGCCTCAGGCCTGACGTCCTGCAAGCCATGCAGCCGCTCTACGAGACCCTCATGTTCGGTCCGTCCGGACTCACTCGGGCCCAGAGGGAAATGATCGCGGTGCTAGTCTCCAAGCTCAACAACTGCCATTATTGAATAGAGGCTCACGGAGAGTTTCTCCGTCGCGAGACACGCAGTCATGAGCTGACTGCCCAGATCAAGAAGGATTACCGACAAGCGGCTCTCGACCGCAAGACACGTGTGATCCTCGAACACGCGGAACGGCTCACGCGGGATGCGAGTAAGATCGTGAGTGAGGACATTGAGCGAGTACGAGCCGCTGGGCTCTCGGACGAAGAGATTCTCACGCTGACGTTGATCGCCGGCTTCTTCAACCACCAGGATCGGGTGGCCGACGGCCTCGGCGTCGAACTGGACGAGGGCTTCACCGGTTAGCCTTCGTGGACCCGTGTCCGAATCGCCGGTCGGTACCGGGAACGGTTTTGCTCGGAGGCGGACGGTGGGCGAGGGATACATCGAGGTAACCGTCGTCGCGACGGGCGACACCGCGGAGGCGCTGGCCGATTTCCTCTTCACCGAGGGGGCGGTCGGCCTCCTGACGGAGGACGCGCCCTCGGGGGGACCGGGGATCGTGATCCGGGCAAGCTTCCCCGGGGGGGTGGTGATCGATCCGACGGTCGCGCGGCTGGCGCAATACCAAGAGGCCCTCGAGGCCGTCGGGCTCAGCGGGGAGGCGCGGCCGATCACGGTCCGCGAGATACCGACCGAGGACTGGGGGAAAACCTGGCAAGAGCACTTTACGCCGCTGCCGGTCGGCAGGCGTCTCGTGATTGCGCCTCCCTGGGAGGTTGGCCCCTTCCCGAAGGATCGGCTCCTCATCCGGATCGACCCCGGGATGGGTTTTGGAACCGGCCACCATGCCACGACGCGAATGTGCCTCGAAGCCCTGGAGGCCCTGATTGAGCAATGGGCGGGGCCCCGGAAACCCGGGGTGCTCGATGTGGGGACCGGAACCGGCATCCTCGCGATCACTGCGGCAGCCCTTGGGGCGGAGCGCGTCGTCGCCATCGATACGGATGCCGAGGCGTGCGGGGCCGCGACGAAAAACTTTGTCCTGAACGGTGTCGCGGGTCGGGTCCAGCTCATGCAGGGGGGGGTCGAGGCCCTCAGGTCCGAGATGCGCTTCGACCTGATCCTGGCGAACCTGGATGTGAAGGGCCTGTGCGGATTATTCGGCGCCGTCCTGACCCACCTTGCCGCGGGCGGCCGACTGGTTGCTTCGGGAATCCTGGTAGAAGAGGCAAGGGGGGTTGCCGCCACGGCCCGGGCCTCGGGATTCGGAGTGATCGCCCGCCGAACGGACGACGAGTGGCTCTGCCTGACTCTCACACCCGATAGGTAGGGAGCGGTGCTGTGTCGAAATAGCGACCGCCGCCTGACGGGCGGTCAGGCGGCGGTCAATCCAGATATGGGATGGGTTGTTTTACTTCTTCTCCCCGGCGGTCACTTCGATCGGGACTTTCTTTGAGGCGAGGGCCTCTTTCAGGGGCACCGTAATGTCCAGGACGCCCTTATCATACCGGGCGTCGATCTTCTCGACATCGGCGCCCTCGGGCAGACCCACGGTCCGTTCGAAGCGGCCATGGGCAATCTCGTGCAGGTAGTACCCCTCCTCCCTTTTCTCCTCTGCGGTCTTTCGTTCGCCCCTGATCGTGAGCCGGTTGTCCTCTACGGACAGGTCGATCTCCTTCGGATCGATCCCGGGCAGCTCGGCGCGGACGTGGAACTGATCCCCTTCCACGTATGCCTCAAGCGCGGGGACGAACCCTTCGGTAGTGAGAGGCCACGGCCACCAATCGCGCCCCGCAAAGAGTCGATCGAACAGCTGATCGAAATCGCGGTGGAATGGGGTCAGCCCGTCAAACGGAGACCATCGACGAAGCATTAACATCTCTAACACCTCCTTCTAGCTGGGTTTGGCCGCGCACACCTCTTCCGCGGCTCTCCGTTCCTTCCACACACAATATAATCGGCCACGGCAAATTTGTCAAGCATTAAGAAGAAAATATTAGTAGAATAGACTCATATATCTGACAAAAGATTTATTTATAATATGTTATCTTGAGTCTCATATGGCTTTGTCCTACCAAAGGCGGGCGGCTTGGTCCCCAGAATTGGCGCCTAGCTTGGGATCAGGAGGGCTGGGGGGGCCACGGCGCACCGGGGGGTCCCAGGGGCACGCACCTTCGGATCATCCCGCATGGCCTAAAGGCATGGGAATCAGCGGTAAGCAATCTGAGGCGAGGCCTTAGGGGGAGGCGAGTTTTTTGAGCTCGGTGTACAGTTCGGCCTTGAGCTCGACACCGACCCCCGGGGAATCATGCGGATGGGTATAGCCGTCCTCGATGGGGATAAGGTCGGCGAAGCCGCCAAAGGGTTGGAAGACCAGCGGATACGATTCGGAGCCCCCCAGTTGCAGTCCCGCCGCCATGTTCAGGGCGAGCTGGTGCCCCCCGTGGGGTATCAGCCGCCGCCGCGACCAACCGTGTGTCCTCCCATACTGCGGCGCTATTGTGAGGTCGAAGCGACCGTTGGCACCCGCCACCAAATTTTCCCTTGCGCCTACCCTCAGGCGGGCTCGGGTGTTGCCGCCCCTGAAGCGCGCACGCACGTCCTGGTCTCTGTTCTGCCGGGGGGGGCCTGGTGTCATGACGGGGGGGCGGAGAGGAGCGGTGCGGGAGTCGAGGCTAGCGCCGTTCCACCTTGTGTGGCCTAGTCCGACCCTCACAGTTCGGCCTGCTTCCTCGGTTCAGTGAGGGGCAGGTTTTGGGGAAAGTAGTTGGAACGGCACTAGTTCCGTGGCTGGGGGGCCGCCGCACCGACCTCGAGGCGGAGCAGGCGGCGGGCCCCCGCCTTCAGATCATCGAGGATGGCGCACAGGCAGGGAATCAGGATGAGGGTGAGAATCGTGGCGAACGAGAGCCCCCAGACCACAGAAATGGCCATGGGGGAGAGGAACCTGGCCTGGCCGCTGGCGAAAAAGGCCAGGGGCATCAGGCCCCCCACCGTGGTGATGGTGGTTAGCAGCACCGGTCGGAGACGGGCCACTCCGGACTGCAGGATCGCCTCGTCGCGGGGCATCCCCTCGTGCCGGGCCCGGTTGATGAAGTCGACCAGGATGAGGGAGTCGTTCACGACCACTCCGGCAAGCGCAACCAGCCCCATCATGGAGAGGAAGCTCAGGGGCTCTCCCATGAGGAGGTGGCCAATGACTACACCATCCAGGGCGAAGGGGATGGCCGCCATGACAATGAGGGGTTGACTAAACGACTTGAAGAGCGAGCCCAGAAGAAAGTAGATCAGCAAGAGGGCGATGAGCGAGATCTGCGGCAGGGCGGCGAGCGATTCCTCCGCCTCCTGTCGCTCCCCCTTGATGACGACCCGGTAGCCCGGAAATTGGCTCCCCACATCGGCGAACTTCCGTTTCAACTGCGCGGCGACCTGGTAGGCATTTGCCTCCTGGGTATCCACGTCGGCCAGCACCGTGATCGTCCGCTTCTGATCGTCCCGGCGGATCTTGCTGGTGCCGATCGCCGTCTCCAGGCGGGCGACGTCGCGCAGGAATACCCGCTCTCCGGAGGGCAGGGTGAGCTTCATGCCCGCGACGGTTTCCAGGTGGCGGCGGGCGGCCTGGGGGAAGCGAACGACGATCGGCACATCCTCATCCCGCCGCTGGATGGTAGAGGCCTCCACCCCCAGGAACGCCTGCTGGACCTGGCGCGCGATCTGGCCCAGGTCCAGGCCGAGGGCGCGCGCCTCGGGGCGGAGGGTGATCTGGACCTCTTCCTTCCCCTCGGAGAAATCGTCCCGGACATCTTGCACCCCCGGGATGCCCCGCAGGAATCCCTTCACCTGCTCGGCCAAGGTCCGGAGGACCGGGATCGTCTCCCCCACCACTCGCGCCTCGATGGCCGGTCCCCCGGGACCGGCCTGGGTCTTCAGGAACTGGATCTTGGTGATGCCAGGAATATCCGCCATCCGCGCGCGGAGGTCCGCGATCACGGCATCCACACTGCGCCGGCGGTCCTCCCTGAGCTCCACCATCAATTGTCCCAGGTTCGGTCCCTGCTCCGCCCGGTGGATGTCCAGAAAGGTGATTCCCACGTTGGTGGCGAGCGAACGCAGGTCCTCGGGCGGCAGGCTCAGCGCCACGTGCTCGGCTCGTTTGGCCACCTCCAGCGTATCCTCGATCTTGGCCTCTGACGACGTTTCGAAGTTGATGAGGAACTGCGAGGATTCGAACTGCCGGAAGAGGACAAAGGGGATCCGGTGCCAGGCGGTCATCGCGAGGAGGATGGTGATGCACAGGAGGAGGACGGCGGTGACGTAGCGCCATTTGAGCGCCGTGGCCAGGAGGGTGCCGTAGGCCGTTCGGGCCCGGGTCAGCCAGCCGAGTTCCCGGCGGCGGACCTTGTGGGCGTACGCCGGTGTGATGACGTCGGATAGGTGGGAGGGGAGAACCACTAGCGCCTCGAAGAGCGAGGCGAGCAGTGTGAAGGTGACGACGACGGGGATGGGGGCGAGAAAAACGCCCATCGTCCCCGGGATCAACAGGAGGGGGAGAAAGGCCGCGACGGTCGTCGTCACCGTCGCCACCACCGGCCAGGCGACCTCCGCCGTCCCCCGCATCGCCGCCTGTCGGGGGTCCATCCCCTGTTCCACGTGGCGGTAGACGTTCTCCGTCACCACGATCGCGTCATCGACCAGGAGGCCCAGGACGAGGATCAGGCTGAACAGTGAGATCATGTTGAGGCTGATGCCGGAGACCGACATGAGGACGATGCCTCCCAGCATGGCGAAGGGAATGCCGAGTCCCGTCAGGAAGGCGATCCGCGTCCGCACGAAAATCCAGAGGGTGAACAGGACGATGGTCAGTCCGATGGCGCCGCTCCAGCGGAGGGTATTCAGGCGTTTCCGGATAAAGATGGAGAGGTCGTTATAGACGCCGATGGTCACCGTCTCGGGCAACCGGCTCCGGACCTCCTGCACGAGCGCCCGGACCGACGCGGCGATGTCAATGGCGTCCCCGGTGCGCTCCTTGATGACGACCAGGTTGAGGGCGGGCCGCCCCCCCCACCGGCCGATCGTGGTAGGTTCTTCAAAGGTCTCCCGGACGGTGGCCACGTCCGCCACGGTGAGGGGGGTCCCCGTGCCGACGCTCCGCAGGATGATTCGCTCGACCTCCGCGGCCCCCGTGGCTTCGCCCAGCGTCCGAACCAGGATCTCGCCGCGGGCCGTCTTTAGGGTCCCGCCGGGCACGTTCCGGTTGTGGGCGGCGATGGCGGCCCGGACCTCGTCCAGGCTCATCCCGTACTGATCGAGCCGCGCCGGGTCCACCTCGACCCAGATCTGCTGCTCGCGCATCCCGAGGATCCGGACGGCGGCCACCCCGGGAAGTCGGCGCAGGTCATCCCGGAGATCTTTGGCCATCTTCCGGAGCGTCGCTTCGTCGATGTCGCCTGCCAACGACACGGTGATGACGGGAAAGGTGGACTTCACCTCCTGGACGCGGGGGTCGTCAGCCTCTTCCGGCAGGTCGGCGACACTGTCGAGAGCCGCCCGCACGTCGCTGAGGGCCCGGTTCATGTCGGTGTCGGGCTGGAATTTCAGCAGGATCTCAGACCGACCCTCCTGCGAGACCGACAGCAGCTCATCCACCCCGTCGATGTCGGCGACCTCATCCTCGATCTTGGCGGTGATGAGCTTTTCCACCTCCTCGGAAGAGGCCCCCAGATATGTGGTCGTGACCCGGATCGCTTGGCGGGAGAATTCAGGGAACAGCTCCCGATGCATTCGAAAGTAGGTGACCAGTCCCGTCCCCAAAACGAACAGGGTGAGCAGGTTCACCAGGACCGGGTTCTGGACGGAGAACGCAGCCAGTCTTCTCACGGTGTAAGCTCCCGCGTCTCTACCACCCGGATGGGCGCCCCCTCCTGAAGGAGGCGATGCCCGGTGACCACCAGGAGATCGCCGGACTCGAGTCCCCCGGTGATCAGGTGGCGGGATCCGAAGGTGCGGGCGATGGTGACCGGACGGCGGTGCGCGGTCTTCCGCTCGGGGTCTGCAACGAACACGATCGGCCCGCCGTCCTCGGTCAGGACGCTCGGGCGTGGGATGAGGATCGCCCGGGGGTACGTGCGCACGGGGATGCTGGCGCGGGCGAACATGCCGGGGAGGAGCTTCCGGGGGCCCCGGTTCTCAACGAGGACCTCTACCGGAAACGTCCGGGTCTTCGCGTCCGCCCGGGGGCCGATGTGTTCGACCCGGCCTTCCAGCGGTTCGGGGAACCCGGTCAAGGTGACCTCGGCTTTGGCGCCGGGATGGAGGAAGCCGACGTCGTCCGCAGGGATCCGTATCAGAATCTTGACAACCTTCAGGTCTGCCAGACGGAACAGGACGGTCCCCGGGGCGACGTGTTCCCCCAGGGTGACCGGTTTTTCGGATATGACCCCTGCAAACGGGGCACGCACCTGCGTGTCCGCCAGTGCGTCCCGCGCGCGCGCGAGCTCTGCCTGGGCCGAGGCCAGGTCTGCTTTCGCCACCCCGCGCTGCGCCGACGCCTCGCGGAGGCCGCTCTCGGCCCGTTCCACCTCCTCCTGGACCTGCCGGAGGGCCAGCTCGACTCGTTTCAACTCTTGCCAGGCGATCCCCCCTTCCTCGAACAGGGCCTTCAATCGGTGGTATTCCGTCTGGGCCAGCCGCAGTTTGTCCCGGTTGATGCCGATCAGGGCCTTTTGTCGTTCGATCTCTGTCTGCCGGGTGCGGAGCTGGGCCCGGGCCCGGGCCACCAGCGCCTCTCTGTGGCGCACGTCAATGCGAAAGGGGGTAGGGTTGATCTGGGCCAGTAAGGCCCCGTACTCCACGGGAGCGCCGAGCTCGATCTCGGGGGGAATCGCCGTCACGGGGCCCGAGACCTTGACACTCACCGCAGCCTCGCGACGGGCCTGCACGGTCCCCAGGGCCTCCAGCCGATGCGTGAACGCGCGTGGGGTGATCCGGGCGACCTCCACCGGCACGGGGACCGGGGCTGGTTTCTGCTGGGGCGGCTGGTCATCGCCCCGAATAAGATAGACGCTCACGGAGGTGACGAGGACCATCGCCAGGATCAACAGGAGGGACGAGCGGCGATTCATGGCTGCAGGCTCCGTAGGACCATCCGGGTGAGCGTCTCGCGCATGGCTTCCAGGTCGAAGGCGTGGCGGTCGCAGAGCCATTGCAGGACCAATCCGTCGAGGGTAGCCAGGATGCCGGCGGCGACCAGCCGAGGGTTGTCGCAGCGGAAGGACCCGTCCTGGACGCCGGCGGCGATGATGGCGCCGACGTCCCCCCGGGCGACCGTGTAGGCCTGCCGCAGGCGCGTCTGGAGGAGCATCTGTTGCTCCCCGCGCCCCCCCTCGGCCCAGAAGTCGAAAAACACCAGAAAGAACGGCTCCCACAGGCGGAACGTTTCAAAGGCGATCGCGATGAATCGCTCGAGCATGGCGGTCGGTTGCCGGATCCCCTCGAGCCTTTGCATGTAGAAGTCCTTCAGCTCGGAGAGCATGTGATCGTGTAAGGCCAGGAACAGGTCGGTCTTGCTCTTGAAGTATTCGTACACCGTCCCCTTGCCGATGCCGGCCTCCTCCGCCACGGCTTCCATTTTCGCCCGGTGGTACCCGTCACGGGCAAAGACCCGCATTGCCGCCTGGAGGATCTCTCCCCGCTTTCTCTCCTTGTCAACGATAATAGCCACTTAGCGTCTCCAGATTCAAATGACCGACCGACCGGTCATTTTAAATATAGGGCTCATCGTCTCAGATTGTCAACCTTGATGTTACTAGGGAGGAGTCCTGCTTCGGAGGGGGCCGATGCACGAAGGCCTGGGAACATCCGTGCCCCGGAAGTGCTTGCGCTTCCGCCTTGACTGGGGTGGGCGCTCGGCATATGGTCTGTGAAGAGGAGGGCGGCTGATGGAAGTCCTGGGGATGGTCCTGGCCGGTGGGCGAGGGGAGCGTATCTATCCCCTCACAAAGGACCGAGCAAAGCCGGCCGTCCCGTTCGGCGGGAAGTACCGGATCATTGACTTCGTGCTGTCGAACTTCATCAACTCCGGCGTTTACTCCATCTATGTGCTCACCCAGTTCAAGGCCCAATCGCTCATGGAGCATCTTCGGGAAGGCTGGCGGTTCTCCAGCGTCCTCCAGGATCACTTTGTGATCCCGGTTCCGGCCCAGATGCAGACGGGAGCTGACTGGTACCGTGGAACGGCCGATGCCATTTACCAGAACCTCCACCTGATCCAGCGGGCCGATCCCGGGTGCGTCGCCGTCTTCGGGGCCGACCATATCTATAAGATGAACATCCGTCAGATGGTGGAGTCCCACCGGGCGAGCAGGGCGGAGGCCACGGTGGCGGTAGTCCCGGTGAAGCTCGCAGAGGCTTCGAGCTTCGGGGTGCTCGAGGTGGACCCCGGGTGGCGGGTCGTCGGCTTCGAGGAAAAGCCCCCCCGACCGAAGCCGATCCCGGGAGAGCCGGGGTACGCCCTGGCCTCCATGGGCAACTACCTGTTCCAGACGGAACTGCTCGTTCGGATGCTGGAGGAGGACGCACGGCAACCGGTGGGGAGCCACGATTTTGGCCGCGACATCCTCCCCACCCTGGTGAAGGAGGGGCGGCAGGTCTACGCGTACGACTTCAGGAGGAACCGCGTCCCCACCCCCCTGAAAGGGGAGGAGCCGAGTTACTGGCGGGATGTCGGGACGCTCGACGCCTACTACGAGGCGAGCATGGACCTCCGGGCGGTCGATCCGTCGTTTAACCTGTACAACCAAAGCTGGCCCATCCGGACGGTGGGGTACGGCAACCCCCCCGCGAAATTTGTCTTCGATGAAGAGGGACGCCGGGGGTCCGCCCTGAACTCGATTGTGGCCGAGGGGACCATCATCAGCGGAAGCGTGGTGCGCGGCTCGGTGATCGGCCCGAACGTCCGGATTCACAGCTATTGCCTCATCGAGGATGCGGTCATCATGAGCCGGGTCGAGATCGGACGAGGCTGCCGGATCCGGCGGGCGATCATCGACAAGAACGTCTCTGTCCCGCTAGGAACCGCGATCGGCTACGACCTGGAGAAGGATCGGGAGCGGTTTTTCGTGACGGAAAGCGGGATCGTCGTCCTTTCCCGGGAAGAGCCGAAGCCCCCCTGGTCCCATCGGTCCGCCCCGTAGCGGTCCCCGGCCCTGGATTCTCATCGCTTCACGGATTCTCCCGCGGGATCTGGGCCCGTCGCGTTTCTCCGTCCGTCGGGCGAATGCCCGGGGGCCCTGTGTGTCCTCGCCCCCTCATCCGGTGCACTTCCGTCGTCTCCACCCGTCTCGTGTTGCCCCGGGTCCCGACCCGGGATCTGTGGTGTGCATGTCGTGGTGAAAGAGCAAGGGTAGGCGAGCCTCTCCGGGGCGCGTTTCACCTTGACAGGGGGTGGGGCGGGGCTATATTGGGAGGCTGGTGATCCCGTATGGCATTCGAGGGGGAGTGGGGGCGAATAGCTCAGTGGGAGAGCACCTGCCTTACAAGCAGGGGGTCACAGGTTCGAACCCTGTTTCGCCCACCAGTGCAGGTCCGCTTCAACCGCCGGCCTTTCATCTCTCGCCTGCCGCTTTCCTTCCGCTGAGGGGTTTTCAAACATCTGATTGGAACAGAATCCTGGACGTGGGTTTCCGGTTCTGTGAGAGAACTGCCAATGACAATTCGGTCTTCATCGACTATAATTCGAATATCGACCTGATGATCCAGTAAATCTGCACCGAAACAGGGAGGGTTTGCCATGGAGATCGTGGCCCTGATCATCGCCATCGTGGCGCTCGTGATTGCGATTCTCGCGTACATGCAAGCCGGGGGCATTCAGGATCTGCGGGGTCAGGTAAAGTCCGTGGGTTCTGCCACGGAGGCGCTTCGGCTGAAGACCGCCGACGCGTTGGACCGGCTGGAGCGGGCCGTGAGGGGCCCCAAGCAATCCCCGCCGCCCCCGATTCCGGAGGAGAAGGAGAAAGAGCAGAAAGGGAGACCGGCTGATCGGCCTGGTCCGGGACGAGGCCGATAGCCCTTCACGCCGGAGGTGGAAAGATGACCAATGAAGAACGTGAAGGACGAGCGGGTCTGGGAAAGACCTTGCGCTTCGTTGCCATCGCCGTCGTGGTCGTGATCGTTGCGGTGGTTGCGGGATTCGGGACGGGATACTTTTTCAGGGAGCAAAAGGTGCAAGAGTTGCAACAGCGCGTGGCAGCGCAGAAGGAGAAAATGACGGCGCAAATCAGCTCCCTGGAGAAGCAAGTCCTGGAAGCGCAGAAATCTCAGCTCGAACGCGCCCTGGCGCGCGCGAAACTGAAGGCGGGTCTCGATGAGGTGATCGACTCTCTGACGCAAGCATCAGCTGAAGTTGGACAGCGGAATTTTGGCAGGGCCATGCAAAAGATCGAGGCGGCCAAGGGGGCCCTCACCGCAATGGGCGGCACAACTCCTGCCGTCCGCGAGGCCATCGGCGCCAAGCTGGACGAGATCAAGAAAGGCCTGGAGCGGCTGGACGTGAAGATCCAGGAACGAATCACCAGTTTGGCAAAGGAGCTGGAGCAAGGGTCGCCCCCTGGGGGCGCATCGAAGTAAACCGGCGCGTGTGGAGGTCCGGATTCTGGGGGGGACGCAGGGTGGCAGGAGGGGAAGAGGAGGTGCAGTTCCAATTTCTTGAGAAACGGCGCGAACTCCTCATGTTTCTGCATCAGGCTCGGGGCGTGTTGAATCGTCGTCCCAAGGGGATGAGGGTCATCCAGGCCGAGCATGACAGGCATATTAATTTCCTCGTGGAGCAGCGCCAGCCGGCCCTCACCCGGAAGGGGTGGCCGGAGGCCCGGTACCGATGGCATGGGGTCTACGGGCCGTAAGCGGGTGGTATCAAAAAGGCGTGGGGGGAGTTCGGCGGGGCGGCGGGCAGGCATGCTCGCCGTCGTCATAATGGGGGCCGCTTGTGCTCACCCAATTCGGGCAACCGCGCGTTCATGCGGTATTGGGGGTGGAGGCCGCGGTGAGACTCGGGGAACTGGGGACGCCGTGCTGCTGCGCATGGTTGGATGGGATCGGGACCGTGGTGCCACCCGGCCCGCTGCGGTGCCGAAGGGTCACGCGGAGGGGATTCGATGCCACCGCGGTCGCATGACGGAAACGGCCGGTGCGGGAAGGGAGAGATGCCTTCATGACGGCGGGGGATCCCCTCTGGTACAAGCACGCTGTTATCTACGAACTCCACGTCCGGGCGTTCTTCGACAGTGACGGCGACGGGGTGGGGGACTTTCGGGGGCTGACCGAGAAGCTGGACTACCTCCACGACTTGGGGGTCACGGCGATTTGGCTCCTCCCATTCTACCCGTCACCGCTAAAGGACGACGGGTATGACATCGCCGACTACACGAACGTGCACGCCGCGTACGGAACCGTGCACGACTTTCACGTCTTCCTGCGCGAAGCCCACCGGCGGGGCCTGCGGGTCATCACCGAGCTGGTCCTGAATCACACCTCCGACCAGCATCCGTGGTTCCAGCGCGCCCGCCGGGCGGATCCCGGGGGCCGATGGCGCAACTTCTACGTCTGGAGCAACACCCGTGACAGGTACCGCGATGCCCGGATCATCTTCAAGGATTACGAGTCCTCCAACTGGGCCTGGGATCCTGTGGCCCAGGCCTACTACTGGCACCGATTTTACGCGCACCAACCGGACCTGAACTACGACAGCCCTTCGGTGCGACGGGCAATGCTCCAGGCGGTGGATTTCTGGATGGGGATGGGGGTGGACGGATTGCGGCTGGATGCCGTGCCATACCTCTACGAACGCGAGGGGACCAACTGCGAGAATCTTCCAGAAACGCACGTCTTCCTGAAGAAGCTTCGGCAGTACGTCGACGGGAAATACAGGGACCGCATGCTCCTGGCGGAGGCAAACCAGTGGCCGGAGGACGCCGCGGCCTACTTCGGCGAGGGGGATGAGTGTCACATGGCGTATCATTTCCCCGTGATGCCGCGCCTGTTCATGGCGGTCCGCACCGAAGATCGCTTCCCCATCATCGAGGTCCTCCAGGAAACCCCGTCGATCCCCGAGGGTTGCCAGTGGGCGCTCTTCCTGCGGAACCACGATGAGCTTACGCTCGAGATGGTGACCGATGAAGACCGGGATTACATGTACCGGGTCTATGCCCAAGACCCGCAAGCGCGGATCAATCTGGGCATCCGTCGGCGGCTGGCGCCCCTGCTCGGCAATCACCACAGACGGATCGAACTCATGAACGGCCTGCTCTTTTCCTTGCCGGGAACCCCGGTGATCTACTACGGGGACGAGATCGGGATGGGGGACAACATTTATCTGGGCGACCGCAGCGGCGTCCGCACGCCGATGCAGTGGAGCGCCGACCGGAACGCCGGTTTTTCCCGGGCGAATCCCCAGCGGCTCTATCTCCCTGTCATAATTGATCCCGAGTATCATTATGAAGCCGTCAACGTCGAGGCCCAGCAGAACAATCCTCATTCACGATTGTGGTGGATGAAGCGCCTGATTGCCCTCAGGAAGCGCTTCAAGGCGTTCGGGCAAGGCAGCCTGGAGTTTCTCCATCCGGAGAATCGCAAGGTGCTGGCCTTTCTCCGGCGCTACCAGGATGAGTGCATCCTGGTGCTGGCCAACCTCTCGCGTTTCGTCCATTGTGTTGAGTTGAACCTTTCGGAGTTTAAAGCGATGGTGCCCGTCGAGATGTTCGGTCGAACCGCGTTTCCCCCGATCGGGGAGCATCCGTACTTCTTCACCCTGGGGCCCCACACCTTTTATTGGTTTGCGCTGGAGCGGCAGCGCATCGAGGCACCCGCGCCCATCGATGCCGGAGAAGCCAGACTCCCCACCCTCACGGTGAGGGGTTCCTGGGATGCCATCTTCCGGGGCGAGGTCAAGATCGCCCTGGAAGAGATCCTGCCCGCGTATCTGAACGAGAGTCGCTGGTTCGGAGGGAAGGCACGCCAGATAAAGGCGGCAAAGATCCTCGACACCATTTCCGTGTCGTCCGGGCCGTCCGGCGCTGTGCTTGGCATGGTTGAGGCCCGGTACACCGAGGGTGAGCCGGAGCTCTATATGCTTCCGCTCACCTATGCCTCTGAAAAAGGGGCAGCGCAAAGGCCCGGCAGTCACGCGATCGTCGCCCGCCTTCGGTTGACGGGAGAGGGCAGGAGTGAGGAAGGAGTGCTCTATGATGCAATGTGGGATACAGGCTTCTGTATGGGTCTTCTTGAGGCTGTGGGTCGGCGCCGCCACCTGAAGGGGAGGTGGGGTGAGGTTCTGGCCTCACCCACGCGGGCGTTTCGGAAGGTTCGGGGCCCGGCAGAAGACCGCCTCGATCCCGCAATCATCAAGGCGGAGCAGAGCAACACGTCGGCGGTATACGGAGACCGATTGGTCTTGAAGATTTTTCGGCGCCTCGAGCAGGGGATAAATCCCGACCTGGAGATCGGACGATTTCTCACGGAGCGGACTTCTTTTGCCCACATTCCCCCCGTCGCGGGGGCCCTGGAGTACCGGCGGGCCCGAGCCCAGCCAATCACCGTGGGCATCCTTCAAGGTTTCGTCCCGAATCAAGGCGATGCCTGGACGTATACGTTGGACGCCCTGGGTCGGTATTTCGAGCGAGCGCTGGCACACCCCGAGTGGCAGGCCCCGCCCATTCCGGGCGAGCCGCTTCTGGCCCTGAGTGAGCAGGACCTCCCCGCGCTAGTTCAGGAGACCGTCGGTCCCTACCTCGCGTCGGCTGAACTCCTGGGCCGGCGCACGGCAGAACTCCACGTGGCGTTGACGCATGACGCGGACAGTCCAGATTTCGCCCCCGAACCCCTGTCGGACTTTTACCGGCAGGCGCTCTATCATGGCATGCTTGGCCTAACGGATCGGGCTTTCCAGCTCCTGCGCCGGCGCCTGAAGGATATTCCGAAGGCTGAAGAGGAGCCGGCCAGGAGGGTTCTGGACCTTGAGGGAGACATTCGGAAGCGGTTCCGACGGATCCGCGACCGGCGGATTACGGCCATGCGGATCCGCTGCCACGGCGACTATCATCTTGGACAGGTGCTGTACACGGGCAAGGACTTCGTCATCATCGATTTCGAGGGGGAGCCGGCCCGGCCCCTGAGCGAGCGGAGGCTCAAGCGCTCGGCGCTCAGGGATGTGGCCGGTATGCTCCGCTCTTTCCACTACGCCGCCTACGCTTCTCTGTTCGAGCATGCGGCGAGGGGTGTAGTGCAATCCCACCCTGAGGCCGTCGCCACCCTGGAGGCGTGGGCGCGCTTCTGGTACCTCGGGGTCTCCGCGACGTTCTTCAGGGCCTACCTCGACATTGCCGGCGAGACGCCCCTGGTGCCTCAGAGTCGGCAGGAACTCCAGGTGCTCTTGGACGTGCTCCTCCTGGAGAAGGCCGTCTACGAGCTGGGGTACGAGCTCAACAGTCGGCCCGACTGGGTCAAGATCCCGCTCCAGGGCATCCTGCAGCTGCTGGAGGCCGCCGGATGACCCGGGGGGCGGGGGCGTCCATCGCTTCGCTCCGGCAACTGGCCCGCCTGTACGGTGTCCAGGCCACGTACGTCGATGTCTTTCATCGGCGAAAGTCGGCCTCACCCGATGCCCTTCTCCTGACCCTGCGGGCGCTCGGCGCGCCCGTCGATTCGACCCGTGACGTCCCCGCGGCACTTCGGGAGCGCCGGCAGGCCCTGTGGAGGCAGGGGGTGGAGCCGGTCGTGGTGGCGTGGGACGGTGGACCAACCGCATTCGAGCTCCGCCTGCCGGTGGGGCACTCCAGCGGCTCTGTGGCCTGCCATCTGACACCCGAGTCGGGAGAAATCCAGACCTGGACGGTGGACCTCGCTTCGCTGTCTCTGCGCCAGGCCGTCGACATAGAAGGTGAGCGCTACCTGGCCACGAGGCTTCCCCTCCCCGGCCCGTTGCCCTGGGGGTACCATCGCCTGAGGCTCGAAACGCGTGGGGGGCCTTTCGAGACCATGATTACTTCTGCTCCCATGCGGGCGTACTCCCCTTCCGAAGACTGCGCGAGAAAGACCTGGGGAGTCTTTCTCCCGCTCTACGCCCTCCATTCCGCGCACAGCTGGGGCGGTGGCGACTTCACTGATCTGGCGGCCTTGGTCGAGTGGGTTGCGGGCCTCGGGGGGAGCGTTGTGGCGACGCTGCCCCTTTTGGCGGCTTTTTTGGATGAGCCGTGTGACCCGAGCCCCTATGCCCCGGCGAGCCGCCTCTTCTGGAACGAGTTGTACCTGGACGTGACGCGGATCCCGGAACTCAAGCGGTGTCCCACCGCCCAGGCCCTCCTTGCATCAGAGGAAGTTCAGCGGGAGCTTGATGCGCTGCGGTCCTCTTCGTTGATCGACTACCGGCGGCAGATGGCTCTCAAGCGAACAGTGCTTGAGGAGCTGGTCCGTGGCTTTGTTGCCGAAAGGACGGAGCGGCATGCTGCCTTTCAGCGCTTCGTCGAGGACCATCCCCAGGTCGCCGATTACGCCCGCTTCCGGGCCACGGGTGAGCGGCAGGGTACTCCCTGGCCCTCATGGCCTCCACCACTTCGCGACGGCGTCCTCCGCGAGGGGGACTATGATGAGACGGCCAGGCACTACCACCTGTATGTCCAGTGGGTGGCGCATGGGCAGATCCACGCCCTTGCAGAGAAGACGAAGGGTGTGGACGTGGATGTATACCTTGATCTCCCCCTGGGGGTGCACCCCCATAGCTATGACGTCTGGCGCGAGCGCGAGGCCTTTGCCCTGGATGTCTCAGGCGGTGCGCCTCCGGATGCGGTGTTTACCGCAGGGCAAGATTGGGGCTTCCCACCCTTGCATCCTGGAGCGATCAGGGCGCAGGGCTACCGGTACGTCATCGCCACCCTCCGCCATCAGCTCGCGCACGCCGGCCTCCTTCGCATCGACCACGTGATGGGGCTTCACCGACTCTTCTGGATCCCCAAGGGGCTCGAGTCGCGGGAGGGGGTCTATGTGCGTTATCCTGCCGAGGAGCTGTATGCCATTGTCAGCCTCGAGTCCCACCGATATAAGGCATCGATCGTCGGGGAGAACCTCGGTACCGTTCCGGCGTATGTGCATTCGACCATGGCCCGACATAACCTACACCGGATGCACGTGCTGCAGTACGAACTGGCAACTGACACCCGCCGGGTATTTCGGGGGGCACCGCGCGAGGCGGTGGCGAGCCTGAACACGCACGACATGCCCCCCTTCGCCGCGTATTGGCGGGGTCTGGACATTGCAGACCGACGGCGTCGGGGCCTCGTCGACCGGAGGGGCGCAGCACTCGAGCGGAAACATCGGCAGACCCTGAAGCGTGCCCTGGCGGGCTTCCTCGAAGGTCAGGGCTGGCTCAAGGCAGATCCGGCGAACGGACACGCCGCGCTGAAGGCGTGCCTGCGCTTCTTGGGTGCGGGTCCGGCGCGCGTTGTGCTCGTCAACCTGGAAGACCTGTGGCTCGAGACCCAACCCCAGAATGTCCCCGCCACCCGCGAGGAGTGCCCCAATTGGCAGCGGAAGGCGCGGCACAGCCTGGAAGCCTTGTGTACAATGTCCACCGTGCTGGATACGCTTCGGGATATCGAGGGCCTGCGGAGGCAGGGGAGGAGCGCTCGATGAGGGGCAAGAAGGCGAGAGAGGAGTCGACCCGGAAATCCCGGTCGAGGGCGAGGGCACCGAGGGTCCCCCCCGAGGCGACCCTGTTGACGGATGATGATCTCTACCTCTTCAACGAGGGGAGCCATTTCCGCCTGTATGAGAAGTTCGGGGCCCACCCGATGACGGTGGATGGGACGGACGGCACGTCCTTCGCCGTCTGGGCCCCCGGTGCCGAGCGGGTATTCGTGACGGGAACCTTCAATACGTGGGACAGGGCGAGCCATCCCTTGCATCCCCGCGGGCAGTCGGGGATCTGGGAGGGGTTTATTCCGGGAGTCGGCACGGGAGCGCTTTACAAGTATTACATCTGTTCCCGGTTTAACGGCTACCGGGTGGAGAAGGCCGATCCCTTTGCGGTGTTCAACGAGATCCCGCCGAAGACGGCCTCGATTGTGTGGGATCTCGAATATCCTTGGGACGACCGGGATTGGATGGAGACGCGACGCCGCGGTAACGCCCTCGACGCCCCCCTCGCCATCTACGAGGTGCACCTGGGCTCTTGGAGGCGGGTGCCCACGGAAGGGTACCGCTCCCTGAGCTACCGCGAGCTGGCTCCCGCCCTGGCGGAGTACGTCCAGCAAATGGGCTTTACCCATGTTGAGTTCCTTCCGATCATGGACCACCCCTTCTTCGCCTCGTGGGGGTATCAGACCACCGGGTACTTCGCGCCCTCCGGCAACTACGGCACCCCCCAGGACCTCATGTATCTGATCGATTACCTGCACCGGCACGGCATTGGGGTGATCCTGGATTGGGTGCCCTCGCACTTTCCAACCGACGAGCACGGCCTCGGCTATTTCGACGGCACGCACCTGTACGAACATGCCGATCCCAGGCAGGGCATTCACCCCGACTGGAACACGTTTGTCTTTAACTACGGCCGGAGTGAAGTGCGCAGCTTCTTGATCAGTAGCGCGCTCTTCTGGCTGGACCGGTACCACGCCGACGGCCTGCGCGTGGATGCGGTGGCCTCCATGCTCTATCTTGATTACTCCCGGAAAGAAGGGGAGTGGATTCCCAACCAGTACGGCGGGCGGGAGAACCTCGATGCCATTGCCTTTCTGCGCCGACTTAATGAAGAGGTCTACCAGAGCCACCCCGACGTCCAGACGGTTGCCGAAGAGTCCACGGCGTGGCCGATGGTATCCCGGCCGACCTACGTGGGGGGGCTCGGCTTCGGCCTGAAGTGGGATATGGGGTGGATGCATGACACGCTCCAGTACATGTCGCGGGATCCCATCTACAGAACCTACCATCACAACACGCTGACCTTTCGGATGCTGTACGCCTTTCACGAAAACTTTATCCTCCCCCTGTCCCATGATGAGGTGGTCCACGGCAAGGGCTCGCTCTTGGCCAAGATGCCCGGGGACGACTGGCAGAAGTTTGCCAACATGCGGGTGCTGTTCGGATACATGTATGCCCAGCCGGCCAAGAAGCTCCTCTTCATGGGCGGAGAGTTGGGCCAGCGGCGGGAGTGGGCCCACGACGGCAGCATCGAGTGGGACCGTTTGAGCGAGGCCCCGCATGCCGGCCTGCAGCGATTGGTGGCAGACCTGAACCGCCTCTACCGGAGCGAGCCGGCGCTTCACGAGCTGGACTGCCATCCGGCGGGATTCGAGTGGATCGACTGTAACGACGCGGCCTCCAGCGTCATCAGCTGGATCCGGAAGGGGAAATCCGCGGATGCTGTCGTGCTCGTTGTCTGTAATTTCACCCCCGTGCCCCGGCGTAATTACCGCGTGGGTGCCCCGGAGGGCGGGTTCTGGCGGGAGATGCTGAATAGCGATGCCACAGCGTACGGGGGGAGTGGTCGGGGCAACCTGGGGGGCATTGAAGCGGTGCCAACTCCCGTGCACGGTCGCCCGTACTCCCTTACCGTGACCCTCCCCCCCCTCGCTGCCGTTTTCCTGAAACACGAGGGGCGCGGCCGATGAGCCAGAAAAACGCCCTGAGCCTGGGTGCTCTCTGCTGCCGGGAGGGCCGGTGCCAATTCCGTGTCTGGGCGCCGTGGGCCGATACGGTCAGGGTCCATCTCGTGGCGCCCCGGGAGCGGATCGTCCCCTTAGACCAGGAGGGTTACGGATATCATCAAGCCGTTCTCGAAGGGGTCGAGCCCGGGAGCCTCTACCTCTACCGCCTTGGCGAAAAGATGGAGCGACCCGACCCCGCGTCGCGGTTCCAACCGCAGGGGGTCCACGGTCCCTCTCGGGTCGTTGATCCCCATTTTCCCTGGGAGGACCGGGAGTGGTTCGGGCTGCGGCTCGAAGACTACATTATCTACGAGCTGCACGTCGGCACCTTCACGCCCGAAGGGACATTTGACGCCATCATCCCGCACCTCGATGCGCTCGAGGATGTGGGCATGACCGCCATTGAGCTAATGCCGGTCGCTCAGTTTCCGGGGAATCGGAACTGGGGGTACGACGGAGTTTTTCCGTTTGCCGTACAGGACTCGTATGGTGGCCCGGACGGTCTACGCCGCTTGGTCAGCGCCTGTCACCAGCGGGGGCTGGCCGTAGTCCTGGACGTGGTCTACAACCACCTGGGCCCGGAGGGAAATACCCTGTGGGACTTCGGGCCCTACTTTACCGAGCGGTATCGCACCCCGTGGGGGGCGGCCATCAACTTCGATGGGCCCTGGAGTGATGAGGTGCGGCGATTCTTTATCGAAAATGCCCTGTACTGGATTACGGAATTTCATATCGATGCCCTCCGACTCGATGCGCTCCATGCCATTATGGACTTCTCGGCTCGCCCCTTTCTGGAGGAATTGGCGGTGCGGGTTCAGGAGCTCGGCGAGCGGATCGGTCGGCACGTATACCTTATCGCGGAGAGCGATCTCAATGACACGAAGCTGATCCGGTCACGGGAGCTCGGCGGGTATGGTCTCGATGCCCAGTGGAACGACGACTTCCACCACGCTCTCCACACGCTCCTGACGGGCGAACACGCCGGGTATTACCGAGACTTCGGGACGTTGGCGCACCTGGCCAAGGCTTTTGCCGAAGGCTACGTCTACTCGGGCCAGTATTCAATCTACCGCAGGCGTCGGCACGGGAATTCCTCCAAATCCTTCCCCGCGCAAAAATTCGTGGTCTGCGCGCAGAATCACGATCAGGTGGGGAATCGGATGTTGGGTGAGCGGCTGAGTCAACTCGTCTCTTTTGACACACTCAAGCTCGCCGCTGGTGTGGTCATCCTCTCGCCCTTTATCCCCCTGCTGTTCATGGGGGAGGAGTACGGCGAGACGGCGCCTTTCCAGTACTTCGTCAGCCACTCGGATCCGGAATTGCTTGATGCTGTTCGACGCGGACGGCGGGAGGAATTCGCGGCCTTTACCTGGCAGGGCGAACCACCGGACCCGCAAGATGAGGCGGTGTTCTTCAGGGCAAAACTCGATCATAAGCTGCGCGACGACGGGCGACACCGCGGACTGTTCGAGTATTACAAAGAGCTGATCCGGCTTCGGAAGACGTATCTCGCCCTGAGCTTTTTAAGTACGGAGCGGATGGAGATCACCGTCGACGAGCGCGCAAAGGTGTTGTCCGTGCGTCGGTGGAACGGTGACGACGAGGCGTTGACCGTTTTTCACTTCGGCGATGCCTCCACCTTGGTCGTCCTGCAGGTCCCCCCGGGACGGTGGACTAAAATGCTGGATGCGGCGGACGAGCGGTGGCAGGGGAGTCGGTCTACGGTACCAGAGCAGCTTGACTCGCAAGGAGAGGTTACCCTCATCCTTGACCCGAAAGCCGTTGTCGCTTTCGGCCGGACGGCGGAGACTTAGATCCGCTTCGATTTTCCCTGTCCTTTTCCAGGGTGGACGGGCAGGGTAAGGGTCGCATCGGTAGGAGGCCGTCATGAAGGTGTGGCCGGGACATCCCTATCCGCTGGGGGCAACCTGGGACGGAGCCGGGGTCAACTTCACCCTCTTTTCCGAGAACGCCACCGGGGTGGAACTGAGCCTGTTCGGGAGGCCGGACGGCGGTCAGGAAATCGCCCGCATCCCGATGCAGGAGCAAACCGATCAGGTCTGGCACGTTTATCTTCCTGAGGCGCGCCCGGGGCAGCTCTACGGGTATCGGGTGCATGGCCCCTACGAGCCGGAGGCCGGCCACCGATTCAATCCCGCTAAGCTCCTCATCGATCCCTATGCCAAAGCCATCGCCGGCACCGTCCACTGGAGCGATGCTTTGTTCGGATACCGTGTCGGGGATCCGGCCGAGGATCGCTCTCGGGATAATCGAGACAGTGCCGCCGACATTCCCAAGTGCGTGGTGGTCGACCCGGCCTTCTCCTGGGGCGAGGACCGGCCACCGCGGATCCCCTGGCACAAGACAATCATCTACGAAGTGCATGTAAAAGGGTTTACGGCCCAACACCCGAACGTCCCAAAGGAACTGCAGGGGACGTACGCTGGCCTCACCTGCCCCCCGGTCCTCGACTATCTCCGGTCGCTGGGGATCACCGCGGTGGAGCTGCTGCCGGTGCACCAGTTCGTGGCGGATCGACAACTTGTGGACCGGGGGCTTACCAACTACTGGGGCTATAACTCGATCGGATTCTTCTCCCCCGGCGCGCGGTATGCCAGCACGGGGGTTCTGGGCCAGCAGGTGGCAGAGTTTAAAACCATGGTCAAGACGCTTCACCGCGAGGGGATCGAGGTCATCCTCGATGTAGTGTACAACCATACGGGGGAGGGGAACCATCTCGGACCAACCCTCTGCTTTCGCGGCATTGATAATGCAGCCTATTATCGCCTGGCGGGGGACACCCGCCGCTACTACATGGACTACACCGGTTGCGGGAATACCTTGGACATGACCCACCCACGGGTACTCCAGCTGATTATGGACAGCCTTCGGTACTGGGTGCTGGAGATGCACGTGGACGGGTTTCGCTTCGATCTCGCCGCAGCCCTCGCGCGAGAACTGCATGAGGTGGACCGGTTGGCAGCGTTCTTCGACATCATCCACCAGGACCCCATCCTCTCGCAGGTGAAGCTGATCGCCGAGCCGTGGGACCTCGGCGAGGGGGGCTACCAAGTGGGCAACTTTCCCGTCCTGTGGGCCGAATGGAATGGAAAATATCGCGATAACGTAAGACGCTTCTGGAGGGGCGATCTGGGGCAGGTCGGTGAGCTGGCCTACCGCCTGACCGGAAGCAGCGATCTCTACGATCATGGGGGCCGCCGGCCGTATGCCAGCATCAACTTTGTGACGGCCCATGATGGATTTACCCTCCACGACCTGGTGAGCTATAACGGGAAACATAACGAGGCGAACGGAGAGGGAAACCGGGATGGCACCGACGAAAACCTGAGCTGGAATTGTGGCGTGGAGGGGCCCACAGATGATCCGGCGATCCTCGCCCTCCGAGAGCGGCAGAAACGAAACATGCTGGCAACCCTCTTCCTTTCCCAGGGTGTTCCGATGCTCCTGGCTGGCGACGAGATGGGGCGTACGCAGCAGGGGAACAACAACGCCTATTGTCAGGACAACGAGACGTCTTGGATAAACTGGAGCCCAGACCGAGCCCGGCTTGAGCTGCTCGAGTTCACTCGGCTCCTGATCCGGCTGTACCATCGGCACCCGGTCCTGCGGCGTCGGAACTTTTTCCAGGGGCGGAGGATCCGCGGCTCCGAGGTCAAAGATCTGACTTGGTTCCGCCCCGATGGCAAGGAAATGGGCGACGAGGACTGGGAAAATTCCCACACCCGTTGCTTGGGGCTCCGGCTTGCCGGGGACGCCATCGAGGAGGTTGATGCCCGGGGAAATCGCATCGTCGATGACACCTTGCTGATCCTCCTCAACGCCTACCATGAACCTATCGTATTCGTCCTTCCCATCCAGCGGTCCAAACTGCGGTGGGAACTGGTCCTGGACACCCGGGATGCGGTAGGAAGGCGACGATACCGTCTGATGCGTGGGGGTCAGCCGTACGACCTGCAGGGGCGATCCGTGGCGTTGCTGCGCCTTGTCGGCGACTGAGGGATGGGTGTGCAGGGAGACAGTGGAAAGGTCACATTTCGGGTTCCGGGCGCCACGTATCGGCTGCAGTTCAACCAGGACTTTGGCTTTGCGGACGCCCGGCGGCTCGTGCCGTATCTTCTGATGCTTGGCATCACGGATCTCTATGCCTCTCCGATTTTCCAGGTCCGTCGGGGGAGCACGCATGGGTATGATGTGACGGACCCGACCCGCCTCAACCCCGAGCTGGGCACACGGGAAGAATTCGATCTGCTGTCGGAAGAGCTCAGGCGTCACGGGATGGGGCTTCTCCTGGACATCGAGCCCAATCATATGGCTGCCAGTCCTGAAAACCCGTGGTGGACGGATGTGCTGGAGAACGGCCCGAGTTCCCGGTACGCGAGCTACTTTGACATTGACTGGCACCCAGACAGCGGGCCACTCGCGGATAAAGTCCTCCTCCCCCTCCTCGGCGGCCCGTACGGCCAGGTCTTGGAAAAGCAGGAGCTGGTCTTGGGGCTCGACGAGGGCGGGTTTCATGTTCGCTACTACAACGTGAAATTGCCGATTCAGCTCAAGTCCTATCGGTCTATTCTCGCGCACCGCATGCACACCATGGAGGAGACGCTCGGGATGGCCCACTTGGCCTTTCGCGCGCTGGTTGATCTCCTCGACGCGATCCAGCG
The DNA here is from genome assembly GCA_046758505.1 of Methylomirabilales bacterium (SeqCode). Classification (GTDB taxonomy): domain Bacteria; phylum Methylomirabilota; class Methylomirabilia; order Methylomirabilales; family CSP1-5; genus CSP1-5. Next base: position 66,703 of record JBHIAH010000002.1, on the reverse strand, counting down.
GCTGCCGGTGGGCACCGTGGGCGATCGCGTGACGGGGGAGACGGAGCGGGAGCGGGAGCGTATCAAGCACCGGCTTTGGCACCTGTACCTGACGTATCCCGAGATCAAAACCTTTCTCGATGAAAATGTGAGGATTTTCAACGGCGAGAGGGGCTCTCCCCACAGCTTTGATCTCCTGGACCAACTCTTGGCCCAGCAGGCCTACCGGCTTGGTTTTTGGCGAACCGCCAGGGAGTGCATGAACTACAGGCGGTTTTTCGACATTAGTGACCTGGTCAGTGTTCGGGTCGAGGACATGCAGGTATTCAAGGCCACGCACAGGTTGATCTTCGAGCTGGTCAAGGATCGGAAGGTGACCGGCTTGCGGACTGATCATATTGACGGGTTGTACGACCCCCCAGGGTATCTCCATCGTCTCCAGGGCCGTCTGGCCCCGGAGGCAAGTGAGCAGGGAGCGTCCCCGAGCTTTTATGTCCTGGTCGAAAAGATCCTCATCGGAGATGAAACACTACCCAAGGATTGGCCGGTGTGTGGCACCACGGGCTATGAGTTTGCCATTCGCGTGAATGGGGTTTCCGTGGACCCGGTCGGGATCAAGCCGCTCGACGCGTATTACACGCGTTTTACCGGGTCCCGGATGGGCTTTCCAGATATCGTCTATCGGCAGAAGAAGTGGATTATGGAGGCGTTGTTTCCGGGGGAGATGCGAACCCTCGGCCACTCCCTCTCCCGCCTGGCCGGGCAGGATCGGCACGCGCGCGACCTCCCGCGGCAGACCCTTTTGCAAGGCCTCGTGGAGGTCACCGCGTGCCTCCCTGTCTACCGGACCTATATTCGCGGTCACGAGGTGCCTCCGCAGGACCGCACGGTCATCACACGGGCTGCGGAGGAGGCCATGCGACGGAATGCGGCTCTCGGCACGCCCGTCTTCGACTTTCTGCGTCGGGTCTTCCTCCTCGATTTTCCGCCTTCCCTCGCCGCAGAACAGAGAGAGGCTTGGCTTTGCTTTGTGAGGCGATGGCAGCAGTTCACGGGCCCGATTATGGCCAAGGGGCTCGAGGATACCTCCCTCTATACGTACAACCGGCTGATCTCCCTGAACGAAGTGGGGGGCGATCCTGGGGCTCAGCATGTATCTGTGAAGGACTTTCACCGTCATAACCGTGCCACCCGGGCGGACTGGCCGTATACCCTGAACGCGACGTCCACGCACGACACCAAGCGGAGCGAAGATGTTCGGGCGCGAATCAATGTCCTCTCTGAGCTTCCCCAAGTGTGGGCGCAGTGCGTAACCCGCTGGAACCGGTGGAATCGGGCGAACAAACGAAAGGTCAACGGACGATCTGTCCCGGATCTCAACGAGGAAATGCTTCTGTACCAGACGCTCGTCGGGGCGTGGCCCTTCCGGGCGGATGAGGTACCCGCGTTCAAGAAGCGGCTCGAGGCTTTCATGATCAAGGCAGCGAGAGAGGCAAAAGTCTACACGAGCTGGATCGATTCTGACCCAGCTCATGAGCGCGCCCTCGTCGCCTTTGTGCAGTCGATCTTGAGGACGTCGCGTCAGAACAGATTCCTCTTGGACTTTGTACAGTTCCAGAAACGGATCGCCTTCCACGGTGCCTTGAATGCCGTGGCACAGGTGCTCCTCAAAATCACGTCGCCGGGCGTCCCTGATTTTTATCAGGGCACGGGACTCTGGGACTTCAGTCTCGTCGATCCCGACAACCGTCGCCCCGTCGATTTCACGAAACGAATCCGACTGCTCGAGGATCTCAAGCGCCGAGAAGCCGAGGGTCTCGTGCCCTTGGTCTCTGAGTTACTTCTGCGCTGGGACGATGGCCGAATCAAACTTTTTGTCACCGCCAGGGCGCTGGATTTTCGCCGGGAACACCGCGCGCTGTTTCTGGAGGGAGACTACCTCCCCCTGTACGCTCTGGGCAACAAAAAGGAACACGTGTGCAGCTTTGCGAGGCGGAACGCGGGCGCGTGGGCTTTGGTAGTTGTCCCCCGGCTCATTGCGAGGCTCGTGGGAAATGGCAAACCGCCCCTGGGACGGCGGGTGTGGGGCAATGGGTGTCTCGTGGTACCTCGCGAGGCGCCGGCGCGTTGGCAGAACATCCTGACCGGCGAGACCTTGCACGTCTCCTCGAGTTCCGGGAGGAAGGCGTTGCCCCTCCACCGCCTCTTTCAACATTTTCCGCTTGCCCTGATTTCGGGGACAATGAGTGATGTCGCGCCAGGGCACTGAAACATTGAGAGAGGAGGGGGTCGCGTAGGTGCGTGTCGACGAATGGCCCGGACGGGTAATTATCGAGGGGGTCAAGCCCGAGATTGATGGGGGGCGTTTCCCCATCAAGCGGACGGTCGGTGAAAAGGTTGTCGTGGAGGTGGATATTTTCGCTGAAGGGCTCGACGCGCTCTCGGGCGTACTCCGCTACCGCCGGGAGACAGCTAAGAATTGGAGTGAGGTCCCCCTTGAGTTCGTGGTGAACGACCGATGGCGCGCAGAGTTTCGTGTGACGGAGCTCGGGCGGTACCGGTATACCCTTGAAGCCTGGGTCGATCGGTTCAGAACCTGGCGGCGGGACCTGGGAAGGAAGGTCGAGGCGGGCCAGGAGGTGGAGGTCGACCTCCTGGTGGGGGCCGACTTGGTCGAGGAGGCGAGTGGGCGGGCTTCCGGGGCGGATGCCACAAAGCTGAAGGAGAGAGCCACGGCCCTGCGTTCGGACTTCCCGTCGAACCCATCCGAGAAGATCCGCCTGGCGCTGGCTGAGGATCTGGCCCAGTTGATGGCGCTGTACCCCGACAGGCGGCTGGCCACCAGATACGGCAAGGAGCTCGTCGTGGTCGTTGATCGGGAACGGGCCCGGTTCAGTGCCTGGTACGAAATGTTTCCCCGCTCTTGTGGTCCGAAGCCGGGCGTCCACGGGACCTTCAGGGATTGTGAGCAGCGGTTGCCGTACATTGCAGACATGGGCTTTGACGTGCTCTATTTCCCCCCCATCCATCCCATCGGCCGCACGCACCGCAAGGGGAAGAATAACTCTCCCATTTGCGAGCCCGATGATCCGGGGAGCCCCTGGGGCATCGGCGCCGAGGAGGGCGGGCACAAGGCGATTCATCCCCAGCTCGGGACTCGGGAGGATTTCCGACGGTTCCTTGCAAAGGCTCGCGACTACGGTCTCGAGATCGCATTAGACATCGCCTTCCAGTGTTCACCCGATCATCCCTATGTGAAGGAGCATCCGGAGTGGTTCCGGTGGCGCCCCGATGGCACCGTCCAGTACGCGGAGAACCCGCCCAAAAAGTACGAGGACATCTACCCCTTCGAATTTGAGACCGAAGCGTGGCGCGAATTTTGGGAGGAACTCAGGAGCATCTTTTACTTCTGGATCGACGAGGGTGTGCGGATCTTCCGGGTGGACAATCCCCACACCAAGCCCTTTGCCTTTTGGCAGTGGCTGATCGACGGGATCAAGGCGGACCATCCCGACGTGATCTTTCTCGCCGAGGCTTTCACCCGCCCGAAGGTGATGTACGAACTCGCCAAGCTTGGCTTCACCCAGTCGTATACGTATTTCGCGTGGCGCAACACCAAGTGGGAACTCTCCGAATACTTCACCGAGCTCACCCAGACAGACGTGCGAGAGTATTTCCGGCCCAGTCTGTGGCCGAATACACCCGATATCTTGCCCGAGTATCTGCAGTCCGGAGGGCGGCCGGCCTTCATGACGCGGCTGGTCTTGGCGGCCACCCTGGCGGCGAGTTACGGAATCTACGGTCCCGCCTTTGAACTCTGCGAGAACCGGCCCCGGGAGCCCGGGGGCGAAGAATATCTCAACTCGGAAAAGTACGAAATCAAATACTGGGACATCTCCCGACCGGACAGCCTGCGCGAATTGATCGCCCGGGTGAACCGGATTCGTCGGGAAAACCCTGCACTGCACAGCAATGGCGGTCTGCGTTTTCATTCCGTGGACAACGACCAGCTTCTCTGTTACAGCAAGAGTACGGAAGATCGGGCGAACATGATCCTGGTCGTGGTCAATCTGAGCCCCCATCAGACGCATACGGGCTGGGTAGAGGTTGACCTCGACGCGCTGGGGCTCGATCACGAACATCCCTACCAAGTGCATGATCTGATCAACGACGCCCGCTACCTCTGGCACGGCCCGCGCAATTACGTCGAGCTCAATCCGCAGAACGTTCCGGCTCATGTGTTCGGCGTACGGCGCCGGATCCGCAAGGAACGGGACTCTGAGGACTCTCTCTAAGGTGCCGGCAGGAGTGGTGGGCGAAAGGTGCCATGGCTGGCGAGCGGAGGACGATGGGACCGAGGCGAGCGCGCGTTCCACTCTGGAGGAAGGATGTGCCCCTGATGGCTGCGGGATTCCGAGACAGTGGACTTTCAAATGATAGTGGTGTAGAAGGTATTGCTGTACCATCTGACCTTGGTGGACAGTTGCATTCCTTGGGGAGTGGAGGGACACCGAACGTGAGCGTCTCCCATGCATAAGATCGTCGGGTTCCCCTTTGAATTCGTCGGGTGCACGGAGCTCCGGGAGATCCTGGGGACAAAGGCGGAGGATGAGCTCCAGCTCATGGATCTCTTGGAGGAGGTGCCCATCGACTCCATTTACTATCATACGCATCAGTACTTCCTCCGACATCAGTACCTCGCAGCCCCCTACCCCAACGATTTTGCGACCTGGGCGGCCACGCAGGTTCGCGATCGAGTACTGGGGGAACGGCTGGGGGTCATCGATCCGTACGACTTCAACACGCTGGACGATCTGCGTGACGCCCTCGTCGCCGTCATTGAAGATCACCTTGCCACATTAAGTTTTGTCCCCCGGGTCGAAGATGGAAAGCCCTTTTACTTCATGCAGTCTCGCATTGTAGAGATTCCCACCGGGATCATCGCGCAGACGCTTCAGGAATTTCGGGACGGACTCTCCAAGGTGGACGCCAGTGCCATCTACTACCACTTCTACGCGGCGCGGATCCGGCGGAACGGTCGGGAAGGAGATTTCCCCATCTGGATCGAGCGGGAATTGCAGATGGTGGAGCTGGCCCAATGCCTCCGAACCATTGACCCATACATGTTCAGCCTGGAACAACTCCGGGACCGTCTCGTGGAGATTTGCGATACGTTCCTGATCGAGGGAGGGGAGAGCGGTGTCGATTCGCCTTGAGGATTATCGGGAGGTTGCCCCCCCGGGGTCGGTGGATCTTCTCTATCGCCTGAGCGAAAAGGTGAAGGGGAGGAGTCTCCTCAATATCAACTCGACCCGGTTCGGCGGTGGTGTGGCCGAGATGCTGAACCGTCTCGTCCCCCTGCTCAACGAACTTGGGGTCAAGGCCACGTGGGAGGTTATCCAGGGAAGCGACGAATTCTTCGCGGTGACCAAGGCTTTTCACAACGCCCTCCAGGGCCGGGAACGGGAGATCAGCGAACGGTTGTACCGCGCGTATCTCGAGTGTAATCGCGAGAACGCCAAGCGGCTGCTTTTTGATGCCGACATGATCTTGGTCCACGATCCCCAGCCGGCCGCCCTCATCGACTATGGCCCGCGCGTGGGGAAATGGGTCTGGCGGTGTCATCTGGACATCTCTCACCCGGCGCGCCGGGTGTGGCGCTTCCTGAGAAACTACGTGGTGAAGTACGACGCGGCCATCTTCTCCCTGCCCACCTTTGCCCAGAAGCTTTCCATCCCCCAGTTTCTCGTCTATCCCTCGATCGATCCGTTGAGCGACAAGAACCGGGAGCTCAGCCGACGGGAGGTGACCAAGATCCTGAATACGTTGGGCGTTCCCCAGGATAAGCCGATCCTGGTGCAGGTCTCCCGTTTTGACCACTTCAAAGACCCCGTGGGGGTGATCCAGGCCTACCGGATCGTCAAGAAGCACAATGATTGTCGTCTAGTACTGGCAGGAAGCCGGGCGGCCGATGACCCGGAAGGGAGGGCGGTCGTGGAAGAGGTGACGGAGGTCGCCGGCCAGGACCCGGACATCCACATCCTGGAGCTCCCGCCGGATGCGAATCTCGAGATCAACGCCCTGCAGCGGGCGGCCAGCATTATCCTTCAGAAGTCGATCAAGGAGGGGTTCGGCCTGACGGTCTCCGAGGCCATGTGGAAGGGAAAGCCGGTCATTGGGGGTGACGCCGGGGGCATCACCGTCCAGATCCTCTACTATCTGACCGGCTACACCGTGAGTTCGGTGGAGGGAGCGGCATTCCGGATCCGGTATCTCCTGAACAACCCGAAGGTCGCTCGAAAGATGGGCGCGGACGCCAAGGAACACGTCCGGCGCAATTTCCTCATCACCCGCCACCTGACGGACTATCTGACGCTGATGGCGGCGCTGACGGGGGGATCGCCGGAGATGGAGATCCTTCCCTTTAGTTGACTTCCCTCGCCAGGTGCGCTATAGATTTACAGTCGTTCCCTTCTGCGGGGCCGTGGTGTAGCCTGGTGACCCCGTCCCGATGGGCAATCGGGAAGATCGCGGGTTCGGATTCATCTATAATAGAGAGTTGCGGGGCCGTGGTGTAGCCTGGTTAACACGCCGGCCTGTCAAGCCGGAGATCGCGGGTTCAAGTCCCGTCGGCCCCGCCACCGATCCTGCGAGGATGCTGGGACGCTAGGAAGCTGGAAGGCCGTACATCCAAAAGAGCTTCTCAGCATTCCAAAGTCGCAGCTTCTCTTCATTGAATCCTTCCCGCCTTTTTGCGTTCCAGCCTCCTCGCATCCTAGCCTCCTAGCTTCCCAGCGTGTATCCCTCAGTAGGCCAGGCTGATGCCGAACGTGCCGATGGCCTCAAAGGCGTCGCCACTGTTCACCGTTTCGAGGTTGTCCCCGAGGGCGAGGAAGTGTACCCCGGCATTGATCTCCCAGGTGCCGAAGGCGGCGGGAATGAACCCCAACGGCATGCTCAGGACGATACCCCCGTCAAAGTACCCGAAGGTGCTATCGTCGCCAGTGCCGAACTCGTAATAGTCATCGGCGCTCAAGCCGAGGGTGATCGGAAATGAGAGGGTCACCGGGAATTGCTCGCTTTTGATGAGGGTGAGGCCTGGTTCGACACCCAGCTCCACATAAATGCCCTCGTCGCTCCCCCCATCCGCCTGATTATCGAACTCGAAGGCGACAAGGACGTGCGGAGACAGCGCAAAGGGACCCAACAGGTCGCTGTCGTCATAGCCGAGGCTCAGGTACACCTCTTGAACCGTGTCAAAGGAATCGTTGGGGCTGGTGTAGGCGATGTAGGTCACTCCCGCTTCCCAGTTTTCGAACAGCCCGAACGTCAGTCCCCCATACGCATCGGCTTCGTACCATATCTTCGGGTTGTCGGTCGGCCCGCCTCCGCCGGTCGGGCCTGAGTGCAGGCTATTCCACAAGCCCAGCGTCGCGCTGACGCTGGTCAGTCCTCCCGTCCCTTCATACAGGTTAACCGTGATTTCCCCGAATGGTTGGGCGATGAAGTCCTCGTCCTCCTGCAGGATGCCGCGGAAGAAGTAGGCTGTGGGAAAATCCACCCCGGCATTGAGCGAGATCCTCCCCGTGTTTTGCCCTGTGGCTTCTCCCGCCTGGACCGCCGCCGTCCCATAGAAAAAGCCGGCTAGCCCCACCGCACTAGCCACGAGAGCCATGCGTCTCCACCGTGTGTGTGGCATGTCACCGTCTCCTTTTTCGTACAGGTTGTACTCGCTTCCCACGGTGCCGGTCATCTCGGTCTGTGTCACGAAAAAACACAAGGGCGCCTCCTCTGTGAGGCGCCCTTGCCTCTCCCGCCGCTGCGCCGTTGCAGCGACCGGAACCTCCGCGCGTGTCGGGGCACCGGCGCACGCGAGACCCTCACCGGTGCCATCGAAGTCTTTCGGATTCGTCGGGTGTTTCCCTCTCGTGACGGTCAGAGCTCTGTGCTGGCTCCGCTAGGGTCCCGGTTGCGAAGATGCCGCGGGACGTGGATCCGTTGCAGCCGCCGCGACTGCCTCCCCGACCAGAATGGCCTCGGCGACTTGTTCCATGGGGGTTCGAGTCTTCATGCTCTGTCGCTGGATCGAGCTGAAGGCCTCTGCCTCGGTCATCCCGTGGCGGGCCATGAGCAACCCCTTGGCGCGTTCGATCGCCTTGCGCGCCTCCAAGGCCCTCCGCAGGTGCTGGTTGTCCTTCCAGAGCGTCATGAACTCCCGGAACCTGGCAATGGCCAGCTCGATGGTGGCCTGGAGCTCGTGCCCACGTATTGGCTTGATCAGGTAGGCCATCACCCCCGCCTGGGTGGCCCGACGGATTGTGGTGGCATCCCGGGTGCAGGCCAGGAGGATGATGGGTGTGGGGGTCTCCTTCATGATCTGGGTTGCGACGGTGAGGCCACAGACCCCCTGCAGATCCACCGCCAAAAATATCAGATCGGGTTGGAGGGTTCGGGTCAGTTGGAGTCCCTGCTGGCCATGGGTAGCCTCGCCGACCACCGCATAGCCGAGCCGTCGGAGCGTCTCCTGGAGGAAGGTCAGGGCAGAGGAGCTCTCCTCTATGAGCAGGAGGCGATACGACACGACCTTATTTCCCCGATCCCTTCGCTGATGGCGGCTCGACGGCCTCCTTGGCTCCGGGGATCTGCGCCGCCACCTTCTTGAGCATGCCTTCCGGATCCATCTTGGCGAAGTCCAGAAATTCCCTGAGGAGCGGCAGCGCGGCCCCGGCGTTGAGGAAGGAGTTCACCACGCGACTGATGCCGGAGACGTCTGGGCCTGCCCCCTCGCCGTTGCCGCCCAAGCCCCGAACGTCCAAGACCTTGATGCTGTCGATCTGCCGGGCCGGGGCCATCATCTCGCCCAAGATCTGGGGCGCCCTGTCGATAAAGCGCAGCAGGACATCCCGCTGAATGACCTTGTCCTGGAGGTGGTTCTCGGTCTCTACCATCTTCAAACGGGCGGCTGCGTCGGCCTCGCCCTCCCGCTGTTTGGAGAGCGCCAGTCGTTCGACCGCGCGGGCTTTTTGCTCGGCCACCTCGACTTCCCGGAGGGCCTGGATGAGGGCGATGACCTTCTGGCGCTCGGCCGAGGCCTTTTCGGCCACCGTCACCACCTCCTGGGCCGACAGCTCCTTGACGGCCTCGGCCTCCAGCCGCCGCTTCTCCTCCTCGATCCGCTGTCGCTCCTTGACCAGGATGGCGATCTCTTTGGCCCGTTTTGTCTCCTCGACCACCCGCTCCTTTTCCACCTCGGCCGTCTCGCGGAGCTCCATCTGCTGAATCAGGTACGCTTCGCGGCGGATCTCTGCCTCGCGCACCGCCTTCTCCTGCACGATCTCTGCCTCCCGGACGGCACGCTGCTTGGCGATTTCCGCCTCCCGGGTTCGCCGGTCCTGCTCGAACTTGTACTGTTCGGTCTCGGCCTTCTGGAGGGACCGGTTGGTGTCCACCTGGCGCATCTGCTCGGCCTCGGCGAATTCCCGATCCTGGTCGAGCGAGAGTTTGAGCTTGACCGCCTCCACATCCTTGCGCTTGATGCCCACCTCGGTGTTCCGTTCGATCTCATTCCGCTCTCGGTTGCGCTGGGAGACCTGGGCGGCGATCTGGCGGAGGCCCTCGGCGTCGAAGATGTTGTGAGGATCGAGCTGGGCCCGGTCGGTCTGGTCGAAGTGGAAGATTGAAACATCCTCGAGTCCAAGCCCGTTGAGCATCAACGGTTCTCCAAGATGTTCCATGACGCTGAGGGCGAAGCCGCGGCGATTCTCGTGCATATAAACCATCTCCATCTGGGCTGCCGCCGACCGCAGCGCCGAGACCAGCTTCTCCTCCACGAGGGACTGGATCCCCTCGGCGCTGAAGGACTTATCCCCCAAGCTGCGGGAGGCCCGTTCGATGCTCTCCGGGTCGGCTGAGATCTTCACGTAGAATTCAGCCCCGAGGTCCACCCGCAGGCGGTCCTTGGTGATGAAGGCCTCTTTCTTCGCCTTGAAGACCTGGAGCTTGAAGGTCTCGAGGGAAATCCACTGAATGCTTTGGACCCAGGGCAATACGACCGCGCCGCCGTCGATGACCACCTTCTTGCCACCGAAGCCGGTCCGGATGAAGGCGTTGTTTACCGGCGTCTTGACGTACCAGGCGGTAAATGCCGCGATGATCACTGCTGCGAGGATACCGATCAGAATGATCCATCCAATCATTTCTCTCTCCTCCCCGGCCTCTCTTTCGGGATCAGCGCTCTGCCGTGACCACGGCCCCTTCGATGCCGTGGATGTACAAAAGGTTTTCGATCGTATCTCGGAACTGCTTCGGATCCCCCTCCTTGAAAGAGAAGGCATCGTCCCGAAAGCTCTGCACGTATCCGTAGATCTCGTTGAAGTCCTGTGGCGTGTTGTGGGGATATTCGTAGCAGAGACGCTGCCATAGCTCCCGCAGGGCCTTCTTCTCCACCCCCCGGACCACGATCCTGAACGGTTGTTCTTTGAGGGCGGGTCCGGCCGCGGCGACAGGCGCTCCGCGGGCGGGGGGGGCGTGGCCCGGGCCGGGTGGCGTGCGTGACGCACCGGGGCGGGGCGGGGTCCGCACTCCGCCGCCCGCACCGGCAAAGGCCGCGGCGGGGCGCCGCACGGGCTCCGCCGCCTCGGGGGCCGGTGTCGCCGGCGCTGCCGCCGTCACCGCACCCCGGGGCATGCGAGCCGCCGTGGCGATCTGAAAGTCCGGATAGGCGAGAAGTCCGTGCTCGTTGATGTCCAGGCCCTCCATCTCCTCCTCCGGGCCAACCCGAATGCCCATGAATCCCTTCAGGAGCCCCCAGCCGACCATGGAGGCCGGGAAGATGAATGCGCCCACAGCGAGCACCCCGATGAGCTGCGCCTGGAAGAGCCCCGAACCGCCCCCGAAGAACAGGCCGTTGCCGGTGGTGCCCGGCATGAACTTGTCCTGCGCAAAGAGCCCAAGGGCGAGAGTGCCCCATGCCCCGCACGCCAGGTGGGCAGAGATCGCGCCCACCGGATCGTCCACCTTGATGCGGTCGAAGAAGAGGACCGACAGGACCACGAGGATCCCGGCCACAAGGCCGATCGCCAGCGAGCTTCCCAGGCTGACGAAGGCACACGGCGCCGTAATCGCCACCAGGCCGGCTACCCCCCCGTTCAGGGCCATGGTGAGGTCCGGCTTGCCGAGGAGGACCCAGGCGGTGAACGTGGCGCTGATCACCCCCGCGGCCGCGGCGGTGTTCGTGGTGGCGGCGATGTGGCCGATGGCCCCCCAATCCGCCCCCATAGTGCTGCCCGGGTTGAATCCGAACCAGCCAAACCAGAGGATAAAGACGCCAAGCGTCGCGGAGGTGAGGCTGTGGCCGGGGATGGGGTTGATCCGTCCGTCCTTCGTATACTTGCCGATGCGCGGTCCCAGCATGATGGCGCCGGCGAGGGCGGCCCAGCCGCCGACCGAGTGGACCACGGTGGAACCCGCAAAGTCCCACATCCCGCGCTCGGCGAGCCAGCCCCCTCCCCAGATCCAGTGACCGGTGATCGGGTAGAGCAGGCCGCCGATGAGAAAGGAAAAGAGAAAGAAGGCGCCGAACTTGACCCGCTCGGCCACGGCCCCCGAGACGATCGTCGCGGCGGTCGCGGCAAAGACCATCTGGAAGAGGAACTTGGCCTCGAGCGGGATCCCGGTCCAGTTGATAGAGCTGTAGACCCCCTTATAGGCGTCTCCGGTGGCCGGGCTGTTGTCGGGACCGCTGAGGAACCAGAGCCCCTTCAGACCCATAAAGCCGGTGCCGTCGCCGAACATAATCCCCCAGCCGATGACTAAGAAGGCGATGCCCGTGACGGCATACACCACAAAATTCTTCGCCAGGATGTTGGCGGTGTTTTTCGAACGGCAAAATCCGGACTCGAGCAGGGCGAACCCTGCGGCCATGAACATGACGAGAAAGGCGGTGATCAGGGTCCACACCGTGTCCATGGCCACCTTGGAGTCGACCTTGAGGCTGGTCACGTCCTTCAGCAGGGTGTCGATGGTGGGCGCCGCCTGCTGGGCGAGGGCGATCCCCGGAACCAGAATCACCACCAGAGCGGCAAGACCCACGCTGTAGAGCGCTCTCTTCCGCGTCACAGTTTCTCCTCCCTTCTACGTTCCCCTGAGGCGTTCAATCAAGGATTCCCCCACCATCGCACAACGGTCGCTTGTGGTCGGCGCGAAGAGAAGCATCCGCCATGCCAGTGGAGGTGAAGAACGGTAACTCGCTGCTATTACGGAGAAAGGTGCGAATGGGGGCGAACCAGGCCGGACCGAAATCGCCTAAAAAGAGAGCACAGAGCCCGCCCGCGAGAACGGGGTGCCCACTGCATAGGCAATTCGGCCTTTCACCTTGACAGGGGTGGGGGTGCACGATATAAAGCAGCATTGTCGGACGGGGATCGGAAGTGTGATCCCCGTTCCTTTTTTCCGGAGAAGAGCGTGCGGATCGTCTCGGCTGCATCGGAGATGACCCCCTTTGCCAAGACGGGGGGATTGGCCGACGTCGCCGGGGCCCTTCCGGCCGTCCTGGCGGGGCGGGGGCATCGGGTGACGGCGTTTCTCCCCAAATACGGGGCCATCGACGCCGAGAAATATGCCCTGGCGCGTCGTCCGGAGGGAATCGAAGTCCCCCTGGGAGATCGGACGGAGGCAGCTTGCCTCTGGGAAACACACAGTGAGGGGGTGCGCGTCATCCTAATCGATCATGAGCGATTTTATGACCGGGAGGGTTTGTACCAGGAGCACGGAGAGGATTATCCCGACAACGCCGAACGGTTCATCTTTTTCTCCCGGGGCATGCTGGAAGCGGTCAGGGTCCTCAACTGGAAGCCCGACGTGATCCACTGCCACGACTGGCAGAGCAGCCTCATCCCGGCCTACCTGAAGACGGTCTACGGGAGGGATCTTTTTTTTGCGGATATCGCCAGCGTGCTCACGATCCACAACCTGGGATACCAGGGACTCTTTCCGGCCGACGTGTTCCCCCTCACCGGCCTGCCCGATCCCCTGTTTACGCTCGACGGGATGGAATTTTGGGGCAGGGTGAATTTCCTGAAGGCCGGCCTGGTGTGCGCCGACCTGCTCAGCACCGTCAGTCGCACATACAGCCAGGAGATTCAGACGGCCGAGTTCGGGTGCGGCCTCCAGGACCTCCCCCGGCGCCGGGCGGCGGATCTCTACGGCGTGCTGAATGGCGTGGACTATCACGAGTGGAACCCTCGGGCCGATCCCTATCTCGTGGCCGCGTATTCCGCGGACGATCTGACGGGAAAGGCGGCCTGTAAAGTGGACATTCAGGAGATCATGGGACTGCCGACCCGGGCAGAGCTGCCCCTCGTGGGCGTGATCTCACGGCTCGTGGATCAGAAGGGCATCGACCTCATCGCCGGGGTGGGGGAGGATCTGTTGCGCCTCGATCTCCAGATGGTCCTGCTGGGGACGGGGGACGTGAAGCTCGAGCGGAGGCTCCAGGAGTTGCAGCGGAAATTTCCCACCAAGCTTGCAGTGCGGATCGGCCTGGATGTCGCCATGAGTCATAAGATCGAGGCGGGGGCCGACATCTTTCTCATGCCGTCCCGGTATGAACCCTGCGGACTGACCCAGATGTACAGTCTCGCCTACGGCACGATTCCCGTCGTCCGGGACACCGGGGGGCTGGGCGACACCATCACCCCCTTTGATCCCGCGGCGCGCACGGGAAACGGGTTTACCTTCCGGCAGGCCGGGACCGAGGATCTCTTGCAGGCCGTCCGGGAGGCACTCACCCTTTTCCACCGGAAGGAGCTCTGGAAGTGCCTCATGCAGAACGCCATGGCATGCCACTTTTCTTGGGAGCACGCTGCCAGGGAGTACGAGTGGCTGTATGGGCTGGCCCGCGGCCGGGCGCTTTCGCGCCGCGACGACCGGTGACCGACGACCGATGAGACAGCTTGCGAGCCCGTAGCGGTCGGCCGTCAGCAGTCAGCGGTCAGCAATCAGCAAATCGCCTCCGGGATTTCGGATTTGGGATTGCGGATTTCGAAGTGCTGAACCTGAGATCTGCATTTCAATCCGAAATCCGAAATTCGCAATTCGAAATAAGTGGAGAGGGTGTTGACGCACGATAAAGTGCTGCATAGGGCGGAGATCCGGCGAGAGGTCCTCCGCCTCGCCCTGCCCGTCGCCGTCTCCAACCTGCTCCACCGGATGGTGACCGCGGTGGACATCTTCCTGGTGGGCGGACTCGGCGCCTCTGCGGTTGCGGCCGTCGGGCTGGGCCAGCTCCTGGTCTTTATCGGCTTGACGCTCGTGTGGGGGGTCAGCACCGGCACCATGGTCACGGTGGCCCAGCGGTGGGGGGCGGCCCGGCGGGCGGAGGCGGGGCGGATCGCGGTTCATGGACTCCTCGCAACACTGGTCCTGACCGTTCCCCTCGCCGCGGCCGGGTTGGCGTTTGCCGCAGACGCCGCGAGCGTGTTTGGAGCGTCGGCGTCGGTGCAGGTTCTGGTATCGGAGTACTGTCGGTGGGTATTTCTGGCTTTTCCCGCCACCGGCTTGATCTATGTCCTGACCTCTACGATGCACGGGGCCGGCGATACCCGGACCCCGATGCAGATCGTCCTGATCCTGAACCTCTTCCACGTCAGCCTGGCCATTCCTTTGATTTATGGCTACCTCGGTCTGCCCGCGCTCGGGGTTCAAGGGGCGGCCATCGCGGTTGCCTCCGCAGAGGTGGTGGGGGTCCTCCTCTTCTGGTGGCAGGGGTGGGCCAAGGGATATCTGGCCCGGGGGAGATGGGAGACGGCCTGTATCCGCCCCATCGTGCGCGTCGGCTGGCCGATCGCCATAGACCGGATCGTGTGGCAGGCAGGCCAGGCGGTCTATGCCAAGATCCTGCTCTTGTACGGGACCGCCGCCTTTGCCACGCACCAGTTGGGGGTGAACGTCGAATCCTTCTCGTTCATGCCGGGGTTGGCGATCGGGGTGGCCGCCGCGACCCTGGTCGGACAGAGCGTGGGGGGAGGGGATATACTCCGGGCCCGCGTGGGGATGGCGGAGGCCAACCGGCTGGGCATCCTCTTCATGGGCGGGATGGGCCTCGTCTTCTTCCTCTTTCCCGGGCCCCTCCTCCGCCTGTTCACCGCGGATCAGGAGGTGATCCGGCTGGGGATCATCTTCCTTCGGATCGCCGCGGTCAGTCAGATCCCCCTCGCGGTGACGTTGGTGCTTCAGGGGGCCCTCCGGGGGGCGGGGGATACTCCATATATCCTGCGGGTCACCGTCCTTGGCATCTGGGGGGTCCGGGTCCCTGTGGCCGCAGCCGCCGCCTGGTGGGGCCTCAGTGTAGCCTATATCTGGTGGGCCTTCCTCCTGGACTGGCTCGTCCGCATGATCCTCCTGCAGAGGCGCTGCCGTTCCACGCGCTGGGAGCCCGCGCACGCAGAGATCGGTCCGGTCGGTCCCGGTCCGATCAATGGCGATTGATGCAGGAAGTAAGTGGAGGACGCCGGTATGAGGGGACTCAGCCCTTCCGCCGCCGCTCGACTCGAGACGCAACTGGAGGGGGCCCTCCCCCTTCTCCTCGACACAACGACTCCTGAGGCGCTGACAGGGCGGCCGGCCTCGGGCAAGTGGTCGGCGCATGAGAACCTCGCCCACCTCGCCCGTCATCACCAGGTCTTTCTCGAACGGGTCCAGCGCATGCTTGCCGAGGACACGCCGCATCTCCCGCGGTACCGGGCCGAGGAGGATCCGGCGTGGCCGACGTGGGCGGCATTGCCCACCGATGAAGTGGTGCGGCGCCTTCAGGCGCTCAGGCGGGACCTCATCGCGCTCGTCAACAATCTTTCTCCTGGCCAGCTCAACCGGACCGGTGTGCACCCTCGCTTCGGCGAGATGACGATCCCCATGTGGATCGAGTTCTTTCTGCTACATGAAGCGCATCACCTCTACGTTGCCCTGACCCGTATCCGAGGGTCGTAAGAACGTGAGGCGTGAGGCGGGAAAAGCCCGTTGGCCGGGGTGACGAACCAAGCAGATCGTGAGGCGGGGGATCCTGGAAGATGAAAGAGAACCATCACGAGATCGTGCGAAGAGAATTTGGCAGGCAGGCCCCTCGCTTTGGGGAGCCGGGGTATACCCTGACCAGTCCTGAACACCTGCAATGGATGGTGAGCAATCTGGATCTGGAACCTCACTTCGCCGTCCTGGACGTAGCGGCCGGGACGGGTCACCTCGGTCGTGCCATTGCCCCCTACGTAAAACAGGTCGTCGCATTGGACGCCACACCGGAAATGCTCCTCGAGGGGAGCCGTCAGACCGAACAAGACGGGATCACAAACATGGTCTTCGCACAAGGACGTGCCGAGGCCCTCCCATATCCGACGGGTGCATTTGATCTGGTCGTCAGCCGCTTTGCGATTCACCACTTCGAGGATCCACTCCCTCCGGTGCAGGAAATGGTGCGCGTGTGCCGCCCCCGTGGACAGGTTGTCGTTATCGACCTGGTTGCCCCCGAGGACGGCACCCTCGCCGAAGCGTACAACCGATTGGAACGGATGCGGGACCCTTCGCATGCGCGGGCCCTCCCGGCGAGCGGGGTGCACCGGCTCCTGATGCAGGTGGGACTCGACATCGTCCGCACGGTCGCGCGAGAGGTCGAGGTCAATGTCGACCGCTGGCTGACATTGACAGAGCCCGAGCCCGAGGTGCGGCACAGAGTCGTCGAGGAACTGACGCAAGAGCTGCAAGGGTTGCAAGCCTCCGGGACGCGCCCGTTCCTCCGTGATAAAGAACTCATGTTCCTGCAGACCTGGTTCATCGCGATCGGGAGGAAGGGGGAGGGGTCGTTCGCCTGATCCCGGGCGACGAGACTACCCGCCAAATCGCCGGACGAATCGGCTCCCGCGTGGCGACGGTCAGGGGCTATGTGCAGAAGATTATCCTAGACCTCGAGGGCTCCGACGAGACCGAGGCCGCGGCAAGGCAACTTGCCATACCCTCTCGGACTGGCGTCCCCGGACTGTGCCCTTCAGGTGTATCCCATCTGGCCAAGATTGTAAGGGTCCATGTCTGCCGACTGCTGCCTCCCTCTTGCTGAGCTGACGTCACACACGGTCTTTCCAGGGAACCATCAAGCCACTACGAGCGTTTAAAAACAATGGGTTGTTGGCACCCACCGTAGAGGCTGCGGCGCAGGGGGAATCACCTCGAAGTTGCGGGACCTCCGGATGGTTGTTTGGCACGGCGGACTCCGCCCGCGGGAGGGTTTTGTGGCCCATCTTTTGCTAGAGGGCGTAGTGTGTGGGGGTTGCCCTCGGGTGGGGAGCCGAAGGCGGGCCTACGCCGTGGCGAAACCTTCGAGGCCGTGGGCGGTCGTCCGCTCACGAATCGCATGGCCTGGCTCCTCGAAAAAGGTCGGGGATGTGAAGGTCGGGAGGAGGTTGGAAAATATGGGGAAGCGCCCAATCCTCGTTATTGATGACGATCGCAGGGTGTGCGAGATGGTCACCTCGGTGCTCACGAGCGCGGGGTTCGAAGTCCTTTCCGCCCTCGATGGCCCCACCGGGATTGAGAGGGCCGGGGCGGTGCAGCCTGCCGTCATTCTCCTGGACATGATGATGCCGGATGTCGACGGGATCGAGACGTGCAGGCGCCTGAAGCGGGATCCCGGCCTCAAGGATATTCCCGTGGTGGGGATTACGGGCTCGCCGGACTTGGCATACACCGAGAAGGCCTTTCGCGCCGGGGCCCACTTCTTTCTGCCGAAGCCCTTCGGGGCAGAGGGCCTGGTCCGGGTGGTCGAGTTGGCTGCGGTGGCGGCCTCGCCCGACCCCGCGGTGCACCGGAGCCGCTACGATTCCCGGTTCCCGGTGGCGCTTCCCGTCCGGTGCCTCGTGCGCGCGGAGGCAAAGAGGAGCCGGGAGATCGTGGGCGAAACCGAGAACGTGAGTCTCGGCGGCCTGCTGCTCTTCCTGCCGGAAAAACTCGAGCCCGGCACCGTCGTACGCCTTCAGCTGGACATCGCCGATGGGCCGGTGACCGCCGACGGCACCGTGATCTGGCAGTACCTTCAGTCGCTTGGCGAGGAGAGGTTCCCCCATGGCATCCGGCTCCTCCGCTTTGCAGACGATAGCGATCTCGAACAGTATGGACACCTCCTGAGCAAACTTGCGGCAGACTCCGCAATGGGTGCATCCGGAGAAGACGAATAGGCCCTTGGGGGCGGCCGCCTGAGAAGCGATTCTAAAGCGGGCCCTCGCCAATCTGCAGGGGGCGGTGGAACAGAGTAGCGTGGAGGGGGAGAAACCCTGGCGGGGGCCGTGGCGGCGATCAGCAGCGCCATCGAGATCCTGGTGGCTGCGGACAACCCCAGCGATGCCTGCACGATCCGGGAGCTGCTGGCGCACGCCGGGTACGAGGTCGAAGAATGGCGGGACACCCCTGAGGAGTAGCCAAGTGGTATGGTCCGCTTCTCCAAGGGGGTACCGGGTTGCTACGAGCGGGATGAACACGTGAAAGACAAGGCAAAAAACCAACTGATAACAAACTCACAGAGTGAGCCAAAACCACAGCGGTCACTGACGCACATTGTCCGTCTGCTTCGCGCGGCCCGTTTCCTCTTTCTGTTCGTGGGGGCTATCTTCTTCCTCTGGGAGGCGGCAGAGGTTTTCTGGGAAGGGGAAGGCGTGACCTTTAATGCGGTGGTGGAAGTCGCCCTGGTCTCGGTGCTGGCTCCTCTTTTCGCGTGGGTCAGCAGCAAGTGGGGAGAGAGCCTGGCAAGGGAACTAAGCCAGAGTCATAGCGAGTTACTCACCTTGAACCAGATAACCCAGCATGAGATGGCCGAGCGCCGGCGGGCCGAGGAGTCCTTGAGAACACAGGCGCACGACCTCACCACGAAGACCGAGCAACTAGAGGCCCTCGCCATCTTGGGCCGCACCGTCAGCGCCTCCCTTGATCTGCAGCAGGTCTTGGACTTCGTTGTCGAGGCGGCGGTCCGCCTCTTGAACGTTACCCGTTCCCGGTTGTGGCTCTGGGACGACGCCGGAGAGGTGCTCCGCATCTCCACGAAGGCTGGTGACCCGGGCCTTACGCCCTACCCCGTACGGGCTTTTCGCAGCGGGGAGTCCCTGGTCGGTCGGGCTTTCCAGCAGAAAGAGACATTAGTGACGGACTCGCCGGCGACGGACCCGCGGTACGAAGGAAGGAATTGGGCGCGGGAGAACGGCATTCAGGCCGTTGCCGCTGTCCCGCTGCTCGTGGGGGAGCGGGCGGTCGGAGCCCTGGCCGCCGCCAGTCGGGGGGCCGGTTCGTTCCGGCCGGAGGCGCTCACCCTCCTCAACTCCTTCGCCGCCCAGGCGGCCATCGCCATCGAGAATGCGCGTCATATGCACGAGGCGGAGACGCGGGCGCATAGCCTCCGGATTCTCACGGATGTGACCCGTGTGATGACCTCCTCCCTTGACCAGGGGGAGGTCGCCGAGTCGATTGTGAGGGCGGCGGCTGAGCTTCTCGACACCGACCTGGTCCGGCTGTGGGTGGGGGATGAAGCGACACAGGCGCTCTATCTCCGGGCGAGCCATGGGCGGGAAGACCTGGAGGCCATAGGGTACCGCCAGATCGGCAAGGGGCAGGGGGTTATCGGAGCTATTTGGGAGACCGGTGCGCCGGCCTTCGTCTCCGACCTCCGGGCCGAGCCCCGCTGGATGAATACTGCCCTCCTCGAGCGCACCGGGCTGTGCAGCTTTGCGGGTCTCCCCCTGGCAACCGAGTACAACGTGTTCGGCGTCCTTTCCCTCCTTACCCGGTGTCAGCGGGTCTTCACCCCGGAGGAGCGCGAGCTGATGGCGCTCTTTGCCGACCAGGCCGCAATCAGCCTGGAGAAGGCCCGTCTCTACCGGGAGGTGGCGGGGCAAAAACAGCAGCTTGAGCAGACAATCACCGAACGCAAGCGGGCGGAACAGGATGTACAGGTGGCCAAGGATTATGCAGAGAACCTGATCGACAGCTCCCTAGACATGACCATCTCTGTGGACGTCGATCGGAATATCGTGGAGTTCAACCGTGCCGCTCAGGAGGCCTTCGGGTACAGCAAAGAGGAACTGCTGGGCAAGTCGGCCGATCTCCTGTATGCCGACCCGTCGCGGGGCAAACGCGTGAACGCCGCACTCATGAAACATGGCCGGTTTGCAGGAGAGGTCACGAACAGGCGAAAAAATGGGGAGGAGTTCTACGCATACCTTTCTGCGTCGGTGATCCGGGACGCGAACGGCAAGGTTGTCGGCGGCATGGGCGTGTCCCGCGATATCACTGAACGGAGGCAAATGGAGGAGACCCGTGAGGCACTGTACCGGGCGAGCCTGCAGATTCAGGTACCGATGGATCTTGGCAAGCGGCTCGACCTCCTCCTCGACGCGGCGCGCACGGTGTTGGACCTGGACCGCGTCAACATCCTCCTGGCCGACCCGGAGGGGCAGTGGCTGCAGGTGGTGGCGAGCACCGGGATCACCGAGCCGCTCGGGGCAATCCGCGTGCCGATCGGACCGGAGGGCGGGGGGCTGGCGCAGGCCTACCTCAGCCAGGAGGTGGTCGTCTGGGATGGCCGAGGTCCCGTGCCGGAAGGGTTGAGGCTCAAGCCCCCGTATAGTGGTATCGAGGTCTTCCGCGCCCGGGTGTTCGCCAACGCCCCCCTGGTCGTCCACGGCCGGGCGATCGGGATCTTGGGGGCCGATCGGAAACTGAGCCGTCGGCCCCTGGAGCCAGCCACACTAAAACTGCTCCGGCTTTTCGCCGCCCAGGCGGCCATCGCGATCGACAATGCCCGCCTCTTTGAGGACATCCAGCGGAAGGCCGAAAGGCTCCGAGTCCTCAACCGGCTCAGCCATGTCGTGGCTTCTGCCCTGGACACCAGGGAGGTGATCCATGCGGTGGTTCAGGCGGCGGGTCAACTCTTTGAGGACTCAGAGGTCAACTTCTGGCTGGTGGAAAAGGAGGGTGAGACGCTGCGCCTGGAGGCGGATAAATCCCCCCACTCTCATCTCAGGGGGCATGACAGGATTCAGACAGGTGAAGGCTTCGCGGGCTGGGTGGTCCGCGAGAAAAGACCCCTCCTGATTCCCGATGTCCAGAAAGACCGGAGGGCCAAAAACGGAGAGTGGCATCGGGCTGAGGGCTTCCATGCCTTTATTGGGGTTCCCCTCCTCGTTGGTGAGAAGTGTCTGGGAAGCCTGAACGTCTTTCGGCGCTCTCTCAAGGCGTTTGATGAAGAAGAGCAGGACGTCCTCTCTGCCTTTGCCGATGAGGTAGCCGTTGCCCTGGAGAATGCGCGGCTCTTCGGGCAGGTCGCAAAGGGGAAACAAGAGTGGGAGAGCACCTTCGATGCCATCGCCGATGGAATCGTCCTGCTCGACGAGCCGGGAAGCGTGCTCCGCGCGAACGATGCCTTGGCTTCCTGGTGGGAAACCCGGACTGAAGCACTCATGGGCACCTCGTGGCACGACCTCTGGGATCGGCTTGGTATTTCCTCTCCGTGTCCCCATTG
Source organism: Methylomirabilales bacterium (SeqCode) (assembly GCA_046758505.1). Classification (GTDB taxonomy): domain Bacteria; phylum Methylomirabilota; class Methylomirabilia; order Methylomirabilales; family CSP1-5; genus CSP1-5. Next base: position 45,180 of record JBHIAH010000002.1, on the reverse strand, counting down.
CGAAGCCTGGAGGAAAAAGGAGGCGGTCTCACTCGAAGCCCACGTCCCCGCCACGAACCGGTTCGTGGACGTCACCGTATTCCCGCTCAACCCTCGGCCCTCTGAATCCATGACCGGGACCATCCTCGTCATGCGGGACATCACGGAGCGCAAGCGAGCCGAGGAAGAATTAAAAGCCACCGAGCTCCAACTGATACAGAGCGCACGATTGGAATCGGTGGGCCGATTGGCGGCGGGAGTCGCGCATGAGGTCAAAAACCCCTTGGCGATCATCCAGCAGGGGCTTGCGTACGTCGCAAAGAAACTCGTGTCACCGGGTGATAAAGGGGCTGCGCTGATTTTTGAAAAAATGAACGACGCCGTCAGACGAGCGGACCGGGTGATCCGAGGCTTGTTGGATTTTTCCGCGCCCAGTGCGATGGACCTCATGCCTTCGGCCATGAATGCCGTGGTGGAGGAGTCGCTGCTGCTGGTGAAGCACGAGCTGATCCGGGCGCATGTCACCGCGGTCAAGGAGCTGAGGGAGGACCTCCCCCTTGCCACGCTGGACCGCCAAAAGGTCGAGCAGGTCTTCGTGAACCTCTTCATGAATGCCATCCAGGCTATGCCCCACGGGGGGACGCTGACCGTCAGAACGTATGCGAGGGAGCTCCCCGAACGCGCCCCTGGTTTCGGTGGCCGGAAAACCAACCCGTCCCGGACCGGGGAAACCGTCGTGGTGGCCGAAGTCGAGGACACCGGCACCGGTATCCCGGCCGAGAAGCTCGATCGCATCTTCGACCCGTTTTTTACGACCAAGCGGATCGGGGAAGGCACCGGGTTGGGGTTGAGCGTGACGCGGAAAATTATCGATTTGCACGGGGGGACGATTGACATCCGGAATCGGCCAGGGGGGGGGACACGCGTGACCCTCACATTCAAAACAGAAGGAGGCAACGCCGATGCAGAAGAAACGGATCCTGCTCATTGACGATGAACCGGATTTTACCAGTTTGCTGAGGCTGAACCTCGAGGAAACTGGGGCCTATGAGGTACGAGAAGAGAACCGCCCGGAACAGGCTCTCACCACCGCCATGGCGTTTAGGCCCGATCTCATCCTCCTCGATGTCATGATGCCCAATATAGATGGGGCCACCGTCGCGGCGCAGCTCAAGGCCGATGACAAGCTGAAAGACACGCCGGTAGTATTCTTGACCGCTGTGGTGGCACGAGAAGAGGCGGAAAAACGCAATGGCCGGATCGGCGCGCATCCGTTCATTGCAAAACCAGCGAGTGCAGAAGAAGTGCTCGCATCGATCAAGAAGCACCTACCACAATAGACGGAGGACAGTGCGATGTTATCTCCCGAGAGGACAGAGGTTGTCGCGAGGCAGAAGAAGCGGATCCTGCTCATTGACGATGATTCGGATCTCACCCATCTCCTGAAGTTGAACCTCGAGGAAACCGGGGCCTATGAGGTAAAAGAGGAGAACCGCGGAGAAGACGCGCTTGCGGCCGCCAGGGCGTTTTGGCCGGATCTGATCTTGCTCGACCTCATGATGCCTAACGTGCTGGGGGGCAAGGTCGCGACGCAGCTCGAAGCCGACGAGGAACTGAAAGAGACGCCGATCGTGTTCTTCACCGCTGTGGTGACAGAAGAATCCAAGAAACGAGGGACGATCGGCGGGCGTCCGTTTATCGAAAAACCGGCGAGTCCGGAAGAAGTCATGGAAGCGATCGAGCAGCATCTCCCAAAGAAGATCCTGTTGATCTGCGACGAGGGAGATGTCAGCAGGCTGCTGAGGCGGAATATCGAAGAGACGCCGGCGTTCCGAACCGTGGTGGCCACCGGCGAGGAGGCGGCCCTCGAGCTCATAAAAACGTTCAGGCCGGACCTGATCCTCCTCGACATGATGATGCCGGGCATGGACGGGATAGAAACCCTCAGGCGGATCAAGGGAATCGCCCCCGATCTTCCGGTCGCGATGGTGACTGCCGTGCGTCGGGAAGAGGAGGCGACTCAGTGCCGTGAGGCGGGGGCGTCTGCGTACATCACAAAGCCGGTGGATGTCGAGGAGCTCACGGCCGCCCTGGTGGTTCAGCCCTTCTGACCGTCGTGGAAACCGCGACCGGACGAGCCGTGAGTCCCCCTCTTGTGAGGGGCCGGCGCCGCGTCGGCGAAGGTACCTTCTGCCCGGTCTGCTCCCCCGCGCCGAAGGCGATATGGGGGATTCCTGGGACCGACGCTCCAGAAGGGGACGCGCGTGCATCCCGCGTTCTCAGCTTTCTCTTGGCTCAACCCATCCATTTCGCTACCATCTCCCATTGAGGGCCGGTGTCCGTACCCGCGTCCACGATTCCTATTTTCCCGCGCGGAAACTATCGGAAGGGTAATTGGGAAACAATTCACACGGAGTTGAGAACCTTCACCGTGGAGACAAAGGATGCTGATGCGCAAGAATCTCTTGGAAGAGGTCCTTGAGGCCTGGACCGATACCCGCGGGGGGCTGATAGATGAAGTCCGGAATATTCCCGCCGGGCATTTCGCGTTTCGACCTACTGCAGAGGTCCGCAGCGTGAAAGAAGTCGTCGTTCATATTCTTGAGGTGGCAATGATGATGACCGGCGAGCTGACCCGTGCCGACACGAACTTCCACAGGCTGCCCTGGCCGAAACTCCTCCGCACGTATGCCTCGGCGGCGTATCGGGCCAAGAGCAAGGCCGACGTCTTACGATTGCTCAAATCGCAATTCACGCAGGCAGAGAAGAAATTCCGCGAGGTCGGCGAGCTGCACATGCTCCAAAGGATTAGGCGCTTTGACGGGGAGTTGGGGACTCGTCTCGCCTGGCTCAACCATGGAATCGCCCACGAGGAGTACCACCGAGGGCAACTCACGGTGTACGAGCGGCTCATGGGGATCGAGCCTGCGTTGACGCAGAAGATTCGGGGTGGGTAGTCCTTCGACAAGCTCAGTACCAGTGGTTCGACAGGCTCACCACTAGTGACTTGGCACGCTCGTCCCTAGCCGCCGAGGAAGAGGCGGCCGACCTCGGGGTCCTTCAGCAGATCGTCGCCCGGGCCGGCCATGGCGATCTCGCCCGAGACCAGGACGTAGCCGATGTCGGCAAACTCCAGGCCCTTCTTGGCGTTCTGCTCGACCATCAGGATGGTCTTTCCCTGGCCGTGTTGCAAGTCGTGGAGGGCCTCGAAGACCATACCCATGTAGCGGGGCTCGAGGCCGATGGACGGCTCATCAACCAGCAGGACCAGGGGCTCCATGACCAGGGCGCGGGCGATTTCGAGCAGGCGCCGCTCGCCGCCGGAGAGCACGCCCGCCCGCTGGCGGCGCCGCTCGGCCAGGCGGGGGTATTTCTCGAAGACCTTTTCCGCCGCCTGCTTGGCATGGCCGCGCGTGTCCATCAGAAAGCCGCCCATCCACAGATTCTCTTCGACCGTCATATCGGGAAACACGGAGTTGTCCTGCAGGATGTACGCGATGCCGGCGGCCTTGAGCTTTTCGTTCGGGCTGAGCCGGGTGATGTCCGTTCCCTTGACCGTGATGGTCCCGCCCATAATGTTGGTGAAGCCGTAGATCGAGTGGAGCACCGTCGACTTGCCGGCCCCGTTGGGCCCGATGAGGCAGAGCGACTGGCCGGCACTGACCTGCAAGTCGATCCCGTGCAGGATTTCCATCTTGCCGTACCCCGCGACCAGGCCGTCGATCGTGAGGAGGGCCTCGTGGCCGGTCAGCTCGGCGAGGCGTTCCCGGGTGGGCCCCTCCTGGACGATCCGGCGGTCGGCCCCCGCATCGTCGGTGGAGGAAACGGTCTCGAGGTCGCCTCCTCCGAGGTCGCCTGTTTTACGCTCCCTGGCCGGTGCGTCGCTGTCCCCCATCACTGGGCTCCCAGGTAGGCGTCGATGACGCGTTGATCGGTGCGAATCGCATCGGGGGGACCCTCGGCCAGCAACTGGCCGTGGGCCAGGCAATAGATATGCTCGGCCAGGTTCATGATCACGCGTATATTGTGCTCGATCACGAACAACGTCACCCCGATCTCGGAATTGATGCGCTTGAGCCGGTCGATCAGGCTGTTGATCAGGACCGGATTGACCCCTGCCGTCGGCTCATCGAGCAACAAGAGCTTCGGCTCGTTCATCAGGGCCATGGCGAGTTCCAACAGTTTCTGCTGGCCGAACGACAGCTCCCCGGCCCGCAGGTGACGTTTGGGGTAGAGCCCCACGAACTCGAGAAGATCTTCCGCCCGCTGCGTCACCTCGGGCGAGAATTTGGCGAACATGGTTCGCAGTCCCTCGTGTGTGTGAGGGAGACTGATCTCCATGTTTTGCAGGCAGCTCATCTTGCCGTAGATCCGGGTCTGCTGAAAGGTGCGCAAGAGGCCCAGGCGGGCGACCTCGGGTACGCGCAGCTTGGAGATCGTGTGCCCCTCGAATGTGATGGAGCCGGTATCGATGGGGTGGTAGCCGACGATCGAGTTGAACAGCGTCGTCTTGCCCGAGCCGTTCGGCCCGATGAGACCGATGATGCGTCCTTGGGGGACATTCAGGCTGACATGGTCGTTGGCGACGACGCCGCCGAACGACTTGGAGACGTCGCTTACTTCGAGGATCGGGCTCATCGGCTCTCCCGAAGCGAGACGGGCGCGGTGCGGGCCTCGAGATCGACTTTCTCGCCGAACTTTTCGGGCCACTGTTCGCGGAGCCATCCCATGATGCCGAGCGGGAAGAATACCACGATGACGACGATGAGCGCGCCGAGGGCCACCCGCTGCCAGCCGAACAGATAGGTCCAGGTGAGCTCCTGCGTGACGTGGAAGACCGCCGCGCCGATCACCGGACCCCAGATCGTCCCCTTGCCGCCCAGGATCGCCATCAGCACCATCCATACGCCGAAGGTGGCGGCGGGGAAGGCCACGTCTCGGTCGATGAAATTGTTCAGATGGCCGAACGCGCCGCCCGCCAGGGCCAGGAAGAAGGCCGCGACGCACCACGCCACTGTTTTGTAGCGGGTGGTGTGGATGCCCATGGCCTCGGCCTTGTCCTCGTCGTCGCGGATGGCGTTGATGGCTAGCCCGAAATGGCCCGCGTACAGCCACTTGAGGGTAAAGAAGCAGGTCACCGCAAGGGCAAAAAAGAGATAGTAAAAGAAGACCTCGCTGGCGCCGGGTGGCCCCGGGTAGATCGGGGCGAGCATGCCTGAGCCGGAACCGACATAGTCCCACCCGTTTGCAAGCTCACCCGCGGCGATCCCGACACCGAGGGTGGCGATGGCGAAGTAGTGTCCCCTGAGCGCCAGGATGCCCGAGCCCAGTATTGCCCCCACGGCCACCGCGATCACCACAGCGAGGGCCAGGCCGAGGGCGAGGCCGGCAAGGTACTGGGAGGATGTGAGGGAGAACGTGATGTCTTCCGGTCGGACATTGGTATACTCCTCGACCTTGAAGTACAGCCCTCGCTGCACCAGGGCAGGGACATAACAGCCGATCCCGAAGAACAGGACGTTGCCGAACGAATTGTAGCCCATCTGTCCGCCCCCGAGGTCCCAGGTGAGGGCGAAGAGGACCATCATCCAGAGCAACCCGAGCTGGACCAGATACGCCGGGGCGATAAAGGGGGCGAGCACGCCACCGAGGCCGATCAGCGCGTAGGGGAGGACGTGCCGGGTGGTGTCCGTCATTTCAGGTACTTCCGTTGGCGGCTCAATCGGAAGTTCCGCCACACCAGGATCACCACGAGCAGCGAGAAGACGAAGGCGTTCTGATATTCCGTGCCCAACAGAAACCCCGCGAAATTCTCGGCGGCACCCAGGCCGAAGCTGGCGAGGACGACGCCCGCCAGGTTCCCCAGGCCGGCGACGATCACGATCATGAAGGAGCGGAGCGTAAAGGAGAGCCCCAGGTAGGGGTGGACCAGCCAGGTCATCACCACCAAGCTCCCGGCCGCGCCGCAGATCGCCGCATTTAGCCCAAAGGTCGTGGCATAGACGCGGTCGGTGTTGATGCCCATGATGCGGGCGGCGCGCGCGTTTTGCGCGGTGGCCCGGATCGCCTGGCCGAGGCGCGACCGCTTCAGAAAGAGGACTAGCGCCGCGCCGAGGAACAGGGCGGCGACGAAGGCGACCAGTTTGATCTCGCCGATCGTCACCATGCCGTCGGCGAAGAAGAGGGTGCCGAGGCCGGATTCGGCGGTCCGCACGTCGGCCCCGAACAGCTCGTTGGCGAGCTGCTGCAACACGATGCTGATGCCGAAGGTGGCCAGGATCGAGATGAACATGTCCTTGTCCACGATCCGAAAGACGACCAGGCGGTAGAGTACCCAGCCGAGGACGTAGAGCGCCGCCGCCGCCGCGGGAACGGTGAGGAGCGGGTGCACCCCCGCGGCGGCGAGGAAGACCGTCACGTAGCCGCCCAGCATCACGAATTCGCCCTGGGCGATATTGATGATGTCCATCACGCCCCAGACCAGGGCCATCCCGTAGGCGGCCAGGGCGAAGATGGCGCCGATCAGCACGCCGTCAACGAGCAGTTGCACCGACAGAATCGGGGCCTGGAACAAGAGGGTGAGATTCTCGAGCATACACGTAAAAGCGGCGCCCACCCCTGCAATTGGGACCGACAGGAGCGGGCGCCTGGGTCAAAGGGTTACCGCTGGCTCCACTTGGGCCGCGGGTGGATCAGCTTTCCACTTGCCCACTTGGTCGGTGCCACCACCTTGTACTTCCCGTTCTGAATCTGGCGGAGCACCATGGGCTTGGCGGTATTCTTGCCGGTCTTGTCGAACTTCACGTTGCCGTAAAACGTCTGAATATCGGTGGCGGCCAGCGCCGTGCGGATTTTCTCGAGGTTAAACGAGCCCGCCCGTTCGATGGCATCGGCGTAGACCAGCACGGCCGCCGTCGACTCGGCCGCCTGGTACGGGGGCACGTAACCGTACTTCTTCTCGAACGTCTTGGCGTAGTCGCCGGCCGAGCCGAACCACTTGTCCTTGTACGTAAGGGGTGGCGCCCACTGGGCGGCGCACAGCGTATAGTCGGCCTTTGGGCCGAAATTCTTGGTCACCTTGGCCGCCTCGCAGTGGGTAATGGCGAGCATCGGCACGTCGACTTTCATGTCCGAGACCTGGCGGATGGCGAGCGTCGCGCCCTTGGAATGGCCCGAGACGATCAGGACGTCGGGCCTGAGGGCCTTCACCTTGGTGAGCGTTGCCGCCATGTCGTTCAGCTCCGGCGGGAGCTTGTCGTCGATTACGACCCGCATCCCCCACCGCTTGGCGTCCTCGAGGACGCCGGCACGGATATCCTGCGAGAACGGATCGTTCTCGACGGCCACCGCCACCTTGACACTCTTGGGACTCTTGCCGGCCTTCTGCGCGACCTCGGCGGCCAGGTTGATGGCCTCCTTCAGGTAGTAATCCGAGGTCGAGAGGACGGCGAAAATGTACTTGTAGCCCTTGTTGAACAGGCCGCGCGAGGCGCCGTTCCCTTCGACCATCGGGATCTTGTATTTCTCGGTCACCGGGGCGATGGCCTTGGTCAGGCCCGAGCTGTACGGGCCCAGCATGAACTTGATTTCGTCCTGGAGAATCAGGCGTTCGGCGAGCTGGGCGCCGCGCGCCGGCGTCGACTCGTCGTCGTAATACTTGATCTTGACGTTGTAGTATTTGCCGCCGACCTTGACACCGCCCATGCCGTTGATGCGCTCGGCCGCGAGCTCGTAGCCGTTTTTGGCGTGCTTGCCGTTGGTCGAGTACTTGCCGCTAAACGACAGGGCAGCCCCGAAAACAATGGTGTCGCCGACGACCTTGGCGCTGGCGGGCGCGACCGCCATACAGGCCACCGCGACGGCGCCGAGCGCCCACCAGGTAGCGTTTTTGAGTCGTGTGAACATGCGTGGTACCTCCTTAAACTATAACAGTGTTCGAAACCGACGCGCTCTCCGAAACCCGATGGAGGTCCCGGAAAGGTCCTGAACGCCCTGCCCGTATCACGCCAGCATTCTCACCCCCTCTAAAAAATGGTCAGAGTTGCCCTCGTATTCCACGGGCGCCAATGGCCCGGATGCCAATGGACTGGAAAAAGGATTGGACATCGGTATTCCCTAAGCCTGCCTGAACGGCCCACACACCCTCCGCCGGTCATCGGCCGCCAGACATGCGCCTCCACGCTGGGATGCCAGGCTCCATAATTTAACGTCGTTTGAATTAATCGTCAAGGGGGAATTGAGGGTCACCCCCGAGACGCCTGAAGGCCTCATCCCACCTCTCGTAGCTGGATTGTTTGCACCCGGACGCGGGCGGTGCCCTTGTTGTAAAAGCCCAGCCTTTTGGCGGCCCCCTGGCTGAGGTCGATGATCCTTTGGCCAGACCTCGGATTCCCGGCGCTGGGGAACGGGCCGCGGTCGTTCACTCTGACAATGATCGAGCGGCCGTTTTCCAGGTTGGTGACCATCACGTTCGTCGGCAGCGGTAAGTACTTATGGGCTGCGGTCAGGCCCCTCGGGTTGAAGGCTTCTCCGTTGGCCGTCATGCGGCCCCCTTTCTGCCGTAGGGTCTCGTAACCATACCAGGAGGCCGTCCCGACCTCCGTATAATCCTGCGCCTGTGCAACGGTCATCGGATAATACGTTCTCCCCTTGACGGCGTACGGAGCGTTTTTCACCCGTCCCTGGCGTATGGCCTCTTTGGGCGGCAAGCCGTCGATGGTTTCGATATCATCATTCGTCAGGCGCCACTCCAGTGGCGCCCGCACCACCGTGAAAGTAAATTTGCCAATCTTGTACGTGAGTTTCGCGGTGCCCGCCGTGAGGGTGTACGCTCCCTTGACCGCCCACACCGTCCCTTTCACCGTCCCCTTTGTGACTCCATACGTGCCCTTGATCGCGGAACAGCCGGACAGGCCCAGCCATGCAAGCGTGAGGATGAAGCTCAGAATGGAGGATGTCGCCATGCGGGAGGTTACGTCACGGGCCATGGGAGGAGATTCCCGTCGGCATCGAAACGGATGTCTTTAGGTTCCGAGCGCAGGGCGAGATCCCGGCGCTGCCGGATCTCGGGCAGGAGGGGCTCGGAGACCACCATGGTCTTGAGCTCGAGCGTGTTCTTGATCCGCACAATCCGGGCGCTCGTGGGGTCGGCCTCCCGGACGGTTCTGAGCGCCGCCTCCAGAACTTCCCGGTCGCTGACAAAGGCCATCGGGAGGCGGGAGTGTTCCGGGGTCCGGGCCGTCAGGGAGTTGGTGTAGGTGGTCCCCCGGTCCATCGCTCGCACCAGGCGCTCGGTGGTGAACTCGGCGAGCCCGATGCCGTTGGCGTTGCCGCGGGTCCCTGTCGTGAGCCCCCGGACAAAGATCCGGGCGATCCGGGGCCTCGGGGGAGGCTTTTCGACCAGGCTGAATCGCCGTCCAATCACGTTGGTATCCATGCCGGTCCCGGAGACATCCTTTCCCATCTCGTCGATAATCAGGAGGTCGAGCGCATCGAAGGGGAGCCGCGGCGCCCACCGGCTGGCCTGCCGAAAGAGCCGTTCCTCTGCGCTGATCAACGCCTCGACCGGTACGGCGACCACCTTAGCGAGGCCTCCGTCGCTGTTTTCCAGGATGGCAATCCCCCCCACGATCGGGGCGCGTTGGAGAAGCACGGCACTCACGGCCCTGATGACCCGTTCGTACCCGTACTGCATGACGGCCTCGTGACACGTGAGGGCCCCCCGGTGCTTCCCGAGCCCGAAGGCCGTCATCTTGAGCAGCCCGCTGCCGATCTTCCCGGCAAACCCGGTGTGGGGCTTCACGCGGTTGAGCACGAGGATCCCATCCGCCGCCGAGGCGTGCTTGTCGAGGTACACGGGAATCCCCTCCGGGGTGAGACCGACCTCGCTGACCTCCATCGAGGAGAGGATGGGTGCCCCCATCGTCTCCTCCGTAATCCCGTACAGCGCGAGGACCTGGCGCTGACCCTCGGCCGTTCCCCCGCCGTGGCTCCCCATGGCCGGGATGATGCAGGGCTCTGCCTTGAGCTGGCGAAGGCCGGCGGCGACGGCTTTCATGATGGTGGGGATCTCGGCGATGCCGCGGCTGCCGGCGGTAACCGCCACCCGCTGCCCCGGACGGATCCGTTCCGCGAGGGCAAGGTCTTTCAGGGCGCGTTCGGTGGCGCGGGCGGCATGCGGACAGGCCGGCCCGCGTCGGCGCGTCTCGATAAACAGCATGCGTGGAAGGCTCATGACCGCACCTCGCAGAGGATGGGCGGAATATAGGCGGCGGAAGAAAGGGGTGTCAAGGTTCTTGTGCAAGGGCCTTGACAGGCTTCGGTCTCGGGGCTACCCTAAGAGGGACTCTCATCGGGCACATCGGCAATAATTAATTAAAAAAAAGGAGGGGAGGACCGGATGCAGACTGTGGCGCTCAGGTCGAGGCGCGTCGAGGCGGCAGATCCCTTCGAGGCAATCGAGCTGTTCTTTGCCCGCGGGTGGACGGACGGCCTCCCCATTGTCCCCCCCACCGAGGAGCGGGTTGAAGCGATGCTCGCCACGCTCGACCGGGATCCGGGCGAGGTCGTGGGGATTCTGGCCCCCCGGTACGGGAAGGCCACGCTGGAAAAGATCGCCATCAACGCGGTCATGGCCGGGTGTCAGGCCGCGTATTTTCCCGTGGTAGTCGCAGCCGTCGAGGCGATCGCGGATGAGGACTTTAATCTCAATGGGGTGCAGGCTACGACGCACGTCGCCGCCCCGCTCCTCATTATCAACGGCCCGGTCCGCCGCGCCCTGGAGATCAACGACGGGGCGAACTGTTTCGGGCAGGGCTTTCGCGCCAACGCCACCATCGGGCGAGCCGTCCGCCTCTGCATGATCAATATCGGCGGCGGGCTCCCGGGGATCACCGACAAGGCGACCTTTGGACATCCGGGCAAGTTCACGTATTGCGTCGCCGAGAGCGAGGAGGTTTCTCCGTGGGAGCCGCTCCACGTGGAACGGGGGTTTTCGCCGGAACAGAGTACCGTCACCGTCCTCGCCGCGGAAGCCCCCCACAACGTCAGCGATCACACGAGCCGGGATGTGCGCGGCATCCTCACCACGGTGGGGGACACCATGGCCACCATGGGGAACAACACCATGTACAAGCGGGGAGAGATGGCGGTGGTGATCGGCCCGGAGCACGCCGCCACGATCGCCGCCGAGGGGTGGCGGAAGCACGACGTGAAAGCCTTCCTCTTTCAAGAGGCCCGGAGGCCGGTCGGCGAGCTCACGAGAGGGGGAGAGTATTACGGGGATGTCACCTGGCAGAAGTACTGGCCGCGGTGGATCGATCGGAACGATCCCGCGGCCGCGATGCCCGTCGTCAACGACCCGGAAGATCTCCTGGTGATCGTGGCCGGGGGGACCGCGGGGCGGTTCTCGCTGGTCATTCCCGGCTGGGGAGCGCTGGGGACCCGCGCGGTCACCAAGGTGATTCATGGGCACGCATCCGGAGGCTGTTGCGACGGCCAGTGAGAGACCTAACGCGGGCCGGTGGCCCGCTTCTGTGCCCGTGCACGGTGGACGGCGGTCCCGGAATCGAGGGACCGCGACGCGGGGAGGGTGGTGATCATGGCATTTCAGAGCGGCGGGACCGGATTGATCCTGCTCGAGCCGGTGGCCGAGCAAGAGACCGAGGTCTACCCCCTTGCCCCCCGGGTCCGGGAACTCAGCGGTAGGCGGATCGGGTTTTTGGACAACAGCAAAGAGCGGGCCGATGAGATCCTGGCGGTGATCGAAGAGCTGCTGAGCGAGCGCTTTGTCTATGCGGCGGTCGTCCGGCGCCGGAAGGACACCTATACGAAGAATGCCTCCCCCGAGCTGATCGAAGAGCTCGCGGAGCGGTGTGAGCTGGTCGTCACGGCGGTCGGCGGGTGAGGCTCCTGCACGTCGGGCAGTTTGCACGACGCCATCGAGTTGGAGAAACGGGGAGTGGTCACCGCAACGATCGTGACCGAGCAATTCAAGGAGGCAGGCCGTCATCACGCCAGAAACTTCGGGATGCCGCAATACCCCGTCATCGCCATTGCCCACCCCATCGCCAACCTGCGGCCTGAGGACTTGCGGAAACGGACCGAGGAGATTTTCCCCCAGGTCCTGGCCGCCCTGACCCGCCCCCCCGAGGATTGACATCCTCGGTAAAGGATCGTTCCCCATGCCCCCCATCCTGTCCCTCGTGGATCACTTCCAGGGCTGTCTCCTGGGCCTTGCCATCGGCGATGCACTGGGGATGCCCTTCGAGGGCTTTCCCGCGTGGGTGGTGGGCCCGGTTCTGGATCAGGTCGGGGGGCTGCACGAAAGCGCCCACCGGGGGCTCGGGGCGGGGCAGTGGACCGACGATACCCAGATGAGTCTCTGTCTCGCCAGGAGCCTCGTCCGCCGCGGCCGGGCCGACCCCGAAGACATCGCCCGGGAGTATCTCGCCTGGTTTCGGTCCGAGGACGTCCGGGGGATCGGGGCGACCACCCGCAGGGCCCTGGGCCGCCTCGAGGCGGGGGCCGGCTGGTGGAACAGCGGGATGGAGGGTGAGGAGGCCGCGGGGAACGGGACGGCCATGCGGGCTGCCCCCCTGGGGCTGTTCTATCACCACGATCTGGCGGCGCTCCGGGAGGCGTGTGCCCTCGACGCCGGGATCACGCATCGGAACGCCGAGGCCGTTGCCGGAAGCCAGGCGGTGGCCTTTCTCGCCGCCCGCCTGGTGGCCGGGGCGTCGCCGGGAGACGAACTGTTCCAGGCCATGGGGGAGTTTGTGGCCGGCAGTCGGGTGGCCGAAAACTTGCACCGGAGCCGGGAACTGTTGGAACGCGGGGCCAATCCCCTGCAGGCAAGCGAGGCCTTGGGAGTCGGGGGGTACGTCGTGGAGACCGTGGCGCGGTCCGCCTTCTGCTTCTTCCATGCGCCGGATGACTTTGCGCGTGCGGTCACGGCGGCCGTCCGGGGCGGCGGCGATACTGATACGGCCGGCGCGATCACCGGGGCCTGGAGTGGCGCCCGGGCCGGACTTGCGGGCGTTCCCGCTGGCTGGCACGCGGGGGTCGAGGGGGCTGGGGCGATCGCCGCCCTCGCCCGAGAGCTCTATGATGTCGCAATGGGGGGGCAGGGGTGACGCTGAAGGCCGTCTTCTTCGATGCCGGGAACACCCTCCTCAGCCTCGACTATGCCGCCATTGTCGATGCGCTGACGCGGGAGGGCTTCCCGGTGGGGGCGGAGGAGGTCCGGATGGCGGAGTGTCGGGCGCGGGTCAAGCTCGACCCGTTTCTGGCCCAGGCCGAGGTGCGGGAATCCCCCGCCGTCTTTGCCCGGTATATGCAGTACACCTGCGAGGAGCTGGGGGTCCCCTGGGGCAGAGAGGCGGAGCGTGCCCTCAGGGCGCTCCAAGAGATCAACCGGCGCCGGAGCCTCTGGCGGGGACGGGCGATGCCCGGGGCCAGAGAGGTCCTGGCGGAACTCACGGGGCGGGGCTACCTCGTTGGGGTCATCTCGAATTCCGATGGCCGGCTCGAGAGCTTCCTCACGGAAACCGGCCTGACGGAGCACCTCAGTGTCGTCGTGGATTCGCGTGTCGTGGGGATCGAAAAGCCGGACCCCCGCATTTTTCATTGGGCCCTCGAGCAGACCGGCGTCGCCCCGGCACAGGCGGTCTATGTCGGGGACTTCTATAGCCTTGATGTAGTGGGGGCGCGTCGCGCCGAGCTCGATGCCATCCTCCTGGATCCGGTCGGCGCCTGGCCCGCCCTCGACTGCGTGAAGGCCAAAGATCTCTTCGAGGTTCCCGACCTCCTCCCCCCGTTGTGAGGCTGTCAGCAGTCAGCAGTCGGCAATCAGCAACGAGCTTTTCCCCGTGCTGACAGCTGGCAGCCGACAGCTGACTGCTATATCGTTGCTGATGGCTGATGGTTGCCAGCTTTAAAGATGCCGACCGCGGACCGCTGATTGCTGACAGCGGTAAGGCTCTCGTTTGACACTTCTCTAGTTGGTCCCGTATAGTCGAGGGACGAAGGGCGGCGGGAATGCTGCGGGGAGGAGACGGGTGCGCAGGGGTCGGAGCGAATCCGGGATGAAGGAACGGGTAGCCCTGATCACGGGGGGGGCTCGTGGGATCGGGCGGGCCATCGCGCTCAGGATTGCCGAATCCGATTGGTCCGTTGCCATCTGCTATCGCGAAAGTGAGCGGGAGGCGCAGGAGACGGTCGAGGCGATCCGGAAAAAGGGGGGCCAGGGCCTGGCGGTCCGAGCCGACGTCTCTGACCCCGAGGCTGCGTTGGGCTTGATCCGGCAGGTGGAGAAGACCTGGGGGCGGATTGATGCCTTGATCAACTGCGCGGGTCCCTACCACCGAGTCCCCTTGCTCGAGGAGACCCTCGAGGGCTGGCACGCGATGTTCGGCAATAACCTGCATCCGGTCTTTTACCTCAGCCGGCTCGCCGCCCCCGGCATGATCGAGCGAAAGTGGGGCCGCATCATCACCTTTGGCATGGCGAATGCCGATCAGCTCGTCGCGCAGCCGCAAATCACGGCACACTATATCGCCAAGGCCGGGGTGCTCATCCTGACGCGAACGCTGGCCCGGGTCCTGGCGCCCCACCGCATCACGGTCAATGCGATCTCGCCTGGCTTCATCGCCTCGGGAAGCGCCCCCGCGGAGGAGCTCAAGGCAATGGAGAAGAGGATCCCCGCCGGCACCGTGGGGACGGTTGACGATGCCGTGGCCGTGGTCGCCTTTCTCCTTTCCGACGAAGCCGGCTATGTCAACGGGGCCAATATTCATGTGAGCGGGGCATGGGGCATCTGATGGCGGTCCCGTTGCCCCGGACCGTCCAGTGGCTCATCGGGCTTTCGGTTCTGAGTTTTCTCTTTACCGTTCCCCATGCCGCCGAGGACTTCCTGCACGGTGAGGCGGCCCGCCTGGGTCTTAACAACACCGCGATGGCCGTGGGCCTGGCGGTAGCGTATGCGGGCCAGGCCCTCGGCCTCGCGCTCTCGGCCCGTCAGAACAGGGTGGGGCATCTGGCGCACCTTGCTCTCGGTCTCGTGTGGTGCATCGGCGCGGTGGTGATCCACCTGCCGGAGGTTCTTGCCCCCGGGCCGTACCGCGAGGGGCCTGCCTCCCAGATTTTCCTTTTCGGCGTCATCATCTCGACCGGTGCCCTCGCGGCCGCGTCGCTCCTGGCCCTCCGTGGCCTCCGCTGAGGCGAGTGGCGAGGGGAGGGGGTCTCGTGGAGCGGGGTGACGGGGGCGATGTAGGTGAGGGACAATGTGCCGGCTTCTGGGGCGCCTGAGAGACGGAGGATCGGTGACATGGCCCGTATCCGTGACGTGACCCTGCGTGACGTGCTGCAGAGCCGGCCGGTGGTCCTGCCCACCGCCGCCAAAGTCGAGGTGTATCGAGCGCTCCTCGCGGCCGGGATCGAGGAGGCCCAGGTCACCTCCTTTGTCTCGCCCAAACGCCTCCCGCAGCTTCGCGACGCCGAGGCGCTCTGGGAGGCCTTGCGGCCCTTGCCGGGGACCAAGAGCGCCCTCATCGCGAACCACAGGGGGTACGAGCGGGCCCGGGCGGTGGGGATGGACCGGTTGGAGATGGTCCTGGCGATCAGTCCGACGTACCACCGGCGGAACAGCGGGCACTCGCAGGAAGAGACCTGGGCCGACATCACGAAGATGGCCGCCGAGGCCAACACCGATGGGGTTCATCTGGCGGTGGTCCTGTCCAATTCCTGGCACTGTCTCTTTGAAGGTGAAACCCCGATTGAGAGTCTCCTCCACTGGGCCGAACGGGTTCTAGCCCTCGGGGTTTCTGAACTCGGGTTAGCCGATACGACCGGGGCAGCCGAAGCCGGGGGGATCTACCGCCGGGTGCGGGCGGTGCGGGATGCCTTTTCCCACCCCTTCCTGCGGGTTCACCTGCACGAAGGGGGCTCGGGTATCGACAACGCCCGGGCGGCCGTCGACGCCGGGGCCGATGGATTGGACGCGGCGCTCCTCGGGCTCGGGGGGAGTCCGTTCGCCGGCGAGGTGGTGGGAAATCTTGATCTCCGACGGCTTCACGAGGCCGGGCTGACTCAGCTGCGTCTGGGGGCCTTGCGCGAGGCGGAAGGGGTGCTCGAGCACCACCTCAAAGAAGCCCGTCCCTAGTGTTCCCTGCGGGGCTCCCCCTGGTCCCGCACTCGCCCCACTGCTATGCCCCTCCTGGCACACTGCGCGACATCCCGTGAACAGAGGAGACGCGTTTCATCGGTGGGTGCGGATCCCTGTGGACCGCCCGGGGTATTGTATGATCCAGGCAGTGGGGGAGACGGTTTACTTTTTGGAGGGTTTCTTCTGGGGGAGGAGTTCTAGGAGCTTTTGCAGGCCGCGGCGATGCTCTCTGGCCCAGCGACGCGTCTCCGGGTCCTCATCCCGTTGTGCCAGGTCCAGGGCGCGCAAGAGATACAGGGCCCGCCGGGCCAGGTCAGGGGCCTTCTCGCTGAGCTCCAGGTAGTGGGTCAGGTTTCGTTCCTTCCTGACCCGGGAGGCAATGGTGAACGCGAGGGAGCGGAAGGCGGCCGCGATCTTGGTCTCGTCCCGCTGCGTAAAGGATCCCTTGCGGCTGAGGGTATAGTATTGCTTCCACTCGGGAGGGAAGGACCGCCCTGATCGCTTTCGGGGTGGCATGTCGTTTTGCATTCCCGGGCGGAAGGGAAAAACGGCAACAACGAAATGCGACCGCGTTTATACCATACAACCGGGGTCGGCGTCAATCGCGGCTTTCAGCCGCCGACCGCCGACTAATTTCGGACTGCGAATTTCGGATTTCTGTTCTCTCTGAACCATCAACCATCAACCATGAACCAATCAGTGGAGGATGCGAAACTCGACCCGCCCCGACCCGCCCTTCCGTACGGCGCGTGGGTCGTTCGTGACGACGAAGAGCCGCTTTTCCGCGATCCCGCGGTGGACCAGGATCCGTTCGATGTGGCGCGCGCGCTCTTGAGCGAGGGCTTGCAACGCCTGGTCGGTTGTGGCCCGGCCGCGGCGCCGCGTGCGGGGGAGCGCTTTTGCCTCCTGGCGAGACGCCCGTCCTCGCAGTTGTAGCTCGAGCTTCGGCCGGTCCCGGAGGAAGGCGGTGAGGCGCTTCAGGCGCGCCGCGCTCGGGGGATCAAGCGTGAGTGAGCCCGGGGCGAAGTCAACGGGCTTGATCCGTACCGCGGTGATCCTCCCGCCCACGGTGAGAATTGTGCCGACGACCCGGAAGGGGACCGTGAGGGTCTTCAGGATGGCGCTTCGGACGGCCTTCCAGACGACTTTGTTGAGGCGGAACTCGGGTCGCTCTAGGTTGCCCCGCACCGGGATGCGAAGGCGGATCTCGCCGTTGAGGCCTTCGAGGAGTGCGAGCGCGAGCTTCAGGGGGATCCCGACCTGCTCGTGAAACTCGTCGCCGAGGGCGTTGCCGAGCTTGATCCGCCGAATGCGGATCTCATTCGCGGCGGCGAGGTCGCCGGCGTCGTAGCGATACTTCACCTCGGTGCTCACCCGGCCGCGGCGGACCCGGTGCCGCATGTACTTCTCTGCGTACGGGTTCACCCGCGACAGCTCATAGTCCTGGACCGTCCCCTCGATGTAGACCGTGCGGGGCCGCGCGACGGGCGTGAACCACCCCCTGAGCGCGATTGGGGCGGAGCCGCCCATGTTCCCCGTCAGCTTCACGGTGGCCCGGTCGCTCCGGGGAGAGGTGTTGTGGACCTCGGCTGTCACCTCGGACAGGGCGCCCGTGAAGACCGGGGTGACCGTCGCATCGACGAACTCGATACGGCTGTCGTGGGCGGCGAGGTGTCGGATCACGAGCGGGGTCTGCACCTTGGACGGCCCCGGCGACCGTGGCGTGCCCCCCGTCCGCTCTGCGTGGGAAGCCCCCCACAGCCGTCGGAGATGGAACGTCCCGTCGGCCTCCCGCGCAATACGAAGCGTTGCCCCGGTGAACTCGACGTTGTTGACCTCGACGCGGAGGACCGGCATCATGCGCACCCGGCTGAGCTCGGCGGCGAGCCGCGTGGCGCGGAAGAAGGGCTCGCGGTCGCCGGGCAACCCGAAGGCGACCCGCTGCCCCTCCATGACGCCGCGCGCCTCCAAGGTCAGATGTCCCTGCCCAGTCAAGGCCGCGGCCACATCCAGGCGCCCGTCGAGCTCCCCTGCCAGGGACTCGGCGCTCCCGAAGAGCTGGTGAATGTACCCGTGAAAGCCGGCGAGAGGGACCCCCGTGGCGGTGACCTTCAGGTGGGTCACGAACGGATTCAGGTGCAGCGTGCCGCGCATCCGGACGCGGCCCTTATTCAACCGGGCCTTACCCGTGACCCCACCGGCCTTCGCCCCGGGCGTCAGGGGGACCGGGCGGAGCGTGAGATCAAAATCTCGGAGCAGACTCGTCACGACCGGGGTCGTCGTGCGGTCCACGATGGTGACCAGACCCCCCTCGACTTCGAGCTGCTCGATGGTGAAGCGGCGGAGGTGCCTCCCTTCCTCCCCCCGGGCACGGAGGATCTTGTCGACGTTCCACCGGGTGGGCCCGGTCCGTTGAAGGTAAAGGGCCGGCTGGTGGGCCCTTGCCCGGTGGATGATGAGTTCGCGCCGGAGGAGGGCCCGCCGGGAAAAGGTCAGATCCAGGGTCGGCACCCGAAGGAGGGGGTGGGACCCGCCGCGGCCGCCGATCACGAGGTCCGAAAGATGCGCGCTCCCCGTGAAGAGGTTCAGGTTGACGTCGGCGATGGCCACGGGCGCGTCGATCCGGGCCTCGAGCCGCCGCACCGCTTCTCGGCGTACCAGCTCCGGCACGAGGCCGAAGACGACCAGCCCCAGGAGGAGGAGCAGGCCTGGGGCGGCGGGGTAGCGGCGCGGATGGTCAGATGGTTTGGGGCTCTCCTGCCTCATTTTTCAGCCTTTTTGGCCTCTTGGGTCGGCGTAGCACATTCCGGCACCACAATAATCAGTGCATTTTTCCTGCCAGCCTGTGGACGATCAGCGGTTGACAAGGGGGGTGAAACAGTATAGAGAGTACGGCTAGCCCTGGGGATGGTGGGTGCGCGTATAGGTCAGGCCGATACGAGTTCGGGGGGACGGAAGGCAATGAATAATGGACCCGGAGGGCTCTAGGCTTATGGGCGTCATGAGACAGGCCGAAAGCCGCCAGGCTCCGAGGCTCCCGCTCCGGATACCGGTCCGCTGCGAGAGCGCGGCAGTCCCGGGCTACCGTACCCTCGGCCTCACCCGGAACGTGAGCCGGAGCGGGGTGTTGGTGGAGGCCCCACGACTCGTGGCCCGAGGGACCGTGACGAACCTCCGTCTGCTTATGGGGGACCGGGTCACCCGGGCCGAAGCGGTAGTGGTCTGGTCGACCGGGAGCTCCCCTGGCCTGATGGGTCTCAAGTTGATCGGGATGGCCGGGACCGACTCCGACGCCTGGGAAGAGCTCCTGACATTCCAGGGGGGCCCGACCCCACGGGCCTCACTCCGCATCCCCGTCGATCTGGAGATCACTTGCCTGGTCCCTCCCGATACCAGCCTGGCGGGCCACCTCAAGAATCTGTCCGACGGTGGCCTGCTGGTTATCCTCCCTCAGGCGGTCCCCCCCCGGATGTGTTTGAGCGTGGCGGTCCCGGTGTGGCTGGCCCTTCCGCCCGTGGAGGCGAAAGTCGTCTGGAACCGGGCCGGGCCGGAGAGGAACGGCGTGTTCCACGGCCTGCGCATCCTCACGGATGAAATGGGCCAGGAACTCTTCCTCATCGGCACCATCCTCCGAAGCTTCATCGGCTAGGCGCAGAGGAAAGAGCGGTGCGTGACAGCGGTCTGCCCCGGCGGACCGACGGGAGACGCGCTGCCACCCGGGTCGACACAAGGGACATGACGCGGGGGCGCCGCGTGGGGACCATGCCTTCCGGATGCAGGGTCTCACTCCGCTTCATGATCACTCTTCCCCTGTGCTCCCAATACCGCAAGCCCAAGTGCCGCAGCTTCTTTCTCGCCGAACGGTTCCCGAGCTTCGCCTTGTTGAGGAGTTCCCGCGATGTGTATTTGAGATCTCTGTCGGTTCGCATGCCGTCCCCCGTCGGTCTCATCCTTTTCTTTCCGTCCACGACAAAGCACTTTCCCCGGTCCCGGTGGCTGGCCGGCTAGCCCTGCGGGTGTTCCTCGATCTCAATGGCCACGAAGAGGCTGCCACCCTTCCGGTGGATCAGGAAGAGGGTTGGCTGCCCAGCTTTCCGCGCCGCCAGGGCGGTGCGGAGGTCCGCGACGGTGCGCACCGGCTGCCGGTTCACCTCGGCGATCACATCCCCAGGCCGGATCCCCGCGTCGGCGGCCGGGCTCCCCTGCCGGACCCCGACGACCGCGATGCCGGCCTGGTCCTTGACGCCGAGCCGCTGAGCGAGCTCCGGGGTGAGGGGCTGGATGCTCAGGCCCAGCTTGCCGCGGTCGGAGCTGGGCCCAGCCACCTGCTGCGGCTCCGGGAGGGCCGCGATCTGCGCCGTGAGGGTGAGGGCGTGGCCTTTGCGTACAATCTTCACCGCCGCCTCGCGGCCGGGGGGTGTGGCCGCCACGAGGCGTGGCAGGTCGCTCTCTTTGGTGATGGCGTGGCCGTTATATTCCACGATCACGTCCCCCGCCTTCAGGCCGGCCTTTGCCGCCGGGGTGTCCTTGATGACCTGGGCCACCAGGGCGCCCTTGCCGCTCCCCAGATGAAAGGCCTTGGCCAATGCGGGCGTCACGGGCTGGATGGTGACGCCGAGCCACCCGCGGGTCACATGCCCCTTTGCCTGGAGCTGTGGAAGGACGGCCTTCGCCTCGTTGATGGGGACGGCAAAGCCGATGCCGACCGACCCTCCGCCCCCAGAGATGATGGCGGTATTGACCCCTACGACCTGACCCGCGGTGTTGACCAGGGGGCCACCGGAGTTCCCCGGGTTGATGGAGGCATCGGTCTGGATGAAGTTATCGTACGGACCCTGGCCGATGACGCGACCCTTGGCCGATACGATACCGGTGGTCACCGTCCGCTCGAGGCCAAAGGGGTTGCCGATGGCCATCACCGGCTCGCCGACCCGGAGCGCATCGGAATTCCCGAGGGTGAGGGTGGGGAGGTTCCGGGCGTCGATCTTCACGAGGGCGAGGTCGGTCTTCGAGTCGCGGCCGACCACCGTGGCCGGGAACTGGCGGCCGTCGGAGAGCTTGACCGTGATCTCGGTGGCCTGATCCACCACGTGGTTATTGGTGACGATGTAGCCGTCCTGCCGGATGATGAATCCCGAGCCGAGGCTGTGGGTCCGGAAGGTGCGTGGGACATCGCCGAAGAAGTGACGGAAGAACTGCTGGAAGGGGTCGCCGGGCCCCAGGTTCCCTTCGCCCGGTCCCAGGGGATTTCGAACAACCTGGGTTGTGCTGATGTTCACCACCGCCCGGGTATCCGCCTTGGCGACCGCCGTCCACGGCGTACTGGCCGCCGGGGCCGGCGCGGGACTTTCGGTCCAGAGCGACGGGGGTGTCGCGCCCGAGTTGCTCGCGGCCCATCCGATGACACCCGCGGTGAGGAGCAGAATACTCGCGCGGGATAGCCAGGGCCGTGCCGGAAGAAACTTTCGCATGGTGTGACCTCCATTCTTGAATTGGGGCCCTCCGCTTTTGCGGAGCGGCCGGCAGTGGACAGGGTGCCTCATCGGTGATTCTCCTTTGCCGTGCCGAGCGATGTGTCGGGCGATCCGCCCCCGGGGCGAAACGCCCGCTCGGCTTCTCCACCGGTGAATATAGGGGGGGAGCATTAGAGCGGGATTAAGGAAGGATTAGAAGTTTCTCATGGACGGTAAAAAAAGGAGGAGAAGGAGAGCGATGTGGGTCGATGGGGCGGGAAAACCCCGCTCAGGCATGCAGGGGAAGACGCACGGTAAAGGTGCTCCCTCGGCCCGGGGCACTTTCGACCTGGATCCTTCCCCCGTGGGCCTCGGCGATGGATCGGGCGATGCACAGCCCCAGACCGGCCCCCCCTTCACCCTGCGCGCGGGTCTCGGCGGCCCGGTAAAACCGTTGAAAGATCCGCCCGCGCTCTTCACGGGAGAGGCCAATTCCCGTGTCCGAGACCCTGAGGGCCGCCCATGCGCCGTCCACCGTCAGGGAGAGCGTGACCTGGCCGCCGGGCGGCGTGTACTTGATGCCGTTATCGACCAAGTTTAACAGGAGCCGCCTGAGGCGCTCGTAATCTCCCGGGATCGACGTCGGCTCGACCGGCGCGAGGCGGAGGGTAATAGACCGGGTGTCGGCCAACACCTTGGCCTGCCCATAGACCTCTTCCGCGAGCTGGGCCAGATCCACCGGGCGGCGGTCCATCCGGAGCACCCCGGCGTCGGCCCGCGCGAGGAGCAGCAAGCCCTCGACCAGATGTGCGATCCGATTGATCTCTTCGAGGCCACTCTTGAGGATGCGCTGATACTCGTCCGGGTGTCTGGGCGCGCGAAGGGCGACCTCGAGTTCACCTTTGAGGATGGTGAGGGGGGTTTGCAGCTCGTGGGAGGCGTCGGCGCTGAACTGCCGGATTTGTGTAAAGGCGGCATCGAGGCGGCCGAGCATCTCGTTCAGCGTTGTCGCCAACCGGTCCAGCTCGTCGCCGGCTCCCGTCGCTTCCAGGCGTTCGGCGAGGTGTTCCGCGCTGATGCGACGGGCGGCCTCGGTCATCCGATCCACCGGCCTGAGCGCCCGGCGGGCCAGGATCCATCCCCCCCCGCCGGCCAGCACGAGGCCCAGGGGGAGCAGCCCCGCCATGATCAGGAGGAAGCGGCGGCGCGTGACGGTGACACTCTCGAGCGACATCCCCACCTGGATCAGGTTGCTGACGCGGCCTGCCTCGATCACGGGCATGGTCAGGATCCGGACCGGGTACGGCCCAAGGCCCTCCACCGTCTCAATGGTGGCACGCCCCTCGGAGGCGTTTTTCAGGGCCTGCGCGCTGAGCGGCAGCTTCCCGGAGCGGGTGTGGGGCAGCCGGGGATCCCGGTGGCCGGCGGGATCCAGCATCTCAAAGTATCGGTGAAAGGGGGAGGCACCGAAGAAGCGGCGGAAGACCTCGTCGATGTCGGGAGGAAAAAACGTGCTGAAGCGCCGGGGAGCCTGTTTGGCCATGGCCTCGCCGACGCCCTTCAGCGCGGCATCCAGATCATGGGAGAGGCTGTAGGCCAAGAGCCCGTACGCCGTCCCCCCCAGGAGGAGGAAAGTGAGGGTCAGGAGGCTGCTGTACCAGAGGGTGAGGCGAGCCCGGATCGACCGGATGTGCATGATCACTCCGTCTTCAGCATGTAGCCCACCCCGCGGACCGTGTGGATCAGCTTCGGCTCGCGGCCGGCGTCGATCTTCTTCCGGAGATAGTTCACGTAAACATCGATGACGTTGGTCATGGTATCAAAGGAGTAGTCCCACACATGTTCGGAAATCATGGTCCGGGTCAGCACACGCCCGGGATTCCGCATGAAGTACGCGAGGAGCGCGAACTCCTTGGCGGTCAGGTCGATCTGTTCACCCCCCCGCGCCACGGCACGCCGCGCGGGGTCGAGGGTGAGGTCGGCGATCTCGAGGACCGGCGGCTCCGCCTGGGCGCGTCGCCGGAGCAACGCCCGCACGCGGGCGAGCAGCTCTTCAAAGGCGAACGGCTTGGTCAGGTAGTCGTCGGCGCCGGCGTCCAGGCCCAGCACTTTGTCTTCGATCGTGGCCCGCACCGTGAGGAGCAGGACGGGGTTTGCCAGTTTTGCCCTTCGGAGCTCCTGGAGGACGCGGAGCCCGTCCATTCGCGGCAGGTGGATGTCGAGGATAACCAGATCGTGGACCCGATCCAGGGCCATCGCCAGGCCCTCCTCGCCGTCGGGGGCGACATCGACCGCATAGCCCTCCTCTTCCAGGCCCTGCTTGATGAAGCTGGCGACCTTCTTTTCGTCTTCCACCACCAAGAGCCGCATCGTAATGACCCTGCACCCGGACCGCGCGGATCACCGCCGGCGGTCTCGGGCCCACCTTCCGCGGAATCAGGTTTCTCCTTTTATATGTTACACCACGGGCGGGCCGATCCACAAGACGGCTGCGGGCGCGTGCGTGGACGCTGGGTCGGCTCTCTGATCGGTCGGTAAAGGACGCTGGAGCGTGGTTTCGGGTGGGGCGCTACGCGGTTCGGAGGGTGCTCTCCACTCGCGGCTCTCCCCTCTCCGCGAAGAGCGTTGGAGCCCCAAGTGACCCGTACTGATCTTTTCATCCGGGCGGCCGGTCCCCGTTGTCCTCTCCCCTCCGCTCTTCCGCGACCGGACGGGAGCGCTCGGTGTCCCGAGTTCCAGGGACCGCCAACCCCTCCGGATCAAGAGACCCGGTTACGGAGATCACACGAACCTCTTGGGGCTCAGCTTCAATATACCCCTGGGCCCCGACGTGTCAAGGGAAGAAATTCGGCGCGGGTGAGCCTCGGGCGGAGCGTCGCGTGTGGAGAGATAACTACGACGAGGGAGGGGGCCGATGGGCGTGTAGGGACCGTGATGCAGGGGGGGATCGTTCGGAAAGAAGCAGCGGCGGCGGGGGAAGGTCGGGGTGAATAATCGACCGGCCGCGGCCGTCTGTACATGCGAACAGTGTCCCCAGGGATGGCGCGGGAGCCCCGGGGGACATATCGCGAACCGGCCGTCGAGCTCACATCGACGGTGTAACGCGGAAGCTGTTGCAGCGTTCCGCTGTTTTCCGATTGGAGGACGCGATGCAAAAGAGAGGATTGCTCAATGGGATCATCGCTGGAGTCTTCGTGGTCGCAACGCTGGTCCTGGCCTTCCCCCGGGGCGCGGCCGCCCGGGGAGGTTTCTTTGTCGGATTCTATGCGGTTCCGCACCACCGTGGATTCGGGTTCCCTCACCACAGGGGATTTTTCCCGCACCACAGGGGCTTTGGGCGCCATCGGGTGTCCCTCTTCCGCCACGGGTTTCGCGACGTGCACCCTGTCCGGTTTCACCGCGCTCCTCGCTTCGTCCGCGGCTTTCACCCGCACCCGTTTCTCTCGCGTCACCCCGTCTTCCACAATGCCTTCGATCACGGCCACCCGCTTCGCTTCCGCGGGTTTCGCCACGGGACGGGGTTCTTGCTGCGGCGCTGAGAGAAGGGGGGCCCCCGGCCCCGCGCTCCTGCAGAACAATTGACAGGAGGGGGAGAAGAGGGGATATATTATTAGGGAAGCCCTGAGGAGGGAGAACTGCCTGTAAGGAAGGCGGAAATGCACGCTGATTTCCCCGGCACCGATACGGCACCGGGCGGGCGCAACTGGCCCCTCGGTGCCTTGCGTTTTATCGTCCCAGCGCAGGAAGCATCTCAGGGCATCTTTGCGAGAAACAACGGCAATTACACTGCTTGGTGACCGCGGCGGCATGGCTTCGACGGATGCGAACCCCCCGGCCCTTTCTCCTCGCTTCGAGGATGCCCTCCAGCATGCCGCCCGCCTGCACGCCACCCAGAAGCGGAAGGGGACCGCAATTCCGTATATGGCGCATCTCATGAGCGTGGCCGCGCTCGTCCTGGAGGACGGGGGGGACGAGGACGAGGCCATCGCGGCTTTGTTGCACGATGCGGTCGAAGATCAAGGGGGGCCACCGACCCTCGAGGGGATCCGGCGGCGGTTCGGTGCGCGTGTCGCCCGCATCGTCGACGGGTGCACCGACGCGGATACCCTTCCCAAGCCCCCATGGCGCCAGCGCAAGGAACAGTATCTTGCGCGTCTTCGGCATGCGCCTGCCGAGGTGCGCCGGGTATTGGCGGCGGATAAGCTCCACAACGCCCGGGCGATTCTGGCGGATTTTCGGCGCGTGGGGGACGTGCTGTGGGAGCGATTCAACGGGGACAGGGACGGGACGTTGTGGTACTACCGTTCCTTGGTCACCGCCCTGCACGATACCGGCTCGGGCGTGATCGTGGAAGAACTCGACCGGATCGTCACGGAGCTCGAGCGACTCGTCTCGTCCTGACGCATCTGCGATCACCTCGCTCTCTCTTCTCCGCTCTCGACCACTCGACTTCCCGCTCCCGTTTCAGGCGAACACTGTTGCGGGTCCCTTCGGCGGTGAAAGCCGCACGGCGCGGGTCGAACCGCACACCGGCTCCGTCAAGCTCGGATAAGGGATGGTGCCCGCGAAACCGGGAAATCGCGGCGCACGATCCGCCGAAATCCCTCTGCGAGCTTCTGCAACCTCCCCTTTCCTGCTATAATCCCCGGCTGCGTCCCTTCGAATGAGAGGCCCTATGCGGAAATGGATGATCTGGGTGGCCGCCTCGGCCCTCTACCTGCTGGTGAACTTCCATCGCTTCGCCCTCGGCGTCATCTCGGACCAGCTGATGGCCGCCTTCGCGATCGCGGCGGTCGGGTTGGGCGGGCTCTCCTCCCTCTATTTCTACCTCTACGCCCTCCTGCAACTTCCGGCCGGGATCCTCGCGGACACCTGGGGACCGCGCCGGACGATCACCGCCAGCGCCGTGATCATGGCCGTCGGCTCGCTCGTGTTTGGGGCCGCCCAGAATCTGACCATGGCCTACGTGGGGCGATTCCTGATCGGCGTCGGGGTGGCGGCGGTGTTCGTGAACATCTTGAAGCTGCTGGCCGACTGGTTTCCCCCTCGGTTCTTCGCGACGATGACGGGCCTCACCACGACCGTCGGCTTCCTCGGCGGCTTCGTGGCCAGCGGGCCCTTCGCCCACGTGGTGGAGGCCGTGGGATGGCGGTGGGGATTTCACGGCGTGGGCATCCTGACGGCCGTCATCGGTCTCGGCTGCATCGGGCTGATTCGCGATCGGGCCGCCCCGTCCCCCGTCGTGACGGAGACCCGGGTCCTCGGCCCCCTCTGGGCGGTGCTCAAGGCCCCGGAGACCTGGCCCGTCTTTTTCGCCAAGGTGGGGATCACGGGGACCTTTCTCGCCTTTTTTGCCCTGTGGGGTCCCCCGTATCTCATGCAGGTCTACGGGCTCACCCGTGCCGAGGCGGGGACGCTCAATTCCCTGGGGTTGCTCGGCTTCATCGCGGGGGGGACCGTCATCGGCTTTCTCTCGGACCGGCTCTTCCAGCAGCGGAAACTACCCCTCCTCTTGGCCGGGTCCATTTACACCCTCTTCTGGATCGGTCCCGCTGCGAACGTTCTACCGGTGTCGCGTCTTGGCCCCTATCTCTTTGCGTTCGGCTTCTTCGGCAGCAGCCTCCTCCTCTGCCTCTCCTGCATCAAAGAGCAGCAGCCCGAACGGGTCGGCGTCGCGTTGGCCGCCGTCAATACGGGGGGCTTTCTGGGCGCCGCCGTCCTCCAGGTTCTGTTGGGACTCGTCCTCGATCTAAACTGGCAGGGGGCGATGCAGGCGGGGGCCCGGCTGTACCCGCCCGCGGCCTTTGCCTGGGCCTTCCGCCTCTGTCTTGGGCTTATGGGAGCGGCGGTCCTCTGTATCGCCTGGATCCGCGAGGGACCCGTCCCGCTTACGGCATCGGCGAAACCGCTCGAATCGTCGCCGCCATCCTGACGCCGGCGACGGCTCCGCTTCCTGGCTGGTCTGGGCCATCGCTCCACCCTCCACCCTCCGCTCGCCCCGAGCCCAGTCGAAGGGCTGTCCACCCCCCTTCACTTCGGATTGACATCCCCTCCGAAAGACGCTAGATTCCTCGCGCAGTAACCGGTATCGAGTGACGCGCACTTTTCCTTCCCGTCGGTAGGGAAGATATGAATCCGGGGTGACCCCCATAGCTTACGGCCCACCCCCGAAACACAGGTGGGTGTATCGGAAAACTGTGACGCCTTCGCGGGCGGAGCATGGCCTGCGAGGGCGTTTTGTTTTTAAAGGCCACTGCGCATTGTCCCTCTCAGAAAAGACCAGTCGTAAGAAAGGAGACATGGGATGAGCACACATTCCGCCGAGTCCCTGGCCAAAGAGGTGGTGGAAGGGACGTATACCCCGAGCACCATCGAAGGATGTACGACGGATCTGCCCATCGATCGGAATCCCCAGGTTGTGCGCTTCACCCAGTTCACCCTTTTCAGCAATCCGGAGCTGGACCCGCGGTTATCGAACGAGCCTGAGTACCTGATTCTGCCGCCGTACCGACTCCGGAGCCCAGTGCCTGATCCCCGCGGAACGATTGTGGAGAACATCGTAATCCCGCTGGCAGACCATCTGGCCAAGGACATGCCCACGGAAAGCCTCCCGGTGCCGGACGCCCCCGTTGACACGATCCGGAACACGCTGCGGGATATCGGACGGCACCTTCCTCAGCCCGACACCACCCCCGACGTGCCCGATGGTGGCGACAGTGTGCTCGGGGCGATTGATGCAGTGGCGCGCCCGCGCCCAAAGCTCGCGACGCTCGGCCTTCCGAACCTTGAGCTTCCCGAGGGCGAATTGCGGACCGAGTATGCGGGCTGGCTCGCAGAGCAGCAAAGCCAGGCCGTCTTGAGCGCCGTGGAACCGCTGCGGGGGGCCGGCCTGATCTCGGAATACGACATCTCTCCGCGCATTACCGATATGGTCGACCATTGGCGCGACATTTTCGACAAACTCTTCCTCCCGGGGCCCTACAAGCCGTTCAAGGCTCCCCATCCACACTTTGCACTCCTGGTCACCTTCGAGCAGGTCTGGAGGCCCGTTGGATACACCCGGGGAGAGTTGATCAACACCATCAGCCTCGCGGCGGGGGAGGCACTGACCGTCGAGATCCACTCGTGGGACAAAAGCACGATCAAGAGCGAGGAAGAGCTTGCGGAGGAGTCCAAGTTGCGCGTGACCGAGAATTTGACTCAGCGGGATGTGCTCACCGTCGTGCGTCAAATCGGGGAACATACCGGCTCGCACTTCGATCTCAACTTCAAGGTGCCCATTCCCAAGGCGCAAACGACAGTGGATCTCGGGGGTGCCGGCACCTCTGAAAAATTAAATAAGACCCTGACAGAGACACTGGAACAGACCCGCGAGCGAACGGTCGAGGCGGCGCACACGTTGAAGACGTCCCGGAAGCTCCGGATAGAGGTCTCCCGAGAAGTGGGTCGAGAACAGAAACAAACCCGCGTGGTGTCGAATACCAACCGCTGTCACACGCTGAGCTATCACTACTTCGAGGTCATGTCTAACTACCTGGTGACGACCCGACTCGTTTCGGTCACGCCCTGTCTCCTCCTGCCGAATCCCGCTGTTCGCGTGACGCCGAATTGGGTCCTGTGCCACGAGGGAATCCTCAAAGAGGCGTTGCTGGATAAGGTGTATCTCCCCGGCTTCCAGGCCGCCAGGATCCTGGAGACCCACGAGGTGTTCCTAGATATGAAAAAGGAGAAAGCCAAGGCGAAGGGCGACGTCCCCGAGCCGTTGCAGGAGGGCCTCCGGGAACACGTCGAGGCCATTCTCGGGACCTATGCCACGCTGAACGGCGCCCTCCGCAAGGTGAAAAAGGCGGCAGACAGCAACGCATGCAAGACCGCCGCATTCTTCGGGGGGGCGCTTGGCTGGGCCACCTGTGTCGCGGCTAAGGTGGGGGTGACGCCGCTTCGTCGCGTGCTGTATCTCGGAATGCTTCAGGGAAACATTACCGCCGTCAACGCCGTGAAAAAGTTGGGGGACGATAGTAAGAACGACAGGGTCAAATCGAGCGACGCTTTGCGAAGTTTCTTCGCCGCCGTCACGCCGAGAGACTACCAGTATAACGTCGTGTATGCGCACCTGGCAAAGGGTCTGGAGGCCATCGGAGTTCCCTCGGGACTGGTCGACGCCCTCCTGGGCAACCAGATCGTTGATCTGATCTCCGATGATGCCGGCCTCTACAATGCCGTGAAGGCCGCGGCTGAAAAGTTAACCGATATCTGGGAACGGCCCCCGCCCCAGGAGATGGAAGACGTTGAAGTCAAGGAAGGCTTTTCAACCATGGACATCGCCCAGGCCCGGGTTGCTTTTGAACAGCTGCAATGTCACATTCACGACAACCTGCTCCACTATCTGCAGGCGATGTGGCTGCGCGAGCATCGCGATCAGCGTTTTCTGCGCCTGCAGAGCTATGGCAATGTCGCCGCAATCCTCCAGAACGAGATACTCGGCCTCCTGGGTCATAAGGCGGCCTATCGCCTCACCGACCTGGAGGCCGTCGAACCATGGGTGAAATTCGAAGAGATGAGGAATGGGATCTCGGCCGAGCCGGGCGAACCGCAACTCGTGACGCTCCCCACGCCGGGGACCGTTGACGAGGCGGTCCTGGGAGAGTGTGACGTGTGTGAGCCGTTTATCCAGCAGAGCCGTCTGATCGACCTGCGCGTGCAGGACGCCAAGGCGAAGCAGGAGGAATCCGAGGCCGCACGGTACGGGAAACGGGTCGAAACCGGGGATTATTCCGATCCGCGGGGGCGGGCCGATGGCAAGGTCATTATCAACATCGATGGGGACGAGACCGAGCCGTCCGAGTAGACAGGCGTCGAGAGGGGATGAACAATCATGAGCGATGGCTTTCCCTTGTATGAGAAGGGCCTCGAGACGAAAAATACTCTGCAATACGACAAGGTCGACGCCGTCTTCAGGGACGAGTCCCTCCTGGCACAAGCCCAGCGCGGGGCCACCTCCCAGAGAAGCGTGCGATCCATCTGGGACACATTGATCCAGGTGGTGCGGCCGATCGAAGGCGTCCTGCAGTATCAAGAAAAGAACAGGCTCATCGATCAAACAAAGGAGCTGTTTCTGAGCACGAGAGGGGGTGCCTCGGTACTTGAAGGGCTCAATCGGTTCACGCATATCACAAAGATCGTCCTGGGTTTCGGGGACCGGTTTGTAACAAACCAGGAAGACGGGGTGACGTTGGGCAGGTTTCACCCGGCGAAAAGAAGCAAAAAATACCGGGTCACCATCATCTACCAGTTCGATCTATCGACCGAAACGCTCCCGGGAGAAACGCGAATACGCACGCGGGAAGGGCAACGGCTGGCGGACGGGGAGAGGTGGCCGAATACCCGTGGGGGATCGTGGGACTGCAATATTCGCTATACCCACACGCAGGGAAAGTCGCGGATGGCGGTGGTCCTGTTTCATGAGCTGCTCCATATCTGGTTCGTCAACACAAACTGGAAGGACCGTGAAAAGCTGGGACCTTTCATCACGGGCCACGCGGATGTGATGCAGTGTCAGATCGTTCGGACGGGATTTCATGATCTGCTCACGGCATTTTACGCGGAAATAGATGGAATAGAGGGGCGGCAAAAATAGCCGGGATGGACGAATGATCACGGTCGTGAGGGGGAAAGCTGACGAGGTGAGCACCATGATCGAAACGAACCAGGAAGACCAGATCGTGTTCCCCTCCGAAACCGGGACGTCCCCATTCGAAAAAGCCCTGTCGAAAACGCCATTTCTCCTTGCGCAAATAACAAAAGCCCAAAAGAGTGATGAGAAGAAGACTCCCTACGAGGCCCCTGATCCTACCCGATTCAATTTTGTCTTTATCATGGGGACGGACGGGTTCTACAAAGAGGGGAACCGGTTTGCGACCGTCTATTACTCAGGAACGCACGAAGTCGTTCGTGCACAGAGCCTCTGCGACCTTTTGATTCGTATATCACGCCGGGTAGAATTCAGGGTGTCCGATGACAAGCGGGACAAAATCGGTCAGGTGGTTATCATCTCCCATGCCGACGAGCAGGGGAGGTTATACTTTCCGATGGAGGAGAACGGGGCGAAATGGGTCGCCCCGGATGACATCGGGAAAATCCAGTCAAAGGACTGGGTGGGCAAGATCGGGATCAGTTGCAAGTCTGCGGCCCTTTTTGTCGGCAGAGATGGCTCGGATAACCGGACACGAGTCATCATCCGAGGGTGCCAGCTCGGGAAAAGCCAGGCAGCCCTGGATGCCCTGCGAGATCTCTTTGGGGGGCAGGCACTGGTCACCGCACCGAAAGTGAGAACGTGGTTGGGGCGCGTGGACTTGGGACCCAACATGACGAAACGCAGGAAGCGGATATGGATCGTGAGCTGGATGGTGAAGAACGGGTATTTGCCGCCGGAGGCTGAGAATTGGTCGGATGACGAAAAGGTAAAGTTTGTCCGCCCCCTGACCCCGAGTGAGCAGATCTCACTCGTCCCGGGCGAGTTCCTCTCCGTAAGGGGGAAAGCGGTCTATCCCTCGAACCCCCTCTACGACCAATACATCGGCACATCGAAAGCACAATGAGGCGACCGGACCACCCGGGGCGGAGCGGGCACGGGGACGGCCGCCCGGGCATAAACCAGCGTGGGGGGCGTTGTGCGTTCAGGAGGCTGCCAGGAAGATCGGCATCGGCGGCTCGACACGCCGGTAGAGAGGGGCGTACGGATACTGAGGCCCATTCAGGACCGGGCAGGATGAGGGGAACGATGTGCGGAGAATGGGGGGTGCAGTCTTGAATCATGACCTTTCCGTCCACGTGAACAAGGGAAGGAGGCGGGTGCGACGCGGGAGCGGGCGCGTGATGCTGATGGGGCTGCTGTGGCTCCTTTTCGCCGGCCGCGTCGGGGCCGCGCCGTCATCTGGTCTCTACGAAGGACCGCCGCCCGCGCATCCAGGGGTTGATGCCTTCTACCGCTATATGGCCCTCCTCGGCCAAAAGCGGTTCGAAGAGGCGTTTCAGTACCGGGCGGGGTGGGGCACGCGGCATTCCTCCGGCAGGTGCGCGCGGAGTGGCAGAACTACAGAACGCTCTACGCGCGTGCTGGCTTCACGTTTCTCGGGTGGAATGTGCGGGCGGTGGACTACTCCGAGGATGTCGGAGGGAACGCGTACGTCCGCCTGGTCCAGATCTTTCGCCTGCGCAAGGGAGACCGCCTGATTCTCCGTCATACCGGTTTCCTGTACCGGGTTACGTTCCATAACCGGCAGGTCTTCACCATTGATCCCTACCGGGGCGAGTTTTTGCGGGAAGAGCAGCGTCTGTACCCCGCGGCGGGACGATAGGAAAAAGAGGCCGGCTACTTTTTCGGCATGTGAGGTGCGGTAAATATGGGTCGGACTAGAGGGCCCGCTTTATCGGCCTAGGGTGCGGTGTGGGCCTGCTGCCGGAGGTGGTGGATCCGGATGAGGTAGAGCAGGGCCCCGAGGTCGTAGCCGGCATGCACGAGGATGGCGGGCAGCAGGTTGTCGGAGACCATCACCAGCCCGCCGAGGTAGAAGCCGACGAGTGCCGCGATGGCCGCATAGGTCGGCGTGAGAAAATGAGCCAGGCCGAACAGGAGGCTGGCAAGGAAGAGGGCCCCGGGCGGGCCCACCCAATCGGCCAGGCTGGTCTGGATGAAACCGCGGAAGAGGACCTCCTCGCCCAGGCCCGCCGCGACCGCGACGAGGGTCAGCTCCAAAGACGAGCACTCGGCGAAGAGCGGGACGATCTTCTCAAATACCTCCTGCCGCAGGCGGCGCAGAGGTCCCCAGGACGCTCGGGCGCACCCCCACATTGCCAGAAGGGGCGGCCCGGTGGCGACTATCCCCAGGACAATGGCGTGCCATTGCAGGTCCATGTGCGCGAAAGGCGGCTGTCCCGCCCACCAACCCAAGGCCAGCGCCAACCCGAGGAGGCCGCCCTCGAAGATGAGCGTTATCCCCACAATCCGGCCGCACGCGGCGCGCGAGCAACTCACCGCCCCTCCCACCCTGGCGAACTCCTGCCCGTCTTTCCGTGCTGAAGGATACCGAGGCCCCTTCGGAGGAGCAAGATGGATCCGGTGTAGACGTCCCCCTTCACTCCCCTCCGGCACACCCGACGGCCCACCGGCAACCCAGGGTGAGGGGAGGGCGGGTGCTTTCTCTTGGAGTCTTCGGAGCCTGTCTCTTCACTGTTTGCGGAAGAAGGGGTTATACTGCTTCAGCGTGCCGTCGACTTTCTTTTCAATCACGGCGACCTTGTTGCGCTGAACACCAACGATACCACCAAGCCTCTGATACTTGATTTCGTCGCCCCTTTCCCAGTAATCCTCAACCGCGATTGTTTGCCTGTCTCGAAAGTGAATAATGTATCTTTCACTCCCCGCACGTGACTCCCTGTCGGGAACGGTAATACTCCCTGCGTCATTTGTGCCGCCGTGATGAAGGATTGTCTGTATGCTGAATTCCTTGCCGTTCAAAAAGTCTGGCCACCAGGGCCAGTGCCACTCTTGTGTTCTACCGAGGACAATCACAAACAAGGCGAGCAGCAGCAGCCATGCGCCCCGTATTCTCGGGGGTGGGAAATCGATGACTTGCGTTTTCGCAAGACGGTCTCCCAGGCGCCATCCACTCTTGGAAAAGGCCATGGCAAAGAACTCAACGACTACACCGGGAAGCAGGAGAAAGAAGTTTCGTACAATGGACTTCGTGAGGGTGCACGCGCTTCCATGATGATCCATGACGGCGAGACCGACCACAAACTTGCCGATGCTGCGCCCGCCGATCAAGGCATCGCGCACCAGAAGATAACCAATTGCAATCAGCCACCAGAATCCGCCACCCAGCAACAGACTCATCGTGGCCACGAGGAGTCCATCGATCAAAAAGGCGCGAATCCTCTTCGTGATAAGGTTGGGGTAGGAGATCTGCGGGAGTTGGGTATCCGGCCTGCTCCACGTCTGTTCCTGTACGTCCGGCAACCGCTCTGGTTTTTTGTTCAGCTCCTTCTCACATGCCTCGCATAGTACAATATCGGGGTGATACGCGGCCGGCGTACCACACAGCTCGCAGACGCTGTCATTTTCCATCTTTTGCTTTGGCCTTCCTCCCGAAACGTACCCGAGGAGATAGAGGACGTTCGGGATGATCCTTTCCTTGATGCCCTCCCAGACCCCCGGGGCCCTCCCTTCGGGCCACGGGACACCTCACGCTTAGTTCCACGACTCCTCTCGGGACTTCCGGGGGGGGGCGTCGTACTCCCCCCAACTCGAGATAGCAAAAATTATGCCAGTCGAAGATACGCTTAATTCGTAATCAGTTAAGGGCTTCCTCGGACCTTCATCGACCTCCCTCACCACCCTTGACACCCCGGATCCGGTGGGCAATACTGAGGCGCCCCGGGGAATGGCCCGGAGGGAATCGCGGGGGCCAGAGGGGGAGATCGCGGGGGGAATGCGAGATATGGAATTAGCTGTCGGCCACGCAAGACTTCACGGGCGAAGGATTAGCGTGAAAACCGCCGGCTTTTTCCGTGGACCTCGCCTGTTCTCGAACGGCAATCCCGTGGAGGGAAAGCGGGGTACGTACAGAGTGCGAGATGCCCACGGCAAAGAAGTCACGATAAAGATAAAAGGCAATTTTCTGGACCCTGTGCCAGGGCTCGAAATCGATGGGGAAGAGCTCCGACTGGCGCGGCCGTTGACTTGGTACGAATATGTCTGGATGGGTGTGCCCATCATCCTGGTCTTTGCCGGTGGCGCGCTTGGAGGGCTCATCGGTGTCTCCGCGACGTATTCCAGTGCACGCATATTCCGGAGTGAACGCACGCCGCTCAGCAAGTACCTGATCAGCGGACTGATTTCCCTTGCCGCTGTGTTTGTGTTTTTCATACTGGTGGCCATCCTCGAGACATGGCTTCGCGGTGTTCCCCAGGGGTGAGGTGTCACCATTCACTGCATACCCCTGTTGATGCGGAAAAAGGGCGTGGATATACCAGGACTAGTAATCATCAGCAGCAACCGCGGGGAAATCGCGGCAAGCATGATCTGCGTCCATGAGCCTGGCGCGTGACCTCTCACACCGGCACCGACATGCTGAGATGATTTGTATCGGATAAGAGTCCTCGGCGCAAGATTGTCTTCAGGGGGATGGAACCGTCGTAGGCATCGCGTACAACCCATCTCCGGCACGACTGTTGCAATGCCCTCCCAGGGTGCGTGCGGCGCAGGGAGGGCGTTTCTGTTTTGTGAAAGGAGACTTCCAATGACAGTCCCCAGGGACCCCCGTCCGGTGTTCCAGCACAGAAAGTATCTATTTCGACGACAGGTATTCAAGTTATTCGGAGGGGCGTTCCACGTGTACGACGGCAACGGGAGACTCGTTCTCTATTCAGCCCAAAAGCCATTCAAATTGCGGGAGGATTTTCGGGTCTACGCAGATGAAGGCCAGACGCAAGAACTCTTGACGATCACAACCCCGCAGATTCTTGATATCGGGGCGACGTATGCTGTGCGGGATGCAACGACGGGCGAGGCTGTCGGAGCCATACGACGGAAGGCCCTCAAATCGATTGTGATGGATGAATGGGTTTTTCTTTCCCCTGAGGGTCGAGAAGTTGGGACGCTAACGGAAACGAGTGTCGTGGGGGCCCTTCTCACCAGGTTCATTAACGTGATCCCGCAAAATTATGTCATCACCTCGGCGGATCGCAGGAAGGTAGCTGAAGTTACACAACATTTCAATCCGTTTGTCCTCAAATACAGCATGACCGTGCTCGCACCGGAGCCGCCGATTGATCGACGGCTGTTGATTGCGGCCGGGATCCTGTTGGCCGGTATTGAAGGAAGGCAACAGTAGGTGAGGCGGCTCCGCTGTCAGACCGTGCAATGCCACCTCGGGACCCTCGTCGCGTGCCGTCCCCGCTGAACGCCCTCTCGTGCAACGCCCGGTCCGGAGGGCGTTTCCGTTTGCGTTCGGGGTGATCGCGGGGCCGCAGGGGTGCCCACTCAACGGGGGCGAGAGAAAAAAGCGAAAGGGCCCCGAAAGTTTCGAGGCCCTTCCTGCCCAGAGCTGCATTCGGTCAACTAGAGCGTGACTACGTTGGCGGCCTGCTTGCCCTTCGGTCCGTCCACGATATCGAACTCAAGCGACTGCCCCTCGGTCAGGCTCTTGAATCCGCTGCCTTGGATCGCCGAATAGTGCACAAAAACATCGTCGCCGTCCGGTCGCTCGATGAATCCGTAGCCCTTGGCATCGTTGAACCACTTCACCGTACCAGTGGATCGCATGTGCTGTTCTCCCCCCTTTCTCTTGAGGATCCCCGGGGACTGCCCGGGTGCCAGGTCCCGTTGCGACGAGACCCGACGGCATAGAAAAACCGCAAGGGCTTTCCATCAAGCCCTTGCGGTTTCAGATTCCACAACAAGCCGATCACGAAAGCTCGAGCTACGCTAGCCGAATCCCCGTATCCTGTCAAGGCTTATTTTCGATGAAAGACCTGGCTGGGGGAAAGACCATGCGCACCGAAAAGCACGCTACCTCGCCTGCTCACGGCTGCAAGAAAGAGCGCGCCCATTTTTCCAGGCGATGGAGGAATGGAACCGGGGGAGGTGTTATTCTCGGGCCCACCTGTGGCAGAAACGACCACGCATCAGCGATCCAGGCGCCTTCTTGGGGCGCCGCCGCGGCGAACGTGTTGCTTTTCCGTATAGTGAATTCCGCACCCCCCTTCCCCGAATTGTGACGTGACGCTGATCTGGCCCACAAAACCCCTCGTCATTCCGACACATTCTCGAAGCCAAGCTATCCACGAGTGTGGTTGACATAATACCGGCCGGGCCAGTCTCCGGTATAAGAGTTGCACCCGCCCCTCGAAGCAGGTCCGGCGCGGAGGGGTGTTTTGCATGTTAGGGGAGGAAGAATGAGCAAGCCAAGCGCGGTGCGAATCGGTTGTGTGGTCCTGCTGAGCATCGTGGTCGGATGCGGACGGGCGGAAATACCGCAGGGCACGGCGCCAGCAATCGCAGGGTGGGAAAAGTTTGAGGGAGGCGGTGTCGAATTGTGGCTGCCGCAGAGTTACGAGGGGGGCGACCTGAGCGACGAAAACCTGGCCGTGATCGTTGAGGAGATCCGATCGTTCGGCCCGGACTTTGAACGGGTTGCCCGGGCGATCGAACGCAATCCGACAGCGTTTGTTATCTTCGCCGTCGACTCAGAGGTGGGGGAATCAGGGACCTTGACAAATATGAACGTTGTCAGCAAACGGGTCCCGTCTGCCGTTACGATGAATAGCTACCTGGATATCGTGACCAAGCAATTGCCCAGGCAGTATCGTGTGGTTGAGCGGGGAATCGTCCCCCTGGATCACTATCAGGCAGGACGATTGGTAGTTGAAATCGAAATCCAGGATGTGCATGTCAAGAATGTTATGTACGCGATTCAGAATGACAACACCCTGTGGGCCCTGAATTACGGTACGGGGGCGGAGGAATTTGACCGGCGGTTGCCTATTTTTGAACAGAGTGCGCGTACCTTCACCGTCCGGGCGCAGCCGCTCTGGATGCAAGCGCTGGAAACCCTGTGGGCGAAATTCGTCGTGAAATAGCGGACCTCCTCGCGCTTTGCCGCCGGGCACCCGGGTGCTGCTCGGCGTCGGCCCTGTCCGGGACGAGAGAGGAAAAGCCCCCCCTTTCGCCTGTAGTCAGCACTCCGGGTCGGTTGTCCGCCCTTCTCCGCCGGGGATTATCCGGAACGTCCCAATATGGAGCCGCCGACATGCCTACGGTTCCCTCCCTCTGCGAGCTCCGTGAAGAGGGGAACAGGCGCCTGCCAACTCTTCACTGGGAACTCCAGTGAATTGGAATACCAGGCACGCGGTGTTCGTTCAAGAAAGCGGGGATAACGCCCGCTCCGAGAGGACGCGGGGCGATGAGGCGCAGGAAGGGGATGAGAGCATGGCCGGGAAGCGAGCAAAAATGCGCAGGGCGAAGGACGCCCGACACCACCGCGTCTCTCCTGCGGATCCATTCCCGCTCAGTCAGAGGCCCGATCAGCACAGGCCGCCGCGGCCCGCATCACACCGCCGCCGGGGATCTTTCAGCGCGAAGCCGTGGGTGCGAAAGGGCTTTAAATAATAATGATGCGAAAAATGGAGACGGCACCCACTTTTGCCGGTGCGTGAATTCGAACACCGTGATCGGCATGGTCTCCAGCCGCTCTCCGGTACGATCCTCGGCCCCCCACATACGCGAGCGCCCTGTCGGGCATAAGGAGCTTGGGCGAGCGCTCGAGCGTTGTAACGCGAGTCCCACAGTATTGTGCCGCCTTGCCCCTTTCGCCGTCCACGGCTTTCGACATCGGAAAATGGCCTACCGCCTCGCGCGGGGGTTCACGAGACCCGGGACGCGGTTCCGGGCCATCCTGCTGGTTTTGGGGGTTTCGGTTGCGGTTGGGGCGCCGGCGGCTGCACCGGCCGGCACGGACGGCCAAGCCCTCCTCATCGCCGCCCAGCGCGGAGATCTCGCGAGCGTCGTAACCTTGCTGGACGCCGGGGTCGATCCGGACAGCCATGACGCCGTGGACAACACCGCGCTCATCTTCGCCGCCCGGGACGGGCATCCCGACATCGTCAGGGCGCTGATCGGCGGCGGTGCCACGGTAAACTGGACCGACGCCGAGGGGGTGACCCCACTCATTCTTGCCGCGTTCAGGGGTCATCCGGACGTCGTCAAGATCCTCCTCGAACATGGGGCCGACCCGGCGATCCGGGACCAGTGGGGCCGCACGGCCCTCGACTACGCGCGGAGGCGGGGAGCAAAGGATGAGATCGGCAGGCTCCTGCAGCGGAAGCATGAGTAGAGGGGCCGGGCTGCCTGCCGACGCGTAGAAGGCGGGGGCCGGCCCCCAGTTACCTGGCGGCTTCCATGATCTTCGAGAGGGCCGCGTCTGCCTGGGGATTTAGGGAGAGCCACTCGATGCCGTGGCGGTAATTTCCGTCCTTCGGCCTGTCC
This sequence comes from Methylomirabilales bacterium (SeqCode), assembly GCA_046758505.1. Classification (GTDB taxonomy): domain Bacteria; phylum Methylomirabilota; class Methylomirabilia; order Methylomirabilales; family CSP1-5; genus CSP1-5. The sequence goes on along the minus strand of JBHIAH010000002.1, from coordinate 5,540 downwards.
GCGACTTCGGCGACCGTCGCCTGTCCTCGGAAGATCATTTCGTCCATCCGTATGAAGACGGCGAGCCGGCTCCCGACGGGAAACGGCTCGGGAAGCCAGACCATCGCGCCGTCGCCGCTGAGAATCCGGGCGTGCCCGCTCACCCGTTCGGCCCCCGGTCCAGAGGGGCCGGCGTCCGGGGCGCCCAACACATAGCACTCGAACGGCAATTGGACGGGCACGACGTGCGGGTGGTGGGCATTGGGTGGGGGGCTGGGCGTATCGTTCAACTCGAAAGGGGTGGGGTGGCTGGCGTCGATATTGATCATGCCGGCGAGGGGTGGGGCATGCACCAGTCCCTCTTTGAGGAGGCGGTCCTGGATCTGCTCCAGGACCTGGCAGAGGTCTGGGTAGGCGTGCACGGGTACGACGATCGCCTCGGGCTCTGGCAGGAGGGCCCCCCCGTGGTGCGGGGAACGACAGTAGACCCGGAGTTCCACGTGGGGTTCCCCATCGACCTCGTGGAGCGAGATGCGGATCTCTTCAGACTCGTTGCGGCGGACCCGGCCGAGATCCTTCTTCACGGTTCCCCCTCTCCCGGGCGGCGTAGGCGATCCACCTCTGCAACGCCTGTGCCAATGGGGCCCCGTTGCGGGTTCCACACCCTTGCCAGATTGGGCCCCCGGTTCGCTTGACACCCGTGACGCTGCAGGGGATACTGGGCCCCCACGCGTGGGCGGAGAGATGAAACCGGGGGTGGCATAGCCCCCCAGCACCGGCACGATCGATGGTGCAACCATCCTTGCACATGCCTTCTCGTGTGACGCATGATGCAGGGGCGTCTCCCTCATTCGGGGGGTACTCGAGTCCGAGCGCGGCCGTAAGGCGCGGGGAGCGATGAGCGTGCGGCCAGGGTCAACCGGAAGATGGATGGCGGCGACGTGGCTGGCGATTTCGATCGTAGCGGCATCCGGGTGCGCGGGAAAGACGCGTGTCGCTCGGACGTGGCCCGTACCCGAGTGCCCACCCGAAGGTATCGAGATGACCGTAATCGACCTGAGGCCCCATGGGCTTCCCTTTTATGGGATTTCGCCATCCTCGTGGAGAGATGTGTCGGGCTACTTGGAGGCCTGGCAGCAGTGTGCCAAGGCGCGGGGAGAGGTAATCGAGGACGTCAATCGGTCCATGAAGATGGGGGAGTCCGCTGAGAAATGATGCAGTGTGCCGGACCCCGCGACGGCAGAGCGGCGACTTTGTATCATCTGCCCGGAATGAGGCCGTGCCGCCGGTGCTCGACGAGACCGGCGCGGGCTTGTCTCTGTTGCTTGGCCCTCCCGGGACCTGGAGAGATGAGGGCCATGAGGACCTATTGTTCTTGTGGAGAGTCCGGGGGGGGAGCGTGACCCGTTGGAAGCTTGAAGTGCGCCAGGATATTCTCCACCTCCCTGAGGTTGCGGCCGATCCTCTCCAACTCCGCCAAAATCATTTCCCCGTGTGACCCCGCTTTGACCTTCCCCTGGACCGCGTCGAGCGCCCTGACCGCCAGGGCCTGTTGCGTCTTGATCGCGGTCAGGGCGGAGGTCGTTGCCTTGAAATTGCTGTCCAGCAGTGCCGCGAGCTCCTGGAGATCATCGTCACGCCGAATCCGAACAGCGGGCGGGAGGTCGCCCTCCTTACTCCTGTGCAGGATCTGCTCAATTCGGTACAGGTGGCCGGCAAACTTGTTGGTGACGAAATAGCTCAGGACGCACGAGGCGAGCATGCTGATCAAGAGGGCGAGCCAGATGCGGACGTCCATCAGGGCGTGGATTTGCCAGAGGGTTGACGGGCGATCCGGATCGGGGAACGGTCCCCTGAGGGCCGCGTTCAGGGGAAACAAGACCAATAGGATGAGGATCAGGGCGAAGACGAAGAGGGGAACCAGGGAGAGGAAGAAATACTTCTGCTGGATCGGGTGGACGTTGAATCTTCGGCGCTGCAGGGGGATATGCGGTCCCATCCTCGTCTCTGTGTGTGATCGCGCTGGGGCCGGGGGCGTCGCCGGGTGGTGACGGCCCGGTGGCGTCTGTAGATTGCAACGGCCATGCCAAGAAGGGGATAGAGTCGGCCCCACGATGTGCTATCTGCCGCCAGGCACAGATGAGGCGCCTCAGGACGGGGAGTGGGCCTTTATCGCTTTTGGGGCAAGAACCGGTCGAGCCAGCCGAGGACAAGGGGGGCGGCGTCGGGGGTCCCTTCCAGGATGCGCGTCCCGTGCGCATGTCCGCCGTAGATCTTGAGCTCCTTCGGCCCGGCCGCCAGGGCGTGAAGGGTCCGGGTCGAGTTGGCAGCGTAGCTGTCCCCCTGGCTCGCCACCAAGAGGATGGGGCGATGGCCGTACCGTCGCATCGCCTCGTCGGTCCTGATTCCCCGGTAATCTAGGCCGGGAGAGAGGAGGACGAGCGCCCGGATCGCCCGGTGCTCTGCGGCCGCCACGAGGGCGACGTTGCAGCCGATGCTTGCGCCGATCACCGCCACCCGCTCCAGGTCGATCCGATCCCGGTACGCCGAAAGGGCATTGAGTGTCTCGAGAAGATCCTCGGGCATCCTGGCGTAGTCGGCTCTGGAGAATCCCCGCCAGCTCAGTCGCCCAGGACCCTTCCGGATACTCTCGCCGTGGCCCCGGAGGTCCATGGCGAAAACCGCGTCGCCCTGCGCGGTGAGCCTCGGGATGAAGGCCTGCCAATCCCCGCGGTGCCGGGAGAGCATGTGGAGGAGGACGACCAGGGGCGGCTTCTCCTGACCCTCCGGCGGCGGCAGATAGAGATCGCCGACGAGCACCGTTCCATCCGCCGCCCGGACGGTGATCCGCTCGGCGGCCCGGCCTTCCGCACGGGGCGAAAGGGCCGTGACGAGCATGATGCAACCCAACACCTTGAGCAACCGCCGCCACGCCATGCTTCCTCCCTCCTCGGTCCCCGATCCCATGCGCGCGGGCAGGCCCCGTCTTGAAATGGACCGGGTGCCGATCCTGGGCCCATCCGCCCCATCAGGCCGCCGACGGCCGATACCCGAGAAGCATAGCACAGACAGGGCGTCATCGATGAGCGGCTGCCGCCAAAAAATCGAAAGGGGAAGGAGGGAAGGTCGCGAAGAGCTTCGGTGCGCCTCCCCTGCGGTCCGCCTTTCCGCCTCCCCGCTCGCTTGACACCCCGGATCGGGTGGGCAATACTGAGGTCCTCTTCGATGGACGCAGGGATGGGCGGCAGGAAGTTTTCCGTGCATGGGAGAGACGTCGTGATCGCAGGAAAAGGAGAGCCGGCGGCGGCAAGAACCTGCATCGGGTTGTGCACAGAAAGGGGGGAGGGAATGAAGCGTCTATCGCTGGCGATTATCTGTTTGGCGCTCTTGACCATGGCCGGCTGCGAGAGCAAAACGGGGACCGCCGTGCTCAGCGGTGCCGTGGGGGCTGGGGCCGGGGCGGGGGGCTATGAGCTGCATCTGAGACGGCAGATGAACAGAGTGGAAGACGACTTCAAGGCTGGCCGAATCGACCAAAAGGAATATGAGATTCGCAGGGATCAGATCAAGCGAGACTCGCTCCTCCAGTAGCGGATGGCGGCTGGGGGAGAGGCCCAGAGCAAAAAAGAAGGGGGACGAAACGGGGCGTGACGGTTGACGCCCGTGAGGATGGTGGAGGATACTGAAGCCCTCTCAGGAGTTCAGGGATGGACCCGGCGTTGTGGGCGTGTCGCGCTCTTCTGGGGCACAGCCGTTGGCGTCCCGGAGCACCAGACGCCTCCCCGGGCATAGAACAGCCCGTGAACACGTTTTCATATGCAGGACGTCGGATCGCCCCGGTGAACGCGGTGTCAGTCTCCCACTCGCCCGAGGGGGAGAGCAGTATGAGCTCATGGCGGAAACGGTTCCACGAGCGAGCCCCGGTCCATTTCGACGTCGAGTACTCCCACGCGGGGAAGGCAGGGCGCGGGATCGGCCTCAACCTGAGCCAGAAGGGGATGTTCGTTGCCACTGAACGGCCACCCCCGCCGGATGCGGAGGTCTTGCTCCGCTTCACCCCGCCGGGCCTCTCCCACCCGATCTCAGTCCGTGCGCGGGTGACGTGGGTGCGCGCGGAGACGGCGGTGAGCAGTGTGATCACCGGGATGGGAGTGCAATTCCTCGTCTACACGCTCCCCCCGCCTGAGATGGCGAAGTAGCCGAGGGGGTGACGGGGTCGGGTGTCGTCGTCGGTATGTCCCCACTGCAGGGGCCTGTGATTGAGGGGCTCCCTTGTCCGGCGGCAGCAGGTGACCGTGCACGGTATTCCGTGTCGGCGGCCCGGCCCTCGGACGCCGTGCCGGGTGCGATCCGATCCGGGGGAGGCGCTGTCCCGTGGTGACGGACGCTCCACGGTGGTGCGGCTTCGGCGGCCCCGATCACGGCGGATGCTTGATGAGTCCTGTTTCTGAAGGTAGCTTGGCACTGAAGTTGCTTACTATTGCAGGCAGTAGAGAACGGCGCGGTTCTGCGATGGGCGCCCCGCCTGGATGGAACGGTGGCGAACGAGGAGTACGGGAGGCGAAGGAGTGTGGCAGTGTCTAAAGGAACGATCGGGATTCTGACGGGCGGCGGGGACGTTCCGGGGCTGAATCCGGCCATTCGCGCGATTACCATTCGGGCCCTGCGTGAGGGGTATCGGGTGCTGGGCATCCGTCGCGGCTGGGCCGGGCTGGTGGAACTGGTCCGGGATCCGCAGGCCGACAATAGCGGCCAGGTCCAGGTCCTGACCGAGGATGTCGTGAATCGGGCCGGGCGGACGGGGGGGACCTTCATCCATACCTCGCGCACCCGGCCGAGCCGCCTTCCGCGAGCGCTCGTCCCGGAGCACCTCAAGCACATGTACGCCGAGGACAGCAACGACGTCACCCCCGACGTGCTCAGGAACCTGGAGTTCCTCAGTGTCGACGTCCTCATTCCCATCGGGGGGGACGATACCCTCAGTTACGCGCAACGCCTTCATGCGGAGGGGGTCAAGATCGTCGCGATCCCCAAGACGATGGACAATGACGTGCCCGGGACCGATTACTGCATCGGCTTTAGCACGTGTGTCACCCGGACGATCGAGTTGACCCACAAACTCCGAACGACCGCCGGCTCGCACGAGCGCTTTCTCGTCATCGAGGTCTTCGGCCGGTACGCCGGCTATACGGCCCTGGTGCCCACGATGGCCGGTGCGGCCGACCGGTGCGTGATCCCGGAATACCCGTTTGATATTGAGCGCCTCACCGAGCTCCTCGTCTACGACCGGAACCGCCATCCGAGCAACTACGCGGTCGTCTTGGTGTCCGAGGGGGCACGGATGACGGGCCACGAGGGGATGTCCTTCGAAAGCGGGGAGACAGACCAGTATGGCCATCGCAAGCTCGGGGGGATCGGCGACAAGGTAGCGGCTCACCTCAAGGAGCTCTCCCCCAAGTTCAACCACGGGCGCCAAATCAACATCGTCAACCAGCGGCTTGGCTATCTGGTCCGATGCGGCGATCCCGATGCGCTCGATTCGATCGTGCCGATGGCCTTCG
>JBHIAH010000001.1:0-158676 GCA_046758505.1 Methylomirabilales bacterium (SeqCode) | reverse complement strand
AGCAGCAGCGGGTAGGCCTCTGTCGCGCCATGATATTGAATCCTCAGATCTTTCTGCTCGATGAACCCTTCGGGGCTCTCGACCCCATCACGCGCACCGAAATCCACGGGGAGTTTCTGCATTTGCAGCACTCGGAAGCACGGACCATCGTCTTGGTCACCCACGACCTTCGAGAGGCCCTCAAGCTCGCACAGTACCTTGTCGTCCTGGACCACGGATGCCTCCTGCAGCACGGGAGGTGCGAAGAGGTTTTGGAAAATCCGGCAACCGGGTTCATCCGAAGCTTTTTTCAGTCTCAACTCGAGGCGTAGCGCCGGGTGACGGTCATGCGCGTCCTGATGGTCCTGCTGCTGATCTTTCTCTTGGTTGGAGCGGCAGATCTCGCCGGAGGCGAGACTGTTGTGGTTGGTTCGAAACATTTCAATGAAGGCTATATCCTGGCGGAGATCATCGCACAACTGCTCGAGGATCGTGGCGTCTCGGTCGAGAGAAAGTTTGGCCTCGGCGGGACGCTGATCTGTTTTCGGGCGCTCACCCATGGCCAGATTGACATCTACCCGGAGTATTCCGGGACCCTGGAACAGGCGATTCTGAAGTTACCCCGTCGCGTTTCCTATGCCGAACTGCGAGATACCCTGAAACGCCGGTTTGACCTGAATCTCCTCGACTCTTTCGGATTCAGCAATACCTATGCGATCGCGCTCAGCAAAAGCCTCGCGCAGGTGCGCGGGTTGAAAACGATCAGTGATCTCGCCAAATTCCGCGATCTGCGTTTTGGCTTCAGCTATGAGTTCCTCAACCGGCACGACGGGTGGCCGGGCCTGGCACGAACCTATGGGCTCGCTGCGCGGCCCGTGGCGATCGAACATGGGCTTGCCTATCAAGCGATCCGCGAGAACACGCTGGATGTGACGGACGTCTACTCCACAGATGGCGACATCAAGAAATTCGATCTTGTCCTCTTGGAAGACGACCGGCGTTACTTTCCCCAGTACCTGGCAGCCCCCTTGGTCCGGGGGGGGCTGGATGAGCGGATCAAGCGTATGCTCGGGAACCTGGCAGGCGCGATGACCGCGGCTGAAATGCGCGCGCTCAATGCAAGGGTCGTGCTGGAGAAGAAGAGTTTTGCGGAGGTTGCGCATGGTTTCCTCAGCGACAAGGGGCTGCTGCACGGTGGGCGGGGTATCGCGGGCGGGAGCAAATGGATCACCCTGTTTCACCGGACGATCACCCATCTGAAGCTCACCCTCATCTCGCTCCTGGGAGGCATGGGCGTTGCCATCCCCGTGGGCATCCTGGCGTACCGGCTCCGCATGATCTCCCGGCCGGCGATGTACATCGCGGGGTTGTTGCAAACCATCCCCTCGATCGCCCTGCTGGCCTTTATGATTCCCCTGTTCGGCATCGGGGCGAAGCCGGCCATCGTGGCGCTCTTTCTGTACGCCCTGCTCCCTATTCTGAGAAACACGGTCGCCGCCCTCTTTTCAATCGACCCGGTGCTGAAGAAAGTCTCGGTCGGGATGGGCCTGACCCCATGGCAGCGCCTGCGGTACGTCGAGCTGCCCCTGGCGGCGCCGACGATCCTCGCCGGCATCAAGACCGCCGCTGTCATCAACATCGGCACGGCCACCTTGGCCGCCTTTATCGGGGCGGGGGGCTTGGGGGAGCCGATCGTCACGGGACTGGCCCTGAACGATGTTTCCCTGATCATGGAAGGCGCGATCCCGGCCGCCATCCTGGCGATCCTGACCGAATGGGCCTTCGAGGGGCTGGAGAAGCTTCTGGTCCCCAAACATCTGCTCCAAAAGGCCGCGGAATAGCAATGCAATCGGGCTTGCCACGGGTGCACCCCGCCGCGCGCGATTGGATGGGGTCGCGCTGTGGTGTAGAATAGGGATGCGATGCGGTGGCTGGTGGACGGCTACAACGTGATCCGCCGGGAACCCGGGCTGTCGGCGCGCGAGCAGGTGAGCCTGCAGGTGGGGCGCTACGCACTCTGCCGCATGCTGGCCGCAGCCGCCCGGGCGTCGGGCGATCAGTTCACCGTGGTGTTCGACGGGACCCGCGGAGGCGGGACGGCGGTGAGCAGCGGACGGGTCCGCGTCGTCTTCTCTCGCGCTCCGGAGAGCGCCGATCATGTCCTCGCGCGAATGGCCACCCCGGGTGTGGCCGTGGTCTCAAATGATCACGAGGTCCGCCGGGCGGCCGACCATGCAGGGGCTATCGCAGTCACCACCGATGAGTTTCTCGCCCGCATCCTTGCGCCCCCTATCCCGGACAAGGACGAAGAGGACGATCCCCGTCCTGCTCCGAAAAGGGGCAATCCTCGCCGGCTTCCCAAGAAGGCCCGCGCCGCCCAGCGTGCACTGAAACGGCTTGGCACCCCGACGAAACGATTTCGGTAAGCGGCTTCGCTTGGTCCAAGGATGACGCTGTCGAGGGAGGCTACCCCCAGAGAGAAAGGGGAGGCAGAGATGTCGGTCGAAGAGAACATTCAGACCGCAGAAGAGCATCTGGAGGCCGAGGCTAAGAGGGAGATGGACCGGCTCCTTTGAACCTTAGTAGAGGACTCCGTCTACGAAGAGAGCCTCCTGGATAAGCCTGTCCAGGGCAAGGCCGAAATCGCCGAGTACTATCAGGAACTCTGGGGGGGTTCCCGGACTTCACCTATGTCGTGACCAATCGGGTCGCGGACGAATCGTGCGTCATCTATGAGATGACCTTTCGCGGGACACACACCGGGACCTTTCGAGGCATCCCGCCCACGGGGAGGAGGGGCGAGATCAAGGGGGTGGTGGTGTTTCCCATGAAGGATGGGAAGGCGCTTGGGGAGCGGATCTACATGGACGGCCTCTCCCTGTTGACCCAGCTCGGCGTCCTTCCCGGGCAGAATAGCGCCTTCGGCCGCTTCCTCTTCGCCCTCCTGCGCCTCCGCCTCTCCCTCACCTCAGGGTTACGGACAAAGTAAGTCACGGTTTGTTGTCCATCGCAGGGCCTAACTAGCCCGGAAGTGCAATTATGCCCGGAGTTTGATAATATTAATTATTAATTAAGGTCACGGTTGGAACTCATAAAGGCCATATGACTTCGAGCCTTGTGGGCCGATGTGGGTCCCCGGGCACGGGAAAATATGAGGAGAGACGGGAGAGAGCCTGGACTTAGACCGGGTGCGGGGGGCGATTCGTAGTCGACGTATCGATTGGCAACGTCACGCGTTGGAGCGAATGGCAGAACGTCATATCACCAGACCAGGAGGAAGCCGTGAAAGGTAGCGCGGACAACAATTGCCCCCTTTGTGGTGGGACGAAGAAGCCAGGGACCACGACATTTACAGCAGATCTAGGTTTTGGGGTGGTTGTCGTGAGGGATGTGCCCGCGACGGTCTGCTCCCAGTGTGGTGCAGATCGGATTGCCGATGACGTTGCTGAGCGCATTGAAGCGCTTGTGGACGACGCCAGAAAAAGGCGCCTCCAAGTCGAAGTCATGTCCCTGGCCTAGCGTAAGATAGTCGCCCTGATCTCCTTGTACGCCAAAATGGATAGTCAGTCGGATTCGCTGGAGATTCTCGCTCGCGCTCCGTCTCGGGAAGCTATTGCCTCCCCAACCTCCGACTCGGCAATTTAGCGGTCTTCAAATACGATTCGGTCGATCTCCCTCTCCGTGAATGGCGTCGCTCGGTTCAGTTGGCTAGAAATACGGCGCTGAAGTCGATACAACTCCTCTTCCTGCTGCCTCGCCTTATAAACGTTGAGCATTTCGCGTAAAAGGTCTGCTTTGGTCTTGCCGAGCTTCCTAGCTAGACCCATAAATTCTTCTGCAAGTTCGGAAGGAACAGGAAGCCTGAGGATGCGGCGCTTCCGGCGCATTGGAACCTCTCTCCTTTGGACTAATTGTCCCTGTGTGTGATTAAGCCGCTCTACGCGTTAAACGTTGATCCGGTGTAAGAACTCCCCGACGGGTAGGATCATGATGCCACGGTAAGAGCCCAGCTCCAAGAGGTCCCGGTCGCCAGTCACGAGATACTTCGCCCGGCCGGCAACGGCACACTCCAGAAACTTGTTGTCCTCAGGGTCACGCAGGACAACCGTGAGGTGCTTCTTGACCTGGACTGTCTCAACGGAGGGCAGCAGTTTTTCCTCAATTACTCCCCTGATCTCTTGGTCGCTTAACCGGAACTTTGGATAGGCGAGGGCCCGGAGGTACTCCTGAAGTATCGCCTTCGAGATTAAGAGGGTAATGCTTCGGGATTGCCACAGGGGGACGACGCGAGACGCGGTGCCAGAGAAGAGGAGGGCGGAAATGAAGGTGTTCGTATCCAGAACGACGCGCATCAGCCCCGACGGCCTCGGGCCCAGCGAATCGCATCCTCAATGTCCTTCTCCGTTAGTCCCAGGGCTTTGATTTTTGCGCGCACGGCCTTCAGGCGATCGCCCGAAGCGGTCACCTCTACCGGCTTCAAGACCACCTCACCGTCCCTGAGGGAGACCTCAAAATACTCGACGTCGGGGAGCTGCCGAACGATGGCCTTCGGCAACGTGATCTGATTCTTGGATGTTTTCTTCGCCAACATCGCTTGGTCCTCCTAAAGTAAGGATACAAGGATTCCTTGCTCTAGTCAAGAGGGAGTGTGGGGAACAGGGGACGGGTTTTTGTGGACTAGGAGAGGGGAGGGACGGAGTCGGCGATGTCGAAGCCGTGGGCCTCGATCATCCGGTGGGTGTCGGCGGCGGACTGGCCGGGCGTGGTGAGGTAGCCGTCCACGAAGAGGGAGTTGGCAGGATACAGGGCCAGATGTTGCTGTGGCCCGAGGTTCAGTTCCCGGCCGCCCGCAACCCGGATCTCTTTGGCCGGATTGACCAGGCGAAAGAGACAGAGGGTCTTGAGGCAGCGTTCGGGGGTGAGCTGTTGGGACCCCTCAAGTGGGGTGCCGGGAATGGGATGGAGGAAGTTGACCGGGATCGAGGCTACGTCGAGCTCCCGGAGGCTCAGAGCCAGATCAATGAGGTCCTCGTCCCTCTCCCCCATGCCGACGATGCCGCCACAGCACGTGCTCAACCCCGCCCGCCGGACACTCTCGACGGTTCGGACCCGGTCGTCGTAGGTGTGGGTGGTGCAGATGGCGGGGTGAAAGCGCCGACTGGTGTTCAGGTTGTGGTTCACGCGCTCCACCCCGGCGGCCTTGAGGGATCTTGCCTGCTCCTCGGTCATGAGGCCAAGCGAGCAGCAGAGATTGATCTCCACCCGGTCCCGGATGTCCCGGACAATGGAGGCGAGCCTATCGATATCCTGGTCGGTCGGGCCGCGGCCGCTCGTCACGATGCAGTAGCGGACGGCCCGGGCCGCCTTCGCCCGATAGGCGCCCTCCACGAGTTGCGCGCGGGAGAGGAGGGGGTACTTGGGGATGGGCGCTTTCGAAATCGCGGACTGCGAGCAGTAGTGGCAGTCCTCCGGGCAGAGGCCGCTTCTGGCGTTCGTCAGCATGTGCAGGTGGACCTTCCGCCCGCAGAAATGCTCTCGGACCCGGAAGGCCGCCTGCAGGAGCGGGGGAATGTCCTCGGCCGGTGCGGTGAGGACGCTCCGCATCTCCTCTCGGCTGAGGACCTCTCCCTTGAGGCTCTTTTCTGACAGGTTCTGGTAGTCCATAGCCCCCCACGCATAACAGATTCCTGAGGAAAAGCCAAGGGGTTTCGCCCAAGCCGGCTCCCCCGTTTGGCCTTGCCCGGGATCCGTGCCAATTCCCGCCTCCCGGTATGTGTGGTACACTGTTCGGGGCAGTATAAAAGGAGCGCCGCCGAGCACCGATGGATACAGCACTCTTAGAAAGCTTCCGTCTCCGCTATCCCTTTCCCCTGGATCCCTTTCAAGGGGAGGCGATTCGGTACATCCTAGAGGGGGACTCGGTCATCGTCTCTGCCCCGACCGGGGCCGGAAAGACCCTCATTGCCGAGTTCGCCATTTACAAGGCGCTGGCCACGGGGACGCGCCTGGCCTACACGACCCCGCTCAAGGCCCTAAGCAATCAGAAGTTTGCCGACTTCTGCAAGCAGTACGGCGAGGAGTTCGTGGGGATCCTCACCGGAGATGTCAAGGTCAACCCGGGCGCCCCCCTGGTGGTCATGACCACCGAGATCCTCCGCAACAAGCTGTACACGCGCTCGCTGGACGAGATCGCCTACGTGGTTCTGGATGAGTGCCACTACATGGGGGACGAGGGGCGGGGGACGGTGTGGGAAGAGATCATTATCAATTGCCCCCGCGAGATCCAGCTCATCGCTCTCTCGGCCACGGTGGGGAACATCGACGAGATCGCGGAGTGGGTCACCGAGGTCCACGGCCCCATTCGGACAGTCGTGCATCAGTGGCGCCCTGTCCCGCTTCACTACCACCTCTGCGGTCCCGAGGGGGAAATGGTCGAGGTCGATGGGTGCTCCCGGGCTCAGGTCCATCAGGCCGTCAGGTCCTGGCGTCGTCTCCCTCGGGTTCGCCTGCGGGGGCGCGAGCATCGGGACCGACGGCGGCGGCCGGTCCGGCGCCGGGTGAGCCCGTCGGTCCTTCTGCCGAGTCTGAAGAACAGGCGGTGGCTTCCGGCCATCTACTTCATCTTCAGCCGGGTCGGGTGTGAAGCGGCCCTCCGACGGTTCCTCGAGGAGGGCGTCTCCCTCTCGGCGGGCCGCGAACACCAGGAGGTCGGCGAGGCGATCGCGACCTTTGTGAGCGAGAATCCGACCCTGGTGACCAAGTCGGAACTCAACGAGCTGATCTTCGATGGGCTCCGCCGGGGCGCAGGGGTGCACCATGCCGGAATCCTGCCCGCCCTGAAGCGACTCACAGAGACCCTGTTCGAACGGGGGCTGATTCAGGTGGTCTTTGCCACCGAGACGATGAGCCTCGGGATCCACATGCCGGCCAAGAGCGTCGTGCTTCAGGCGCTGGTCAAACGGAGCGATTACGGCTTCCGGATCTTGAGCCACAATGAGCTGATCCAGATGGCCGGCCGCGCCGGTCGCCGCGGGATCGACCCCGAAGGCGAATGCATCATCGCTCTCGACGCACCGGAGGGCGTCGAGGAGACACTCCACCTCATCCGAAAGAAATCGGAGGCCATCGAGAGTCGGTTCCGCATCGGGTATAGCTCCGCCGCCCTGCTGGTTCTCACCTTTGAACGTCCCGAGGATATCCGGCACAATATCGAATCCAGCTTCGGTCAGTTTCAGAATCGGAAGCGGATCCAGGCGATCGAGCAGGAGCTCGTCGAACTCAGGGGCAGGCGTGAGCCGGGTCGCCGCGTGGAAATACCCTGTTGCACCCGGGAGGAATTGCTTACCTATCAAGAGAGGCGTCACGAGCTGGAGACGCTGCAGCAGAGGCTCGATCAGTTCCGGAGAGTAGAGCGCCAGCATGCCCGGCGGGGGCGGAGGCGGCGGAGACATTTCTTTGGCGGCGAGGCCGAGGGAGAGGCCGGCTCGGTCCAAGACTACCTGTCACTCAAGAGAACGATCGAGGAAAGGGCGCTCGCCCTCGCCGCGCTTCCCTGTCACCGGTGCCCGGAGCGGCGGCGGCTGGAAAAGGCCCTCAAGCGGGAGCGGCGGCTGCAAGAAATGATTCAGGGCCGGGTAAGGACGCTGGAGCATCTCAGGAACACGTACTGGCAGCAGTTCCTGCGGGTCGTGGAGGTCCTCAAGCACTTCGGCTACCTCCGGGACGGGGCCCTCACCGCCGAAGGGATGCTGGTCGCGTCCCTGCGCCACGACAATGAGCTCTTGGTTGCTCGGGTGGTCTTTTCGGGCGTGCTGAACGGGCTCAGGGCGCCTGAGATGGTGGCCATCCTCTCGTGCCTGGTGGAGGAGCCTCGCGAGACCGAGGCCCGCTTTGCCCGACAGCTTCTCAAGCGTGAGCGGCATCTGCGCGACCGGGTGCGCCAGCTCGAGATGCTGGCCCGGGAGGTGGCGGACACCCAGCAGGCCCATTGTGTCTTCCTCCCGGTCTCCATGCACACGACCTACCTACCGGCCGCGTATGAGTGGGCGGCAGGGGAGGAGGACTGGGTCACCTTGGTCGAGGGCCAGTATGGAGGGCATGAGGGAGATTTGATCCGGGCCTTTCGGCGCCTCATCGATCTTGCGCGGCAGCTTCTCGAGTCCGCCGCGCTTCCACCGACGGTCGGGGGGGAACTTCGGGCCGGGGTGCGCGCCCTGGATCGCGGAATCGTCCTCGAGAGCGCCTTGATCTAACGCTGACCGCCGCTTGTCGCTTCTCCCCCCCGTTGGAAAGGGGAGGGGGAGCCGGTGGATCGACGCGGTCGGCGATTGGAGGCAGGGGTTACGTGGCCTACCTCGTGTTTGCGGATCGGAAGGGGCGGATCTCTGATCATCCGACCCTCGAGATGGGTGGGGCGTCGGGGGCCACCTGGGTCCGGGTGCCCGACGAACAGCTCATCCCCTTGCCCGAGGGGGCCCGGCTCTTCACGATGCCCGGTGCGCACCCGGTCGGTTGGGACGGAGCCCGCGACGGCTTTGGGGCGGTCAAGGCGGTCGGCCGGCGCCAGGCGACGGCGGTGGGGGCCTTCCTCCCCCCCGGGTATATGCGGACCCACCTGCCGGCGGCCTTCTATCCGGACCCTTCGGCGGCGCCCTACCTGCCGCTTTGGGCGTACACCGCCGTGGGGTGGCGGGACGGGCAGTTCCTCGCTGCGGGGGTCCGCGTCGATGCGATGGACCACCAGGAACCCTGGCAGTACGACGACCGGACGCTCCTCCCCCTGATCAGCACGCGTCTCGCCGAGCAGCCGGGGAATCGCCTGTGGCACCAGCTAAGACGTTGCGCCACCGAGTACCACTGTCTCTGTGCGAAGAACGGATTCTACCGCCGGTGGGAGGCGCCGCTCCCCGTCGCCTTCGCCTGCAACGCGGACTGCGTGGGATGCATCTCGCTTCAAACCGAAGGACTCGTACCGGCCTCCCACGAGCGGGTCACAGTTGTGCCGACGGTCGAGGAGCTGTCTGCGGTGGCGCGAGCGCACCTCACCGAGGCGGAGGAGGCCATCGTGAGCTTCGGCCAGGGCTGCGAGGGAGAACCCCTCCTGGAGGGAGCCTTGATCGAGGCGACGATCCGGCGCGTGCGGGCCCAGACCGACCGGGGGACGATTCACCTGAACACGAACGGCTCTCTGCCTCGCGTCGTCGAGCGCCTGTGCCGGGCGGGCCTGGACAGCATCCGGGTCAGCCTCAACGCGATCCGGCCCGAGACTTATGCGGCCTACTACCGACCCAAGCATTACGGCTTTGCCGATGTGGTCGAGTCGATCCGGACGGCCGGGGCCGAGGGCTGCTACACGGCCATCAATCTGCTCGTTTTTCCGGGGGTCTCGGACCGGGAGGAAGAGGTCGAAGGGCTGCTTCGCCTCGTCGCGGAGACGGGCGTGGATCTCATCCAGGTGAAGAACCTGAACATCGACCCGCGCCGGTACCTCGAGAGTCTCCCCCCTCCACGGGGGCGGGCAATCGGGATGCGGGAGCTCTTGCGGACGATTCGGCGCGAGGCTCCGGAGGTCGAGATCGGATATTTCAACCGGCCCAAGGAGCACTTTGGTCGTTCCGCCGCGCAGGCGCTTGCGTTCTGAGATGGCGATACCCATCTACGAACGGCAGAAGATCTTTTTTCGCGAGGCGTACGAGGCGCAAGAAACACCCTGGCCGCGTCTCAGGCCCACGCCTGCGGTGGTGCGCCTGGCCAAGCGCCTGAGGCATGAACGGGGCCGGGCCCGGGTCCTCGACATCGGGTGTGGCGAGGGACGACACCTGATCTGCTTCGGGAAGGAAGGGCACCGGGCTGTGGGCGTGGACTACGAGCCCCTCGCCCTCGGAAAGGCCCGGGCACGCCAAGAGGCCCGCGCGGTCCGCTCTCGCCTGACCGTCGTGCTGGCGGACGCCTTTCGCCTCCCTTTTCGGGACGGGAGCTTCGATGCCCTGGTGGACTGCGGGTGCTTCCACCATGTAAAGAAGGCCGACTGGTCCCGGTACCTGAGCGGCCTGACGCGACTTCTCGAGCCCGGCGGCTACTTTCACCTCACCGCTTTCAGCACCCGGTTCAAGCACTACCCGGGCGAGCGTCGCCGCCGCAACTGGATCGTGCACCGGAACCACTACGACCACTTTTTTCGCAAGGCCGACTTCGCCCGGACCTTCGGGAAGACCTTTGAGATTCTGAGGATCGAGGAGGAACGCCAGACCCTCCATGCCTTCTGGCATGTCCTCCTCCGGAAGCGCAAGAACAGCAGTCCGCAGTCCGCTGTCAGCAGTCGGCAGAGACGTAAGAAAGCTGATCGCTGACAGCCGACAGCTGATTGCTTGTGACGGGTTAGCCGCCCTCGACGCGGGGGACGTACTCTCGGCGGGGTTTGGGGGGCCGGGTTAAGAGGGTTTGGGCGAAGAACCCGACAATGTATTCCAGGATATCTTTGACCGAGACGATCCCGACCGGCCGGTGCTGGTGGTCCACAAGGGGGAGATGCCGGAAGCCTCCCCCTTGCATCACAAAAATGGCGCGGCCGACGCTGTCATCAAGGGTGATGACCTCCGGGTCGGCGGTCATATGCGATTCGATCGTCGCCCGGCTCAGATCCGTTTTGCTCCCCAGGACCTTCCGCAGGATGTCCCGTTCCGAGAGGATCCCGACCAGGGTTTCCCCCTCCTGGATCATCACGGCCCCCACACTGTGACGCTTCATGAGCTCAACCGCCTCGGCCAGCTTGGCAGTGCGCTGGAGACAGAGGGGCGGATGATAGTGCAGGTCTTGGATGGGATGGTTGAAGATCCCTTCGTCCACCGTAATCCGCGGCTGCTCCCGTTCTTCGCTGACGGTTAGATATTCGTCCCCGTAATCCTCTTCGATTTCCTGGGGGTCTACCATGGTATCCTCCTTTTCGTCTCGCTCGAGGAACCGCCAGGACCTTCATGGGCTCCCTCGGTGCGCCTCCTGGGTCGTGTGCTCATGAAGCGTGTGGGGGATCGGGTCCTCTGCGGCTTCGTAAGGTCGCTTCGGCGTGTCCTTCGGAACGACTCCTCTCCTTCTAGATAGCACGTTTGCCCCCCCACCTCAACCTTTTCCTTTTCCTTGAATTCGCTCGGCCGCGACGCTGGGATCTCGTTGCCCTTCCACGTTTGCGGATGGGCGGGCTCCGGCGATGTGGGAGCTTTCGTCTTGAAAAACCAACGAAAGCCATTAAGATGGGGGCTCGATATCCACAGCCGGAGGGTACATGAAGGGGCCTCGACGACTCAAGCCGGTGGATCTCATCACCTATCTTGCGCTTCTTGTCCTGATCGTCACCACGGTGGCGACGCGGCCTCTCAACCCGCACGTGCCTGCCCTCCTGGTGAAATACGGGGGCCTAACCCTGGCCCTCACGCTCCTCTGGTGGCTGGATCGGGGGCACGTCTGCGTCGTGCGGCTACTCCACGCGTTCTACCCCTTGTTATTCGTTGCGGTCATCTTCGATAGTATTGCCGATCTCCTGCCGTGGGTGAGCCCCTTTGTCCGGGACACGCTCCTGATCCAGCTGGACCACGCCCTCTTGGGGGTGCACCCCACCGTCTGGCTGGAGCGCTTTATCCACCCCGTGCTTACGGAACTCCTGACCTGGGCCTACGCGTCCTATTACTTTCTTCCCGTGATCCTGGCCGTGCCTCTCTATCGGTGGGGGAAAGCGGGGGACTTTGATCGGGCGGTCTGTGGAATGACCCTTGGTTTTTACCTCTCCTATCTGGGCTACTTCCTGATCCCTGCCGTGGGGCCCCGGTTCACGCTGGCGCATCTGCAAACGGTAGACCTGCACGGGGTCTTCGCGGCGGACACGATCTGGGAGACCTTGAACGCCCTCGAGCGATTCAAGCGGGATGCCTTTCCGAGCGGTCACACCGCCGTCGTCCTCCTGGTCCTCTGGTACGCCCGGCAGTTCGTCCGTCGCCTCTTTTGGATCCTCCTCCCCGTCGTCGTGGCCCTGATCTGCTCCACCGTCTACCTGCGCTATCACTATGTGATTGACGTCCTGGCGGGAATCCTGCTCGCTCTCCTCTGTCTGGTGGTCGAGCGGATGACGACGGTTCTCTGGTGGCGGCGGGCTGGGGACGGATGATCGACGACCGGCGACCACCAACCAAGAGCTCGGAGGGACCTTCCTCAGCGGCGCCATAATTCTGCTAGAACGTGGTGCGCAGCGGCCACGTCACACACGTTCAGGCGTCGTGATTTGCCTATGCGGGCCACCCCCGCCTGCGCTACGCTTCGGCGGTGGGACCCCGGCCAGACGCAAGCCAGATGGCGCCCGCCTCGGAAGGAACCCCCTCCTCGCTCTTTGTAACTTCGGTCGTCGGTCGTCGGTCATCGGGTCATACAGGCAGTTCGTAGATCCGGTATCGTTTGTAGAGGGCCCCGCCGAGACGTTCCGCCATCCGAAGGACGACCCAGTTGTCCTCCAGGATCCAAGAGATCTCCGCCTGGATATAGCCTTTTTGCTTGAGGGCCTGAAAGGCGGTGAGGTTGAGGAGTGAATCCACTCCCTTGCCTCGGTACGCGGGTCGCATGCCCAGGAGGAGGAGGCGGACGTCGCGGATCCGACGACGGTACCAGAGGAACTTGAGGAAGCCGAGGGGTCCCAGACGACCGTTGAGATGTCGCACCGCCTGGTTGTAATCGGGCAGGAGCATCAGAAAGCCGATAGGATTCCCTTCCGCCTCGGCGATCAGGGTGAGGGAAGGCACGATCAGGAGTCTCAAATTTTTTGCCATCCATTCGGCTTCTGCCTGGGTCATCGGGGTGAAACCCCAGTTGTTCTGCCAGGCGGTATTGTAGAGTTCGCAGATGATTCGGACTTCGTCTCCCAGGCGCTTCAAGTCTATTTGCCGAACTTGAATACCCCTTCGCCGGGCCTCCTCGGCCGATCGGAGCACCTTGGGGGGTGGGTCGGTCCAGATCCGGAGAGTGTACGCCAGGAGGTCCTTCACCTTTCGGCAACCGACTTCCTCCAGGAGATCCGAGTAGGTGGGAGGGTTATAGGGCATCAGGAAGACGGGTGCGGACTCGAAGCCGTCGATCAAGAGGCCGCAGGGATCGTGCATGGAGGGGTTGACCGGTCCGCGGATTGCCTGCATGCCTTTCCCGCGCAGGAATTCCTGGACCGCGCCGAAAAGCTCCCGCGTAGCGGACCTGTCGTTGAGGCATTCGAAAAACCCGAAGAAAGCGACCGGCTCGTGATGCGATTCAAGGAAGTGGTGGTCCACAATGGCGGCGATACGGCCGACGACCTCCCCCCCTTCCCTGGCCAGGAACAGGCGGATCTCGGCTTTTTCAAAAAAGGGGTGTTGACGCGTAAGGAGTTGGCGCTGTTCGAGGAGGAGGGGGGGAACCCAGTGGGGATCGCCCCGGTAGATACGCCATGGTAGGTGGAGGAAGGCGTGGAGATCTCGATCGGTGACGACGGGGAAGACCTCCACGGTCAGATCACTCCGAGATCCCTCCCGGCAATCCGAAAGGCCTCCAGGATCCGGTCGATGTGGGCGTCCGTATGGGTGGCCATATAGCTCGTCCGGATAAGACCCCTTCCCTCGGGAACCGCAGGGCTCACACTCACATTGGCGAAAATCGCCTGCTCATAGAGTCCGCGCCCCATTTGGAAGGCCTGCTGCTCATCACCAAAGACCACGGGGATGACCGGCGTTTCACTGAGGCCGGTGTCGAAACCCATCTCCTGAAGGCCCTCCCGGACGCGTTCGGCATTCTTCCACAGTTGCGCCCGCCGTTCGGGCTCTTCCTCGATGACTTCCAGGGCGGCCCGGATGGTGGCCACGCAGGCGGGCGGGAGGGAGGCACTGAACATCATTGACCGGGCGTTGTGCTTGACGTAGTGGATCACGTCATGGCTCGATGCGATGAAGCCCCCCAGCGAGGCCAGTGCCTTACTGCACGTCCCCATGACGATGTCCACTTCGTTCTCGAGGCCGAAGTGTTCTGCGGTCCCCCTCCCATCCTTGCCGAGCACGCCGGTGGCGTGGGCGTCATCCACCATGATTCGGGCTCCATATTTTCGGGCAAGTCGCACGATTTCCGGGAGCTTGGCAATATCTCCCTCCATGCTGAAGACCCCATCCACCACAAGCAGCTTTCCTTTATCTGCCTGAGAGGCCAGGATTCGCTCGAGGTCTTCCATGTCGTTATGCCGATACTTCAGGGTCTGGCCAAAGGCAAGGCGGCAGCCGTCGATGATGCTGGCGTGGTTCCACCGGTCGATGATGACCACGTCATCCTTGCCGACGAGGGCAGCAATGACTCCGAGGTTGGTCTGATACCCTGCGGAAAAGAGGAGGGCTGCCTCTTTCTTCTTGAACTTGGCCAGCCGGGCTTCTACCTCGTGGTGGAGATCCAGGGTTCCGTTGAGGAACCGCGACCCGGCGCATCCGGTGCCGTATTTTTCGACCGCGCGGATCGCCGCCTCCCGGATACGCGGGTGAGATGTCAGTCCCAGGTAATTGTTGGATCCCACCATGATCATCCGTCGCCCATCCACGACGACCTCCGGGTCTTGGGCCGATCGGATCTCCTGGAAGTACCGATAGAAGCCGGCCGCCATGACCTTCTTCGCGTCGGTATAGGTGTAACATTTATCGAAAATGTCCATGCCCTCCTCCTTTAGAGCCAGCCGTGACGCTCATACCACTTCGCCACCCGTGCCGTTCCCGTGCGTAGGGGGATGGAGGTGGCGAAGCCTAAATCCCGTGCGGCCTTGCCCGGATTGCATATCCAGTATTGCTGCTGCATTTCCCGGGCCTTGTCTCGGTTGAGGAGCGGTCGAATTCCCGTGAGGCGCGCCATCCCCTCCGAAACCCACGCGGCGCCGGCCAGGAGGGGACGAGGGAGGGGAACCGTCATTGGCCGGACCCCCACGGCCGCCCCAATGGCCTCCGATATCTCGTCCCAGGACCGGGGAGAGGCCTCTGCGAGGTAGTATATCTCTCCGGTCCCTCCCCGCTCGGCTGCCAAATGCAGGCCGCGTACCAAGTCCTCCACATAACAGAGGCTGAAGGCCTGTCTCCTCCCCAGGCGAAACGCCACCCGCCGTTTGGCCAGCTGAAAGAAGACCAAGAGGTCGCGGTCCCGGGGACCATAAATCACCGGTGCCCGGACAATGGTCCAGGGAATCCCGGCCCCGAGTCGTGTCAGCCCGTTCTCCCCCTCCAGCTTGCTCCGGCCGTAATGACTTACCGGCTGGGGGGGGTCAGATTCCCGCAACGGATGTCCGTCCGTGCTGGGCCCGGCCGCTGCCAGACTGCTCAGGTACACCAGCCGGGGTGGTCGTCTCTTCTGGGCCAGGATCGTGCCCAGGTTGGCCGTCCCCTTCCCGTTAACCCGGTAATACTCGTTGCGCTCCAGGGTCTTGGTGAGCCCAGCCAGATGAAAGACCCAGTCAAAGTCCTCAACAAGGCGCCCCCCCAGGGCAGGATCCGTGCAGTCTCCCTCGACGACCCTGACCTGTAAACCTTTCAGCCACCGGAGGCGGCTTCGGCTCCGGGCGAGACAGGTGACATCGTCTCCCCGCTGCAACAGGTACTCCACGAGGTGGCTGCCGATGAACCCGGTCGCGCCCGTGACCAAGGCCTTCACCCTGCCCGGTATCCCTCCTCACTGGCAAAGCACCCCTCCAGGGTCAGGCACCCCGGAAATGGGGTCTTATTCTATGGCATCCCCCTTTTCCAAAGCAAGCAGGAACAGACGAGGGCGTTGGAACCCCGCGAGTGGCCCTCGCCCAGTCGCCTGGAGGGCCAAAAACCGGCAGCGACCCGGTCGCAGAATCGCCGCGGTGGGGAGAAGCGTGGCCCGCGGCGGACCTCCTCCTCGAAATCCGGGCAAGTCGCCGCCGTTCCCCCTCCCTTCTCCCTGGACTTTTGCCCGTGTCTCTTATACGGTCTGGCATTATGGACGGGTGCGTGACGGCCGAGCTGCTCCGGGGTGTGCGAGAGGAAGATCTCTCCCGGTGGGTGGAGATTCTGGTCGGCCCCCGCCACGGACAGGCACACCCGGAGCAGTTGGCTCGAACGGGGAAACGTCTCGCGGAGGAGTTTGCCACCTTCGGATTTCGGGTGCACTGCGAGCCCTTCCCCTACATGGGCCGTCCCTACTTCAACGTGGTCGCCACCCTTCCCGGATCCGTGCCGGACAGGCCCGGTCTCCTTCTGGGGGCGCACTACGATGCGATTGACGGGTCGCCGGGAGCTGATGACAATGCGAGCGGGGTCGCCGTCCTCCTGGCCGCCGCGAAGGCGCTGAGCCAACTCAAGCCAGCTGCCAGCCTCCAATTTGTGGGTTTTAGCCTGGAAGAGCCCCAGACGGGGCTCGATTCCTATCGGCACGGCAGTCGCCACTTTGCGCAGCAAGCGTGGTCACGAGGACGAAGGTATGACGGAGTATTCATCCTGGAAATGGTCGGTTACACGGATCATCGACCCGGCAGCCAGACGGTGCCCTGGGGGATCCTGAAAACGATACCGACGGTCGGCGACTTCCTCGGCGTCATCGGAAACCGCCGGTCGCGCCCCCTCCTGGCGCGCCTCGAGGATGCGGCTACCCGGTACGTGCCGGACCTCACGCTGGTCACCTATTGGGTGTTCCTGCGGGGGCTCCTGATCCCCGTAAGCCGCTGGAGCGACCATGCCCCTTTCTGGGATCACGGGTATCCGGCCATGATGCTGACCGATACCGCCTTTCTTCGAAATCCGCACTATCACCGGCCGACCGACACCCCGGAGACGCTCGATTATCCCTTCATGGCCCGGGTGGCCCGGACCCTCATCGCCACCGTGGCGCAACTCGCCCAATAGAACAGCTGCCAGCAGTCGGCCGTCAGCAGTCAGCTATCAGTTTCCAATTCTTCGGGCTGACCGCTAATGGCTGATTTGCAGCGGCTGAGCACCAACCGCCGACTGCTCATGGATCGCGCGGCTAGATCATTTCCGCCAGGCGCTTTAAACCCCGCCGCGGAGCCTGAACCATCAATGCCATGTTCCCCGGGGGGTGGGTGTTGTTCATCATGCGGTCATGGGCTTCCGGAATGCGTTCCCATTCAAAGACCTCCGACATGGCAGGCTTGATGGTCCCATCCATGACCGCCCGGTTGGCGGCGTCGGCTTGATACTGGGTGGCGAAGTGTGAGCCCTGAATTCGCTTCTGGCGCATCCAGACATACGAAGCATCGAGCGTCAAATTGAATCCGGTGGTCCCGGCGCAGAACACCACCATGCCACCGCGATTTGCCACATAGCAGCTCACCGGAAACGTCTGTTCGCCCGGATGCTCGAAGACGATATCCGGATCGACCCCTTTACCGGTGGTATCCCAAATGGCCTGCCCGAATTTCCGCACCTCCTTGACATATGCACCGTACGTCTCTTGGTCGGATACGGGAGGCAGTTGTCCCCAACACCTGAAGTTTTTTCGATTGATGTACGCCTTGGCACCGAGCTCGAGGCACCATTTACCCCGCTCGTCGTTCGAGACGACCGCAATGGCGTTGGCTCCTGCTGCGCGGATGATCTGGATGGCCATGGTCCCCAATCCGCCGGACCCCCCCCAGACGAGCACGTTCATGCCGGGCCGCAGGGTGTGGGGGGGATGCCCGTACAGCATCCGCCAGGCGGTGGCCAGGACCAGCATGTAGCAGCCACTCTCCTCCCACGTGAGGGATGCAGGTTTGGGTAACAGCTGCTGGACCTGGACCTTGGTAAATTGGGCGAAGGCGCCGTAGGGTGATTCATACCCCCAGATCTTTTGTTCGCGACAGAGCATGGGATCTCCCCCGTTGCACTGGGGGCATTGACCGCAGGTCTGTCCACAGTGGATCAGGACCTCGTCCCCCACCTTCCAGGGGTACGTGGCACTTCCGACGGCGCTCCCCATCTTCCAGATGACCCCCGCAGCATCGCTCCCTGCGATGTGAAACGGATGCTTATGAAAGCGGGTCGGCGACGCCGGCTGTCCCAACGCCGCCCACACGCCGTTGTAGTTGACTCCCGCGGTCATCACCTGAACCAGGACTTCGTTGGGAGCGATGTCGGGGACGTCCACGACTTCGGGTGTCATCGATTGGAGGGGGGGGCCATGATGCTCGGGGCGAATCACGTAGGCGTGCATTTTCTTGGGAACAGATCCTAAAGGGGGGATTGTGCCGACCTCGTATAACTCCTTTTCGGCCATGACCTGACCTCCTCCTCGAAGGTGGATGACTCGCCGTGAACAGCGTAACAGAAAATGGGAGGGTGGACATTGAACCCCAGCGCGCGCAGAGGCCAAAGGCTACCATACGGTGTACCGGAATGCAAGACTCCGGCTCGGGGCGTCCGCCATCGCGGTGAAGCAACGGCGGAGATCGGGTGTGGGAGGGGGGGCCACGGGCCGAAACGGGAGAGGTTTACTCGGGAGTCGGTGACGGCCACCGACGGGGCTCCGCCTGGATACCCTGGGGCGGGACTGGGAGTAAGGCAGGGAGATGGGAGACGGCATCCACGGCATGGATGCCCATGTTCAGGGGCACTGACACGGCGGGTACAGGTTCGCGCTCGTGGCGCGTTCTCGGACGGCCTGGAATAAACGTAGGATGGCATCATCAACAAGAAAGTTCTTCAGCCAGCTGGGAATGCTTCCTCCCGGATCGCTGAAGGCGTAATAGTACGCCAGGGTCTTCTGACCCCCCTCCGCGGGGAGGAGATGCCAGTACCCCTGGTTGGCGGGAGGGACGACGGGGTCGGGCACCCCCCCGTCGTAGACTGTGTGGATGTCCTCTATCGTGCACGTGTAGGTCTCGTCTTTCTGCCAGTAGACGATGTATCCGCACGGGCGGTTTCGGTACTTCCGGATCCGGTCGACCCGGAGATTGAGAATACGGTCCGAGATGGGCCACGGGAAGTCCAGGTATTCGCAGATATATTCCCGGTCAGGGCTGGCACCCTTCACAACGCGGGCTTTGAGATACGGCATGAACTCGACAAGATGATCGGAATCCGTGAGGACTTGAAACACCCGACACGGCGGAGCATCAATAACGCCCTTCCCGATACCCTCTTTCATGGAGCTTCCTGGTCTTTCCCGCAGGAAGATCGTGACCCCGTCCTCTTCTTTGAGGCGCTTCCACGTGGAGTCCTCGTCGGGATCGTGGAGCTGGATGGGGGGGGACGGATGCGGGTTGGGAACGGATACCACAGGTGTCAGGGCAAGGAACAGAAAGATGAACCCGAGTTTGTCGTGAGGCGTCATAAGCGTGTAGGTCGAAAGCAGCGCGCAGGGTTGGAATGCTACCCTTACCCTTCATCCCGGGGTGGGCACGGGGAATTTTGGCCGTCAGGAATGAGGGGATGTACCCCCGCAAACAGTGGTGACCCCAGCGGGATTCGAACCCGCGTTGCCGCCTTGAAAGAGCGGTGTCCTAGGCCAGGCTAGACGATGGGGTCCGCCTCGAGCGTGAAGCGTTGCTAGACATATCATATCCGACGTGAAATCGCAAGACGCATGCGTCGGCACGGCCCTTGTCCCTCCGCTCAAGGGAAAAAGAGCGTTGACAAGGCAGAATGATTCACGAGAAGATGACCGAAACCGTCGGCAGGCGGTTCTTCGAGGGCGTGGGCGCATCGTGCGCGGCCTGGGGCCGAGGCGTCGGTTAGCGATCCGCTCCTGTTCGAGGCCACGTCGCACAATGTCGACAAGCAAATGATGGCCGTGGGTGGGGAGTGCGTTCCGTGGGGAAGCGGCTAGTGTTGATCTCTGTCATGGTCGGGCTTATCGCGGGGATGCCTACGCCTGTGTCCGCCCGGGGCGAGCCGCAGGAGTCGGCGCGGGAGACGCGGGGAAGCGGAAAGGAATCAGGGAGGTCGGTGGCCGAGGGTGCGGCCCTGATCGCCACGAGCGCGGCCGTGAGCGCTGCCCAAGTTCCGCCGCGTGCGGGTACCTGCGAGGCGACGTTCGTAGTGGCGGGACTCGCCTATCTACTCACCGTGTTTGACCGGGAGGCCCGTCAGGGGCCAGCCAGGGCCATCGGGCGGGTCTGCGGGGGCCCCTACGTGACCACCCCCAAGGACCTGAGGGGGCGCTGAGCGCCTTCCCCATGAGACCGTATGGATTTTCCTGTGAAGTGCGCTGCGTGTGGATGGACCGGACAGATCGATGAGGCGAAACCCGGCCCATCCGTTGCCCTGTGTCCCGCCTGTAGCCGGCCGCTTTTTCCCGAAGACGACTAGTGCCGTCCCAACTTGTTTGGCCTAGTCCGAACCTCGCGGTTCGGCCTGCTTCCTCGGTCCAGTGAGCGGCAGGTGGTTGGAGAAAATAGTTGGAACGGCCCTCGTGGTTCGATTCACACATCCTGTGACGTATTCCTCCAGGTCTGATACGCACCTGCGCTCACCCGGCACGAAGTCGAAGTCTGAATACGGTCGTCATCGCACTGATAAATCGAAGGACCGAGGAATACGGCCTGTCCCGTGAGCGAAGACCGAACCGGGATGGTCACCGGAAACGTGGGGGGGAGGCTATGCCACCTGCTGTCGGTGCCAGAAGTGCCGGAGCCGGAAGGTCTTGAGGGAAGCCGAGCAGATGCTGTTGGCGCAGCGGTACAGGCGGAAGAGGAATCGGTGGGTCTCCCCGGTGGGGATCAGGTAGCAGCCGCAGTGCGGACAGAGGCGGCGGTCGTCGTAATGCTCTTCGACATAGCGGCGGATCTCTTGGAGATTACAAATGATCTCGCCCTCCGGGGTGAGAAAGAGATATTCGGTAATCATCGGTCCTCCCCGGGCGTGCCCCGTTCGTGGCGCACGCTTTGGCGCCCTGAGGTTTCGGGAAGCTACTCCTCAACCTCCTGACGGGCCTTCCTGCGAGCAAACCACACAATAAACAAGATGACTCCAAACCAAAGGACCTCAAAGAGAACCAGCTGCATTGCGTTCCTCCTGCTGTGGCCTGGAGTTTTTCACCATCCTTATTCTACTCGATCTCGGTTCGGTGTCAAGGGCCTCGATACATCCGCGCTCCGCAGGCGGGGGGGTGTGGGGCGTCGCCGATCTGTGCCCGGGGTCGGTGACGCGGGGCTTGGCCGATGTCTCGGCCCCTGCTATGATGCGCGCGTGAGACTCGCAGAGACACTTCTGCTGGTAAGCCTCGTTCTTGGAGCCGGGGCGTGCTCGGTGCCCGGGGTGGCCCCCGAGGGGGAAGGTACCCTCGACGTTCGGGAGTGGCAAGGCCAGATCGTTCAGCTTGATCGGGATCGGGGAGTTATGGTTGTCCGATCGCAAGAGCGCTTACTCGACCATGTCTTTCAGATTACCCCCGAGACCGAGATTAGCTCGCAGGCCCCGGTGCCGGCCTCCCTCGAGCCTGGCCAGTGGGTGACCGTACAGTATCAGAAAGAGAAATCCCGGCCCGGCCCGCCTGCCGCCCTCCGGGTCCTGGTCATCCGGTAAGGCATCGGGCGATCGACGGACCGTGCCCCGTCCCGCGTTCATCCCTTGTACAGTTCCAAATATCCGCACTGCGTGCAACTGTACGGGTTCACCGTCAACACCCTGCTCAGGTCTGTTTCGAACGTTCCATCCGCGAGCCGCTTCCCCGCAACCAGGGCAAAGATAAAGAGCCCCTCATCCTCCTTCCCGTATTCGACCCAGGAAGACCCGCCACACTTGGGGCATGGCTGTTTTGGCCCCGCCATCTCAGTCCCTTTTGCAGTCGCGGTGTCCGAGGAGCGCAAGCTGAGTCAGGCTGCGGGCTGCCCGGGATGGTATAGCCATCGCCGCTCGCCTGAATCCCAGCTCCGGCCAAGCCGCCCCTCTTTGAAACCCAGCCAAAGTAGGATCATTCCCTGGAACTGCCGGATCCGTTGGACGTGGAGCATATCCCCTTCCATCAGGTCGAGAAGCCATTCGCGGTGTTCCTGATAAAACTCCATCTCGTCGGCCTCGTCGCGAAAGGCGTGAACCATCTTGAGATCATCCAGGTCCTGGAATTCGGGATCCATCCTCACGGTCTCCTATGCCGAGACTTCGCGGCCGGGTACCGGGGCAAAGGCCGTGCAACCCGCGTAGCTTATCCTGTGTCGGGGCGAGATGCCAGCGGAATCTCTTTGGTATGCGTGATGCGGTACGAGAACCATTCTTGGACGTGATGCACGGATCGTCGATGGGGGCGATAGGACGGCGGGAGATCGAGGCGAACTCGCCAGGGGGTGGGGAAGCGAGGTCACTGGGGAAGGGGCTCTCGCTTATGCCTGCTGCGCGGGCCGGATCATCTGCAGCCGCTCCTTGAGGGGAGTCCGGTGATTGTCACGGCTTGGGCGTGGGTATTTGGGACTTCGGCTTGACCTCGAGATACTTCACGACGAGGAGAGCCTTGACCTCGCGAACCCCCGGGACATCCTTGGCGACTTGGATGGCCCGCTTTCGCTGGTGTTCGGAATCGACAAACCCGGAGAGGAGGACTACGCCCTTGAAGGTTTCGACGCTGATACTCAGGTAGCTCAAGAGCCCTTCCCCCGCGATAGCCGTCTTGACCTGGGTGGTGATGGCCGTATCGCCGTAATACTCCCTCATCGTCTCGTCGAAGTGGGGAGCACAACTCGCCACGGTAACGACGACCGCCGCGAGGACAAATATCTTTCGCCTCATCCGTCAACTCCCGTGGACCGTTCCTGCCGGATGGGCCTGCGCGGGATACACCGCTTGGCCCCTCCCCATGGAATCGATCACCAGTCTAACAGGGTCCCGGCGTCGTGAGAAGACATTTCTGGTTGGGTACAGGTCCATCCACCACACTGCGAGAGCCTCTGGTGTCGCCGGACACCTACAGGTAGTCCTCCTCCCGTTGGGGAGGAAAGGCAGCATTGCTGCGTGAGGGAAAAAGATCCGGTCCCAAAAAATTGCCCCGGGCCTCGTGGAGGAGATTCCGGGTATGATCGGCTACGGACTGCCTTTCTACAGCGGTGAGGTCAAAGTATGGGCGGTGGGGAAAGAGTTCCTTGGCAACGCCGAGCATCAGCTGACTCAGGGTGGCGGCCAGGAGGGTCACATGCAGGGGATCCTGACCTTCTAGCACTGGGCTCACCTCCCTTCCCGCTGATTGTGCACCATCGGGATTGTTCCCTCCTGTTTTCCCGGAATCCTCCGCGGGGCTCGTGCCTGGGATTGTATCGGATTTGGTCCGTGGCGGCAAGGCGCCCTCTTTGCAGGAGTTCACGGTTCACGGTTCGTGGTTCACGGATAGTGGTTGGTGATTGGTGATCAGTGATTGGTGAAAACCACCAGCCACCAGTCACTTTCTTGCTTGTCGGTCGTCGGCCTACGGTCGTCGCTTTCCCAAGGGCTGGCAGCCGACAGCCGACTGCTGACAGCTAACAGTTTCCTGAGTGCGGATGGCCGAAGGGAGGGACACTGGGAGCAGCCAAGGGCGTGGACGGAGGTCCGTGGGCAGGTCAGGAGATGTGGAGGCGTGCTGCGCAGAGTCAGATTGACACGCGCGACGCGGACGGGAACGCCCGAAAAAAGGGGGAGCAGCCTTTACGCCTCTTCGGAGGAGGCGAGACCGCTGGACACCCGCTCGCGAAGAAGCCCTTCGTCGCCATTGTGGGCATGCACCTCGCATCGCCCCCCCGCTCGCTCTTCCTCGACTGCGGCACTGATGGCTCTCTCGGCACAGGTCATACAGATCATCCCGCCGTGGTCACACATTTCAAAGGCCTCGATTGACCATTGCTTCGGAGTCATCCCTTTCCCTCCTGCTTGGGGCTGCTCTGCACCCCCCGGTGTTTTTTGGTGACATGCCGAATCCGGGTATAGAGTGCAAGATGCGGACCATGAGGCGGTTCGTTGGGTCCCCGGGGGGGGCAGGCCGTTCAATGTCCAGGGGGGCTTGGGGATAAGGCCTCGCGCGTGCGACAGATGCGAGAGAGCGAGGTCGACGTACGCAGGCTCCGGCCGTGCTGAGGGGGGCAGGCAGGGTCCGATTGACAGGGGGATGGGGGGGGAGCCCGGCCCTCTGACACTTTGGCCGGGCAAGGGCCCTGGAGGCGTGTCGAGAAAAGCGTTCCGGTGCTCAAGGCGCTGGTGACCCGTGCAGGATTCGAACCTGCGGCCCCCTGCTTAAAAGGCAGGTGCTCTGCCAGCTGAGCTAACGGGTCCCGCGAGTGATTTTGCACCGTTATCTGGCGGGAGTCAACTCAAACCTGGTCCCACACGTGTCCCAGCACCGTCAAGGGAAACGTGACCTGGACTCTCTGTGTTACAGGGAAAGGACCGAGGAGGTATGAGGTTGAGAGCGCGGAGATTCTGCGGTCAACAGGTTAGGCGACGGCCTTCAGGGACTCGATGGATTTGTCGATCAGGCGCAGGGATACCTCCGAGGTGTCCAGAAATTCCACCCCCGAGCGATAGACCAGGCCCCGCTCCCCGGTGGGCTCGATCTCATAGCGATGGACCGCCGATCGCACCACACGGCACTTCAGGGCTTCCTCCTCCCCGGAGAGCGAGAGGGTCAGGAATGAGATCATTCCAGGCTGGACCATTGTCGAATGTTCGATCAGGGCCCCGCCCAGGCTGATATCGACGAAAGACACCCTCTGGGTGGCGTCAATCCGTCCCACGAGCCGGCCTCCTGCTGCCCACCGGCGATGCCGCCGTTTGCCTCCATCCACGTCGCGAAGCATCGATGGCTTCCCCCCTTTCGTAGAGACGCTGCGTATACAGGCAGATACAATGCAACATTCAGACCAAATCGAGGAAAGTGCGACAACTCTTTAATTTATACAATAAAATATATCATAATAGCACCTCGGATGTCAAGGGGGTTCCCCGGGTGGAAATGGCCGCGGAATAGACATTTGCCCTACAGTTCTCCTACAGAGGGAACTGGCAAATCCGAGCCTGCTACATCCGGCCCGCCCCCCCCGTGAATCTAATCTCAATCATATTAATGGTCGACCAGCGTCATTGACATCTCATTTGTCTTGTTGCAAGGAGGTTATATTGTTGGCGGCCCTTCCCGTGGTCGCTTGGGTGACCAGGGGATGAGGGGAGGGGGAAGCTCCCCGCAAGTGGTGGAGGTATGAAACCGGGGTGACCATAGCCCCGGGCCCACCTCAGGCACAATCGATGGCGCACCAGGCACTTAGACGCCCTCCCGGGCGGAGCACGGCCCGGGAGGGCGTTTTCATTTC
Organism: Methylomirabilales bacterium (SeqCode); assembly: GCA_046758505.1. GTDB lineage: Bacteria > Methylomirabilota > Methylomirabilia > Methylomirabilales > CSP1-5 > CSP1-5. Next base: position 133,448 of record JBHIAH010000001.1, on the reverse strand, counting down.
TCGCTCATATATGCCCCTCCAACCCTTATTGGAGATGCAGGCGAGACGAGGAGTGCCATGCTGGCACGGGACGTGATGACGCACGAGGTGGTCACGGCGACGCCGGAGATGTTGGTCGAGACCCTCGCGTGGCTCCTCCTCGACACGGGGGTGGGCGCTGTCCCGGTGGTCGGGGCCGGCGGCGAGGTCCTGGGGGTGGTGAGCGAAGCCGACCTGGTTCATCGGCTTCGAAGTCCCCGCCGCAAGAAATGGTGGCTGGCCTTCCTGGCGGACCGGGAGGGGCAGGCGCGCGAGTTTATTCGGATCCACGGAAAGCAGGTCGAGGACGTGATGAACCAGCCGCCGGTAACCGTCACGGAAGAGACTCCAGTCGAGGAGATTGCCCGGATCCTCGAGGAGCACCGAATCAAGCGAGTCCCGGTCGTCCGCGACGAGCACCTCGTCGGGATCGTGAGCCGCCGAGACCTGGTCCGGGCCCTCGCCCTGCGGCCAGTACCCGCCGACCCGGCTGGAATGCCGCCTGACGACGCGGAGATCCAACGACGGGTCTCCGAGGAGCTCAAGATTATCGAGTGGCTGGAGTGGCCTTCCGTGCAGGTCATGGTGGCCGACGGGATCGTGCGCCTCGTGGGCTTCGTCGCCTACGCTGAGGTCCGCCGGGCCCTGCGGGTCCTCGTCGAAGACGTTCCCGGCGTCAGGGGGGTGGAGGACCACCTGCTCCGGCCGAACCAGGTGGCGTCCTCCGACTAACGGTAGCGGGTCCGCTGCGGCGGCTCCTGGCCATGCCTCCTTAAGAGATGTGGGGATGGAACCGGGGTAGCGACGTGAGGTGTGAAATGTCAGCCTCGCCTAATTTGTGAACGTGGGGTGGCAGGCTTGCCTAATCTGTTTAACTGCGTCGGGTTCAATCTTGGCGTCGACAGGAAATATCGTCCCCCCTTCATGCGGCCGTGAGTAGGGCTGGCACACCTCGTGGCTCACAAGTCGTGGGAATGCTCGATCTCGGACGCCCTGCCAGTCCACGATCAGGAATCGGTCATCCCTTTCCAGCTCTCGTTCGCTGGTGGTCCAAAAAGTCTTGGACGTCCTGTTCGGTTCCTCGGAAGGGTCCGGATCGCTCGAGCTTTAACGACGCGGCTGCGGCCGCGAAGTTCCCCGCGTCGTCGATTGGGCACGACTGAAGCCGCTTGAAAATATATCCAGCCATATAGGTATCCCCGCATCCCGTCGGATCAACGATTCTCGTGGGAATGAAAGCGGGGATGGGATACGCCTTTCCTCCGGCATAAATCACAGATCCGTTATTCCCCCGGGTAATGATGATTTCATTGATCCCATATGCCGAGAGCCGCAGGGCCGCTCGGTCGAGATCCATCTGTCCCGAGAGGATTTTTGCCTCGGTTTCGTCGGCCTTTAAAATATTGACGTATCGTAATCCCTCCTCCTTCTGTTCCCAATCCGTGTATCTGATTTTTCCGTTCTCGATGTGTCGGAGGAATCCTTGGATATCCAAGGATACCCGTGATTTTTGTGAAAGGAGCGTGAGGACATCCACCGAAATATCCGACTTGGTGAGCGGTCCGACGTGAAAAACGCTGGCGGAGACATGTGGGATATCCTCGGTCGTGAATGGGGCGGCGACGCCTGTGATCTTCTCTCTTCTCACATTGGGATCCTTCAGGTACGTATGCTCACACGTCGTTGTCTGCTCACTCCGCTGAAAACAAATCGGAATATGCTGAGTCACCAGATCGCTCAAGAGAAGCCGGTCGTCCTCTCTGCACTTTGTCACCACGGTCACTCTCGATCCGAGGCTTTTGCATGCCATGGAAAAGTAATAGGCGACGCCGCCCGGGAGTTCTGTGCCCGCACGGGTCATGCGTATGATGTCCCTCGTCACGTGGCCGATGACGCAGACGTCAAACATGATCCTGCTTCTGTGAAAGGGAATAATTGGTTGACGCAGGCGGTGCCTAAAAGTGTGGTCCGCAGGGCCTTGTGCACGACGAAGGGGAGCTCCTGGGTCCCACGCCAGGCCGGCGGCAGAGCACGCCATGAACGTCCGTGAGGGGCGACAGCAGCGAGCGAGAGCCGGCAGGGGAAGTCCAGCGCGAGACGGCGCTTGGGAGCGGGGAGATAGTGAGCTTGGATCCCAGAGCCACGACAGCCGTCGTCGAGCGATTTGGTCGTCTGCCACGCCGGAACGACAAATGGATTGCCGCTGTCCTGGATCTCAAGTTGACAGCTTCCTCCCCGGAAGACCCCAGGATGGCCGAAAGAGTTCGCTCGGACACGAAACACGACCCCTCGTTTCGCCCCTCTTCTTGATCCCCGCGTCGCTACAGGGGCCGGGACAGCATGTGATCGACGGCGCACTACTCATTCTCCACTACAAGGATCATTCGTCTGACATTCTCTGCATTCATTATCAAAGCAATGACAACGAGCACTAAAAGAGGCTGATTGGCGAGGCCCCCAAGAAATATGATAAACATCCTCAAATCCCGACCCATTCTAAAATAGTACTTCCCATGGGGAAGTCTTCTCTGCATGAAACGGTCGAATTTCTCCGCTGTGTAACTATTCATGAAAGTGCCTAGTATTGCTAGAAACCCAATTAACACGATTAGAAAGTGGACATTTGTAGAATACACTTGAAACGTCAAACCCAAAAGCAGAAAGCCATCAGCGTATCGATCGAGGACAGCATCAAACCATCCTCCGAATTCCGTGACCTGGAATCTTAATCTTGCTATCTCACCATCACATCCGTCAATGATGGATGATATTTGTGCCAGGATTGACCCAATAACCAAAGGAATATATCCCCCTGAAAAGAAAAAAACCGCCCCCACCATTGAAAGAACAAACGAAAAGAAGGAAACAGAGTTTGGAGTAATCTCGGTTTTTAAAAGATGTTTTGTGGCCCTGATCGAGAGTGGTCTATTGATGTATCTCGAAATAAAGCCATCCGATGACTTTTTCACCGTGGATAAGAGCTGGCCTTCGGCCTTTTTCAGGGATAGGTCATCATCGACGTCAATCCAGAAAGCATCCTTAATGCCCATCGCTTTGGCTTTGTTATCTTCGGCCGCTATCCTGATTGCTCCTGAAAGTGAACTGTCGCCTCTCTGGACACTCTCTTCGATGGCGCTGAATATGTCGGGTGAACAAAGAAGGAAAACCCCTGTGTCGTAAGCGTTGTATTTCTTGATGTTCTTTCCTATGTCTACGATCCGATCGCCGGCGACAAGAACTTTCGTAACATCATCAGCATCAACAAGCTTGTTCGTGTCGATGTTGTAATCTACAGCCAGGATCGTTTCAGCTTCGGCAATGGGTTGATTCTTGAGTTTGAGCAGTATTGATTCATCCAAGATATGGTCTGCCATTAAGAGGATAAAATTCTGATTGAGGACCGTCTTCGCCTTCAGAACAGATAATCCGTTTTCCTTCTCCCACTCTTCGTTGATGAGGTGGGTTATTCGTAGATTTCGGGACCGACTGAGTCTGTCCAATGCTTGGCGGAGCTTCTCACCATTGTAGCCGCTGACTACATAGTAGTCGTTCAGACCCACGCTGTTTGCGGTCAATATGACCCGTTCGATCAGGGACAATCCCAAGAGTCGAATGAGCGGCTTTGAGTCCCCTTGGGAAAGGAATCTTCTTCCCCGTCCTGCAGCAATGATGAGGCAGTTCATGGTCAGTCGAGCCTTAATCCTTTGGTGAGGTCTTTGCTTAACTAGTATGGTTCATCGTCGGGACACTGCTGTGAACCGTGGTTTATGTCCGACTTTACGGCTCTTGATGTTAAGTGCGGCTACTATTGGGGTTATGCCAGGGGGGCCTTACCACTTGTGATGTGATCACCGTCACGGTGGCCGTATTCCTTGTGCCGGTCTGGGCTGCTTCGCATCCGGGAGGGGTCCATTCGGCTGACATGGGGTATTCCTGCCTTAGGTGGTACAGAAGTGTCGTCCCTTTTCATCGAGGTGCCTTTCCCGCCGGGACCCTGTGACCCCAGTGTTGGCTGGGGGGCAGAGGGGGGAGATTGAGTATCCACCACTCGGGAGGGTGTGTCAAGCGCCAGATGCTTCGGTCACGCCGTCCCTTCCCGCTTGGAGGATTGGGATTTCGGGTCGCACAGGGAATCGAAAACCCCGCATTCGCCGCCCCATTTCCATGATGCTAGTGGTGCCAAATAATCACTGCTCGATGAGCCCCGCAACTTACAGAGGGGCTCTGGACCGCCTTATCGCTGAAAAGGTGTGTGCGCTGCTCGCTCAGCTACCAGGTCTTCAGGCTCGTTATAGCAGGGGAGGGTGAGTCATCACGCAGGAAAACGGATGAGCGGGTGTCCGCCATTTGGAAACCTTCAGGGGGTGTCGGGGATGACGACGATTCCGTGGGGGTGCGCGCCGGCTGGTAGCCGGCTCACCTCGCGTCTAGCCGCGACGTCCACGACTGACACAGTATCCGATCCGCTGTTGGCAACGTACGCCCTGCGCCCGTCGGCTGAAAAGGCCACGTGATGCGGGGCTTTGCCGACTGCGATTCTAGCTATTTCGCGTTGGGCCAAGGCATCGATGACACTGATGTCCTGCGACCCGTGATTCGTGATCCAGATCTCGCGCTCATCGGGCGTGATTGCGACATGGTGGGGCTGGCGACCCGAGATCGGTATCGTCTCGACCTGGCGTGGCTGCCCATGAACGAGGAACACATCCCTGCTCCCCCAGTTTGCGACCCAGAGGATATCTCCGCCGCGTGTGAGGGCGAGGTCGTGGGGCCTAGCTGTCGTCTCGAGGCGGGATATCAACATCCCGGCTTGGAGATCCACAAGCCAAAGAAAACGTTCCCCCAGGGCCGTCATCCACGCCTGGCCAGTCTTGGTGATGACCAGGTTGTGGACCGCAGGCTCCACGGCGAATGCCCGGTCGAGGCCCAGGCGCTGGAGATCCACCACATATACTTTCCGGTGCCTTTCCGCACCCACAAAGGCCCAGCGGTCATCTGGACTCACCGCGACGCCGTGGGGCCATCCGGGGACCTTCAGATGCTTCAATATTCTTGGGAGGCGGGCATCAACAACCGTCACCATCCCGGCGGATGGTTGCGTTACCACGACCCGTCGCCCATCCCTGGTCACGCCCAGATTGTGGGGATCCCCCCCGACCTCGAGTATTCCGATGGCTTCCCGCACCTTGGGATTCAATATCGACAGGGTGCCGGCGTGTTCGTTTGCGACCACGACAACATCAGCCCAGAGAGTGGCCCCGGAGGCCAGAACACACAGGAAGGTCGCAAGGATTCTCCCTGACCAACGAAGCAGCCACATGTCGTCCACCCGTTATGAGCTATCAGCAGGCAGCAGCCAGCACTCAGCGTTCAGCAACTACCGATCAGCCATCAGCGGTCAGCAATCAGTTATCAGGAGATAGCGGGCTTTGAATTGGTTGCCGACGGCTGACAGCTGGCTGCTGACTGCTGGTTATTGGCTGTGAACCGTGAACTACACCAGGCCCCACTGCTTCAAGGTGGGGGTGGGGAGGAGGATGGTCTGGTCCCGCTCGGGGCCCGTGGAGATGATGGAGATGTTGATACCGAGGATGGCCTCGAGCCGGTCTAGAAAGGCGCGGCACTCCTGGGTCAGTTCCGCGATCGAGGTGCGCCCGACCGTGCTTTCCTGCCACCCCTCGATCTCCTCGTAGACCGGCTGGCATTCCGTCAGGATATCAGTCTCGTTGGGGAAATCCTCCAGGGTGTGACCCCGGTAGCGATAGGCGCGGCAGATCCGGAGTACCGGGAACGGATCCAAGACGTCCAGCTTTGTCAGCGCCAACGTACTGAGGCCGTTCACCTGGATGGCATAGCGAAGGGCAATCGCGTCGAGCCACCCGCATCGCCTGGGTCTGCCTGTGGTGGCCCCGTACTCTCCTCCGCGCTTGCGGAGTTCCTCGGCGATGTTATCTCTGAGCTCGGTGGGGAACGGCCCTTCCCCCACCCGCGTTGTGTAGGCCTTGATGACGCCCAGGACCCCGTCAACCCGGGTCGGGCCGACCCCGGTGCCGATGCAGGCCCCTCCGGCTGTGGCGCTGCTCGAGGTCACATACGGGTACGTCCCCAGGTCCACATCCAAGAGGGTGCCCTGCGCCCCCTCAAACAGGATCTTCTTTCCCTCGTCGATCATCCGGTTCAGGACCGCCGAGGCGTCGACCAGAAAGGCCTCGACTTCGCGGAAGTGGGCCATCTGCTCGTCAAAGACGGCCTCGGGATCGAGGGTGTGCAGCGCACTCTCTTTCGTGGCGCGGGCCTGCTTCTCGGCCAGATTGGCGCGCAGTCGCTCGCGGAACAGGGCCGGGTCGAAGAGATCGCCGATGCGGATCCCCACTCTGGCGACCTTATCGGCGTACGCGGGACCGATCCCGCGTCCGGTGGTCCCGATGGGTCGGGCGGCGTCCCTCTCCCGCTCGTGGTCCAGGATCTTGTGGTAGGGGAGGACCAGGTGGGCGTTTTTCCCGATGAACAGATGTCCCTCGGCGTTCACAGCCAGGCGGCGGAGCTGGTTGAGTTCATGGGTGAGGCCCGGGAGATCGACCACCACGCCGTTTCCGAGGATGCAGGTCTTCCCTTTCCGAAGGATGCCCGAGGGAACGAGGTGGAGGATCACCTTTTCGTTGCCCACCACCACGGTGTGTCCCGCGTTGTTCCCCCCCTGATACCGGGCCACGGCGTCGAAGGATTCGCTGATGGTGTCAACGACCTTTCCCTTGCCCTCGTCCCCCCACTGCGTGCCGACCACGATCACGTTGGCCATTGGAGTGTCCCATCCCTGACGCGCTGGATAAACTCCGGAATAGAGAAGGTTGTCTCAGTCCCTCTCGTAAGATCTCGCAGGGACATGGTATCCCCGGGCATTCCATCGAGGCCTAGGATGAGAGCGCGGGGGATCGCGCTCACTCGGGCATAGTCGAGCGACCCCTCGAGGTCGCGCCGGATGATGTCCCTGGCTACAGCGTAGCCCTTGCCCCGCAGGGCCCGGGCGATGTGAAGGGCCTGGCGCTTGTCCGGATTGAAATCGATGATGAGGAAGTCCGGCCCTTGATCCGCCGGCAGGATTCCCTCTGCCTCCAGGGCGCCGAGAACCTTCTCCAGCTCGAAGGCGAACCCGGTGGCGGGACAGGGGTAGCCGAACCGGCCGATCAGGTTATCGTAGCGCCCGCCTCCACCGATGGGGTAGCCGAGCGACTCGGTGAAGACCTGAAAGACGACCCCGGTGTGGTAGTCGAAGGCATACGTCTCGCCCAAATCGATGATGATGTGCTCGGCCAGACCATAGGTCTTGAGGACTGCGTAGACGTCGATCAGGTTCTCGAGAGCCACCCGGGACTGCTCGGTGACGGCCCACGCCTTCGCCTGTTCCAGGACCGCTTCGTCCCCGTACAGGGTGGTCAGATTCAGGATCCCCTCTTTCAATCTCGCCTCGGCCTGGAGCGGCTTCAGGGTGAGTTCGAGCTCCAACGCGTCCTTGCGTCGGAGGGCGGAAACGATCTTTCGGCGGAGTTCGGGCGACGGGTTGAGCGCGTTGAGCATCCCCCGGAGGTACTCTACCTGGCCGACGTCGATCTGGAAACGTTGGAGCCCGGCCTCCTGGCATCCCTCGACCGCCATGGCGATCATCTCGGCATCTGCCTCGGGCCGGTCCGAGCCGATCAGCTCAACGCCGGCCTGAAAGAACTCCCGCTGCCGTCCTGCCTGGGGCTCCTCGTGGCGGAAGACCGAGGTGGAGTACGCGAGCCGGAGCGGGAGGGGATGATGCCGCATGGTGGCAGCGACCATCCGCGCCACCTGGGGGGTCAGATCAGGCCGCAGCGCCAGGAGAAGCCCGGTCTGTCGGTCCACGAACTTGAAGGCCTTTCCTTCAACCACATCCCCCGCCCCGTGGGCGAAGACGTCGAGATATTCGAAGGTGGGGGTCAGGACTTCCCGAAAACCCCAGCGCTGAAAGACGGAGAGAAGCGTCTTCTCGACCCATCTGAGGCGGGCTGCCTCGGCCGGGGAGAGAACGCGTACCCCTTTGGGAATGGCGGTGGGGATCACCTCAGACTTTCACCACCTTGGCGTACACGATGTTGGGCATCTGGCGGATCTGGTCGAGGACTGGGGTGGGGATCGGGCTGTCGACGTTCACGACGGAAACCGCCTGGCCGCCCTGCTTCTCTCGGCCGAGGACCATCCCGGCGATGTTGACCTGATTTTGCCCAAGAATGGTGCCGATCTTCCCGATCACTCCCGGGACGTCCAGGTTGGAAAAGATGAGGAGGTACCCCTCTGGAACTGCCTCAAGGGAGAATTCGTCGATCCGGACCACGCGGGGCTCCCGCCGGCTGAACAGGGTCCCGGCCACGTGGCTCTGCCCTCGGTCGGTTTGGATGATGACCGAGATGAGGCTCGCGTAGTTCTCTTCCTGGCTGCTCTTGGACTCGACGACACGGATCCCGCGCTGCCGGGCAAAGGCGGGGGCGTTGACGATGTTGATGGTGCCGGACGTGATCGGGTCGAGCACCCCCTTGACCACTGCCGCCGTGAGGGGCGAGGTGTCGTAGTTCGCGACCTCCCCGGTGTATGCGATCCGGATCTCCTGGAAGCGCCCCTCGGCAAGCTGCGAGTCGAGCCGCCCCAGCTTCTCCGATAAGGTCAGATAGGGCTGGATCTTGGCCAAGAGTTCCGGCTCGATGGAGGGGGTATTCACCGAGTTCCGGATCACGCCCGTGGTGAGGTACTCCACCACTTGCTGGGCGATGGCGACGGCCACGTTCTCCTGGGCCTCGGCGGTGGCGGCCCCCAGGTGGGGAGTGCCGATGAAGTTCTCCAGGGAGAGGAGCGGGTTCGAAATGCTCGGCTCGTTTTCAAAGACGTCACAGGCAGCGCCCCCCACGTGGCCGCTCACCATGGCCTCGTAGAGGGCCTCCTCGTCCACCACGCCTCCGCGGGCGCAGTTGATGATCCGGATTCCCCGCTTCATCAGACCGATGGTCTCTCGGTTAATCATATGATGGGTGTCGGGGCCGAGCGGGACGTGAATGGTGATGAAGTCTGCCTGCCGGTAAAGCGCATCCAGATCGACAAGCTCGACGCCGATGCGGTTCGCCACGTCGGCCGAGATGAAGGGATCATACGCGATGACGCGCATGGCAAAGCCCTTGGCCCGTTTGGCGACCTCTGAGCCGATCCGCCCCAACCCGATGATCCCCAGGGTTTTGTTGTAAAGCTCGACGTTCAGGAACTTCCCCTTCTCCCATCGCCCCCCCTGCAGGGAGGCCGCCGCCTGGGGAATATTTTTCGAGAGGGCCAGGAGGAGGGAAATGGAGTGCTCGGCGGTGGTGATGGTGTTGCCGGTTGGGGTGTTCATCACTACGACCCCCTGGGCGGTGGCTGCCTCGACATCGACGTTGTCCACCCCGACGCCGGCCCGACCGATGACCTTGAGCTGCTTCCCAGCCTGGATCACGTCGGCGGTCACCTTGGTAGCGCTCCGCACGATCAGGGCATCGTACTGATCGATCACCTGCATGAGCTCCTCGGGTGGGATCTTTGGGCGGACATCAGCCTGGATGCCTGGGTGCTGGCGGAGCACCTCGAGGCCCCTGGTCGAAAGGGCGTCACTGACTAAGACGCGCATCGGTCTCTCCCTGTTATGTCCCACGTCCGAGATCCAACGTCCAACGTCGCGAAGGGGTGAAGGCTAGGACCTCGGACTCTGCACATCCGACATGCCTGCCAGGACTTCCTGGGCAGCCCGGGTGCCTTCGCCCAGTTTGACCGGGTACCCCAGCTCCGCGAGCGTCAGTTCCAGCGCCGAGAGGGCGACGGCCACATCGGACGCGTCTGCGTACCCCATCGTCGCCACCCGGAAGATCTTCCCCTTCAGCGATCCCTGACCGCCTGCAATGGTTACCCCGTGTTTTGCCCGAAGCGTCTTCACAATCGCCCCGCCGTCGATGCCTGGGGGGACCTTCACCGCAGTGACCGCGGGGCTCGGTCGCTCGGCAAAGAGGTCCAGGCCCAGGGCGGTGACGCCGGAGCGCATGGCGGCTGCGAGCCGGTCGTGGCGCTGAAAGACATGAGGAAGCCCCTCGCTCAGGATCATCCTGAGGGTCTCTCGAAGCCCAACCACCAGCGAGACGGCCGGGGTAAAGTGCGACTGGTTCTTGAGCAGATTCTTTCGCTCGGCGGCAAAGTCAAAGTAGTACTTTGGGAGTCGAGCCTTCTCCACCACCGCCCACGCCTTTTGGCTGACCCCGACCATGGTGAGCCCGGGTGGCAGCATCAGAGCCTTCTGGGAGCCGGCGACCACCACGTCCACGCCCCAGGCATCCACGGGGAGGTCCACGACCCCTAGACTGGTAATCGCATCCACCACGAGGAGGGTCGGGGTCTTGCGGACAACCTCGGCGATGGCCTGGATGTCGTGGAGGACTCCCGTCGAGGTTTCGCTATGGGTGCTGAAGACCGCAGCAACATCAGGATCCTTCCTGAGGGCGGCGGCGATGAGCCCGGGGTCCACCGCCTTCCCGTAGGGAACGTCGACGGGTGTGAAGGGGATGCCGTAGGCCTGACAGATCTCTCCCCACCGCTCTCCAAACTTTCCACTGCGGATCACCAGTGCCTTCTCGCCCGGCGACAGCGTGTTGACCACCGCCCCCTCCATCCCCCCGGTCCCCGAAGCGGTGAAGAGCAGGACCTCTTCTGTCGTCTGGAACAGGGCCTTGAGGTCCTCCCGCACCTCGGCGAGGAGCGTCTCGAACTCCGGGGCCCGGTGGTGAAGGATGGGACGGGCCATTGTCAGTAACGCCTCCGGGGGGACGGGGCTCGGGCCGGGGGCAAAAAGGTGCGGTTTCTTCATTCGAGCCTCTCCTGTCCAAGGGGTTGGAGCGGGGGGAATAAACCTTGATCGTACCCGCAGGAGGGGTGCGTCACCCCGATACGGGGAAATGAGGGTGTCTTCGGCTTGGTAGCTTCTTAGGCATGGCGACCGCGCGCGGGCACCGACCCTCCGACCCTTGGGGGGGCCGTGTCCCGGCCAAGCGGTACACTATAGTGGGAGGGGGGGGCCTGTCAAGCCGAAACCCGCAGGCCAATTTTCATTGTGGAGCAGAGACTTATGTGGTACCCTCCCACACTTGAAACCCTGTCTGTGGAAGGAGAACCCGATGAAACACGCCAAAGGCGGTAGAGCAGGGCGCATGACCCTCGGGCTCCTGGTTGCGGTGGGCCTCCTCTGGGGGGAGGTTCCGGTGAGTCTGGCCGACCCCGCTGTCGCCCCGGTGGCCGTGGGGAGCGCAGCGCCGGATTTTGGCCTGACCCTCTTTTCGGGGGAGCAAGTTCACCTCGCAGACTTTCGAGGAAAGGTGCTGTTGCTGAACTTCTGGGCCTCGTGGTGACCCCACTGTCAGCGGGAGTCTCCCGTGCTGATCAAGGCGTACGAGATGTTCAAGGACCGAGGGGTAAACTTCCTCGGCGTCAATATCTGGGATAAGGAAGAGCAGTCTCGGAAGTTCGTGCAAGAGCGAGGGATTTCCTACGCCGTCGGGTATGATCAGGGGGACCGGATCGCCCGGCTGTATGGTATTCAGGGGACGCCGACCACATTTCTCCTTGCCCGGGACGGAACCGTGGCCGCCATCGCGCGGGGACGCATGAAGTTGGAGAGTCTGACGGCGGTCCTGGAGGAACTCCTCAAAAAAGGCCCATGACCGCATGGAAAGGCCGTGTGAAAGGTTCGCTGTTCGTCCTCGGCGCGGCGACGGCCTGGGGGCTCATGGGCACACTGGCCCGGTATCTCTTCACCGCCGGGGAAGTCGGTCCGCTGTCTCTCACCGCCATTCGCTCGACCCTCGCCCTCTTTGTCCTGATTGTGGGGGTCCTCGTCTGCGACCAGCGACAGCTGTATCTGCCCCTGAAAGAGGTACCCGTGGCCGCCCTGTTGGGGGTGGCCGGACTGGCTATGGCGAACTTCACCTACTATTACACGATCAGCCTGACCACGGTGGCCACGGCCATCCTCCTCCAGTACATGGCTCCGATCCTGGTTGCGCTGGCCTCGGTTTTCTTCTTGGGAGAGCGACTGACGTGGATGACTGTGCTCGCCTTGGCCCTCGCCGTCGGCGGCTGCTTTCTGATGGTGAAGGGATATGATTCGACTTCGTTCCAGTTGAATCTTCCCGGCCTGATCAGCGGGCTTCTTTCGGCGTGCGCCTTTGCGGCGTACACGCTGTTGACGAAGCGGGCCGTGGCGCGGATTCCCTCCTGGACGCTCCTGGTGTATGCGTATGCGTTTGCCACCCTGTTCTGGTGGGCGTTGACCCCTCCGTGGCTCCTCGTCTCGGAAGGGTATTCCCTTCGCCTGTGGGGGATCTTCTTCCTCATTGCTGCGGGTGGCACCGTGCTTCCCTTTGCGTTGTACACCTTCGGGCTTACCTACCTCCCCGCCACGCAGGTCAGCATCATGAGCACGATGGAGCCGGTGGTGGCCGCGGGCGCGGGTTTATTCTTCCTCGGGGAAGCGCTGGATTGGCCGCAGGTGATGGGTGGTGGCCTGGTGGTAACGGGCGTGGTCCTGGTCCAGCGAGGATCCACCGGCACCCCCTAGGTACCCGACGTGGTGCCGGTGAGGCATCGATGGGAGTGTCCCGATGATGTGTGATCCGATCTCTCTCTTGTACCGGTTCTACGAGCGTCGACTCCTTCGCGAGGTCCAGCGGGGGGTGTTACCCACGCACATCGGCCTCATCCTGGATGGCAACCGGCGCTATGCCCGGGAACTCGGCTTTGCGGATCCGCTTGAGGGACACCGGCTGGGGGCGGACAAGTTGGAGCAGGTGTTGGATTGGCTGGAGCAGCTGCAGATCCGGATCATCACCATCTATGTTCTCTCCACTGAAAATCTTTCCCGCCCTCACGGGGAACTGAACCGCCTCCTGGATCTCATCGAGTCAAAGCTGCGAGCCGTGGCGGTGGATCCGAAGATTCATCGGAAGGGGGTCCGGGTCCGGGCGGTGGGCCAGCTGGAACTTTTGCCCCCATCTCTCCAGGCGGCCATCGCGCACGCGCAGGAGGCCACCCATGCCTACAATAACTTTTGCCTCAATATCGCCGTGGGGTACGGGGGAAGACAAGAGATCGCCGATGCGGTAAAGCAGCTCTTGAGGGATCGGGAACGGCGGGGGGCTGCCCTCGCGCAGGTTGCGGAAGAAATCACACCCGAAGAGATCGGCAAGTATCTGTATATGTATGATCTTCCCGATCCGGATCTCATCGTCCGGACGAGCGGCGAGGTGCGCCTCTCCGGCTTCCTCCTCTGGCAGAGCGCCTACAGCGAGTTCTATTTCTGTGACGCCTGCTGGCCCGCGTTTCGAAAGATCGATCTTCTCCGAGCCATCCGTAATTATCAGCAGCGCAAGCGTCGCTTCGGCACCTAGGTCATTTAGTCCAAAGTCCAAGGTCCAAAGTCCAGTCTCTCAGCTCTCAACACTTCCTGTCCCTGGGGCTGTTTTTTCTCGGCGGTCTTGGACCTTGGACGTCGGACATTGGACTGTGGACTGCTTTAGTCCGAGGCGACGACCTGCAGCAAGTTCTGCTTCAGTTCTGGATCGGGGAGCCGCTTCAATCGGATTCCGTCGAGCTTCGCGATGACCAGTTCACACAGGGTCAGGATCCGGCAGCCCGGCTCGATGTGCCCGCCCATGGCCCGGTCCTCGTTGGAGAGGACCATGTGGGCGTGGACCTCGTAATCGGCGATCACCCCCGAGATCGCCAGGATCTCGAGCCCTTCTTCGTGCCGGGCGCGGTAGAACTCGAGATCGGGCCAGGCGGGGGAGCTGGCCCCGAGGAAATGGGCACGATCGATCGAGCCAAAGCCCGTCAGGATCACACCGTTCTTGATATCCTGTTCGCGGCAAATCTTTTCGAGCGACGCGAACAGATCCTCTCCGTGCTCAAATCGGGCGACGATCACTTCTCCCACGTGAGATGCCTTGCCGCTGATCATGGTTTCCTCCTTCTGGGGTGCCAGGGCCGGGCTCCAGCCAACGCCCGCTCGTTCTCCTCTGCCTTTTCCCTTTGATAAGGTAACGGAGAAACCTGGCACCGTCTTCCGTGCTGGGGATCCTCGCCGGGTCGGGGGGTCAGGGGGGGGTGGCGGCCCCGATCACATCGGTCACGCTGTCAAGGCCGTGGCGGCCAAGATAATCCTCGATGCCTGCCAGGACCTTCATGGGTGCCAGCGGGTCGAGGAAATTGGCAGTCCCCACCTGGACTGCGCTGGCTCCGGCAAGGAGGAACTCTACGGCGTCTTCGCCCGTCGTGATCCCCCCGATGCCGATGAGGGGGAGTTGTACCGCCTGGGCGACCTCCCAGACCATTCGGACCGCGATGGGGCGGATGGCTGGGCCGGAGAGACCCCCGGTGGCTCCGGGGAGTGTGGCTTTCCGGCTGCGAACGTCGATGGCCATGCCGACGATGGTGTTGATCAGCGAGAGAGCATCCGCCCCCGCATCGGCGGCGGCCCGGGCGATCACGGTAATATCGGTCACATTCGGAGAGAGCTTGGGGACGATGGGCAGGGGGGTGGTTTGCCGGACCGCCCTCACCACTGCATACGTGAGGCGCGGATCGGTGCCGAAATCGAGCCCCCCGGCCACATTCGGGCAGGAGATATTGAGTTCGACCCCGGCCACTCCCTCGGCGTCCGAGAGACGCTTGGCCAGGTCGGCGAACTCCTCGACTGACTTTCCCGCGATGTTCACCACGAGCGGAGTGGCCAGCGTTCGGAGGAACGGGAGCTTCTGCTGGCAAAAGGCGTCGATTCCGACATTCTGGAGCCCAATCGAGTTGAGCATCCCCGCCGGCGTCTCCACGATCCGGGGGGGTGGGTTTCCCAGTCGCGGATGCATGGTCACCGTCTTCACAATGATGGCGCCTAACGCGTTGAGATCGAAGAAGGGGGTAAACTCGGTCCCGTACCCGAAGGTGCCGGAGGCGGTCATCACCGGGTTTTTCAATCGGATCCCGGCAATCTCTACGGCCAGGTCCGGACGACGGAGCGACGACCGACGACCGGTGACCGACGACCGACGACGGCTTCCCTTTTTCCGTGAACCGTGAACCGTGAACCGTGAACGCTTTTTCTGGCCCGCACTCACCAGACAATCTCCGAGGCGTCGAAGGCCGGCCCATCCTTACAACACAACTTATAGCTCCGCTGGTTCATGGTTGACGGTTCACGGTTCATAGTTTGTCTCGAACTCTCAACTCTCAACTCTGAACTCTGAACTGGTATAACGCACCCCATACAGGCCCCGAAGCCGCACGCCATGTGGGCCTCCAGGGAAACCTGGCAGGGGATTTGGAATCGCTCGGCGATCCGAGCAACGGCGTGAAGCATCGCGTGAGGACCGCATGCATAAACCGTTAACCGAAGTCCGTTGACCGATGACCGCACATACGATTCGAGGAGATCGGTCACAAGCCCCTGGTGCCCGAGGCTGCCATCTTCGGTGGCCACCTGAAGCGCGGCTCCTGCCTTTCGAAGGTCGGTGAGACACAAAACATCGGTCGACGATTTGCCCCCGATAAAGGCCACCACTTTGGGACGACCGACGACCGACGACCGAAGTCCAGCTTTTCCTTGCCCTGAACTGTGAACCGGGAACTGTGAACCGGCCAGCCGTTCAGCGAGCGCGACGACCGGGGGCACCCCGATTCCTCCCGCTACCAGCAGGGCCGTGGTGAGGTCCTGCGGCACGCGATAGCCATTTCCCAGCGGGCCCAGCAGGTCCACCCGATCGCCGGGCTTGAGGCGCGAAAGCGCGGTGGTCCCCTTTCCCAACACCTTATAGAGGATCTCCACCACGTCTTCCCGCTTCCCTCTCCTCCCCGTCATGTGGCGCTGGACTCTCAGGATGCTATAGGCCCTTGGCAGGAAGGGATCGAGCGATCCCGAGGGCTTGACCATGACGAACTGCCCAGGCTGAAAGGCCATGGGGGGCGATACAAAGCGCTGGAGGAAGTAGTCCGGCTGGATCTGGCGGAGGGAGTGCATCTCAGTCTGCACGGTTCCACTCTCGTCCTGCCCCGATGTACTCCTGGAGCGTCTTGACCTGCAGGCCCTCCGCCTTGAGGGCCCGAATGCCTTGCATCGCCGCGAATGCCGCGGCCATGGTCGTGAAGCAGGGGATCCCCTGGGTGACGGCGGTCCGCCGGATGGAATAGGAGTCGAGACGGGATGCCCGTCCCTCGGGGGTGTTGACGACCAAGACGATCTCACCGCTCTGCATCCGGTCCACGATGTGGGGGCGGACCCCTTCGATCACCTTGTAGACGCGCTCTGCGGGGATGCCGGCCTCCTCCAGGCACCGAGCCGTACCGCTTGTGGCCAGGATGTGAAAGCCCAGTTCGGCGAATGCTTGACCAAGCGGGGGGAGGTTGGCTTTGTCCGGCTCTCGCACGCTCAGAAAAACCGTCCCGTGAAGGGGAAGCGTTCCGTTGGCCGCGATCTGGGACTTGGCGAAGGCGCGACCAAAATCCCGGTCGATGCCCATCACCTCGCCCGTGGATTTCATCTCCGGTCCCAGAATGGCATCGACGCCGGGAAACTTGACAAAGGGCAATACCGCTTCCTTGACCGCCACGTGGTTCAGGAGCGGTTCCCGGGTGAATCCCAGGTGTTCCAAGGTCATGCCAGCCATGACCTTGGTCGCTAGCTTGGCCAAGGGGACCCCTGTTGCCTTGCTCACGAAGGGGATCGTCCGGGAGGCCCGGGGGTTCACCTCTAAGACGTACACGGTGGAGTTCTTGATGGCGAACTGGATATTGATCAGCCCCACCACCTGAAGCTCCAGGGCCAACGCGCGCGTCTGTTCCCGGATCTCGTCCAGGATCTTGGCGGGGACCGACCGGGGCGGCAGGGAGCAGGCGGAGTCTCCCGAATGGATCCCCGCTTCTTCAATGTGTTCCATGATTCCGCCGATCACGACCCGCTGCCCGTCGGCGATGGCGTCCACGTCCATCTCGATGGCATCTTCCAGGAACTTGTCGATGAGGACCGGATGCTCGGGAGAGGCCTGGACGGCTCGCTCCATGTAATTGAGGAGGCTTGCCTCGTCATAGACGATCTCCATGGCCCGCCCCCCGAGGACGTAGGAGGGGCGGACCAAGACCGGATAGCCGATCCGTTTGGCAATGCGGGCCGCCTCACTGACCGAGATCGCCGTCCCGCTGGGGGCCTGGTTGAGCCCGAGCTGGGTCAGGAGCTGCCGAAACCGCTCCCGGTCTTCCGCCCGGTCGATGGCCTCCGACGAGGTGCCCCAGAGGGGGACCCTGACGCGCTCTAGGGGAACGGCGAGCTTCAACGGCGTCTGGCCGCCGAACTGAACGATGACACCCTCCGGCTGTTCCCGGTCTAGGATGTTGAGGACATCCTCGAGAGTGAGCGGCTCGAAGTAGAGTCGGTCGGAGGTATCGTAGTCGGTCGAGACGGTCTCGGGATTGCAGTTGACCATGATGGCCTCGAAGCCAAGCTCCTTCAGGGCGAAGGCGGCGTGGACACAGCAGTAGTCGAATTCGATACCCTGGCCGATCCGGTTGGGGCCGGACCCAAGGATCACCGCCTTCCTCCGGGTCGTCGGGTTGGCTTCGCACTCCCGCTCGTAGGTGGAGTAGAGATACGGCGTGAAGGCCTGGAATTCGGCGGCGCAGGTGTCCACGATCTTGAAGCTGGCGTGGATCCCCAGCTTTCGTCGCGCGTCGCGGATGGTGAGTTCGTCGGACCCGATCAGTTGAGCCAATCTCCGGTCGGCGAAGCCCATCCCCTTGGCGGTCCGCAATTTCTGGGGGCTCAGGAGGCGGAGCAGAGTCTTGGATCTCTCGTGTCCGAATTCCTCTTCGAGCTCGACGATCTCCCGGATGTTCTCCACAAACCAGGGGTCGATCCGGGTCAGTTCGTAGATCTCGCGGACGTCCATTGTGAGGCGGAGCGCCTCGGCGATGGTGAAGAGTCGTTCCCGGTTGGGGGTCCGCAGCCTTTCGCGGACTACCTCCCGCCGGACCTTGGGGTCCTTATCGGTGAATCGTGGATCGTGAACGATGGTCCGGCTCTCGAGACCGTAGGTGTCTGTCTCCAGAGAGCGGATTGCCTTCTGGAGCGCCTCCTTGAAGGTTCGGCCAATGGCCATCACCTCGCCCACCGACTTCATCTGGGTCGTCAGGGTTTCATCCGTTGCGGGAAATTTCTCGAACGCGAAGCGAGGCACCTTCACCACGCAGTAATCCAGCGTGGGTTCGAAAGAGGCGGGGGTGGACTGGGTAATGTCGTTTGTGATCTCGTCCAGGGTGTAGCCGACCGAAAGAAGGGCGGCAATCTTGGCAATGGGGAATCCGGTGGCCTTGCTGGCCAGGGCCGAGGAGCGGGAGACCCTGGGGTTCATCTCGATCACCACGAGTCGCCCATCGGCGGGGTCGATGGCGAATTGGATGTTGGAGCCGCCGGTCTCCACGCCGATCTCCCGGATGATGGCGATCGCGGCGTCCCGCATGATCTGGTATTCCTTGTCGGTGAGGGTCTGGGCGGGGGCGACGGTGATGGAATCGCCGGTGTGAATCCCCATCGGGTCCACGTTCTCGATGGAGCAGACGATCACGACGTTGTCTTTTCGGTCCCGCATGACCTCCAGCTCAAACTCTTTCCACCCGATGACCGAGGCCTCGATCAGCACCTGATACACCGGGCTGGTGCGCAGGCCCCACTGGACGTGGTCCTGAAATTCTTTGCGGTTGTATGCGATGCTCCCGCCCGTTCCGCCGAGGGTGAAGGAGGGGCGGATGATGGCCGGGAAGCCGATCCGTTCGATGATCGCGTCGGCTTCCTCGGGCGATTTGGCATACCCACTCGCGGGGACTTCGAGGCCGATTTTGGCCATGGCGTGCTTGAATAAGTCCCGGTCCTCGGCCTTCTTGATGGGCTCGAGCGCTGCCCCGATCAGCTCCACCTGATACCGGTCGAGGACGCCGCTTTCGGCGAGCGCCACGGCGAGGTTGAGCCCGGTTTGCCCGCCGAGAGTCGGGAGGAGAGCATCCGGCCGCTCCCGCTCGATGACCCGCTCTAGGACTTCGGGGGTCAGGGGTTCGATGTATGTTCGGTGGGCCACCTCCGGATCGGTCATGATGGTGGCGGGATTCGAGTTGACGAGGACGATCTCGAACCCCTCCTGCCGCAGGACCTTGCAGGCCTGCGTTCCCGAGTAGTCGAACTCGCAGGCCTGGCCGATGATGATGGGCCCGGAGCCGATGATGAGAATCTTTTGTATGTCTGTCCGCTTAGGCATTGCAGTACGTGCCCCGGTTACCCGTTCCTACTGGTCGGCCATGAGCTTGCCACCCTTGGCCCAGCTGGTCCGCGGATAATCGTCGATGACGATGGTAACCGCCTCTGGGGTGGTTTTGGCGATGTTGACCAAGGCGGCAGTGACGGCCTCGGCCAGCTTCTTTTTCTGCTCGACGCTGCGCCCTTCGAGCATGTGGATGTGTACGACTGGCATGGCTCCCTCCTCGTAGTGACCGGTGACCGACGACCGATGAAAACATCTGTCAGCGGTGAGCGATCAGCAATCAGCTATCGTTATCTAGTTGTCCGCTGTCCGCTGTCGGCTTCAGTTTATTTGTGCTGTCTGCCAAATGCTGACAACTGCCCGGTTGTTCATATGGTGATGTCTTCGCGCTGGCGGACCCGGGTTCGCTCGCCCCCGGGCAGCTCCACCGGCTCTCGCGTGCCGTGCTCCTGGTTCATCAAGGCTACAAAACGCTGAAAGAGGTACCGCGAGTCATGGGGACCCGGGGAGGCCTCGGGATGGTACTGGACGGAGAAGAGGGGGAGTCGGGTGTGCCGCATGCCTTCAACGGTCCCGTCGTTTAAGTTGACGTGGGTGAGCTCGACGTCTTCGCCCGGGAAGGCGTCGATGTCGACCGCAAAGCCGTGATTCTGGGTCGTGATCTCGACCTTCCCGGTGTGAACCTCCTTGACCGGATGGTTCGCCCCATGATGGCCGAATTTGAGTTTATACGTCCGGCCGCCCAGGGCGAGCCCCAGGATCTGATGCCCGAGACAGATCCCGAAGATCGGCCGTCTGCCTAGTAATTGTCGGGTCGTCTCGACGAGGTATGGAACTCCTTCGGGGTCCCCGGGACCGTTGCTGAGAAAGATGCCATCCGGGTCAGAGGCGAGGATCTCGTCGGCGGGGGTTGAAGCCGGGACCACCACCACATCGCAACCGGTGCTCACCAGCTCTCGGAGGATGTTGTATTTGATGCCGCAGTCTATGGCCACCACTCGAAAGCGATGACCGGTGACCGATGACCGATGACCGAAGAGGTCGAGCTGGGTTTTCGGGGCTTCGCGGTCGTCGGCCGTCGGTCCGCGGTCATCGAGATAGCCATGGGGCCAGCGCCACGCACCCTGCCACCATCGGAAGGGCTCGGCACAGGTGACCTCGGTGACCAGATCGCGCCCAATAAGACCGGGAGAGGATCGTGCCTTCGCGATGAGGCCTTGGGCAGAAAGGTCGACCGTCGAGATCACCCCTTCCATCGCACCCTCGTCCCGGATATGCTTGGTGAGGGCACGCGTGTCGATTCCCTGAATGCCCACGATCCCCCATTCCTTGAGGTACGCGTCGAGCGATTGGGCTTTACGCCAGTTGCTGGGGTACGGAGACCCCTCCTTGACGATAAACCCTTCCACGAAGGGGCGCCGGGACTCGATGTCCTCAAGGTTGATCCCGTAGTTACCGATGAGGGGATAAGTCATGCAGACGATCTGCCCCTTGTATGAGGGATCGGTGAGGATCTCCTGGTAGCCGGTCATGGCCGTGTTGAAGACGACCTCGCCGACACACTCCCCTTCCGCACCGAAGGCGGTCCCCTCAAAGGTGGTGCCGTCTGCGAGGGCCAGCATTGCGGGCTTCATGGCGTCTCCCAGACCACCTGCCCGGCCACGAGCGTCATCACCGCTCTCCCCTTGAGCTTCCAACCGATGAAGGGGGAGTTGTTGCTCTTGGAATGCAATCCCTGCTCCTCGACGATCCACTCCTGGTTCGGATTGATGAGCGTGATGTCCGCATCGGCACCGGGGGCCAGGGTCCCCTTGTGCTTAAGCTTGAGGATTCGGGCGGGGGCCGCTGCCATGCGCTCGACGATCATGGGAAGGGTGAGGAGGCGGCTGTGATAGAACTCGGTGAGGATGAGGCCGAGGGCCGTCCCGAGCCCAATGATGCCAAAGGGAGCGTAATCGAATTCCATCTCTTTCTCGGAGCGGGCATGGGGGGCGTGATCAGTAGCAATCACCTCGATGGTTCCGTCGATGAGTGCCTCCCGGAGCGCGGTCACGTCCTCCGCCGCGCGGAGGGGGGGATTCATCTTGGCGTTGGTGTCGAAGCCCCGGACGGCCTCGTCGGTGAGGATCAGGTGGTGCGGGGTTGCCTCGCCGCTCACACGCGCCCCCCGTGCCCGGGCCTCCCGGATAAGACGGACCGATTCGGCGGTGCTCACGTGACAGATGTGGAGGCGGGCCCCGGTGTACTCGCTCAGCAAGATGTCTCTTGCCACCATGACCGCTTCGGCGGGAGCAGGGATCCCCTTGAGTCCTAGTTCGGTGCTCACGCGCCCCTCGTGCATGCTCCCCCCGGCGGAGAGGGAGAGATCCTCGCAGTGAGGGAGCAGCGGGACGTCGAACATGGTGGCGTACTCCATCGCCCGGCGCATGAGGTCGGCATCGACGACCGGCTTGCCGTCGTCGGAGAGCCCGACGCACCCGGCCGCGACGAGGTCCCCGATCTCCGCCAGCTCTTGGCCTCGCTGCGCTCGCGAGATACATCCGATGGGAAAAACGTGCGTGCGCCCGACCTTTTGGGCCTGCTCCCGGATGTATTCGGTGACCGAGGCGGTGTCGTTGACCGGCTCGGTATTCGGCATGCAGCAGATCGAGGTGAATCCGCCCCGGGCGGCAGCTGCGGTTCCGGAGGCGATGGTCTCCTCGTCTTCTCGTCCCGGCTCCCGGAGATGGACGTGCATGTCAATCAGGCCCGGCACGACCACTTTGCCGGCGGCATCAATCACACGATTGACATGCGTACTTGATAGGTCCTGGTTCCCTGGCTTTTTGTTCTTCTTCCCCTGAACCCTGAACCCTGAACCCTGAACGCTTTTTTCCACCTGAAGGATCTGCCCACCCTCGACCAGGATATCGAGGGTGTCATCGATCCCGCTGGCCGGATCGATCACTCGCCCTCCAGTGATCAACAATTGCATCTCACTCTCCGATTGGTTCACGGTTCACAGTTCATGGTAAGAGCCAGAATCTCTATCTCTGAACTCTGAACCCTCAACCATGAACGCTGAACCATCTCAGCGCTCGCTCCCCTGCCCGCCGGTCAAGAGGTACAGCAAGCCCATGCGAATGGCCACCCCGTTGGTGACCTGATCGAGAATGAGGCTGTACGGGCCGTCGGCCACCTCCGGGGCGATCTCTACCCCCCGGTTGATCGGCCCCGGGTGCATGATCAGGACCTCCTCCTTGGCCTTCTTCAAGCGCTCGACGGTGAGGCCGAAGAGGCGGCTGTACTCGCGAAGCGAGGGGAGCAGGGTCGGGCCCTGCCGCTCCCGTTGGATCCGAAGCATCATGATGACATCGGCATCGGCAATGGCGGTTTCCACATCGGTGGTGGCCTGGACCCCGAGCTGCTCTGAAAAGCGCGGCAGGAGCGTGGCCGGTCCCGCCACGCGCACCTCCATCCCCACTTTGCGCATGGCCCGAATGCCGGATCGCGCGACGCGGCTGTGGCTGATGTCTCCCACGATGGCAACCCTGAGTCCGTCCAAGCGTCCCAGACGCTCGCGGATGGTGAAGAGGTCGAGGAGGGCCTGAGTGGGGTGCTCATGGGCCCCGTCCCCGGCGTTGATGATCGAGGCTGGAAGGCGATCGGCCAGCATCTTGGGTGCCCCCGGGACCGGGTGGCGGATCACCACCACATCCGGGCGCATGGCCTGCAGGGTCTTGCCGGTATCGAGGAGCGACTCGCCCTTAGTGACGGACGAGGCGGAAGTGGCGATATTGACCACGTCCGCACTGAGCCACTTGCCGGCGATCTCGAAAGAGGTCCGGGTCCGGGTGCTCGGCTCGTAGAAGAGGTTGATCACGGTCTTCCCCCGGAGCGCGGGGACCTTCTTGATCTCGCGGGAGGCGATTTCTTTCATCGAGTCGGCGGTCTCCAGGACGAGATGGATCTCCTCCGGCTCCAGTTCCCGGATCGTCAACAGGTCTTTCCGTTTCAGCGCCATCTGTGCTCCGCCCATCGATCACCATGTGACCGGTTCACGGTTCACAGTTCAGAGTTTATGGCTGACAGTTTGCAGATCAGGAACCTCGCTTTACCATGAACCATGAACTATAAACCATGAACGAATTAGACCGTCATCGGTCGTCCGTGTTGTCCAGGATCACCACACCGTCCATGCCGTCCTGTTCCTGGAGCATCACCTGGACTTGCTCCGTCTTGGCAGTCGGGACGTTCTTGCCGACGTAATCGGCCCGGATCGGTAGCTCCCGATGCCCTCGATCGACGAGCACCGCCAGCTGGATGACCCGGGGACGTCCCAGGTCCATAAGGCCGTCCATGGCCGCGCGTGTCGTCCGACCGGTGAAGAGGACGTCATCCACCAGGACCACCTTCTTCTTTCCGATGGAGAAGGGAATCTCGGTCTTTCTGACCGCGGGCTGGGGCCCCCCCTTGCCGAGGTCATCCCGATACAGGGTGATATCCAGGGCCCCCACCGGGACATCCACCCCGTCGATCTGCTTCAGGCGCTGGGACAGCCGTCGGGCGAGATCCACCCCCCGACTCCGGAGGCCGATGAGAACGAGATCAGATGTTCCCTTGTTTTTCTCCACGATCTCGTGGGCGACCCGCGTGAGGGCCCGCTGGATCGAATTCGCATCCATGATCTGTGCTTTTTTTCGGGTCTCCATGGCCGCCTCGGCAGGCATAAAAAAACCTCCTCACCGCTCGGTGAGGAGGTCTCGCATCCTGCACTCTACAATTGGATACTTCATCTGCGCTCCTTTGCGAGCCTCGCCGGGCCCGCTTAAAAGGCAACTATAATTTAGCTCCGGCCCTTCCAAATGTCAAGGGGATTTTTCAGTGATGGCGAGCACCTGAGGCTCCTCCCGTGCACCCCTCCCGCGGCACCAGCGCACTACAGCCCGGAGCCCCCGCATCGGCTGCGGTTCCCCCGGGCTGTCGGAGATCGGCTAAGGCTCATCCTGGTCCCATCCTTGCGGAGGAGCCGAGAATGTGTTAAATGACAAGAAGGAGCAATGAGCCGATTGGATAGGCGCGGGTCAAATGAAATCCATGTCTGCGCGATATACGTGGCTCTGCCTGCTATTCCTTCTTAGCCTAAGCTATACTCCTCACAGTCAGGCTCAGCAGAAATCCGACTCGCTTCACATTGTTGCTCCTGTGGACGGTACTATTGTGGCCGCAGGGCAGACCATCACCGTCGTCGTCCAGGTCGCTGAGGGTGCGTCTTTTGCCGCGATTCAAATCATCGGTGAAGATCTCGGAATTTCCCGGCCCAAATTTGCTCCTCCGTATGAGTTTCCGGTTCAGATCCCGGTGGATCTTATCGGGACCAAAAAAATCAGTGCGCTTGGCCGGACCGGTCGCGAGGGCGGGATCTTTTCAAAGGCGGTGACCATTGATATAGAAACCTCGGCGAAGCTGACCGCATTGCGAGTGAGTCCTGGGCGGATCTTCTTGAGGCGACTGGGATCCCAAATCCCCCTTATCGTGACGGGGACTTTTGACGATGGGACGGCGAAGGACATCACCGAGTCTTCGCGGACACGCTTTAGTTCCAGTAATCCTGGCGTCGTAACGGTCGATAGAACCGGTCTCGTGACGGGCGTGGGGCGGGGCAAGACGATGGTTGTCGTCAGTTATGGCCGTTACTCTACCATCGTGCCTGTCACAGTCCGGTAGAGTGCGCTTCGAGACCCCTTAGCCTTTCACGTGATGATCCTTTTCCGCCTTCCCTTCTTCCCCGTGCTCCGACGCCCTTCCGACAAATACTCCCCACCAAATAGCAAATCGCAGGCCTGACCCCCATGTCCCAGTATATCTTGGGACTGTGTGAGGCATTCACTTGGTGTGCTTTCGCATCACGTGGAAGAGGGTCAAAACCACAGCTACTGTGACAACTGTGACGGTCACGGCCAGTATACCAGCAGCGGCAGGACTCCAGCGGAGGATCCTGACCTCCCCATAGGCGAGTCCTCCCCCCACCATCGCGCCGATAACCGCCGCCAGTGGTACGGCCCATCGCGTCCAGGCCGGGAGCGACTTACCATGAAGTCCGGTCACCGTGCCGTACCGGTACAGGTAGTACGCGAGGCACCAAAAACCGATGGCCGCCAACGGACCCAACACGACATTCGCGTAATCCGTGGGGCCGGATATGTCCCGCCGGATTTGGAGGACTCCATTCAGGCCCAACAACATGCAAAGTACGCCAGCCGCTATCAGAACTGATGGTCGCCTAAGCATCTCGAGCCAGAAACTTCCCTGCTTGCCGGACGCTTTCCATTGTTGCCACGACCCGAATATCCCCTGGGTTGCCACGGGAATTGCCAGGTATCCGAGGACGTTCAGGGCCCCCCACAGTGGCATGCGCGCCCAAAACGGGAGGAGGCTCCAGTGGACGCCGCCGGAGAGAAGCAGTAACGGCAAGTAGAGAATTATACCCGGGAGCAAGAGGGCCATCTCGACCGCCGTCACGTTCCTGTCCGTTATCGGGGCCCTTCCATGCAAGAGAAAGACGGTCATCGCGATGACAAGGATGCTATATACGACATAGGTCCAACTGAGCATTTGCGGGCGTCTTTCGGTCATGGAGCGAAGATCCTCCTCACATTCTGTCTGGTGTGCCGTTCCCCAGGGGAGCCACTGCAATATTTATGCTGGATTTCGCCTTGGGGGGAGAGAGGGGCCTGTGCAGGCGTTGCGCTGGCCGCGAGAGTCTGGGTATACTCAGGAAGACGAGGGCTGGTTGAAGTGGGTGGGGGAGGGGGATGACGGATCTGGGCAAGGTCAAGGCGAGGGTTGAGGAGCTGCGGCGGCTGATCCACCACCACGACTACCTCTATTATGTCCTCGCCCGGCCAGAGGTTTCCGATGTTGAGTATGACCGCCTGTTCAATGAACTCAAGCAGTTAGAGGATCAGCATCCGGAGCTCATCACCCCCGATTCCCCCACCCGACGGGTGGGCGGGGAGGTGGCCGAGGGCTTTGCCCCGGTCGAGCACAGTAGCCCCATGCTCTCCCTGGATAACGCCAGCACCGAGGAGGACCTCCGGGAGTACGAGGCTCGTCTGCAACGGATCACGCCGGGTGCCGCGTTCGCGTACGTCTGCGAGCCAAAGATCGACGGCCTGGGCGTAGCCCTGGTGTATCAAAAAGGGGTCTTCATGCGCGGGGCCACCCGGGGGGACGGCCGCGTGGGCGAGGACATCACGCACAATTTACGGACGATTCGGAACCTGCCTAAGATCCTGAGAGGATCGCTCGCCCGGTACGAGCACCTGGAGGTGCGCGGGGAAGTCTTCATGTGGAAGGCCGCCTTTCAGAAGCTGAACCGCGATCTGGAAGAGGCGGGGGAGGCCGCCTTTGCCAACCCGCGCAACGCCGCGGCCGGCTCCCTGCGCCAGAAGGATAGCGGGATTACCGCAAAAAGGCCTCTGGACATCGTGCTGTACCAGCTTGCGGGGGCCAGCCCCCCTGCTCCGTTCGCCACCCACTGGGAGATCCTTGAGGCGTTCCGCGAGGCCGGCCTCCCGGTCAGTCCGGAAGCGAAGCTCTGCGGAGACCTGGACGCCGCCATCGCCCGCTGTCGGGAGATGGAGGGGCGGCGGGACGCGCTGGGCTATGAGTCCGACGGTGTCGTCCTCAAGGTGAACACTCTCGAGCAGCAGAGACTCCTGGGGTTTACGACCCACCATCCGCGATGGGCTATTGCATTCAAGTTCAAGTCGCAGCAGGCGCGGACGCGGATCCGGCGGATCGTGATCAACGTTGGTCGGACCGGAGCCCTGACGCCGTCGGCCGAGGTCGATCCGGTCGAGATCGCCGGCGCCACCATCGGCCGGACGACGCTCCACAATGCGGACGAGATCGCCCGCCTCGACGTGCGGGAAGGGGATCAGGTCGTGATCGAGCGGGCAGGCGATGTGATCCCGCACGTGGTACACGTTGTGCCCGAATCAGGGCACGAGGCCCGTCCGCGGTTCCAGATGCCCAACCGGTGCCCGGTTTGTGGCGGTCACGCCTACCGGCCGGAGGGGGAAGTGGTCTGGCGGTGCGACAATGCGGCCTGCCCGGCGCAGCTCAAGGAGCGGCTGCTCCATTTCGGGTCGCGGCGGGCCATGGACGTCGAGCACCTCGGCGAAGCGGTGGTTAATCAGCTGGTGGACCGCGGCCTGGTGAAGGACTTTGCCGATCTCTACCACCTCGAGATCGAGACCCTGGCGTCGCTAGAGCGTTTGGCACAGAAGTCGGCAACGAACCTGTACGATGCCATCCAGGAAAGCAAGGGCCGGGGGCTTGCGCGCCTGCTGTTCGGCCTGGGCGTCCGGTACGTTGGCGAGCATGCCGCCGTCCTGTTTGCAGAACAGTACGGCAGCATGGAGAAGCTCCTTGCAGCGACGGAGGAGGAACTCGCCGGCATCTACGGTATTGGCCCCCGCATCGCGGCAAGCATGGCCCAGTTTCTTGCCCAGAAGGAGAACCGACGGGTCATCGAGCGTTTGCAGGCGGTCGGGATCAGGATGACCGGGGAGACGGCCGCCGTTGAGAAGAAGAGGGTTCTGGCCGGCAAGACCTTTGTCCTCACGGGGACGCTGCAGGACTATAGCCGCGACGAGGCCAGGGTCGCCATCACCCGCCTCGGCGGTCGGGTCACCTCGTCGGTCAGCAAAAAGACCGATTATGTCGTCATTGGCAGAGACCCCGGCTCCAAGTACGATGACGCCCAGCGTCTCGGCGTCCCCATTCTGGACGAGGCCGCCTTCAGGACGTTGATCTCCGGGCACTGATGCCCGCGGCTAACTTGTGGAAGGAACCCCCGGAGGGGACAGGGAAGATACCCGGAGGTGAGCGAGACACTCCTTGCCCCTGGGGCCACGAAGGGCCCCGGGGGCGTTTTTATTTTCACCCATCCTATCTCGCCTGTCGGCATGGTCCGGGCCTTGCGGCACAGGCACTTACATCCCCCACCGATGCTTTCAGGGGGCTAGGTATGCAAACATTGCATATTGACAAGTGGTTACACAGGCATTTATTTTTTCCCCGGCGTGTTCCCTACGGGCAGGGGGGAGAGTGATGAGACATTTTGCCAGAGTGAGCGCCCTTGGTCTGGTCTTCGCCGCTGCTATCGTTCTTCCTATGGAGGCGACGGCGAGGCCACCACTCTTTGTCATCGACCCGATCGATGACCAAGCAGCCCAGGCCAACAGGCACTTTCAGTATCAGGCTACCTTCCGCGTAAAAGACGAAACGTGCTGGATGGGGGGAGTCTCGTTTGACCTGACCAAGGCACCCCCAGGGATGACGATTACGAACAGTGGCAAGATCAGCTGGATTCCAGATGCTGACTTGATTTGCGAGCCCTTTCAGGTCGTCGTGCACGCCACCGCCCCCACGCCGCCAGGGAGTCCGTGCAATGGCAACATGGGCCAAGATTCGGAATCCTTCACCATCGACGTGGCGGCGCCGACCTCCCCGGCGCCGGTCGTGGGTCCCTATTTTCACAACATCATCCCGCAGGACTTCTCTTCCACAGATACCGGGCTGAAGATTCTCGTGGATGTGCCTCCGGAGGCCTCTGCTTCGGACGTCGAGGAATACATCATCAGGGAGAGTGGCAGGGACGTTGCCGTGATTCCTGCCAACCGCACCGGCAAGCTGCAGTTTGTCGAAATCGACGATTATCCCCTCTCCTTCGACGCCCCCTACGAGTATGAGCTTTACGCCCGAGTCAACACCTTTCAAGGCTGCAGGCGGATTCTTGAAGAGCGAGAGGTGAAGCATAACGATATTTCCGAAAGGGCAAATCGGCGCACGAGGCACATCGACGGGATCGATGCGCGTGAGGCGGCGTTACGGCATCGTCCCCTTTTGGTCTTTGACGCTTCGGAGATTTACTGGCCAGTCAGCATTGAGTGGATCATGGACAATGCGGACTTGGCGAGCTTCCGATGGGAAGGTGGTCCTCAACTGAGCAATGTCAAGAGAGCAGGGACGTATACTGAAGAAGAGTTAATGATCTTCAGCCATCAAATGGTAGGGGTGGACTACCTGAGCTGGGAGAACTTCCATCAGGACGCCGAGAGAGATCAAGGCGCGCTCCTCGACTACCGCGATGTTCCCCACCCACAGTATCGTCATCAGGTCGACTCCAACAATGCTAACCATAACATGGGCCTTTCCCCCGCTACGTTTGGGGACCGATTGGGTTGCGATGAGCTTTTTTCGCCTATTCCGTTCTTCGGGGAAATTGAAGAACGCTACTACGACTGCCACGTTGACCGGAACGACGGTAGAGACCTGTGGGACGTCGATTTCGAATTGACGGAGTTCTATCGGGCACCCAACCCGGGTTGGAAGCTCTACTATGCGGTTTACCCCTATGATGCCGACGGGGACGGTATTGACGACGAGTACGAGATCGTCTATCAGATGTGGAACTCCTGGGACGCGAACTGGGAGGACGGCGATAATATCCCCGGCCCCTTCGGGACCAGCGAGTTCATTACCCGACACGAAGGAGATCAGACGACCATTCGGGTCTATACAAGCGATCACGGCAAGACGGCGAGCCTGGTCACCGGGGGCATGCATGGGATGCCGCTCTACGTGATCGGAAAGGCGGGGACGATCAAGGACCGCGGATTTACGGAACCCCAGGAATTCCAATTTTTTGGGCGGCCCCGCTCGTCAGAGTTGGACAACATCTTCCTATACGAAGCGGGTGCCGATCCGTATGCAAAGCCTTCTTATCAGACGCCGGCGAAAACGTTCAGGGCGAAACACGCCTACTGGAGCTTTGACAATGACAACCCCAACGCCACCCATCCCGTCATGTTCATCGCGGGGCGGAGCCACGGATCCTCTCCCGTTCCCGGTGTCCTGCAGTCTACTCTGGAGTCCGTGACCGCGCTCCCGCCGCTGATCCTCGTTGACATCTACCTTCGCGATGCCTTTACGGGGACCGGCCTTAGATGGTTTCCCACCGAAGACCAATTGGTCCCCATTGAGACGGCGCACCCGGCCTTCTTTCACTACGTCGGCTGGACCGGCAATTGGGACAGGCAGGAGCGGCGAGGGCGGGATCCCGGATGGGTGAAAGAAGTCACTCCACCTCATTCGCCGTATAACATTCTCCGTCCTTCGGGAGGTCCTGGCGATCTTTCCCAGCCGGTTCGGGCTCCTGAAAAGAGAGTCCTCTGGTGGGCCGGCGACGAAACGCGGCACGGCCCCAGAGGTCCTTTTGCTTGGTAGAAGAAGCGCGAGCCACGCCGTGAGTGATGTTGCGTGGGGCGCGTCTCCTTACTGGACTGTGAAGATGCGTGAGGTTCCCGTGTATGGATGGATGCTTGCGTTCCAGCCGGATTTCCAGTGGCCGTAGTGCCGAATGCGGTACGATCCCCCCGCTGCACCCTCGGGAATTTCCCACTCGACCGTGACATATGAGCAGGCAAACGTGGGGGGGCAGGGAACCCGCTGCCACCGGTACTTAGTCTCCCAATCCAGGTCAGTGGCGACAGTTACCCAGGATCTCTTCATCCTGCGCTGCACCTCGAGATACGTGTCCTGAATTTTCAAGTTGTTCCTGGGGTGTCCGCCCCAGAAGATGACCGTGACGGTCTCCCCGCGAGTGTACGATCGTTTTGCGTGTTTGTGAACACTTCCGAAGCGCTTGAACAACGGCTTGTCGTCAAAGACCACACCGGTGAGCACGGTGTGCTGACAACAACGTAAGTCTCTCGGCGTGGGGCCGGGATCCACGTCGAAACCTTCCCTGAGGGCTGAGGCGAGGCGGTCGAACTCTTGCTGCAGCGCTGCCAGCGTCCAGGGGCCGAAATGTGTCGATGCCCCTTCGTAGTGCTGGACGCTGTACCCTTCTCGCGTCGCCACGTAGCCTGCATATGCGTTGGCCAATCCGGCGATAACCACGGTATCGATGCCCGCCGGCGCTAATTGAGCTTCCACCGTCCTGCGCAGGCGTCGTCCGGCCATCGTGGTCATCTCGAAGGGAACACCGACCAGAGCCAGCTTGCCGATCGTGATGATGTGAAACGGCAGCACCTCCGGCGTCCATGGAAAGGGCTCCTGCGTACCCGTTTCCAGCGCAATCGGCTTTTCACCTTGGCAGGCGGTGGTCAGCCCTGCGCACGTGAATGCACCAAAGAAATCCTCTATCTCTTGGCAGGTCCACCCTTCCTCACCAAAGCCGGGGCCCTCCTCGGCACCTGCCAGCATCGAAATGCCGATCGCGGCGGGACACGTGCGGCGATCAACACCGCCGGTGAACGCTGGCGCCACAGACACCTCATCCATTGTGAGGTAAGTATGGCGGGAATCCACCCCTCCGGTAAGCAACTCCGTCGCACCGTTATAAAGCTCTAGTGCTTTGGCGAACTGCTGTTGACCTGAAATCTGGGTGCTTTCGAAGTCAGTGGCACCCCCGCCATCGGTCCCTCCAAAAATGTTGGGAGACACGTCTCCTTCGTTACTTTGCGCAAAGGCTGCCACAAAGGTTTCACCTGCCGTGTAGTCCGTTGCCTTCCGTTTCTCGAATAGGTAGGCGGCATACCCCTTATTGTCGCCGCTGATGAGCGTATTGTCGTTCCCCATTGATGTGGCGTGGACGGGAAACCAGTTGATGCTGCCGATCTCCCGGCCGTGGAGCTTTTCCAGCTTCAAGAGGGTCATCACCTTGTCGGTATCGAAAGGGTGCACTGCCAGCTCGGCTGCGGGATTTTGTGCATAGGCCACGGGGGAACGATTGATACTGGCGTCGAGGAGCTCACCGGTGGCCATCGTAATGGTTCCTTCTGCGAGGTTGTCGTGCGCGCGGACGATGGACTGATAGATCCCGTCGACGACGGTACGAAAATTTTGCCGATCAAAACCGAAGATGGTCAGGTTGTAAAGCGCGTAGTGGGAATAGCCTCCCGGTCCGGAGTGCGTATGGGTAGCGCTCAGCAACACGTTCTGATCGGTATACAGGTCACCAAAGGTGTGCTCCAGCTGTTCGACGACCCCTTGCGCCACTGCCTGGCTGAGTATTCCCAGATCCGCAGTGACCAGGACGACACGGTTATTGTTGCAGGGGGACGCGATGACGAAGGCCCGCGACCAGAGACGCGTGTGGATCCCGGCCGTTTTCTGGCCCAGGCGGGCATAGCCCATCATGCCCAATTCGGCTGCGGGTCCTGTGATGTCGTAAATTCCGCTCCCGATCAGAAAGGTGTTGGAATTGGCGCAAGGGCCCGACGCGGCCATTGGAGTAACCGTCGCTCCGGCCACATGGATCGTCGATGCCGAGAGCAGGATTGCCGTAAAGCTGAATCGCTTTATGTTGACACGCATAGGAGGCCCTCGCCCGATTTGCCCAATCGTGGGGTCAGGCCCTCGGGCCTGAACGGTAGATTATATCATCACGGGGGGTGTGTGGAGCGTGAAAGCGCCGTAGCCCGGACGCGGTCCTGGCGGACTTGCCACTGTTGAAGAATGAAGGTACACTCAGCGACAGTCCGTATATCTCGTTGCCGCGGAGTGACTTCAATGCGTATCCTCTCGGCCGCCATCGGCGTCCTTTGCCTGGGGCTCTTGCTGACGACTGCGGGCCTCGGCGGCAGTGCGGTGCCGGCGAATGAGGTCGCGCTCCGGTACTTTACCCCACAGGAGATCGCGCGGGGCAAAAGCTACATGCAGGGGCGGTATCTCCTCTTTGGCGTCCGCAGCGCCATTACGCTTGCCTTCTTCCTTCTGTTTACCTTCACCCCCGCCACTCGAACCCTGCGGGACCTCAGCGCGGCCTGGGCCGGCCATCGCCCCTGGCTCACCCTGACCCTGTATGCGGCCTGCCTTCTGCTCCTCTTCCGGTTTATTCTCCTCCCGCTCGACGTGTACGGCGGGTACATTCGGGAGCACTCGTATGGCCTCTCCACCCATGGGCTCGGGGGATGGTTCCAGGACTGGGCCAAGGGACTGTTCGTCCAGGGGGTGTTGCTTTTGCTGACGGTGAATGTCTTCTATCTGTTCATCCGGCGTGACCCCTCGCGTTGGTTCCTTCCA
The DNA here is from genome assembly GCA_046758505.1 of Methylomirabilales bacterium (SeqCode). GTDB lineage: Bacteria > Methylomirabilota > Methylomirabilia > Methylomirabilales > CSP1-5 > CSP1-5. Next base: position 99,984 of record JBHIAH010000001.1, on the reverse strand, counting down.
GCAACGGGCGTCGTGGGGGGGCTGATTCTCCTACTTACCTTTCTGGCTCCGATCGTCATCGATCCCCTTTTCTACACCTTCACGCCACTCACGGATGCTGATCTCAAGGGTCGGGTCTTGAAGCTGGCGGATCGGGCCGGCATTGCCGTGGGGCAGGTGCTGGAGGCGGATGCGAGCCGAAGGACGGTGAAGGGCAATGCCTATGTCACTGGCTTCGGCCGGACCAAGCGCATTGTCCTGTACGACACGCTCCTCGAGCGCGCCTCTCCCGAGGAGGTGGAGGTGGTGTTAGCCCATGAGATGGGCCACCGGATCCATCACCACATCTGGAAGGGGGTGGGGCTCTCGATCCTGGCCCTCTTCCTGGGGCTCGGCATCGCCGCCCTCGTTCTCCGATGGGGGACCGCTCAACATCTCCTTGTCCATCCCGCGGACCCCGCCGGGCTGCCCTTGCTCGTTCTGGTCCTCTTCATCCTGAGCCTCGTGACGCTGCCGCTGCAGAACGCCATCTCGCGCGGGTTCGAGCGCCAGGCGGACCACGCGGCGCTCGAGCTTTCGGGAAACCCCGAGGCCTACGTCAAGGTGGAGGTGGACCTGGCTCGGTCCAACCTGGCCGACATCACGCCGCCCCGCTGGGCCGTCCTCCTCCTCTACACTCACCCGCCGGTGCTCGAGCGGATCGCGGTCGCCGCGCACCCATAAGCGACACCCGCCTTGACAGCATGTGAGCTCTATGGTACTTGACGATGAGACGCAGGCCCTGTGCAGTCGGCAGAGGGGGGCAAGGCGATGACGGATCCCGCCGGTCTCGAACAGGCAGAGTTTTTCTTCCAGGAAGGGTACCGGCATCAGATGAAGGGTGATCTGGATGCCGCGATCGAGAACTACCGCCGCTCCATCGAGTTCTATCCCACCGCTGAGGCCCACACCTTTCTCGGGTGGGCGTACAGCTTTCAGGGAAGGATCGATGAGGCGATCCAGGAGTGCGAGATCGCCATCCAGATCGATCCCGATTTCGGGAACCCGTATAACGACATCGGGGTCTATATGATGGAAAGGGGGGAGTATGACGAGGCCGTCCCCTGGCTCTTGAAGGCCATGGAGGCCAAGCGGTACGAACCCCGACACTACCCTCATATCAATCTGGGCCGTCTGTATGCCCGAAAGGGAGAAATTGCGAAGGCCGTTGCCGAGGTCCGGAAAGCCTTGGAGTATGATCCGGATCATCAGGGGGCCCGGCGGGAGCTCCACCGCCTGATCGGCATGCTGAACTGAAAAGCGCACCCCATGGGACGTGGAACAATTTGTGCGGGTCCCGGGGGTCTTTTTTTCTTGGGGGGGGGCTTCAGGTGGCGAAGACGGTCGCCGCGGAGGGGGGAATAACAGGGCCGGCGGACCTGATCGTCCGGGGCGGTACGCTTCTCAATGTTTACAGCGGGGAGCTCCTGGGAGGGTGGGGAGTGGCCGTTCAGGGGGAGCGGATTTGCGCCATGGGCCCCGATCTGGACCATATCGTCGGCCCCGAAACCGAGATCCTCGACGCGAAAGATAAGTATCTCATTCCCGGACTGGTCGAGGGGCACACCCACCTCGATAATGTACAGAGCCTCCACGAGTTTCTGCATGTGGCCATCCCGCAGGGTCTGACCACGGTCATCACCGAGTTGGTCCATGCGGCGAACGTGGGTGGCGCGGCGGCCTTCCGGGCCTTCCTCGCAGGGCTGGAAGAGTTGCCCATCCTGGTCTACACGACGGCGCCTTCTATCTCTCTGCTCTGCTCTGACCGGGGGGACGGGCAGCCGGTCATCGGGGCGGCGGAGGTGGCGGATCTCTTGGAGCACCCCCTGGTCCTCGGGCTTGGGGAGATCTACTGGCATCGTGCGGTGAAGTCTCCGCCCGAGCTGATCCCCTTGATCGAAAAGGCCCACTTCCTCCGAAAACAGGTCGAGGGGCACGGCGCCGGGGCCCGCGGGTGGAAGCTCCAGCAATTCGTTGGCCTCGGGATCGGCTCCTGCCACGAGCCGATCACGGCGGAGGAGGTGGTCGAGCGGATTCGCCTTGGGTTGCATACGATGGTCCGGGAGGGCTCGGTCCGTCAGGACCTGGGCGCCTTGCGTGAGGTGATCCTCTCGGGGGTCGATCTCCGGCGCCTGATCCTGGTCACTGATACCGTCTGGCCCGATGACCTCCTCAGTCGTGGCAGCATGGACCATGCGGTCCGGCGGGTGATCGAGGTCGGTCTGGATCCGGTTTGGGCCGTGCGGGCGGCCACGCTGAACTGCGCGGAACACTTCGGGCTCGACCACCTGGTGGGGGGCATCGGACCGGGAAAGTACGCCAACCTCTTGGTGGTTCCGGATCTGAGGCGGATCGAGCCCGAGCTGGTGATCAGCAGAGGCAGGGTGGTCGCGCGGGAGGGGAAGAGCCTGGTAGAGATCAAGGCAAACCCTCGACTGTGGGAAGCCCTCCCCAGGCCTGACCTGCCGCAACGGCTCACGCCGGAGGATCTGAAGGTCCCGGCGGACCGTTTGGGCGGCTGGACCAAGGTGAGGGTGGTGGGTATTGCCGGTCCCATCCTGACCCGGGAGATCAGCCTGTCCTTGCCGGTCGAGGAGCGGGCGGTGATCGCGGAGCCCCAGAGGGATGTGCTGAAGGCCGCCGTGTTCGACCGGCAGGGGCTCGGACAGAGGACGGTGGGGTTCGTCACGGGATTCGGCCTGCGGCACGGGGCGGTGGCCTCGAGCCTCTCGTTCGATGTCAGCAACCTGGTGGCCCTCGGGGTGGCCGATCCAGATATCGCTTTGGCGCTGAACCGCCTGGTGGAGATCGGCGGCGGCTTTGTGGTCGCGGCCGACGGGGCGGTCGTGGAGGAGTTGCCGATGCCCATTGGGGGGATCATCAGCGAAGAGCCGGTCCCGATCCTGGCGGAGAAAATGGGCCGCATTAAACGGGCGGTCAAGGATCTGGGTTCAACGCTTCCGGACCCCCTCCTGACACTGCAAGCGCTCACCTTCACCGCGATCCCGGCCCTGAGGCTCAGGGAGCGCGGGCTCCTCCAGGTCAAGACCGGCCAGATCGTTCCCTTGCTGGTCGACGTCCCTTGATCCTCCCTCGCTGACATCCAGCTCATTCGGCCAATTTGCCCTCACCCCTGGGACGCGCCAGGGAGAGGATTGGTTTCGCTCCACTTTCCCGGTGGATCTATTGATATTGAGGCGTGTTTGTGCAAGACTCGGCCTGCCTTTCTTTCTCTGGGAGGATCGATCTTATTCCAATGTTCTTAAAAAGGGAGGTTGACCATGGTGCTCAAAAGAGATTGTACCATCACCTGGTACGGACACAGCACGTTCAAGGTTGTCACTCCCAAGGGACTCCATATTCTGATTGATCCCTGGGTCATGGGAAATCCCGCCTGTCCCGAGCGTCTCAAGACGGTCGACAAGATTGATCTCATGCTGATCACCCACGGCCACTTTGACCACATGACCGATGCGGCCGCCCTCGCCAAGCGCCACAACCCGAAGGTCGTGGCGATCTTCGAAATCGCCGCGTTCCTCGAGAGCCGGGGAGTCGGGAATACCCTTCCCATGAACATGGGCGGGACCCAGCGGGTGGAGGGCGTTTCAGTGACCATGGTCCAGGCCTTCCACAGCTCGGGGATCCAGGATGAAGAGGGCCGCCTCGTGTACGGCGGGGATCCTGCCGGGTACGTCGTCACCCTGGAAAACGGCTTTACCTTCTACCACGCAGGGGACACCCAGGTCTTCGGGGACATGCGGCTCATCGCGGCGCTCTATGAGCCACAGCTCTGTTTTCTCCCTATCGGAGATCTCTTTACTATGTCCCCGAAAGAGGCGGCATACGCCTGTAGACTCCTGAAGCCCAAGTGGGTCATTCCGATGCACTACGGGACCTTCCCGCCGCTCACCGGGACTCCGGCGAAGCTGAGGCAGCTGACCAAGGGGATCCGGGGGCTCAGGGTGATTGAGCTGAAGCCCGGCGACACGGTAAGGTGACGGGGCGGCTCAGGGACCAGCCTGCGTCGGCGAAAAAATTCCACGGGTGCCTGTGTCGAGAGATTTTCGTTACGCGCGGTGTTTTCCACTCGGTGCCCAGGACGGCCACCCCCACCTGCGCTCCGCTCCGGCGGCGGAACCCCGGCCGCCCGCAAACCAGGTTCCGCCGGGTCCAGGCCCAGCTCCCCTCGCCCTCCCGAAGAGATCCGATGCTCCTGAGGAATTTATCTTGTTCTTGGGCAGCACCTGCAGGCCCCGAGCGACATTGCCGGAAGCGGCGGGGCCCCCCGGCAGGCGACGGCCTGGGAAACCGAGGCGCGATTCGTGCCCATGGTTGCTGCACGGAGCGTGAACACGGAGGGACCCAGGGCGTAAGCCGCCGACCAGGGTCGCCGCGGGAGGCCAGGCGCGCGGGGCCTGCAGGTGCTGTTGGAACCGAATCATGGACGGTGAACCATGAACCATGAACCGCGAATGGTTATCGAGGTGGGGCACAGTCCGGACCCGGACGATGCCTTCATGTTTTACGCCCTCACGGCGGGGAAGCTCGAGACGGGCGACCTCGTGTTCCGCCACGTGCTGCGGGATATCGAGACCCTGAACCGCTGGGCGATGGAGGGGAGGCTTCCCGTGACTGCCCTGTCGCTCCATGCGTACGCGTATGTGGCCGACAAGTATGCCCTGCTCCCCCACGGTGCCAGCATGGGGCAGCGGTATGGGCCGATCCTGGTCTCGCGGAAACCTCTCAGCCCTGATGATCTCCGACGGGAAACCATCGCGATCCCCGGGACCCTCACCACCGCCTTTCTCACCCTGCGGGTCTGCCTGGGGGAGTTTCCGTACGCCGTCCTCCCCTTCGACCAGATCCTCGGAGCGGTGGCCGAGGGGAGGTACGACGCAGGCCTGATCATCCACGAGGGGCAGCTCACGTATCAGGAGCACGGGCTGGTAAACAGCCTGGACCTGGGAGCCTGGTGGCATGACGAGACGGGACTCCCGCTGCCGCTGGGCGTGAACGCGGTCCGGCGGGACCTGGGAGGGGCCCGGATGCGGCAGATTGCCCATTTCCTCCAAGCCGGCATTCAGTACGCCCTCCTGCATCGGCACGAGGCCCTCAGTTACGCCATGGATTTTGGTCGCGGGATGGACCGGTCCTCTACGGATACCTTCGTCGGTATGTATGTGAATGAGCTAACCCTGTCCTACGGACCGGAGGGACGGCGGGCGGTGAAGAGACTGCTGCAGCGGGGATTCGAAAGCGGGATCTTGCCCCGGCCGGTCGAGCTTGATTTTGTAGAGTAGGTGTGGGACGAACGCCTCAGCGGGTCCGTTCTTCAGCGGGCCGGGATGCAGACCTCAGCTGACGCGACAACGATGTGAGCCGCAAAGACCTCTTTAGGAGAGATGCTCAGGTGGGCGAAACGTAAAACGCCCGAGCCTCGCCATGCGAGGCTCGATTCAGGATCTCTGCAAACTCGAGGCGGTGGTGGGCGGGAAGCTCCGGGTGACGAAGGAGCTCCGCGTAGAAGGTGGCTGGGGCCGTATAGGCGCGCTCGCTCAATTCGGCGACACTGCTGAAGATCTTGTTGACCCGATGACTCAAGATCCCCCCGAAGAGGCCCAGGAGAAGATCGAGGATGGGGTTATCCGCCCGGACGTACCCGTACAGGTCACTGAGGATGTAACTCTCCCCCTCGCGATTGAAGGAGGTGTAATCGAGCACGACCACCGCCCGGCCGTATCTCCCACGGGCGAGGACCACCCGCTTCTCACCCTCGGCATAGATCACCTGGAGGTGAGCCCATCCCCCCCGGGGGGTGGTGGCCTCGTAGCCCCGGGCTCCCGTCTGCTCGACGGCGTAATCGGAAAGATCCAGGACCCGGCCGAGCTGGGAGGCGAAGTCGAGATGGTTCAGGAGGTACTCGTAGACCGCCCGGTGCCCCTTGAAGATCACCCCCTTCTTCTCCCCGACGTAGGACGCCCCCTCGACAACCTCTCGGATTTCCTGGGAGGTAGAATCGCGGAGGAGAGATTCAGGAATGACCCCGAGACGCTCGGTCGCGTCGCCCCGCTTCCAGGGGAAGACGGCGCAGGCAAGGATCAGGGCCAACAGAAAAACACGACGCATGGACCGCCTCCAGAACGGTGTGGCGTGGAGGGCAAAATTTTACCGTTCTTTTTCCTCGGTGTCAAACGGGAACGTTGTTGCCTGTTTCAACGTTGAATCCCAAACGCTCTTAGGGTAGAATCCCTGCGCCATTTGCCGTGTGGAGATCGAGTGGAAGCGCAGCGAAGGGAGGAAATAGTGAGCGAGCGGTTGAGCGGTTGGGCTGTGGTGCTGGGCGCGTCGAGCGGCTTCGGAGAGGCTACGGGTCTGGCCCTGGCGCGAGCCGGAATGCATATCTTCGGAGTGCACATGGATCGAAAAGCCACCCTGGCCAATGTGGAGCGAATCGTGGGGGAGATCCGGGGGATGGGGCGGGAGGCCCATTTCTTCAATATGAACGCCGCCGACGAGGAGAAGCGCCGGGAGGCGTTGGATCGGATGGAAAAGGTCCTGAAGGAACGGGGTGAGGAGGGGGGGGTCAAGGTCCTCCTCCACTCGCTGGCCTTTGGGACCCTGAAGCCCTTCATCGCAGCGAACCCCGCCGAAGCCATTACGAAACCCCAGATGGATATGACGGTGGATGTGATGGCGCACAGTCTCGTCTACTGGGTCCAAGATCTGGTTGGGCGAAGACTGATGCAGGAGGGGGGGAGGGTCTTTGCCATGACGAGCTCGGGCGGACAGCGAGTCTGGCCGACCTATGGTGCCGTCTCCGCCGCCAAGGCCGCCTTGGAGTCGCATGTTCGACAGCTGGCGCTGGAACTGGCGCCGATGGGAATTGCTGTCAATGCCGTCCGTGCCGGGGTGACCGACACCCCGGCCCTCCGCAAGATCCCCGGCCACGAGAAGATGATCGAGGTCGCCAGAGAGCGGAATCCGTTTCACCGTCTGACGACCCCCGCCGATGTGGCGGCCGGGATCGTGGTCCTGAGCCAACCGGAGACGCAATGGATGACGGGCAACGTGGTTGGTGTCGATGGCGGGGAGGACATCGTCGGTTGAGGGCGGCACGACGCTACGCCGAAATCTCGCAACGCTCGCGCCTTTCCCCCAGGCTTCTCCTCCCTCGGGTTTTCCCCGCCGTCATGAGCAGGAAGGATCCCCATCCCACGCTCTGGGCGTAGTGCCGAGGGGGCGGGAACATCCCCCATCCCGAAACCGCCCGGACCCGGGCGGACAGCAACGTGCTTCCGAACGGGCTCGGGTCCCCTGAGGCTTCAGCCGCGGCGGGATGGTTCGGGGGAGTCGCTGAGGATCGCCAGCAACTCTTCGGGGTGGCTCAGGTCCTTCAGCAGGTGGTCGGGCGCCGCCTGAAGCAGGGTCTCCCACGAGTCACCGCCGGTTGCGACGGCCACAGTGGTCGCGCCTGCTTCTCGGCCACAGGCGATATCGAGATCGGTGTCGCCGATGACTATGGCCTGGATCCCGTGTTGCGATCGGCCCACGAGGGTCTGACCCCGCTCAATAGCCTTGTGAATCAGCGCGGTTCGGTCCTTCGCGTCGGAAGCAAATCCCCCAAAGGAAAAGTAGCGGTTCAGATCGGCCCGACCCAGCTTGACCCGGGCTGCACCTTCGAGATTGCCGGTGGCCAGGCCTAACCGGACATCGGCCCGACCGCAAAGCGTCTCCAGGAGGCCGGGGAGTCCCGGCATGATCCGGTAGCCCGGTGACAGACGCACTTCCTCTCGCAGGTGGGTGAGATACCGGCTGCAGATCGCTTCGATCTCCTCCGGCGTGGGGGACCGGCCGAGCCTGGCAGCACAGATGTCCTCGGTGATCTCCAGATCGGTCCGGCCGTGGAACCGAATTCCCTCTGTGACCGCCTCGATCCCGAACAGCTCGCGGAACGTCCTTTGAAACGACCGAACTCCCGCCCCCCCCGTATGGATGAGGGTTCCGTCCACATCGAACAGGAGGAGATGGATCATCAGCAGAGCCTTAGAGGAGGTGTTTTCTTTGAAACCACTGGTTGAGCTGACGGATCAGCGTCCGCATCAGATCCTGCTGCTTTGGTCTGAGGTGCTTGGAGTGGATCCACCAGAGGTCCTTGGGGGGCCTGGCCGCCCTGTACAAGGCCAAGACGCTGTCTCGCGGGATCAGCTCGTCGTCGGCCCCGCTGATCAGTAAGAGCGGCCGGGGTGCGATGAGAGGGGCATAGCGGGTCGGCTCGAGGGGGGTCAGCGCTGCTGCGATCGCTCGGCCAAAGAAGCCCGCCGCAGGGCGGGGGATCGCGGTCCGGCCGAGGCGACCGCTTCGACGGAGGTTGTGGGTAATAAGGTCTCCTAGCTTCCCACCACCGTACAGGACGGCCACGGCCGATGGCCGGTAATCGATGGCGCCCGCAATGACTGCCACGGGGGCTCCGAAGCTCGTCCCCACCAGGATGATGCGGTCTTTATCGACGTCGGGGCGGCTCTCGAGGTAATCGACCATCAAGAGCACGCTGCTGACGGAATCGAGGGCGGCCTGGCGGAAAGTGACCAACGCGGGGAGGATGTCCCATCCGCTGAACTTCTTGCCCCATACCAAGGGATAGTCCATCGACATCACCACGGCGTGCTTGTTGATTTCCTCGATGGCCGGATAGTCCACCACCCGTCTTCCCTGCTTGATCCCATCGAGCAGAATGACGCCGGGAAGCAGCTTGCCTTCTGCGGAGGAGAGGAGGCGGACCTTGGCCGTGAGCCCCGTGGAGCTGGTAAGCAGGAGGTCCTGAGCCCTCTCGGGGCTGGGAGGAGCCGCCGGGAGCGGCAACGCCGAGATCAAGTCCCCCTTCCGGTCAAACAGCGCACTGCGGGTACCCTGGCTTACCATATGGTTCCACGAGAGTACGACGGTCGAACCGAGGAGGCCGACGATCCCCAAGGCAAGGATAAGACGCCGTCGCCTCCGCCGCCGTTTTTGGACCGCATCTCTCGGGATCTCTGGTTCTGGGTGGTGCGCGTTCATGTCGGCCCCGCCTGAGCCTGGAAGCACGCAGTCACCGCGTGGACCGCGGCTGTCACGGGTATCGGTCAGTACGGTCAGGGATAGCATTGTAAAGGAACTTCGCGCTTGGTTCAACCGAAATGTCGTTCTGCGGGGGGAGGGGGGGTAACATCAGGGTCCCGCGGGGGCAGCGAAGAGGATCCCCCCAAGGTGGCGTAGGATCCTGGCCGTCGCCCCCCAAATGATGTGAGGCCCCTCGCGGCGGACGAAGACCTGGACCCGGCCCCCTTCCCTCCTCTCCCAGGTCTCTTCGTGGAAGGCAGAGGGATCCCGCAGGGTCTCCAGGGGAAGCGAGAGAAGATCGGCGATCTCCCCCGCGTTGATCTGGAACGGATACCGTGGGGGGATGACTCCGACCACGGGGGTGATGAGGAAGTTGGAGGTGGCGGTGGAGGCATCATCCAGCTCCCCCAACACCTCCACATCCTCGGGACGGATGCCCATCTCCTCATGAGCCTCTCTCAGGGCCGTCGCGGTGGGATTCGGATCGTCCGGATGCCAGGTCCCCCCAGGAAAGGCGATCTGCCCTTGATGCGTCCTGACATGCTCTGTCCGCTTGATGAGGAGGATCTGAAACCCTTCCTTGTCCTTGTAAAGCGGGATCAGAACCGCGGCCCGCCGCTTTCCCTGGGGCGAGAGCGACTGTCTCCGCCGACCGGTGAGAAGGCGGCGGATCTGCTCCTTCTCGATCATAGGTACCTCTTGAACCAGGCGATGGTCAATTGGACGGCCCGCTCCCGGTCTTCGGGATCGGTGAGGCGGTGGTCTGCTCCCGGAAGGATCTCGAGGGCCTTGGGCTCTTTGGCTCGTTCGTACAGGGTTCGGGCATGATGGCAGGGGACCAGCTCGTCCTGTTCCCCATGGATAATCAAGCACCCCGGCGGTGCGGCAGGGGCCTCGGCAATCGTCCCCTGTGAGAGCTCTTGGAAGAAGGGTGCCCCGAGCCCGTGGGCCATGAGGGAGTCCCTCCGGCCCTGGAGATCTCGGAGGTGTGCGGGCGTTGCCCAGAGTGCCGTTGCCATCACCTGGGGTGCCTCGACGGCGATATAGAGGGCGACGTAGCCTCCCAGGCTGCTCCCGACGAGGAAGAAGGGCTGCTCCAGCGCCTGGTGCTCCCGGAGGTGCGTGAGGATGGCCCGCAGATCGCGGATCCGGCCACCGACAGTTGTATCCTTCAGCGTCCCGCCGCTCTGTCCACAGCCTCGGAAGTCGAAACGGAGACAGGCGAAGCCCGCCTGCGTCAGCTGTGTTTCCAACAGGAGATATTTATCGCTCGCCTTCGTGCTGAGGAGGCCGTGGGCGGCAATGACGCAGGGCCACCTCCCCGGTCCTGGAAGGTGGAGCACCCCGTCCAGGTGCTCTCCCTCTGACCAGGCGAGCAGCCGTTCACGCACCGACCCCTCTCGGTTCCTGGAGTGCGTCGCGGGCCCAGGCGGCCTGTTCTTGTTGGCTGAGCTCCGCCAGGTCCCAGAGGTTGACCATGATGTAGCGGTCACCGGACAGCCCGGTGGCCCATCGGTAGCGGACGTATACCGGTTGAACATTGTCCCGCTTCAGCGCCGCCCGCTTGGTCACAATGAGATCTGGCTTCACCTCGATATCCGGGTTCTGCCGGTACTGATCGAGGATGGTCGGGCGGAATCGAAAGAGTTCGTCCTGACTCACGCCTTGATAGAGGAGGTTCTTGAAGGGGCCGAAATCCTGCTTCGTCTCTTCGAAGCGGTCCTTCAAAATCGATCGGGACGGGAGAACGTAGGTTGCCCGAAACGTTTCCGAGACAGAGTAGCCGAGCACCCCCGGATCCGCAGGACCCGCCTGCTGCCGGTGCAGCTCTACCAGGCCGTCCGTTGCCATCTCTTCCAAGACCCTCAGGGTCTCGGCCGTCGGCAGCTGAAAGGCCTCGGAGACCTCCATCGCCGGGATCAGGTTGAACCGCTCCCGCCAGGAGCCGACGAGATAATCCAGAATCCGTTGATGCTGAACGTCCATGATATATGGCCGGGAGTGCAAGCCGCCTCGGGTTCCGGCCTGAGGCTAACGCGGACCGGCGATTTCCGAATCAGCATACCGGATCGCGCGGAGGGACGCAAGGTCTGAGGGAGCCGGGCGGTCCCCGGGAGCCTGGTTCACCCGCCTTGGCGTGCTTGACCCTGCTGAAACCGACTGCTATCTTATGCGACAAACGAGGAGAGGCTGCGGCAGCGGGGTTCAGGGCATCGACGAGATGTGAGCTGGCGGCGTGCAGGTCGGCGAGCGGATGAAGACGGCATTGGTCCTGGTCGGTCCCTCGGATAGCGTGCGGACCGCCTGGGGACTGCTGCGGGAACACCAGATCCGCCACCTCCCGGTGGTCGAGGATGGGAGGCTCGTCGGCATCGTGACGGACCGGGACATCCGGCTGGTCTTTCCGTCGGCGGTCACGGTGGGCCCCCGAGGGGAGGATCCGTACGACGCACTCGAGAAGCTCTCGGTGCGGGAGATCATGACAAAACGGCTATTCACGGTCACCCCAGAGACCTCGATCGCCGATGCGGCCCGCCTTCTCCTCGAACGCCAGGTTGGGGGACTTCCCGTGGTCCAAGGAGACCTCCTGGTGGGCATCATCACCGAGACGGATATCCTGGCGGCCTTTGTGGATATCGTCGAGGAACGATCTCAGTAATCCAGCCCCCATCCCGCCTCCTCCACCGCCCGGAAAACGTCGGTGTCGCTGACGATCCCAATGATGTCGTCCCCATGACTCACCAGGACCCGCCGGATCCCCTTCTCCGTCATCATCGTGGCCGCATCCCGGAGGGGGCAGTCGGGGGGGACCGTGATGAGCCCCGAGGTCATGACGTCCCGGACCTTGAGCTTCTCGGGGTCTTTTCCCTGGGAGACCACCTTGGAGATGATGTCCCGCTTGGTCATGATCCCGATGGACTCCCCGGGCGCCGTCGGGGTGACCAGGATACTTGAGATCCCTTTCTCCTGCATCCGGTGCAGGGCCTCCGTCACCGACTTGGTGGCTTCGATGCGCACCACCGGGCTCTTCATGATGCTGGTCACCGTGTACATGTGACTCGCCTCCCCTTCGGATCGCCCTGGCCTTAGATGCCACCCGCGTGCCGCTTCAGCGTTTCGAGGACGAGTTGTGCGGATCGCACCATGTCGTCGAGCACCAACCGCTCCCGCACCGTGTGGACCTCCTGCTGCCCCGTCCCCACGTTGGCGACTTCGAGCCCCTTGGCGCAGAGGATGTTGGCGTCGGAGGCTCCGCCCGTCCGCCAGAGGGTGATCTCGCGCCCGAGGGCGCGGGCGGCCTCGCGAACAAGCTGGACGATCCGGGCCCCCTCCGGGATGAAGAGCCGATCGTAGTCCCGCTGGACCCGGCAGGCCACCTGGCCCCGCTGTGTCACGCCGTCCAGGGTAAGTGCGTGGCGTGCCGCCGCCTCCTTGAAGCAGTGGACCATGTGTTCGGTTTGGGCCTTGAGTTTGCCCTCGTCGTGGCTCCGCGCCTCTCCCTGGACCGTGACGGCGCTGGGGATGATGTTGATGGCGCTGCCGCCACCGATGATCCCGATGTTGGCCGTCGTCTCCTCGTCGAGGCGGCCGAGCCGCATTGCCGCGATGGCCTCACTGGCGATCCGGATCGCATTGATCCCCCTCTCCGGGCAGACCCCGGCGTGGGCTTCGAGACCCCTGAGGGTAACCTGCAGCCGGTTGGCGGCCGGCGCCCGGGTGATCAGGTGATCGGGATTGCTGCTGTCCAGGACGAGGCCGGTGCGGGCGTGGAGCTGGGAGACATCCAGATGCCTCGCCCCCTGAAGGCCGATCTCTTCGCAGATGGTAAAGACGATCTCGATCTCTCCGTGGGGGATTTTTGCCTCCCGGAGGACGCGAAGCACCTCACAGATGATGGCGATGCCGCTCTTGTCATCCGCCCCGAGGATCGTGGACCCGTCGCTTGTGATGATGTGCTCCGCCGGCTGGGGCGTGATCCCTTCGGTGGGGGCGACGGTGTCCATGTGGGCACAGAGCAGGAAGGGAGCCGCGCCCGGGTGGGTTGCAGGGATGCGGGCGATGAGATTTCCCACCGATCCACCGACCATCCGTTCCGCCTGGTCAAAGTGCACCTCGGCCCCGAGGCGGATCAGGTCCTCCTTGAGATGTGTCGCCAGCTCCCGTTCCTTCCGCGAAGGGCTGTTCATGCGGACGAGCGTCAGGAAACGGTCTCGCATCCGGTCCCGTTGGACCACCGGTTCCCTCCTTGATCGAGGATCAGGTGTTCCTTAGGATACTATACGGGTAGGGAGGCTGCAAAGCGAAAGGGGTCATTCGGCTGCCAGGGCGGCGACCCGGTCGCGGAGGCGCGCGGCAATGACTTGGTAGAGATCCGCGCCGGGCGGGATTGGCTCCTGGGCGAGCAGCTCCTCGACGGTGACCGGGGGACCAAAGATGATCACCAGGGGATGGGGCCGGGGAAGTCTTCTCCCGCGGGGCCAAATCTCGAAGGAGCCGATGATCCGGGTCGGGAGCAGGGGGAGGTTCAGCTCCTTGGCCAGGATGGCTCCCCCTTTCTTGAAGGGTTTGATCTCCCCGTCGATGGAGCGGGCCCCCTCGGGAAAGATACAGAGGGTCTCGCCCTGCCGTAGGACATGGGCCGCCGCTCGGAGGGCTTGGAAAAGGTAGGCCTCGGCATCCACGTGAATGACCCGAAACGCCCGGCCGAACATGGCGCTGACCGGATTCTGGAAAAATTGCTGAAAGCCCAGAAAGTGCAGATGGCGGACCATCCTGAGGGGAAGGGCAACCCCGAGGGCGAAGGCATCGACGTAGCTCGCATGGTTCGGGGTGATGAGGTAGGGACCTCGATCCGGCACATGAGTGAACCCGTGGACACGAAGGCGGCAGAAGAGCCGGAAGACGAGGTGGAGGAGCGCGCGAGAAAGAAACGTGACGAAGAGCGCCCAGGGTTTCTTGCCCGCCGCGATTTCCGCCTGGACCGCTTCAGGGGGCTCCCCGGCCAGGATCTCGCTCCAGGGGGGGCGCCGCGCCGCCCGCGTCGCCTCGGCGGTCTTGGCGTGCTCCCCGAGACACTCCTGCACCTTGCGCACGACATCTCGCACCGTAAACAGCTCGGGCCCGGTGTCCGCCGGGAGGTCGATGCCGAACGATTCCTCGAGGGCCACCAGGAGCTCGATCCGGGACAACGAATCGAGACCGAGGTCCAGTTCCAGATTATCGTCGAGGCGGATTCCTTGCTTCTTGCGGGTGAGGACCGGGAGCGAGGTGATGATCGTGCGGGTGACCGGGCTCTCCCACAGGGCCTGGTCCGTTTCGGAGGGAGCAACCCCCTCATCCACGTCGGCCCGCACAACCTCCTCTTGGAGATACATCTGGCGGACGAGGTGCCGTTGAATCTTGCCGAGACGGGTCCTGGGAAAGGCGTCCTTCACGATGTGCAGCCGCGTCGGACGCTTGTACGCCGGGAGATTGCGGGAGACATTCTCCACATCCCATCGTATGGTGTCTTCGACGTTGGCGATCCGTTGGGCCTTCAGGTGCTCGAAGTTGGGAACGACCAGGGCGGTCAACCCCCCGGCAGGCTCCTCGGTCCCCACCAGGCAGATCTCCTTGATAAAGGGGCTCTTCAAGAAGTCAGCCTCCACGTCTTCGGGGTAGATGTTTTTCCCCGACGGGAGGACGATGACCTCCTTGAGCCGTCCGGCGATATAGAGATATCCGTCGCCATCGAGATACCCGAGGTCCCCCGAGAGGAACCAGCCGTCCCGGAAGCTCTGGGCGGTTCCCTCGGGATCCTTGAAGTAGCCGTGCATCACATTGGGACCCTGGACGGCGATCTCGCCGACTCCGCTTGGATCCGGCTCCATGATCCGGACGCGGACCCCGGGGAGCGGCACGCCGACCGACTCGTACCGGGGTCGATCCGCCGGAGAGAACGTGACGACCGGTGAAGTCTCGGTGAGGCCGTACCCTTCGAGGACGGTGAAGCCGAGGCGGCACAAGTCTCGGCCGACCGCCGGCTCGAGTTTGGCTCCGCCACTCGTCAGGACGCGGAGCCTGCCGCCGAAGCGACGATGGATCTGGGGGAACAGGACACGACCGGTGTTCCTTCCCAGATACTGTTGTGCGGCGCCGGCGAGACCCAGGAGGAGGTCAAAGAGCACGCGAAGCGGCCAGGACCGCTTGTTGACTTCCTGAAAAATTCCTCGATGGAGAAGCGCCAGAAGCTGCGGGACTCCGACCAGGATCGTGACTCCGGTCTCCCGCATACACGCGAGCAGGTCGGGAGGCTTCAGGCTTTGCAGGAACGTGACCCGGGCCCCGCAGAGGAGGGGGGTCACCAGGGAGATCATAAACGGGTACACGTGGTGGAGCGGGAGGAGGGCCAGGAGATTGTCCTCGGGTCCGCAGACCTTCAGCTCCCGCACGGCGGAGAAGTTCGACAGAAAGTTGCGGTGGCTCAGCATCACACCTTTCGGTGTTCCGGTGGTCCCCGAGGTGTACAGGATCGACGCAATCCCCTCCGGTGTGGGTGCAGGGAGCGGATCCTTGGGGGTATGCTTCAGGATCTCGGCCAGGACGTGCACCCCGGGTGCGGCCTTTGCATCGAGCAGAATGACCTCGGGGGCGAGAGGAAGGCGAGCAACGAGGGGGTGCACCTTGGTCAGGCCGGCCTCCGAGACGACAACGGCTCGGCTCTCGGAGTGACGGAGGACGGACTCGAGTTCCTGTTCCCCGAGTTGCGCATCGAGGGGGACCGCGGTGGCTCCCGCGGCCACAATCCCGAGATAGGCCACGCACCACTCCGGTCGGTTCTCGGCAAAGAGGGCGACCCGATCTCCGGGGGCGATCTCGAGCCGGCGGAGGAACGTCGCGAGGCGATGAACCTGATCCGCGATCTCGCCGTAGAGCCAGCGAACGTAGCCGCCCTCTCGCTTGGTCTGCAGGGCGACCCGGTCGTGACAATGGACTGCGGTCTCGAAAAACTGGACTGAGATGGTCCCGGCTGCTAGCATGACAGGATGATAGCAGGTTCTCCGATGTCCCACAATTGCATGCGATGAAGCATCGCCGGGGAGGGTGTCGTGCGCGTAAAGGGTACGGTGTGCGTGGTCCTTGTGGGTCTCATCGGGAGCGCCTGTGCCGCGTCAAAATCTCCCCCTGGCCGGGTCGGTGACCTCCGGGGGCGCATTGTCCAGATCGAGAGGGAGCAGGGGTTGATCGTCGTCGCGGCCAAACCGGACGCGGAGGAATACTGGCTGAAGATCGCGGCGTTCACGTCGGTGAGAGGTCCCGCTATCTCGACGGTGGACGCGCTGCAAACCGGACAACGGGTCTACGTGCGCTATCTGCGCGAGCCTAGGACAGATCCCCCCGAGGTCCTCAGCATTACGGTCATCGAGTACACGCTGGGGCCGAGCGGGGGAGGTCCGGGAAGCTTCGCGGTCCCCGGCTTCTGAGAGGCCTGCCGATCGACGCCCCGGGACCCGTGCGTGATGCGGTGAACCTTTCAACAACCAGATGCCTTCTCCTGCCTCGGTTGGCCGGAGGGCCGGTTCCGTTTTGAGATGGGTGCACAACCGCGACAAACCATTCCGCGTGGAAGAGAGGGTATTCACGAAAAGGTGCTTGCATACCTTGCAGAGAAGCCGCGGGGAAAGGTGCTTGATATTCCAACGGGTTACGGCGCACTCGCAAAACGGCTAGTCGATTTACAATTTGACGTGACGTGCTGCGATATAGACCCGACACAGTTTTCGGTCGATGAACTCGCGGTGGACCGGGGTGACTTGAATGCGAGGATACCCTATGGTGACCGGCAATTTGATTACGTGTGCTTTTTGGAGGGCATCGAGCATACGGAGAATCCCTATAACGCCGTCCGCGAGGTTTCGCGGGTGCTGAAGCCGGGTGGAACGCTGATTATGACGACGCCGAATTATGTGAACATTGAGCGGCGACTGAAATTTCTCGTCACGGGATCGTTTACCAAGCCAGTGTCGCAGCACGCGTTCAGGGAAAAATATCGGGGGAAAATAACTGAAATGCATTTGACGCCGCTTGGGTTCACACTCCTCAAATTCGCCCTCGAGCATGCGCGTCTTCGAATTACAGAAATCAGCACCGGGAAAAAGAAAAGGAGGCAAGTGTTCCTTAGGCCGCTGGTGTGGCTTATCCGCGTGTACAACAGGCTCTGGCCGGAAGACGCGCGTGAACGATATTGGATTTCCGAAACCAGCAGTGATGCAATTCTTGGTGGTGGAGATACGCTGTTCATCTTTGCACAGAAGGTCTGAAGGGGTCATGAGGGGAACGTGCGCGGCTGTACGGCACCATCGGCGATGATGTGCACCGCGCTATTTTGCCGGGGACGGGCTGGCCTGGGGCCATGGTGAAGGAGGATCTCATGGAGGTGATTCGGGCACAGGATAGCGAGGCCCGACGGGGGGAGCGATTTACGGGCACGGCGTGGGTTGAAGCGCTGCTCAGGGCCCAACGGCCCGCGGGCATGCGGGTGTACCTGGTATTTTTCGAGCCCGGGGCCCGGACGCAGTGGCATGCACACGGTGGTGAGCAGACGCTCTATGTCGTGAGTGGGACCGGGCGGGTTCAGAAATCGGGGGAGTCGGCGATCGAGATTGCTCCCGGAGACGTTGTCTACTTCGCGCCTGGGGAAAAGCACTGGCACGGGGCAGGACCCAGTAGCGCCATGGTTCATTTCGCGGTCACCACGGGGGGAGACACCCAGTGGATGGACGAGGTGACCGAGGACGAGTACGCCCGCCCCTAACCCTCACGGGTGACTGAGCAGGAGCGGTCACGCGTTACGGCCCGCAGCACTTTTCCTCTGTGGCTTCCTCGCCGCGCTCAATCGGGACTCCGGCCTTGCTCAATCGTTCTTCAAAGGATTGCCGCCATCCGGGCGAGAGTGCCTGGATGCGCAGCGCCTTTCTGGCCCCCTCCAGGTTCTTCGGATCGAAGTAGAGGAGGCGGCACACCTCCTGCACCGTCATGTGGTGGGGCTCAACCGTGATGCGTTCCATGGTATCACCCGCGCCCACCTCGCCTTCTTTCAGGACGCGCAGGTAAAAGCCCGGGCGGCCGCTCGCCAAAAACAGCTTGGGGAATTGCGCCAATCCCATTTTGAGGCCGAGCTTGAAGCACGGGACGCGCGGCTGGGTCACTTCGACGAGTGCGCTGCCCACGTGAAACTGGTCGCCGACATGAATTGCGTCGTCCGGCATTCCCTTGACGGTGAAATTCTCGCCGAACTGCCCAAAAGTAAAATCCGTTCGCCCCAGCTCGCGCTTCCAGTACTCGTAGTGCTCTATCGAGTAGACGTAGACCGCTTTGTGGATCCCCCCGTGCGCTTTGAGGTCGGCCTGCCCATCCCCGTCGAGATGCAATGCTCGAAGCATCACGCGGCCGTCTACCGGTTCCTTGAAAATACCGGTCGTGGTCGTCCTTCCCTCATATGGAATCTCCTTTGGCAGCGATACGTTCACCGACAGCAGCTTCATTCCTCGGTCCTCCTTTTGATGAGCGGCAGTGACTCACGGCGCTCCGGATCTTTCGTACCACGCTTCTTTATCCGGGGTGGGGGGTGTTGGAGTGAAGAAGGCTATAGGGGCAAGCTGATGGCCTGGCCCGACTGGGCGCTTCGGATCGCCGCCTCGGTAAACTCCATGTAGCGGACCCCGTCCTCGAAGCTGGTGCGCGTGATCTTTTCCTTGCCCCGGATCGCATTGATAAATTCCTCCTCCACCCGCCAGCGTCCCTGCTCCTCCGGGGGTATCACAATCTTTTGCTGGGCTGTGTCTCGCCGCCGTCCCCCGTACAGCTCGAGGGTGGAAGTATCCAGTCTCAACGTCCCCTCGGTGCCGAAAAGCCATACCTCGTTGGTCGGCGCCAGGCCTGTGACGGCGCTGAAGCGGAGGTGCGCAATCGCTCCACATGCCAGAGTGGCGATGATATCCACATGGTCGGGGATGGTCACCGTCTGGAGGAGGCCGGTCAGGTCCTTTCGCTGGGGGACACACACCTTGGTCATGGCCATTACCCGGCTCGCAGGACCCACCCAGCGCATCATCGCCTCGTACCAGATACCCATTGTCAGGGTGTTGAAGCCGCTGAGGTCCGCCTCTTGCCGCCAGTGCGGGGGGGACTCCCGGTCCGCGAAGGTGGTCTGTACCGCCCGAATCTCCACTGCCAAAACCTCCCCGAGGTAGCCATGGGCGATGAGCTTTTGGATGGTGCCGTCGATGGCCAGGGTATGCGGGGCGGGAACCACCTGGGTGACCAGGTGGGGGTCCTGCCGGGCCGCCTCCAGCATGGCATGCGCCTCTGCCGCATTCATCGCCATCCGCGCTTCGCACAGGACATGCTTGCCGCTCTCGAGCGCCGCCAGGGTCACGGGGCAGTGCAGGTAGGGCCATGTGCCGATGCAGATGGCATCGGTGTCGTCGGCCTCCACCAGCTCTAACCAGTTGTCGTACACCGTTGAGATGCCGAACTCCCGGGCCACACGCTCACCCGACTCGCGGCTGCGGTTGGCCACGCTGACGATCTCCACGCCCTGAATGGCTTTGAGCCCGGGGATGTGCGTGAGGCACGTGTTGGCTCCCGCGCCCACGACTCCCACACGGATCGGTTCGTTGCGCATGATGTCTCCTTTTTACAGTTCCCCCGCCTCATCCTCGCCAAACGAGGTGATGGAGAGATTCGTATCGAGGAGTTCCTGGTGGGTCCACCGCCCGCGGAGATAGCCGATCCGATTACGCCACCCGGGCGGCTCGACGGGTGGCTCCCCCGCCCACCGGTGTATGCCGTCGGGCGCTCCAAGGTCGTGCTGGCCGGTTCTCTATCGGCGGCTATCCTGTTGCGTGTTGCGGGGAACGGCGCCCCTGCACCGGGAGCCGCGAGTACACCGCGAGCATTTGGGGAAACAAAACCACCCCCTAGACCATCTACCAAAGGGGGAGACCGAAGTCAAGAGAGGGGGGAGAGGGGGTTAGGCCGGCTCTCTCTCCGCCGCATGGGCGTCCGAGCTTTCCTCGGCGAGAGCGTCGGAGAAGAGACTCAAGAAGCGTTCGTTTTCGAGGGGTCCCTGGAGGAATTCGATCCCGTGGCCGAAGAGTCCAAAATCATCTTTCGAATCGAGTACCCATCGCACCTTCCCGAGAATTCGCTCTGTTCGGGGAGCGACCAGGGTGATCTCGACCTCGGTGTGCGGGAGGAGCTGCTCGGGAAGGAAGATCATTGCTCCCCCTCGGCTGATGTTCCCGATTTGACCTTCCAGGGGAGGGGTATCCGTCTTGATCGCTTGGCACGAGATCCGGAGGCTGAGAGGAAAGCGGTGGTATCCCCGCTTTTCCGAGCACTTCTCGGGGGCCAAAGCCTTGAGAAGGGCCTCGTAATACGCGGGTGTGAGGTTGAGGAATTCCACGCCATGAAAGTAAAAAGCGCGATGGCCCCCCGGTCGCACCCATAACACACGCGCCTCGGCTTCGACGACGTCTGGCTCGGTGAAAATGACGAGGCCCAGGCGGCAACCCATGAGGAGGGGGGTCGGGAGCTTTAGACAGGCACCCCCTTCTCCCAGGTCTTCGGTCCAGCCATTGCCCGTCTGGGCTGGCTCCTGCCGGTCCAGTCTCTTGAAGAGTACTGGGACTTGGATGGGGCATCTTAGCAGTCGTTGGCGCATACCCCTTTCAGGTTGCAACATCGGTGCCAGCGGCCTCCTCGGTCGCGGGGTCCCGTTGACCGGCCCCCCCCAGGGTTTTGATGGACGGCCGAACCTGATGGTGATAATCCACCGGTGCCCGCAGTGCGACCTTGCCTTTAGCCGGGTCCGGCCCATCATTGGCGAGCCCACACGGTCAGCCCGTCCGGGGTTTGGGGCTCAATTCGTATCT
Organism: Methylomirabilales bacterium (SeqCode); assembly: GCA_046758505.1. Taxonomy (GTDB): domain Bacteria; phylum Methylomirabilota; class Methylomirabilia; order Methylomirabilales; family CSP1-5; genus CSP1-5. The sequence goes on along the minus strand of JBHIAH010000001.1, from coordinate 78,952 downwards.
GGGGATTTCGGATTGGCAGGGATCTGAACGGGGAAGTCAGGCAACTGAAGCATCCCCAGGGCGGAAGGCGGCGCTCTCGCGGATCAGCCTGGTGGGCTTCCCGCCGCGCGGAGGCGGCTCGAGGATACACTCACTGCAGTGGAAGACGACTCAGCAGAGGGCGGGGCGGGATGTGTCCAGAACTTCCGTCTCGACCATCCTTTTCACCTCGAGGGAGCAAAACGGGCAGAAGGTGACTTCAACGGCCCGCTGCCCATCCCCCATCGAGCGAACCCAGCGCTGGAAAGCCGCTCCACACGTCTCGCAAGGGCGTTCGTGGGGTAGCTTCACCCACTCCATCTCTCTCCTCCCGTCCAGATGGCCCGAGCCTCGCGGTGGCTGTAGCGTAGAAGACCTTACTCTGTAACGGCAATGTCCGTGCCAGACCTGGAACTGTGGGAGGAGAGAGCTGGAACCTATTGATTTAACTGGAGATGTTGAATCAGGGGGTGTACGGGGCAAAGGAGGGTAACTCGAAGGGCAGGTCTCCCCGGTAAATTTTACACCCCACTCCACCTCAAGGGCGCATACCGGACGGGGGAGTTCAGGACCCTCGTTCTCCCCATTGGGGATAGCTTCCTCGCATCCTGGTACCGTGCAAGTAGTTGATGAAATTTGACGGTATGACGGGGATGGGTGGCATCTGCCCGGTTCCCAATTTTTTTGTGCTCCGGGATGTGTGAAAGCCCGCGGCGTGGTTCGGGCAAAGGTCCCGAGCCGTCACGTCTCCCACCCTCATGGGAGGGGGCCCCGCACCACTTGGGGAAGGCAGAGGGTTTGCTTTAGTGGATGGTGCGGAGCTTCTTGGACATGTAGTCCATGAAAAGATATTGGCCGAGGGTATAGGGGGTGGTAAAGTACGCCTTCCCCCGGGCGATCTCGGTGACCTTCTGGACAAAGGCGACCAGGTCATAGTCCCGGGCAAGCATGAAGGTGTTGATGAGTATCCTGGCCCGGCGGCATCCCACCACCTCCCGAAAGGTCTCATGGATAATCCAAGGGTCTAGCCCCATGGGGTTCTTGTAAATCCGTCCGTCGGGCAGTGTGATGGCCGAGGGTTTGCCGTCGGTGATCATGACGATCTGCCGCATATCCGTGCGCTCCCGGGCCAAGATCTGCTGGGCCAGCATGAATCCGGCTTTGGTGTTGGTGTGGTAGGGGCCGATGGTGACCCGCGCGAGGCGGCTCAAGGGGATCTCCTCGGCGGAATCGTGGAAGAGGACCACATGGAGGCTGTCGCCGGGGTACTGGGTTTGGATCAGGTGAGACAACGCGAGCGCGACGCGTTTTGCGGGGGTAAACCGGTCCTCACCATAGAGGATCATGCTGTGACTGCAGTCGAGGAGGAGGACCGTGGCGCAGGAGCTCTGGTACTCCGACTGTCGGACCACAAGGTCCTGGTGCTCCACCTCGATCGGGACCGCAAGGCCTTGCCGTTCGACAGCGTTGAGCAAGGTTCCCGTCACATCCAGGTTGAAGGTGTCGCCAAACTCATACGGTTTCGGGGGGAGCGCGGCCTCGACCCCCGTGGAAAGTTCCCGCGTATCGTGGCGGCCGAGATCGCTCTTGCCCAGGGCGCCCAGAAGGTCCTTCAAGGTCTTATAGCCCAGAAAGTCGAGTGCCTTGTTGGTGATCTCGAATCGGGCCTGGCTCGCCTCGGGACCGAACTCACCGACATAGCCCCGGATGTCCAGGTCATCGTCCGCCCGTCCCGGCCGCTCCACCGTGATGTAGCCCTCTTCGATCAGGCGCTCTACGAGGGTCTTGAGAAGCTCCGACAGCTCGGACTGCTCCCGAAACTCAGGGCTCTCCAGCCACCGCTCGAAGTCCTGGGGATCAACCTCTCCCTGCTCGAGGAGGGCCTGGAGAATCGCGGCCTCGAGATCCTGAAGGCTGCGGTCTCCCTCGGGGTCGTAATGGTAGGAGGAAGCATAGCCGCTGTGGAGGAGATAGTCCGCCAGCTCCTCCAGCAGCTCCTCCGCACTCAGACCGCCGCCCGCCCGCCCGATCCATTTGGAATATCGAATCGTCCCCATAAAACCGGTTCATGGTTCATGGTTCATAGCTCAGGGTAAAAGCCAAAGTCTTCATCCCTGAACTCTCAACCCTGAACCCTCAACTCTGCGCCATCTGGTTCATGGCAAGAGCCAGAATCCCTATCCCTGACCCCTCAACCTTGAACCGTCCAACTGGTTCATCGTAAGAGCCAAGGTCTCTGACTCTGAACCCTCAACCATGAACCCTACTCAGTTGTAATAGCGGCCGCGTTGGCCTGCCTCGCGCTCTGCCGGAGGGGCCTCGCTCGCGCGCCGCTCGACGAAGTAGCCTCGTTCCTCGCTCCGGTTGATCTTTTGCAGGGCATGCAGCCCCTCGAGGATGAACTCACAGCCGGAGACGAGGGATTCAGGTTGCTCTCCCAGCTTGAGCTGCTTGGCGGCCAGCAAGAGCGGCGGGATCTTCTGAACGGCCCGCAGGGCTCCCTCGGACGTCATGGTATCACCAAAGCGGATCTCGCCTCCCTGGTTGAACCACTCCACGATCGGCAGGCAGTCTGTCAGGCTCAGGCGGCCCGCGAACGTCTCTCCAATGGCCTCGTGGACGAGCCCCCTCGCAATGGTGTCGGCTCCACGCAGCTCTCCCTCGTACTCGAGCTCCAGCTTTCCAGTGATGGCTGGAAGCGCGGCGTGGATGTCGGCGGGGCGCGGGACGATCCGCTTTTCCCGGTTCAGGATGGCACGGCGCTCCGCGTTGGATACGACATTTTCCATGCAGGTGATGGAAAGGCGCTGGCTCACCCCTGACCGCTTGTCGATGTACTTGCTCTCCCGCGCGAGAAAGGCGATCCGCTCGACGATCTCAAAGACGTAAAGCGGGATATGCAGCTTGTCCTCATTTCGGCTGAGCCAGGCCTCCTGCGTGGTGATGGCCATCCCGTCCTCAATGGTCAGGGGGTAGTGCGTCCGAATCTCGGAGCCGACGCGGTCCCGCAGGGGGGTGATGATCTTGCCTCGGGCGGTGTAGTCCTCGGGATTGGCCGCAAAAACCAGGCAGACATCGAGGGGGAGGCGGACGGGGTAGCCTTTGATCTGAACGTCTCCCTCCTGCATGATGTTGAACAGGGCGACCTGCACCTTGGCGGCGAGGTCCGGGAGCTCGTTAATGGCACAGATGCCTCGGTTGGCCCGGGGCAGGAGGCCGAAGTGGATGGTCAGGGGACTGCTGAGATCAAGGCCCGACCGGGCGGCCCGGATCGGGTCGATATCGCCGATGAGATCAGCCACCGTCACATCCGGGGTCGCCAGTTTCTCGACGTAGCGGCGATCTCGGGGAACGAAGGTGATGGGTGTCTCATCTCCCATCGCGGCGAGTTTCTGCCGGCAGGCAGCGCAGAGGGGCGCGTACGGGCTGTCGTGAATCTCGCACCCGTCGATGGTCGGGATCTCTTCATCCAGAAAGGCCGTGAGGCCGCGGAGGATTCGGCTCTTGGCCTGCCCTCTGAGCCCGAGGAGGATCATGTGGTGTCTCGAAAGGATGGCGTTGACGATCTGGGGGATCACGGTCTCGTCATATCCTACGATCCCGGGAAAGAGAAGCTCGCCTGCCTCCAACATGCGAAGCACGTTTTCCCGCATCTCTTCCTTGACGGTTCTCTGCCCATAGCGGGCCTCGGTGAAATGGCTCCGCTTCAGGGCTCCGAGGGTCGTCGGTTTTGTTTCGCGCTTGGCTCTCGCCATGGTTTCCCCTTCCTTGCGGATGAACCGCACCAGTGGTATGGTGCAAAAGTCTAGTCCCCAGGCATGACCTTGTCAAAGGCTTTTGGACACCGGAGGAGGCGATGCGTGGCGATGTGATCGTTCGGTCTCTGCGAAATCTCCAGCACGAGGCCCTGATCGGGGAACACAGAGTCGTGGCGGACGAACCGACAACGCTGGGAGGAGACGACGCGGGGCCGAGCCCACCATTGTTGCTCCTCGGGGCGTTGGGAACGTGAGTTGGCGTCACCCTGCGCATGTATGCGCAGCGAAAGGGATGGGACCCGGGACAGGTCGAGATCCGGCTTGATGCGGAGAAAGATACACACGGGGTCATCTCGCGCATCGAACTGCGTATTGAACTCGAGGGGGGACTTGGTGGGGAAGAGGAGAGGCGGCTCAAAGAGATCGCCACCCGCTGCCCGACCCACAAGGTTCTCTCGGCTGGAGTCTCCATCGTGCATGTCTAGGGAGATCGGGGATGGGGAGCCCACGAAAGTCCCGGGCCTGTTTCAGGAGCAGGGGAATCAGGGCCGCGGTTTTTCCCCTTATCGGGATCATCCTCGTCACGCTGCCGGTCCCGCTCCTGGCTCGCTCCCGTGCCGCCACCCTCTTCTACTATGTGGAAAGACCCCCGGCGCTCGTCTCGGCGCTCACCCATCTGAATCGGATCAGCATCATCGCCCCCCAGGTCTTCGTGATGGACCGAGAGGGTTTTGTCTTTGGAGAGGTCAACCCGGAGCTGCTGAAGGCTGCCCGCGAGCAACGGGTTGCGGTGATGCCCCTGGTCATCAATCCAGGTTTTAACCAGGAGGTGATCCATGCGGTCCTCGACGATCCCTCCAAGATGCAGCGCGCCATCCGATATCTGCTGTATTACACCACTCGGGATGGCTACTGGGGTATCCAGTTGGACTTCGAGAATATCCATGCGTCGTATCGGCATCGCTATAACCTCTTTGTCGAGGAGGTTGCGCGGCAGTTTCACCGGCGGGGGCGTAAGCTGAGCGTGGCGGTGGTGGCCAAGCACTCGGATCGTCCCGAGGATTATTCCGAATCCTCCTGGGCTCACTGGGCCGGGGTCTTCGACTATGCCACCCTGTCCCGGGCGGCGGACTTCCTCTCGGTGATGACTTATGACCAGCACAGCGGGGTCACCCCTCCCGGACCGGTGGCGGGCGTGCCGTGGATGGAGCGGGTCCTCGCGTATGCGGTCGGCGAGGTCCCGGCCGCAAAGCTCTCGTTGGGAATCCCCCTGTACTTTCGGAGCTGGAATAGCGAGGGGGGTCGGGGTGGCTACGGCGGCTTTCCGGAGGTCGTGCCGATGCTTCACCGTTCCGGTGTTGTGGCGGGATGGGATGCGGTCCGGCAGGTCCCCTGGTTCCGCTTCCAGGCTGACGGGGTGGAACATGAGGTCTGGTACGAGGACGTCCGGAGCTTTCAAGCCAAGCTCGAGCTGGTCCACGCGTATAAGCTTCGGGGCTTTTCCGCATGGGTGATCGGTCAGGAAGATCCCCGGATCTGGACGCAGATCGCGCCCCGCGTCAGGATCCGGCGCCCCCCTCGGGGCTCCCGCTAGGACGGCACAATCTACGGAAACCGAGGAACCGGTACTCGCCCGGCTCCAACGGCCTCGCGAGGGACCGCGCAGCCCGGATGGGTGCCATTCGGTGCTGTGGTCGAGAGGAAATCCTGCGCCAGCAGTTGGAAGCGCGGGGGGAGGCGCGTGAAAGGTGAGCAGGATGACGAGGGCATTCCCTGTGAGAATTGATCGGATTGATCACGTTGTATTGACCGTCAGAGATCTTGAGACAACGTGTGAGTTTTATGCACGCGTGTTGGGCATGGAGGTGGTCACGTTTGGAGAGAATCGCCACGCGTTGAAATTCGGGGCGCAGAAGTTCAATCTGCACGAACACGGAAAGGAGTTCGAGCCCAAGGCCAAAAGCCCAACGCCCGGCGCCATCGATATCTGCCTCATCACCGAAGACCCCATCGAAGACATTGTGGCCCATCTGAAGGGTCTTGGGGTTCGGGTGGAAGAAGGCCCGGTCCGGCGGACGGGAGCCACGGGCCCGATCGATTCGATCTATCTTCGAGACCCGGACGGCAACCTGGTCGAGGTTTCCCGATACGTCGGGTAGCGACTTCGCTGCTGCGAGTGGGAAAGGGGATGCTCGAACACTGGTTCAAGCTCGCCGAGCTGGGCACCGACGTCCGCACCGAAGTCCTCGCAGGCGCCACCACCTTCATGACCATGGCGTACATCATCGTGGTCCAGCCGACCGTGCTGCAGGCCGCGGGGATGGATTTCGGCGCCGTCCTGGTCGCCACCTGCCTCTCCAGCGCGCTGGCGACTATTTTGATGGCCTTCTTCGCCAACTATCCCATCGCCCTGGCGCCCGCCATGGGCCACAACTTCTTCTTTGCATATACGGTCGTGCTGGGGATGAAGGTGCCGTGGCAGGTGGCCCTGGGGGCGGTCTTCATCTCCGGGAGCATATTTGTTTTCCTTTCATGTTTCGGTTTGCGAGAGGCGGTTATCCATGCCGTGCCGGACTCGCTCAAGCAGGCGATCGCAGTCGGCATCGGCCTGTTGATCGCCCTTGTCGGTCTGGAGTGGTCCGGGATCGTGGTGGACGCTCCCGGGACCCTCGTTGGCTTGGGCAACCTGAAGAATCCGCCAGTGCTGCTGGCCCTGTTCGGCATAGGGACGATCTCGGTCTTGTTGGTGTTGGGGGTCAAGGGCGCGATCCTGTGGGGGATGGGGGCGTCGACACTGGTCGGACTCGCCGCGGGGTTGATCCGGTACCAGGGGCTGGTGAGCCTCCCCCCCTCGCTTGCCCCCACGTTCCTCCAGTTGGATATTGCCGGGGCCTTCCAACTGGGACTGGTGACCGTCATCTTTGTCTTCTTCCTGTTGGACCTCTTCGACACCGTGGGGACGTTGATCGGGGTGAGCCAGCAGGCGGGCTTTCTGAAGGACGGCACGCTTCCCAGGGCGAAAGGGGCCCTCTTGGCGGATGCCATGGGGACCGTGGGCGGGGGGCTGCTCGGGACGTCCACCGTCACAAGCTACATCGAAAGTGCGGCGGGCGTCGCCGCCGGGGGACGGTCGGGCCTCGCGAATATCGTCACCGCGGCCCTCTTTCTGGCCTCGCTCTTCTTTTTCCCGCTCGTCCGGATGGTCGGGGGAGGGCATCAGACGCCGGCTGGGACGGTCCTCTATCCCGTCACCGCTCCGGCCCTGATTCTGGTGGGGAGCATGATGGTGAAAAATGTGCGAGAGATTCCCTGGAGCGATTACAGCGAGGCGATTCCGGCCTTTCTCACGATGATCATGATGCCGCTCACCTTCAGCATCACGGAGGGGATCGCTTTCGGTTTTATCGCGTTCGTCTTTCTAAAGATCGTGTCGCGCCAGTGGCACCGCATCCCCTGGCCCCTCTATCTCTTCGCCGCCCTCTTCCTCGTCCGCTACGTCGCCATCCGCCTCTGACAAGCTGCACCGACGGGAATCGTCTCAGGTTAGACAAGATTCAGAACGAGCGTATTTGCGAACGAAAAGGTAGAACGTCCCCCTTTCCCCCTCAGTTTGGGCTTGACGGGGGGTACGCCCTTTGGATATAGGATGATTTAGATCAGACAAACGTCTGACCTAAGTCATAGTATCTTGGCTCTCGTAGCGATCCTTGGGTCGTGGCATGGTTGGTCGGTAAAGAGATCACTCAGCTATCAACCCTTAGCTGCCACCGGGTACTACTAATGGAACCGGGATAGGCACAGTCCTTAGCCCACCTAGGGCACAATCGTTGGCGCACCAAGCACCCAGACGCCTTCTCGGGCGAAGCACGGCCCGGAGGGCGTTTTCCTTTTGAGAAGGGAACCAAGCAGAGAACTGAATTACCGCGGGGCGCCTCACCGGTAAAGATGGTCCTCCTCCAGGCGGTCCAGGGTCGATGAGCTTCTGGCAGGATGTGGCCCGAGGCGCAAGCCATTACGACCTTTGGCCGTGGGGTCACGGTCGCGCCGGAGGTGTTATATCGAGCCGATCGGCTCGTCCGCATTTCCGCCGGACCATCGGCGAGGGAACCGGGACGAGGCCCGGGGAGGTTGTGAATGCGTTGTGCGTTGCAGAGAGGAGGTGGCCAGATAGCCACGGAGGCAAAACGCAGGGGAACCTGTATCTGAGGTTGTAAAGGCGTTGTCCTTTAATGAAAGGAGATGGACAGATGAGTATGCCAACAAAACAAACGAGAAGCCTGTTTCTGTTAGGCGTGCTGCTGGCCGGCGTGCTGAGTCTACCCGGTGTGGCCACGGCACTAGAGGTCGGTGAGCAGGCGCCGGACTTCACGCTCCCCAGCACGACCGGAGGGAAGGTCAGCCTGAGCGAGTTCCGGGGGAAGAAGCTTGTCCTTGTCGAGTTCTTCGTCGCCGTTTTCGGCCCGACGTGAGCGAAGAACCTGTTGACCAGGAAGGTCAACTACCAGAAGTTCCAGGACCTGAACGTCCAGATTCTCGGGATCAACGCGGACAACAAGTTTGCACAGAAGACGTTTGCGGAGTCCCTCAAGCTGCCGTACCCGGTCCTCAGCGACCATCCGAACCTGAAGGTCATTCATAGTTACGGCGTCGTCCAGCGTCTCGGAAACCCAGGGCGAGAGTTTTCACGGCGGTCGTTCTTCCTCATAGATAAACAGGGGATCGTCCGGGGGAAGTGGGTCCCCTCGATCAAGGAAGTCTTTCCCGCCGAACCGATCCTGAAGGCGGTCCGGGAAATCGCGGGAAAGCCCTAAGGGGTGCTTGCGACCGGAACGCCGAGGCGAAGGGGATGGGCAGGGTCATGCGCGATCTGGCGATGTGGCAGCTCGGCGAGCCGGTGACGGAAAGAAGGGAGCGGTATCTGCCGGTGCCGCCTGGGAGACATGTGCTGGCGTGGGTGCTCGTTGCCCTTGTGGCCATTCTCAGCACTCCGGCGGTAGGCCAGCCGGCTGCAACGGACCTGCTGGGGACCCTCAACCTATCCGGCTATCCTCCCGGCACGAAACCTCCTGACTTCGGTGGCCGCACTGCGGAAGGCGAGACGGTTTCGCTGGCTGGGCTGCAGGGGAGAGTCGTCCTCCTGACCTTCTGGGCCACCTGGTGCCAGGAGTGCCGGCCCGAGATGCCGATGTTCGAGCAACTGCACCGTGAGCTCGCAGTGCAGGGCTTCACGGTCCTGGGGATTAACGTCCGCGAGGGGAGACGGGCCATCCAGCAGTATGCCAGGGAACTGGGCCTGACCTTTCCTCTTGTCTTGGACCCGAGCGGAGCGATCCAGGTGTCGTACGGAGTTATCGGCCTGCCGACCACCTTCCTGATCGGCCGGGACGGACGGGCTGTCGCTCTGGCCATTGGACCCCGAGATTGGAGCACCGCCCAGGTCCGGGCGCTCATCGAGGCTCTGCTGGCAGAACCGGCCGCGCGGAAGGGAGCGCGATGACCCACTCCTTCGTCTCCCATGCCCCCGGTGGGGGCCAAACTGGGTGGGAAATTCGCGGCCAGACTTTGATATCGTAAGAATTTTACATTACGATTTCTAACCAGTGGCGCATGGTGGGTCGTCGCGGCGTGTTTGCGACCGGGCTACCGCATCATCGCAAAGGGGGCGCAAAGGGGTCACGCAAAGGGGTCAAGTCTCCGCTTGACTCATGTTCCAGTTCAGCACCGGCGCCAACAGCCGAAGAGCCCGTCCAGCCTCATCAGGCGAAGCGAGGGCCGACTCGCCCCGGCCCTGCCGATGGGTGACCGCTGGCGGCTATCACGGTTGTGCTGATGGCTGATAGCTGACGGCTGACTGCGGCGGGTTTACATAAAATAGCGGCGGTCGGTGACGTTCGGGTACAGGGACGCGACCCACTTGCCGTACCCGTTGAAGATCTGGGTGGGGCGCCGCTCATCCGTGCCGATCATACGCTCGGTCGCCTGGGACCACCGCGGGTGGGGGAACTCGGGGTTCACGTTGGCCCAGAAACCGTACTCGTCGGGACCCAGAATTTCCCAAAAACTCTTCGGACGCTCCTTGACAAACTCGATCGCAACGATGGACTTGATGTTCTTGAAGCCGTACTTCCAAGGGACCACCAGGCGCAGGGGCGCCCCGTGCTGCTTGGGCAACGGCTTCCCGTAAATGCCGGTGGCCAGGATGGCAAGTTCGTTCATCGCCTCTTCCATGGTCAATCCTTCCACGTACGGCCATGGATACCAGAACCGGAGCTGGCCGTACGCCACCGAGCGGTCGAGGAACGTCGTGAGCTTCACGAACCGCGCTTCGCTCGTGGGTTCGACGACCTTCATGAGGGCCGAGAACGGGAAGCCGGTCCAGGGGACCGCCATCGCCCACGCCTCGACGCATCGGAAGCGGTAGAGGCGCTCCTCAAGCGGCATGGAGCGGATCAGGGCGTCGATGTCGAACACGCGGGGCTTTCGAACGAGGCCTGTGACGCGCACCTGCCAGGGTCGCGTCCTCAGGCGCTGGCAAAGCACGTGGACCGTCTTGCCACTTCCGAACTCATAATAGTTGTTGTAGGTGGCGGCAACGGATTTTTCCGTCAGCGGTCGATCCAGCGTGAAACGCGGATTCCTCGCCGCGGGGTACAGGCCAAGGGTTCGGTCCTTTGGCGCCTTGGACGTCTTTTCGGCGGCGGCAGCAAGCGCGTTTCCTCCTCCGATGCCGCCTGCCAGCACCCCGAACGTACCCATCAGGAAGCGCCGGCGGCTAAAGAAAAGCGACTCGGGCGTTGCATCTCGTTCCGGAATCGCCCAGTCTGATTTCCGGAGATAATTCATGAGTCACCTCTCACTTGGCTGTCAGCAGTCGGCCGTCGGCAAACGCCGCTCCTGAGCCATCAGCATTCAGCTGCCAGCAATCAGCCTTCAACTCTTAGACGCTCACGGCTGGCAGTTGTTAGCACGTGTTCTGCTGACTGCTGACAGCGGACCGCTGACGGCTTATTCCAAGTTGATTTTGGACACCATCTTGGCATCCCAGTTCATGCCGAGCTCGTTGAGCTCATTGCTGACATTCCGACCCTCCTTGTCGGCAGAGAAAGCCCGCTTCCAGGCGTCGAGGGTGGCGTAATTCGGGACCTCCCACAGGGCAAAATACTGGGGACGTGAACCGAGGAGAATATCCCGGGCAAAAAAGCCGATGAACTTGATCGTGGGGAAAGTCCCCTGAAAGTGATGGACGAATTTCCGGTAGGCCTGGGTGACCTGCGTCCGGTTGACGCCGGGCCGGGGATCAAATTCAACCATGTAGTAGAGCATCGTGATCTTTACCCTCCTGTGTCCAGATGATACTTCCGGCGGGCCGACGTTCGTTGCTTTTGGACTCTGCCGTGAGTGCCACACCACCCCGCAAGAAAACAATCAGCGGTCGGCGGTCATCTCCCTCCGTCACCCGGCGTGGCGGCGGTAGAAGGGGAGGGGGGTGACTTCGGCGGGGCGACGCTCTCCCTGGCTCTCGACGTGAACGACCGTCCCCGGCTCCTGGGACTCACGCCGCAGCATCCCCAAGGCAACAATCGTTCCGAGGGTGGGGGAGAGGGCGGCGCTGGTAATGTGCCCCACCTCTTTGTCCCCGTGCAGGACCCGGTCCCCCGGGCGGGGGATCGGTTCATGCCCGATGGTCAGCCCCGAGGTCCGCCGGTTGACATGCCCCCGGTGGGCGATCCGGATGACGAACTCCTGCCCAATGTAGCATCCCTTGGTGAAGCTGACCGCCTTGTCTTCAATCCCCGCCTCTTGGGGAAAGTTTCCTTCGTTAAAATCCACGCCGAACCAAGGAATGCCGGCCTCCAGCCGAAGGCTGTTCAGCGCGGCCATCCCCGCCGGGGTGGCGCCCCCCTCTTGAAAAGTCTGCCACACGACTTCGGCCCTGTCTTGGGGAGTTGCGAGCTTGTATCCGTCCTCTCCTGTGATCGAGGCCCGGATCACCCGGCAGACGTGATTGTCGAGGGTCACCTCGACACATCGTTGTTCCTCGCCCGGCAGGCTGGCGCCGGGCAGGACGCGTCCCAGGAGGATCGGTGCCCCCGGTCCTTGCACGGCCAGCAGGGTGTAATGGTCCAGCTCCTCGAAGGTGACGTCGTCGGCAATGACATATTTGTTCAGGTGATCCAGCGCCCCCTCCTTCCACCGAGCATCCAACTCCAAAAGGTGGCAGTCGCGCAGGGCGTACACCTCGAGGTCAGCCACGATCTTGCCCTGAGGGGTCAGGATGCAGGCGTAGCAGCCCTGGCCCTCCTCGAGCTTGCTGAGGTCATTGGTGAGCATTCCGTTCAGGAACCGGGTGCGGTCGGCGCCGGTGACGCGATACAGGGTCCGGAAGGAAAGGTCGAGCACGCCCACCGCTTCACGAACCGCGCGGTGTTCCTGGACCGGGTCCTGGTAGCGATCGGGAAGCGCCCATCCGCCCTGGTCTCGAAAGGCGGCCCCGAGGGATTGATGGAGGTCATAGAGGCGGCTTCGGTGTGTCATGCTTTCTTACCCCGATTAGGGGGTCGCTCCGCCGAGGTACTTCCCCAGGAGCGCGGGAAGGTCGCGGGCGAGGGCTTCTTTGGTCACCACCTGGCTGCAGAGACCGTGCAGGGGTGCCGTCTGCTTCCAGGCGGCATGCGTGGTGAAGGCGAGGACGGGGACGGTCTCGGCTGCAGCTCGCAGATGCATCAGTGGCCCTTCGAGGCTTATCCCCTCGGCGGTCAGGTCCACAATCAGGAGGGCCGGAGAGAGCTCCTGCGCCTTCTGGATAAGATCATCCGTCGTGCGGGAGAGCGTTGCCCGATGCCCCAGATGTGTTGCCGTATCCCGAATCCTGGTGGAAAAAAAGAGATCTGGAATGAAGGCCAGGATCGTCTTGCCGTCCTGTCCCACGGGAGGCTCCCTTTTCGCCGTTACTCGTTTGCCCAGTACCGGTGGTACTCGGGCATGAATGTTAGCGTATCGAGCTTCGGCATGCGGTCCGGGAAGAGAATGCCCTGCAGGTGATCGTGTTCATGCTGGATCACCCGGGCGAAAAAATCCTTGGTAGAAAAGTCGAGCTCTTTGCCCCCCCGATCGTAGGCCCGGACCCGCACCTCGCGATGCCGGGGGACCTTTCCACGGATGTCCGGGATGCTGAGGCACCCTTCCCAGTCCTCTTCCACCTCGTCGCTTACAGGCTCCACCCGTGGATTGATGAGGATCGTGAGGGGAATATTGGGTGCCTGGGGATAGCGAGGGTTCTCCTGGGCCTCGATGACCAGAACCTGGAGCGATTCGTGGACCTGGGGCGCGGCCAACCCGATGCCGTTATACTCGCGCATGGTCTCGATCATGTCCTCGATGAATTTCTGCAGAATCGGCGACTTGATCGACTGGACCGGCACCGGCTCGGCCCGGCGGCGGAGCACCGGATTCCCCATTTGGGCAATTTTCAGGATAGCCATTGTTCCTCCTCGTTCGCTCTTGAATCTAGGGTACCAGATCGTACAAGTCCTCGCAAGAGGTGGAAGTACGCCCCCGGTCCCCGATTCCCTTCGCAACGTGTTCCCAGCCGTTGGCCTGACGGGCACTCTTGGGGCGGTCCTCCTTCTCATTTTTGTTGACAGCTCTCACCCGCGTGGAGACAATGGAGCGGATTTTCCGGAGGTCTCATGCCCCAGGCAACCGTCGAAATCCAGCACCTGAAAAAGATCGCCCAAGAGATCCGGGTCGACATCATCCGGATGCTCACCGAGGCCGGATCGGGGCATCCGGGTGGGTCCCTTTCCGCCACCGAGATCGTCACCGCCCTCCTCTTCCACAAGATGCGCCACCGCGCCGATAATCCCTTCTGGCTCGACCGGGACCGTTTTGTCCTCTCCAAGGGCCATTGCTGCCCGGTCCTGTACGCCGGATTGGCCAAGGCGGGGTACTTTCCGGCGGCGGAGCTCCTGACCTTGCGGAAGCTGGGGAGTCGCCTACAGGGCCATCCGTATCCGGGGGAGCCCGGTGCGCGGCTCCCGGGTGTCGAGGCGGCCGCCGGCTCCCTGGGCCAGGGCCTCTCCATCGCCATTGGGATGGCGCTGGCGGGGCGATTGGCCCGGAAGACGTACCGGGTCTACGCATTGCTCGGGGACGGAGAGTGCCAGGCCGGCCAGGTCTGGGAAGCGGCGATGCTCGCCCCGAAGTACGAACTGGACCACCTATGCGCCGTCGTGGATCGGAACGGGATCCAGAATGACGACTTTGTCGAGCGGACCCTGGCCCTTGAACCTTTCCGGGCCAAGTGGGAGGCCTTCGGCTGGCATGTCATCCATATCGATGGGCACGACATCCGCGCGGTCCTGGAAGCACTCGAGCAAGCCGAAGCGGTCACGGGCAGGCCGACCGTCATCATCGCCGACACGGTCAAGGGGAAGGGCGTATCCTTCATGGAGAACAATCCTGACTGGCACGGCAAAGCACCCAATCGGGAACAGGGCGAGCGCGCCATTCAGGAAATCTTAGCCGCACCCCTCTGAGGGGGAGTCGCAATCAGCGGTCAGTAATCAGCCGTCCGCAATCAGGGTATTGCGTATCGGGTATTAGGTGTTGGGTATTGGACCTAGGTTACGGCTAGTCGGTTCATAGTTTACGCTAGAGGGTTCACGGCTGATAGGGAATAGCCCATGTTTCATGGTTAACGGTTCATGGTTCGGAAATTCAGGATCCGGCTTTTGCCGTGAACCATGAACTATGAACCGTGATCCGGTTACACTGTCGCCGGTCGTCGGACACCGGTCATCGGTCTACGAGGAGTGGACAATGGGGGGAAAGGCCACACGGGTTGCCTTCGGCGAGGCCTTGCTCAAGGTCGCGGCTAAGAACGATCGGGTCGTCGTCATCAATGCCGACCTGGCCAAGTCGACCAACACGGTAAAGTTCGTGGAAAAATATCCTGACCGATCCTTCAACGTCGGGGTGGCCGAGGCCAACATGATCGGGATCGGGACCGGCCTGGCCCTCGAGGGGTGGATCCCCTTTCTCTGCACGTTTGCCAGTTTTGTAGCGGGACGTTTCGAGACGATCCGGGTCTCGCTCGCGTACAACCACGCCAACGTAAAGATCGTGGGGACTCACGCGGGGATCGGGATCGGGGAGGACGGGTATAGCCAGATGGCGCTTGAGGACATCGCCCTCATGCGCTCTCTTCCCAATATGACGGTCATCCAACCCGGTGACGCCGTCGAGACCGAAGGGGTGGTGGAGTACATCACAGAGCACCAAGGTCCGGTGTTTCTCCGTCTTACCCGCCAAAAGGTGGAGGACGTCAATCCCCCCGACTATCGGTTCGAGTTCGGGAAGGGCGTGATCCTGGATGCCGGCGAAGGGGAGGGGCGGGACCTCACGATCATGGCCACGGGCGGCACCGTCTATAACGCCCGTGAGGCTGCGCGGGAGTTGAGAGGGCAGGGCCTCGATGTGCGGGCCGTCAACATCCACACCCTCAAACCCATCGACGAGGAGCTGATTCGCGATTGCATCCAGCGCTCGGGGCGGATCCTGACCGTCGAGGATCACGGCCTCAGGGGAGGACTGGGAGGCGCGGTCTGCGAGGTGGTGGCCGAGCGAGGCGAAGGGATCGTCCGGCGGATCGCCGTTCGGGATTTCGGAGAGTCGGGAGACCCGGCAGCCCTCTATCAGAAGTTCGGCCTGTCGAAAGAGAATATCGTCGCCGAGGCGAAAAAGCTGGTCAAGAAGTAAGGGCGCGATGAAGATCCGCAGCGTGTATCTGATCGAGCCGGGTCGCGTAGAGCTCCGGGAGCGTGAGATCAGCGTCGGCCCCCGCGATGTCCTGGTCAGGGGATTTCAGGCTTCGATCTGTGGGACCGACAAGATGTTCTTTCAGGGCCAGCGACCACCCCCGAACCCGGTCGCCAAAGGCAAGGGATTTGCCGAGCGGCACACGGGCTTTCCGTTGCCCCTCGGTCACGAGGGGGGCGGCGAGGTGATTGAGGTCGGGGGAGAGGTGAGGGAATTCGCCCCCGGCGACTGGGTGATGGTCCTCGGCTGGCATAATGTGATGGGCGACTACTGGGTGGCGCCCGACGCAGGGGTCCTCAAGATTCCCGACGGGATCTCCCCCGAGGTTGGCGCCCTCGGCGAGCCGCTTTCCTGCGCCATGTATGCCGGGCTTCAGTCTGGGGTCGAGCTGGGCGATTGGGTCGCCGTTGTCGGGATGGGGTTCGCCGGGCAGGTGATCGCCCAGGTGGCCAAGGGCAAGGGGGCCCACCGGGTGATCGCCGTCGACGTCGTCCCGGAGAAGCTCGCATTGGCCGAATCGCTCGGGGCGGACCGGTGCATCCACTCGGGCGAGGAGGACCCGGTTGAGCAGATCATGCGGTGGACGGACAAGCGGGGTGTGGATGTTGTGATCGAGGCGGCGGGGAGCGAACAGGCGGTGAACACGGCGAGCGCCATTCTCCGGAGCGGGGGAATCCTGGGTATTTATTCGTGGATCGTGGATCCCGTCCGACTAAATGTCTCGCGCTGGCACGACGATGGGTTCGATATCCGGACGCTCGCCCTGATGCACCGGGTGGGGCCGGACCGGCGCTGGTGGCTGCAGCGCTCGCTGGTGCCGGTCGCCCAGGGGATGGTCCGCGTTGAGCCGCTCATCACCCACCGCTTTCCGCTGGACCAGGTCTCCCACGCCTTCGAGGCCGCCGTCAAGGATCCCACCGCCTGCAAGGTTGCCCTCACCATCCCCTAGCTATTTTCCCCTGCGGGGTTCACACGGTTCCCCTTACGTTCATCCCCGTCACAATTTGGTCAGTCCTGATCCGCAAGCATTGAAGTGTCTCGCCCGGAGGGGCCTTCTGGTGGGATGAGACTTTCGCGGTGGCCGGAGGGGGAGGGGATGCGGCTGGGAGGCTGGCGGCACATTTACGAAGTAGCCGCCGTACCTATCTTGCTGAGGTAGCGTCGGTACCGTAAGAGGCCGGCGTCTTCCATAAAGCCGAGAAGCCGGACCCCGTGATGAAAATTCCCCTCGCTCATGGGTTCGGGGTGCTGCCACATTATTGAGCCCTTGGCAGTAATGGGGCCTTCGGGAAGCCCCAGCCCGAGTTGAAGGGCGGTCCCGGGTACCAATGTTTGGGGCAGCAAGAGCAGCATGCCGCCGAGACTTACGTTGCCTGTCTTCCCCATGACTTCCCAGGTCGTGTCTTTGTCCCCGTGGACAAAGCAGCAGACGGGGACCTCCGCCGGGTGACGGGGATGGCGGCGGCGGCGATGCATCGGGGTGTCGCGGTGAGCCGAGTCGGCGGCCAACTCCACCACGCGGAGCAGGCTCGTCGCACGAAAAGGCTTCGGGAGAAAGAACTGGGCTCCCGCCCGAAAAGCCCTCTCGGTGTACGTCAAGTCCATTGAGGCGGTGACGCCGATCACGGGAATATCTTTGAGGGCGGGATCCCGTTTCAGGCGCTGCAATGTGCTGATGCCGTCCATCTCGGGCATCATCATGTCCAGGATGATGACGGCAGGGTACGCGGTGCGGGCCAGTTCGATTGCTGCCGGGCCGTCGGCGGCCGAGAGGACATCGAAGTCTGCGTTCGTGAGGATGGCAGCCACCAGCTCGCAGGACCGGGGATCGTCGTCAACGACCAAGATTGGGCGATTCCGCATAGCTCCCCCTATAGCTCGTCCTGGATTTTGCAGGTGCTATGCCAGCACGGGCGACAGGCGGCCAATCGGCTCCTCGCCGTCTCCGTCGAACACCTCGCCGATTCCCCACCGCGGGGGTGATGCTCAACTATAGATCATAGCTGTCTGATCCCAAAGCGATTTTAGCGATCACCCCTGTGGAGGGGTTCTTCCTGCCGAACAAAACGGAGGTAGGTGGCGACGGCCTGATCGTCTGTCCTCAGCTCGTCGTGGGTCAGTCCCGGCATCTTCACGTTCTCTGCCCCCTTCAGGGCGGGACTGTCCTGGTCCCCCACGGGTAACAGAAACAACCAGGAGAGGTAGAAGAAGTCGCTCCCTGTCCCATCATAAATGGTCAGGTATCGCGTCGGGGCAGGTGCTTCCCTTTCACCGTGAGAACCGTTCAAACTCCGGAGCCAGGCCGAACCGGGTGCCAACTCGTTGCATCCCATGAAATCGTTCCACCCGACAACCCAGATCAACCAGAGACGGCGGCAGAGAGTCGTCCCATGGTTCGGACCGGCGATGGCCACAAATTCCTCGATGACCTGAGACAGCTCGGGATGGGTCGATAGCATGCCCCGGGCGATGGTGACACCCAGGGAGTGGGCGATCAGGTCCACCTTTGCCGCGCCGGTATAGGCTAGGACCGCCTTCACGAACGCGGCCAGATCGGGGATGTTGGTTTGGTTGTCTGTCCGACACCGGAAGGCGGGCGGGTTCTCCTTGGTTGCCTTGCCGTTGTACGAAAGGGCCCAGAGCTCCTGCAGCGAATAGCCCGCGTCCAGGAAGCGTTTCTTCACGCTCCGCCCCGGCTCATCCCAATCGCCGGCATCACGCGTGTTGCCGTGGACAAAGATGACCGGGTGGTGGTGTAGGGGATGTCCCCTGGCGAGGCCCCCCCATCCGCCGAGCCGGTATCCCCATTCCTGGTCCCGTAAGACCGGGAAGTCTGATGGGAACGCCACGTCCGCCGGGGGCGGCCGGCAGTGCCCCACCGCCTGCCCCGCCGCGGCCTTCGCACAAGGCCACAGGACAAGAATGAGGAACAAAATCCCGAACCTGTGGAGATTCATTTCAACTACGCTGGCGCGGGGCTCTCCTCGATCCCCCTCGCCTCTGCCGCCAGGAGCCCATCGGGCGGCTGCAGAGTCGTGGCGATGAGGGCCGCTCCGAGACCCCCGATCAGGCTGATGAGGAAGGAGACATGGTAGCCGTTCGTGGCATCGAAAAGTATCCCGCCGAGCAAGCCCCCCAACGCCATGCCCAGGCCCGCCATGGCATAGAAACCGCTCATCAGGGTCGCCAGGTGGCGCTTCCCGAAATATTCCCGGTAGAGCATCGGGTAGCAGGTCATTGGTCCCCCCTGGGCCATGCCCCAGACGACTGCCCCGGGGTACAGGAGCCAGGCCTGATCGGGGTGCAGGAACAGCAAGACTCCCAAGCCCTGGACGAAGAGAAAAGCGGCGATGGCGGGCTTGGCGCCGAAGCGGTCGGCACAGATGCCGTTTGCGATCTTGCCGAGCGCGCCGGCGGCGGCCATCGTCCCAAAGATGGCCGCCGCGCGGGTGATTGCGATTCCCTGATCGGTCAGGTGGTTCACGAGGTGGAGGAGAAGGAAGGAGTGGCAGACGCAGCAGCCCAGCACCATGAGTTTCATCGACCAGAAGGCTCGGGTGCCCAAAGCCTGGCGGAGAGAGAAGTCGTCGGATTGACCGGCTGCCACGTTTCCCTGGAGCAGAGACGCAGCACTTCCTGGGGGTTCGCGAATGAAAAACGTGAGGGGCACGATCGTCACCAGCGCCAGCATACCCAGCAGGGTGAAGGCCCGCTGCCACCCATAGGCGGTTACCAGCCAGGCAGTCAACGGAGCAAGGGCGAGCGCTCCGAGCTGGTAGGACTGGGCGAGTCCCAGGGCCAGGCCTCGCCGCCGCTCGAACCACCGCGTGACGGTGGCCACCAGCGGGGTCCACGTGGCTGCTCGACCCGCACTCCCGAGCATGCCGAAGAGAAAGAAGAGGTGCCAGAGAGAGGTTGCCTGGCTGCTGAGAAGGATTCCCAGACTAAAGATGCATCCCCCGGCCAGCATCGTTCTCCGGGCGCCAAAACGATCGGTGAGCGGCCCGATGACCAAACTGAGCACGCCAAACGTCACCCAGTTGCCCGCCCAGATGAGTGAGGTCTGGGCTCGGCTCCACTGAAAGCTCTGGACCAACGGCTTGAAGAAGACGGCGAGGGAGGCGATGATGCCGTAAATGACCAGCGTGATGATCATGCCTGCAAACACGACCACCCAGCCGTAAGAAAATTCTCGCTTCCCGCGGGGTTGGGACATTTTGGCTTCCGTCCTTGTGGCGGCGTCCGCTATGTATCCCTTCGACGATCTCAACCTGGCCGATCGTCTCTCCGTGCCGGCCAATCCCCCCTCCTTTCAGCGGATTCGAGGCCGTGAGCTCGAACCCGAGGTGAGCGGGCTTTCACGAATATCGGCTGATCCACTCTTCATGTTGCTCCCGCAGCCTCGTGTCCTCCCAGATCCGGGGAGGGGAACCGATACGACGAGTGCGAGGCTCGCGTAGCTGGCCGATGTACGTGCTATGAAACGTCTCATCGCAGGTGTCGAACGGCGGCGCACGGCGGCATACGCAGTACGCCGTCGTAAACAGAGGGTGAAGCGCCTTTGTACCCACCTCGGAATTGTCGGAAGCAAAGATGGCTTGCGCGCGATGAGGCATTTCAAAGTGACGTACTACTGCGGGATCTTGCCGTATGCCAGCAGGATCCGGGCGATGTCCGTGCCGTCGATGATGCACATCCGGCAGGTCTTTCCTTGATCGTTCAGTGAGCGGACCTTGCCCTTTAAATTCTGTATGACTCCTTCATCAATGTCATTCACGTGGACGATCGTGTAGAGGTCGGCAGCGGCCTCGACGAGCCTCGCGATCTGATCGCCAGTCTTCCCGCATTTCTTGACGGTCAGCTTTCCCTTCGTTCCCCGGCCTTTCAGCAGGAAAGCGGCTCGCAGCCGTTCTACCCCCACATTCACGTGTGAGGTAATTGCATCTTTCGTCTCGGCATCTCCGTCCGGTTGGTCGAAAGGCTCTCCGGTTATTTCCTCGAGGAAGGTTCGTATTTGGTCTCTCGAGAGGTCCAGCGGCAGGAATCGCTTTGCCTGTCGTGAATTGATATCCCGTGCTTTTGCAAAGGAATCAATATCTTCAATGAACAACTCTTCTGTCATTTCCACCGAGTAGTCCTTGACGGCGTTGATGACGGACTCCAGCGCAGCCAGCTTGGCTTTTATGTCATTGGTCAAACCGCTCCATTTGATGTTGGCACCGCTTTTAAACGATGAGGCTGGTTGGGCGTTCTTGACGCGGATGGCTTCGACGGGGGTGGGAAAAACCTCTTGCAGAACAGCCAAACACTTGTGGAACCAATCGATATATTGGTCTTGCCATCGCGGTATATGCTCTTTTTCAGCGAACGCCCCGGAGTCCTTTGCGGCGAGGTACTCACTGGTGACTGTATCGAGCAGGATGGTACCCGAGACGATCATTTCGTTGATGTGCTCTCTCGCCGCGTTGGCGCTTCTCTTCAGTTTCATTACATCCCCACTTCACTGCTAGAAGAGGTCACGGAATGCTTGTGTCTGCCACCAAGCTTTGGCGTTCAGGAGCCGGCGAGGTCGGTCGGGTGGAAGGCGGGGTGGGGACATTACTGTGTCTGGCCGCCCGGGGGCGAGGAAAAATAGGCTTCAGCGCCTTTCTCAATCTCCTCGGGGGTGAGGTCCCGCGTGCGGGTGGCTATGGACCACTCGTGGCCGAAGGGATCTGTGACCTTTCCGAACCGGTCTCCCCAGAACGCCTCCTCGAGGGGCATCTTGACAGCAGGCCCGGCCGCCACGGCCTGTGTAAAAAAAGCATCGGCATCCCGGACGTATATGTGAATGCCCACGGGGGAACCCCCGAGCGATTGGGGCCCCAGACAGTTCCACGCGGGAAACTCGTCGCAGAGCATGAGGATAGAGTCGCCGATCCTGATTTCGGCGTGTAGCAATTTTCCATCCGGGCTGGGCATGCGGGAAATGTCCTGGGCTCCGAAGGCCTGCTTGTAGAACGCGATCGCCTCACCCGCGTTCCGGACGATCAGGTGCGGCGTCACCGAACGAAAACCATCGGGAATCGGCTTGGCCGATTTCGCCATCTCTTTCCCTCCACGAAAAGGTGTGTCTCTCGGGGGCCGAACCAGACACGCCGGGCCCCACTGAGGATCATCCTTTATGTCTGCTGACCGTGTCAAGGACCTTCACGAGGAATCAATTAAAGCGGAGAGCATCCCATCCTTGCGCACTTGGATCTGAGGAACGGACATCTTTGGCTAGGCGGATACGGGCAATCCGGTCAGCTCGGCGCTCACCTGCCACAGTCGGCTGGCAAGACTCTTATCATATGACAGATTCGAGGACTGAGCTTCTTGTTGGTTCACGAAATACTTTCCGGTGACTCCTTCCACCTCTGCCGAAGTCGCCAGGTAGAGGGACGTTCGCGCGCCTTTTTCGGGGCTCACACCGACGATCTTTGTTATGAATCCAAGCGGACCCGGCAGATAATCAGCCAGCAGGTTGGTCGCGACAGAGCCGGGGTGCAGGCAGTTGGCGGTCAGCCCGGTTCCTTCGAGCTTGCGGGCCAGTTCGTAGGTGAACAGCACATTGGCGAGCTTCGTCCACGCATAGACACGGGTGGGGCGGTAGGATTGCTCGGATTGCAGGTCCCCAAAGTCGATGGAAGCGCCGTTGTGGACTTGGGAGCTGACGTTGACAATCCGGGCTGGGGCGCTGGCCTTGAGCCGGTCAAGGAGCAGATTCGTCAGGAGGAAATAGGCAAGGTGATTGACGGCGAACTGGGTCTCGAGACCATCCACGGTGACGGTGCGTTTCCTTGGGATGATCCCTGCGTTGTTGATCAGGACGTGCAGGGTGGGGTATTTGGCCTTAAACGCTTCGGCGAGATGGCGAATTGCGGCTAGCGAAGAGAGATCGGCGAGCAGCAACGAGACCGCGTCGTTCCCGCTCTCGCGCGTGATCTCGGCCAGGGCCGCCTCGCCCCGCTCGCGGCTCCGGCAGACCATGACTACAGTCGCGCCCATCTGCGCCAGCCCCAGGGCAGTCGCTTTCCCAATCCCGGCATTGGCCCCGGTCACCATACAGGTCTTGCCCGCCATGGTTTTGGCTGTGCTTGCCATATCACTCTCTCTTCTACCAATCTAGTACCGGGGAAGGCAGGAACCCACTCGTGAAAACTAGGCTACCATCGTTGCCCAATATTGCAAAGCGCCTTGGTAGAGAGTGGGTGATTCGGTGGTGGCGTTCAGTAGGGAGAGCTAAAGCGACCTTCTCACATTACTCATTTCAAGGATGCATGACCATAGAATACCGTACCAGGACATAATGCGCTACCCGAAGTCCCTACTTTGACAAATCGTAGGCGGCGGCGTCGAAATTAGCGAGGATAGTGGAGACGGCGAGGAATCGCTTGTGGTTCCGCGTCCCCTTATTCTTGTCACTAAACATGGGAATGACGGTTTCCTTGAGCTTGCCATCGATCTGTATCCCTACCAGAGTCCCGCTGCCATCCACATAATCGGGTCGGAACGTCTCGAGAAGATGAATCCCTGCCTCGAAGGCCTTCAGAAACTTGTCCCTCGCGGCATCTTCTGGAAATGCCGGTTCCCGGACAAAGAATACCCCGCCAGTCCCTTCGACCATTTTCCATCCCTGACGGGGCTGGTACCTCTCGGGCTGGCCACGAGTGTAGGCATCTGGCACCACCATGATCTGCGAGCGGCCATCTTTCCACAGGGTTAATCTGTGTCGGCCTCCACCGGTTTCCCACGACTGCCATTCCCAAAAGAGCATCTCGGCACCCTGAGGCACCTTGGTCCAGCCGGGCTCACCTGCACAGCCAGACGCACCGAGGACGCATATTGCGAATACGATCCTTAAGTTTTGATGCATGGTCATCTTATATAGTAGCCGGCGACTCGCCATTTCCCATCCTTGTCGCGCATCGGTGTGATGGTTTCTATGGCGGATTTCTTGTTTTGGAAGGATGTCGCGAACTGAATCACGACGTATTCCCCATCCGGCGCACCGGCGAGAGTGGTGGTGTATTTCTTATACTTGAGCGTCCGATAGTGGGCCTTTCCTAGTGGCTTTCGCGCAGCCATCATGGAGGCCTGCCACTGCTCCTTCGTCACCGCCGCCTTGAAATACGCGGCGGCAGCCTCCCAGCTCTTCGAATAGTTACCGCTGTCGACCAAGGCTAACCATGCATTGGCAGCGCGAAAGGCCGCCTTCTCGGCGGCCTGGTCTGCCACCGCTGCCTGGCACAGGACAAAACTAAACAATACACATAGAGTGACGAGTGTAATACCTCTTATCTTCATGGCTACCTCCTCTCATGTGCGGTCGAAGGGTACCTATCGGTTCAAGGTCTGTTCGACGAGTCCGATGACGTCTGCAACCGGGTCAGAGAATGCAGCCCCCCTTCCTTGATCCCACGACTCTCGCCAGGCCGCATATCCCTCCTCGAACCCCTCCAGGCTGAGTTCCTCCTGTACGCGCTCTCGCACGGAATCCGCCAGTGCCTCCTCCGTCATGGGAATGTGGGAGATTTCGGTGCTCACACCCTTTGGGGATCGTGGGTTCTTGACCGCTACCCCGACAACCTTGATGTGGACGATCGTTCCGATGATTGGTGCGGACTCGACCCGCCCGATGATGATCCGAGACCCCTCTTCACCGGGCCGGGTCTTATAGGTCCAGACCTGGCCGGGCTGAAACACGGACCTCGTGTAGGGAGAAAGCTTCGGTGGCCCCGTCGGATTAGAGGCCACCAGGAGCGCTCCGACCAATGCGACAAGCGACAGGCTCGGCACCCTCCGTTGCATCCCCATCACCCTTCGAGTGTGGGCTATACCTCTCGGAATACGACAACGCATTGCTCGATGTCTTTGGCTGATTGTGGCGAGACCGAGGCTCCGGCCCTCCGTTGGGCACCAAGAATGGCAAGGCCGAGCTCACCGAACAGTTCGGAGGAGGTCGTCCGTGCTGTTTCGTGAAGGATTCGGTGAAGAGAGTTTGCTTCCGCTGTGAGGCCTTCGGCTCGCAAGCGATCAGCGACTTGGCCGACGAGCGAAAAGAACTCTTCGTTGGACGTAAACCGGTCCATTCTCGGGCATGCTGCCTATCTAAAAGGAAAGATCTCCATACCAGTGGCAAACTTTGCAATTCTTGGGCCTAAATTGGACCGCTCGAAAGGGTGCCCACCCTCGATTCCTCCGTCTGATCAATGATCCCGGATGGGCGGAGTGTGCACCCTCGCGTGGTATCTTGCCAACGGGGGTATATAGTCCGGTGGGGCGATGGCTTCAGGTGTGGGTGGCTTGGCGGCAGGCAAAGTCATTCGGACCCCCGTCCGCCTTGACGTGCTTCTACAAGATGTGGATAATGGGTTGGAATTGCTCTCTGCTCGAGCAGTTGGTCACCACAAGGGTGCAGGTTTCCATGCTGCGCCGGAGAAACATCCCGCTCGGGGCCCGTAAGCTGTGGGCTCCCGGCCTTGGATCGGGGATTCCTATGTTCGATCGCCGATATGACCCGATGTTCCTCCGCGGCATCTTCGAGCAGACACGGGTCCTGCGGAGGCCCATTAGCAACATCGTGGTCGGCTATCACGTGCTCCCGTACATCCTGGTGGGGCCGGACGTCGAAATGGAACGCCGGGCCGTCGAGGTCCGGGGGAAGATCCGGGTTTCCCCCCGCCTGGTGATCCGACCGGAGAGCGGCGGCCAGACCTACGGCGAAGTGTTCGGCGAGTCCGAGATCATGGATCGGACGCTCGTCGGGCGTCTCTTCGCCTTTCGCTATGCCGCCCGCCGGCACGCGGTCCTCGAGAGCGAGGAACTCACCATCCGCCCCGCCGAGGGGGACCCCGAGGCCCGCATCGAGCGAATCCTCGACGAATTGGCGCGGGGCGAGATCCTGGACACCGGCCTGATCCTCTCACCAGACGTGAAGTTTTATCCCGTCTCTATTGATCGGTTCCTGCACGAGATCCTGGACCGCGAACTGGGCGAGTGAGGTGCGGCCCGCCATCGATCCGGGCGACGCGAGAGCCCTGCGTGGACCAACCGGGGCGGGCGCGCAGGAGCTGCGGGTGCGGGCACGGATCACCCTTCCGTCTGTGTCTTTCGCTTGATAAAGTTGTCGATCTCGACCACAAGATCGCTCAGGAGCCGGCGCTGTTTCCAGGCACCGATGCCCGCCGGGATAATCAACACCCCGAGGGTCACGAAGGTTGCAAATCCGGCCACGGCGGCCTTGTCCAGCCACTTTCCGCCTCCCACCTCGACACTGAGACCCTCCCCATCGCTCCTTATCGTGACGGTCGCGGCGGTATCCAGGCCGGTCAGTTGCGATGCAGCCTTTTTCCAGTCCGCATTGTACTTCTGCCTCATCTGAAAGATCAGGCCTCTGTCGCGTTCCGTGACGTGGAGGACCTGTACTTCGTAGCCGGCCAGCGCGTACTTCTCCCGGAGATGCTCGGCCAGCTCCCCCATGCGATGTGCGGATGCCGGATAGAATCTCGACTCACTCATCGTTTCTCTTTCTGCTCCCCTCGTCCCGTGCCCACCTCCGTTCTCCCTGATTCGGGCCCTGCCGTGGCGCGGGTCGGATAGGGGTGCCGTTCTTCAGCCTCGACCCGTACTGCGAAAGACGTCGCCGCCGGCGAAGCGGGCTGCGGGGCCCAGCGCCTCCTCGATGCGGAGGGCTTCGTTCCACTTGGCCATACGCTCGGAGCGGGCAAATGCCCCCACCTTGAGCTGGCGGACGCCCCAGCCCACGGCGAGGTGCACGATGGTAACGTCCTCGCTCTCGCCCGAGCGGGCCGAGAGGATGGTGCCCCACCCGGCCTCGCAGGCCGCGGCGTGGGCCATCCGGGTCTCGGTCAAGGTCCCAGCCTGGTTGGGCTTGAGTAAGGCCGCATTGCCCGCGCCTCGCTCTGCCGCCCGGCGCACGCGGCCGGCACTGGTGACCAGCAGGTCGTCGCCGACGATCTGGACGCGGTCGCCGACCGCCCGGGTGAAGTGCACCCAGCCCTCTTCGTCGTCCTCGGCCAGCGGGTCTTCGATCGACACGATGGGATACCGGTGGAGCCAGCCGATGAGGAGCTCCGCGAGGCCGTCACTGTCGAGCTCGCGGCTCTCGAGGCCGAGCCGGTAGCGTCGGCCCTTGCCGAGCTCTGAGGCGGCAACGTCGAGGGAAATTGCAACCTCCTCGCCAGGCGTAAAGCCGGCGCCCTCGATGGCACGGACGAGCATCTCGAGCGGCTCCCCGTTCGTGGAAAAGGCGGGCCAAAAGCCGCCCTCGTCGGCGACTCCGTAAAAGCGGCCAGCCTCGGCCATGAGTGCCCCCGCCGTGTGATAGACCTCGGCGGTCCACGCGAGCGCCTCGTCGAAGCTGCCGGCGCCTGGAGCGACGACCATGAAGTCCTGGATGTCCATGGACCGGCCGGCATGGGCCCCGCCGCCGAAGATCTGGATTTCCGGGAGGGGCAGGACCGCCTTACGCTCGCCCACGAGGTACCGCCAGAGCGGCTGGCCTGCCGCCGCCGCCGCGCCGTTGGCGACCGCCATGGACGTGGCGACGAGGGCGTTGCCCCCAAGCCGGCCCTTGTTCGGCGTGCCGTCGAGATCGATAAGGGCGCGGTCAATGCCCGCCTGGTCGGCGGCATCCAGGCCTGTGAGTGCAGTCGCGATCTCGCCGCTCACGTGAGAGACCGCGCGGCGGACGTCGGTGCCGCCGAGGCGCGGACCGCCATCCCGCAGGTCCACCGCCTCACCCGACCCGGTCGATGCACCGGCAGGGGCAATCGCGCGGCCCGTCGCACCACCGGCGAGCCGCACCTCGGCTTCGACCGTTGGTCGGCCCCGCGAATCCCAGACCCGACGGCCAGTCAGGGCGACGATCTCGGTCTGCGTCACGGCCCGATTTCCTTCGCCCAGGCGGCACGCACCGATTCAAGCCGTCCGGGCGCCGCCGCAATCAGGGGCCGCGCCACGCGGCGGACCCGATCCTTGTCGCACTCGCCGGTGAGGTACTCGACCGGCGACTTGCCGTCAACGCGGGCGAGGAAGAGGGCGGGGAGGAGCCGGGCGACTCGCGCCTCGAGTTCGGCCGTTGGCTCCCAGTCGGCGGCGGAAAGATAGACTTCGGCCATAGCGGTAAAACACGCCAGGAAACGCTGTGCGGCGTGGGGCGTCCACAGGCATTTCAAAAGAAAGTGGTTGAGGCAGAAGGCGAGGTCGAAGGCGGGGTCGCCGTACCAGGCGCATTCTGCGTCGAGAAACACCGGCCCGCGGGGCCCGATCAGGATGTTCTTGGGGCTGATGTCTCCGTGCACCAGGGCACGTTTCACCCCGGCCGTGGCGGTAACCAGGGTCTGGAGGTCCGCCGAAAGATCCGGATGGCGCCGGCCGGTGGCGACAAGGTAGGGCTCGAGCCGGAGGGCGTAAAAGAACTCGTCGGTCGAAAAACGCGCCGCCAGGCCGGTATCGCCCGCCGTGGCGCGGTGGATGCCGGCCAGGGTCGCGCCCACGCGGCGGGCGAACGTCGTATCGGCATCCCCCTCGCTGAGCCGTCGTTTCCACAGCGGATAATCGACGGGGTCGAGATAGCTCATGACGAACAAGCCAGCCTCCGCGTCGTGGGCGATGACCTGGGGGACCGCATCCGGATAGAGCGCGGCGACTGTTTCGATCCAGGCGCACTCCGAGGCGTTACGCTCTACCGGCGCCTCCCACACCGCCTCGACCTTGAGCCGCGGCAGCGCGCGCTTGACGCACACGGGGCCTCGGGGGAGTTCCACACGCCAGATGTCCGACGACACGCCGCCCCGGAGCGCGGTCATGGGCGGCGTCTCGCCCGAGTCCAGGAGACCCAGGCGGCAGAGCGCCGTGACAACTTCCTGACGCGCCACCGTATCCGTTGTGACGTCCATCCGCTCCGATCCTCTTGAATTGCGTAATGGACGGCGATCCTGAACGGTCGTGCATCTTTCACACCAGAGCTAACCCAGGTTCGTCCCGGAGCGCGTGGGTAATTTTCGGAAACAAATTTGGAGGCCGTCCATATCGTATGCTTCGTTCGTCATCTTACCATAAAGCGCTCGGGATTCATTCCAAGACGCATCAGCGACTCGCCATGAAGCCGGGGGGTCAGGCGTGCGATGTACCTTTCGGTGCGGACGGGGGCGAGAGTTCGGGGAGCCAGTGGAGAGGTGCACGATCCGCTAGGTCAGGGACGTGGTCGGAAGGAAAAAAATTTGGGGTGGGGATGCAAGAAATGCTGGACAGGTTGGATCAAGTGCACTATGATGCGGCGCGGTTGGGGTGGACACAGGCCCCTTCGCGTTCTCGCCTGTAATGGGGCAGGCAAGGGCGGACCAGGTCCGAGGCCGACTTCGGCGGTCGGTTTCGGGCTGACGGGAACTGGGCCCGTGATGTGGGGTGCGCCGAGAGAGGAGGTGATCCAGTCGTGGAAATATGTATGGTGATCTGTGAGGTGGTGGCCTCCTAGGCCAGCGCACCCGTAACAACTCAGGGTGGCTGCCTGGGAAGGCCCAGGCACCACCGGCCCCGATGGTCCCGCTTTCACCGGCGGGGCGGTCCGGCAGCTTCGGCACCGACCGCAGGCTTCATCGGGGCTTTCTTTTTTTCGGGGAGGAGGCTTTCTGGGACTTTGCTAGGCAGAAACAAGGGAGAGGTTCCTGGGGGTTGCACCAAGGCTTGGCACGGGTGAGCAGGCATTCATGTTACGTGGGCTATTCGTGCTTTCCCGACGCATGCATGGTGAATAAGGTATGAATATGACTTTTACTCTCAAGATGATGTTGTAGATTAAAGTAGTCTGTTTCCTTTTTTATTCAGGAGGGGGGGGAAAGTCGGCGGGTGAGACAAAAAGAAAATGGGGGCTCCCCTTTGGGTCAGAGGCCCGCCCCCGAGGCCCTATCTTGAAGGAGAGAGGCTATCGAGATCCCCTTCGATTATTAACCGTAGCAATCAGCGTGCCAGGTGTCCTCCGGGCGTAACTATCTGATTTCGAACTGGTCCAGTCCCTGTCGCGATCCTGCCTGCAATTCGAGGTGTCGGTCGAAGCCGCATCGGTGACCTGGAATCGTGCACCCTCCCCCCTGGTGACCGGCAACCCTCCATACGCATCACCCGACGAGTATGAGGACACTGCAGGTCAGAGAGACTTGTGTGGTTCAGAGCTATTGACAACGAGAGGAGCCTGACACAGTTTCTATTTTGGGGGTCGCGGTGGCAGGCTCCCGCGTGCGTCGAGGGAAATGTGGGAAAGGCAATGAGGGGGTGATGGCAGTGGTACGGAGGAGTTGTCGCACGGGTCTCGCTACGATGATGGCAAGCCTGGTCTTCATCGGGGGGGCGGCCTGGGCCGGGGCTGCGCAGTGGGGGGATACCGGAACAGTGGCCGCCGTCACGGCATCGAGCCGGACGATCGTGGTCGAGATCCCCAGGGGAAGTGACAGCATGACGGTGGGAGCCAGGGTGTCGCCCGACGCCGTCCTGAAGGCGGATGGACGGGTGATCGGTCTCTCGGAAATCAAGATTGGGGACCGTGTACGCATCGAATGGAGCCGCGGCGAGCAGGGGGATGTTGCCGAGAAGATCATCGTCTTGCATGGTATGACCAAGTGAGGAAGCGAGCCACCGCTCCGCAACCTTGACCCGCCAGAGGATTTGTTAGGACATTCGTCTGCGTTCTGCCTGAAGCAACCTGGCATGCCGTCGCGTCTCGGACCGGAGGCCACTCGAACCTCCGGTCCACTTCTTTTTTCCTATTGACAGCCACGTCTGTATACTGTATCCAGTATACAGTTATCTTCGAATACCTCCACTCAGGGGCCCACCGTGAAAATCCAGGTCCCCCGTCCACTGCGCGAAGAAGTGTACGACACCCTCCGTCAGGCCATCGTCCGTGGAGAACTCGCCCCCGGGATTCGAATTGTGGAGACCGAGCTGGCCGGCCGCCTCGGAATCAGCCGGACGCCGATCCGCGAGGCGATGCGACGGCTCGAGGCGGAGGGCTTTCTCTCCAAGGGACCGGGAAGCAGCCTGGTCGTGAGCGAGATGTCGCTCGAGGAGGTGGAGGAGACCTTTCGCATCCGAGCGGTGCTCGAGGGCTTCGCGGCCCGCCTGGCGGCCGAGCGGGCGACGCCCGAGGGGATCGCGAAGGTCGAGGAGGTCCTGAGGCGATCCGAGGCCTTGGTGGGCACAGAAGCTCCCGAGCGACTCTTGAGTTGGAACACCCGGTTTCACGACGGCCTCAACGCCCTGAGCGGCAGCGCGCAGCTGCAGCAGCTCCTCCAGGTGATCCACGACAAGATTCTACGCTACCGGCGGATCACCCTGGAGGTCGGCCGGGCCCGGAAGCAATGGTTACAGGAGCACTGGGCGATCCTCCAGGCGATCAAGGACCGGGACCCGGAGCAGGCCGAACGGTTGGTGGCGGAACATGTGCACCGCAAGAAGGAGACACTCCTCGCCCACCTCAAGGCGAGGGAGGACGAGGAGATGGAGGAGAAGAGATGGGAAGGGTAGAGCTTCTCACCGGCAACGAGACGGCGGCCCGGGCGGTACGTTTCTCGAAGCCCCAGGTGATTCCGATCTATCCCATTACCCCCCAATCCCCCATGCTCGGGGTCATCGCCGGAGATGTCGAGTCGGGATTGCTCGAGTCTGAATTCATCAACATGGAATCAGATTACGCCGCCATGGCCGCCGCCGTGGGGGCCTCGCTGGGCGGAAGCCGGGTTTTTACCGCGACGAACTCTCAGGGTCTCCTCTTCATGGCCGAGCACCTCTACACCGCCTCGGGCGGCCGGTGCCCCGTCGTGATGGCGGTAGTCAATCGGGCCATCTCGGTCCCGCACAGCCGGTACGCGGATCACAACGATGCCCTGGCGGTGAACCGGGCGGGGTGGATCCAGCTCTTTTGCGAGGACGCGCAGGAGGTTCTCGAGACGGGGATTCAGCTCTTCAAGATCTGCGAAGACTCGCGGGTGCGGCTGCCCGGTATGTTCTGTTACGAGTCCTTTATCCACTCGAACACTGCCGAGGGGGTCATGGTGCCCGACGCCAGGGCGGTGGACCGATTTCTCGGACGCCCTCACGTCGAGGCATTGCTCGATCCCTCAAAGCCACGTTCCCTGAACCCCCCGACACCTCCGGAGTGGTACACCGAATTCAAGTTCGCCGAGCATCAGGCCATGGAGGCGGCCCTCGACGTCATCCCCGAGGTCGGCGGGGCATATGCCGAGGCTGTCGGAGGCGAGTCCCGCGGACTCATCGAGACGACCGAACCTGCCGGGCGCACCGTGCTGGCCTGCATGGGATCGATCGCCAAGATGGCGCGCCGGGCGGTGCGGGAGCTCCAGGCCGAGGGGGTGTCCGCGAGCCTCCTCAAGATCCGCGCCTACCGGCCCTTCCCAACGGAGGCGATTCGGGAGGCGATTCGGGGGGCGGAGGTGGTCATCGCCGTCGATCGGAATTGTGCTACCGGGAGCCATGGAGTTCTGTACGAGGAGATCCGGTCGGCCCTGTACGGCGCCCCCGAGCCGCCGCGGATCGTCGGGGTCATCGCCGGCCTCGGGGGGCGGGATGTGACGGTCCGCCAGGTAATGGAAGTCACCCGCAGGGTGCTCAAGCGAGAGCCCCCGTTTGACAGAGAGGAAGACGCCATCGACTGGCTCGGCCTTGACCGGGCGCGCGTACGCGACGAATCGCCCCAGGCCCGGCCCCTCGCCCGGGCCGGATAGGGAGGGATCCGCATGCCAGCAACCAGACCGCTTCCGACTATCCCCCGCTCGCGACGTTTCAGCCTGCCGCCGGTGATGAAGGGGACGGCCTGCGAGGGGTGTGGGGCCCTCCCCACGGCAGACCTCCTGGCCGAGATCCTGGGGCCGAAGATGGCCGTGATCAGTCCGGCGAGCTGTGCGGCCACCTTCAGCCTCTCGTACAGCAGCGCGTCGTGGAAGGTACCCTTCGTCCACTGGATCTTCGAGAGTGCGCCGGCGGCGGCGACCGGCCTGCGACATGCCTATGATGCCCGCGGGATGCGGGACGTGCACGTCGTCTGCTTCGCCGGAGATTCCGGGACCGTCGACATCGGATTTCAGGCCCTCTCCGGGGCGGCGAGCCGGAACGAAAACATCCTGTATGTCTGCTACGACAATGAAGTGGCCATGAACACCCAGGGCCAGGGCACCGCGAGCTCGCCGACCGGGGCTCGGACCCCGACGACTCCCGGCGGTGTCCCCACGCTAAAAAAGGATTTGCCGCGCATCATGGCGGCGCATGGCGTTCCCTACGTGGCCACGGCCGCCGTGTCTCACCTGGAGGACTATCGCACGAAGCTTCGCCGGGCAGCCCGGATCCGGGGCTTCCGCTACCTGCATGTCCTCACCCCGTGTCCGATTTCGTGGGGCTATCCCCATGCGGAGACGATGGAGGTCGCCCGGGCGGCCGTCGAGACGGGGATGTGGATGTTGTACGAAGTCGAACAGGGCCGAATGAGGCTCACCTACCGGCCGAAGCGGCGCAGGCCGGTCACGGAGTACGTGGGACTCCAGCGGCGATTTACACGACTTACGCCCCGGGAGATCCAACTCCTCCAGCGGCGGGTGGATGAAAGCTGGGGGGCCGGCCGATGAAAGAGCTTCGCTTCCACGGGCGCCGGCTGCCCCGATACGACCATCTGGCTTCCTTCATCGAGGCCGCACGGCTTTTAGCGCAGGCTGCCCTGGCCGAGGGGAAACAGGCGCAGTTGCGCCCCCCCTGGCTTTTCCTGCGGGGCTACACACCCGAGGCGGCGCACCTCCGGGTGGCCACGGAGCCGATCGAGACCTACTCGCAGGAATACGTCCTGGACCTGGTCGCGGTGACCGATGCCAGCCTCGTGAAAGAGGTCGATGTCACCGCGGGCCTCAAGGACACTGGAGTCCTCCTGGTCAACAGCACCGGTGCGGTGGATCTGAATACCCGGGCCCGGGTTGCGGTCGCCGACCTCACAGGCGTCGCGGAGCAGTTCGGGATTGACCCGGCCCTCCCGGTCGCCGCCGCCGCTGCCGCTCTATCCGGGACGGTCGACCGGGAAGCCCTCGAGGGAGTCGTCGAGGCGGAGACCAAGGGGGCTGACCGGCGCCGGGCCCTCCAGGCGCTCAGGGCAGCCGGGCAGGCGGTCGGCCTCCCCGTGAGGTAGGTCCATGCCGGATGTAGGACCGGCACAACTTCAGGCCATTGCTGCTGATCTGCGGAACCTCGTCGAGGGGGAT
This sequence comes from Methylomirabilales bacterium (SeqCode), assembly GCA_046758505.1. Lineage (GTDB taxonomy): Bacteria > Methylomirabilota > Methylomirabilia > Methylomirabilales > CSP1-5 > CSP1-5. The sequence goes on along the minus strand of JBHIAH010000001.1, from coordinate 45,057 downwards.
GCGCGGTTCGACGAGGTGACCCGGGTGCTGTACAGCACCGGGGCCTGTATGTATCGGATCAAGCCGCTCGGCGTGGTCTTTCCGAAGCACCGCGAGGATGTAATCCTCACGGTGCGGTACGCTGCGGATCGGGGCATTCCCCTGATTCCGCGGGGGGGCGGTTCCAGCCGGTGTGGGCAAGAGCTGGGGGCAGGCATCGTCCTCGATTTCACCCGGTACATGCACCGGATCCTTGAACTCGATCCCGGCAACAGTCGAGTTCGGGTCGAACCCGGCTGCACACTCACGTCTCTCACGAGGGCGCTGAAGCCGCATGACAAGTACTTTCCTCCCGATCCCTCGAGCGGGGATGTCTGTGCCCTGGGGGGGATGCTGGCCACGAACAGCAAGGGGGCGCATTCGGTCAAGTACGGGACCACGAGGGACTACCTCGCCTCCCTGGATGTCGTCCTTGCCAGCGGCGACCTCATCCGGACCGAGCCGGTGGATCGGAACAGCGCTCGACTTCAGGCCCTTCTCCGGGACCGGGTGCAGGGCCCGATCTATCAAGGCCTCCTGAGCATCCTGGAAGGCTTCGGGGATCAGTTGAAAGAGAAAGCCCCAGAGGTGACCAACAACAACTGCGGGTACAACCTGTGGCGTCTGGCCCAAAACGGGATCATGGACCTCGGCCAGCTCTTCACCGGCTCGGAGGGGACGCTGGGGATCTTTACCGAGGCGACCTTCCGGGTTCTGGATCATCCCCGAAACTGGACCATCGCGCTGCTGAGCTTTGACTCTCTCGAGAAGATGGGGGAGGCCGTGGTGGTCCTCCGTGAGCATCGGCCGAGCATGGTCGAGATCCTGGAACGGCAGCTTCTTGATCTCAGCCGCCGGGAAGCTCCCGAGCTGCGCCCGTTCCTCCCGGAGGGGATCGAGGCGATCCTGATCCTCGAACATGAGGGGGAACACCCCGAGGAGGTTGAGACTCGGATGGCCGCCACGCGAAGGCAGCTTGTGGAGGAACGCCGCCTCGCCACCGGGATGCTCCTTGCCACGTCCCCGGACGATCAGGCCAAGATCGTTGCGGTCCGGAAGGTGGCAGGCGGCGTGATCGGCAAGATGAAAGGCCCCCGCAAGGCGCTGGCCTTCATCGAGGATGCTGCCGTCCATCCCACCCGGCTGCCCGACTTCATCGGCAGGATGCGACAGCTCCTGAAGAGATATGACGTCACGGCCGGCGTCTACGGGCACGCCGGCGACGGCAATCTCCACATCCTGCCCCTGCTCGATCCCAAGGACGCGCGGGACATCGCCATGATCCGGGCCATGGCCGAGGAGGCCCACGGGATCGTGTGGGATCTCAAGGGGACGATCAGCGCGGAACACGGGGATGGGCTGGCCCGGACCTGCTACATCGGAGGGCAGTACGGGGGGCTCGAAAAGGCCTTTCGCGAGGTGAAGGTCCTCCTGGACCCGCACGGTATGCTCAATCCCGGCAAGATCGTGAGCGACGATCCGCCCCAGGTCAACGGCCAGCTCCGATACGGGTCGGGGTATCGGACGGCCGCCGTGGGGACGCATCATTCGTTCCGGGAAGCAGGGGGGTTCGCGGCGGCCGTCGAGCGATGCACCGGGGTCGGGAACTGCCGGAAGGTGGAGGGGACCATGTGCCCCTCGTACATGGTCACCCGCGAGGAGGAACACTGTACGCGCGGGCGGGCCAATCTCTTACGGGCGGCGCTCTCGGGGGAACTTCCCCCCGAGGCCCTGAGCGGGCCCGGGCTTTACGGGGCATTGGATCTCTGCCTCGACTGCAAGGCCTGTAAGCGGGAGTGCCCCACGGGCGTCGATATGGCCAAGCTGAAAGCGGAGTTCCTCGCCCGGTACTACGAGAGAAACGGTGTCCCGTTGCGGGTGCGGCTCTTCGCCCACGCGGCGACCCTGGGGCGGTGGGGGAGCCGGCTGGCTCCCCTCTCGAACTGGGCGACGGCGCTCCCCGGGACCCGGTGGCTGCTCCACCATCTGGTGGGGATCGAAAAGCGACGTCCGTTGCCCCCCTTCGCCTCCGTGAGCTTCCCCGGATGGTTTCAAAGGCGGGGCGGGTCGCCGCCGGGCGCCAAAGGACAAGTGGCACTGTTTCCCGATACCTTCATGACCTATCACTACCCCGAGGTCGGGATCGCGGTAACCAGGCTTCTGGAGGGGTTGGGCTATCAGGTAATCCTGGCGGATGTGGGCTGCTGCGGGCGCACCTTCATTTCCAAGGGACTTCTCGGAGAGGCGGTCGGGCAAGCCAGGGCGACGGCGGATCGGTTGTCGCGCTTCGTGGAGGCCAGAATCCCCATCGTGGGATGTGAGCCGAGTTGCCTCCTGACGCTGCGGGATGAGTACCGCGACCTGCTCGAGGCTCCGGTGGCGGAGGCGGTCGGACGGCAGGGCTTTCTCCTCGAGGAGTTCCTCCTCGAGCGTCACGGCCAGGATGAGCTGCGCAAAGCCTTTCGGCCAATCGAAGGACGCGTGCTCCTGCATGCCCACTGCCATCAGAAGGCCCTGGTCGGGGCCCGACCGACCATCGAGCTTCTGCGCCTGATCCCCGGCCTCAGTGTGGAAGAGGTGGATGCGGGCTGCTGCGGGATGGCAGGCTCCTTCGGTTTTGAGAGAGAGCACTACGACCTCTCGGTTGCTATTGGCCGGCAGCGCCTGTTTCCGGCAATTGAGAAGGCCGGGACGCAGGTGGAGATCGTCGCCTCGGGGGTCTCCTGCCGGCAGCAGATCCTGCACGGGACCGGCCGCTGGGCGAAACATCCTGCTCAGGTATTGGCGGAGGCAATCGTGTAGGGTGTCGAGGGGAGGGGACCGCCCCGCGCATTCCTGGCGGGGGTGCGGCCTTTTGATGAGGGGAGGTGGTATCTCGGTTGATGGATTCGGGCGGCATCTAGGTGTGGGTGGCGTTGTTGTAGAAAGGAGAGAGGATCATGAGACGGATCGGACGCGCATCGGTAATCGCGCTGTGCACTGGGACGTTGTTTCTGATCTCGGTGGCGCTGGCGCCAGTGACGGCACGTGCCGCAGAGAAGAAGATCGTCGTCAAGCTCGGGCACGTGGGATATCCCAAGTCGCTCTTTAATTACACTGCCCAGTACTTCAAGAAACTGGTCGAGGAGCGCACCAACGGGGCGGTCGAGGTCCAGGAGTTTCACTCGAGCCAGCTGGGCAAAGATAAGGAGATGATGCAGGCGGTCCGGCTGGGGAGCGGCAATCCCCATCTGACGCTCCCCTCCACGGTCCTTCCGGCCACCGATCCCATCTTCGGCTTTCAGGAATTGCCGTTTCTCTTCAAGAACCGCGCGCACGTCGCACGGGTACTGGAGGGGCGGGTCGGGGCCCGGCTGGCCAAGCGGCTGGAAAAGAAGGGATACGTGATCCTGGGGTACTGGGAGAACGGGTTTCGGAAGATTACGAACAACAAGCGGCCCATTCGGACCCCGGCCGATCTGAAGGGGATCAAGCTCCGCACCCCCAAGAGCCCGGCGCGGATGGAGCTGTTCCGCACCCTGGGCGCCAGCCCCACCTCGATGAGCTTCAAGGAGGTCTACTCGGCCCTGCAGCAGGGGGTGATCGACGGCCAGGAGAACCCCTATGCCCAGATCTCGTCGGCGAAATTTGCTGAGGTCCAAAAGTATCTCTCCATCTCGAACCACGTGTATACCCCCGCGTACCTGATCGGGAACAAGAAGTGGTTCGAGGGGCTGCCTGAGGACATCCAGTATGTGCTCCGGAATGCCGCACATGAGGCCGGTCGCTATGCCCGGAGGAAAGGGGCCAAGCTGGATCGGGAGCTGTTCAAGGGCCTGAAGGCGAGAATGAAAGTGAACAAGATCGATCGCGCGGCGTTCGAAAAGGCCTCGCAGCCGCTGTACGATAAATATCCCAAGAAGTTTGGGGCGGAGGGCAAGTGGATCTTGGATCAGATCATGAAGGCAAAAAGGTAGCAGGGTAGTGACCGCTTGACGGCACGGGGGGCGGGAGGAAGGAGTATACTCCCGCTCCCCATTTCATCTGGGGGGTCCGCACATGACGGGAAGGCTCTACGCCTGGGCCATTCGCGGGACCGAGATCCTGTTGATCATCCTGATGGCTGCGATGACCCTCATGGTTTTTGCCGAGGTTGTCCTCCGTTACGTCTTCCTGTCCCCGATCACCTGGTACGATGAATTTGTCGGGTACATGCTGGTCTGGGTCACCTTCCTGGGGAGCGTGGTTGCGCTGCACCGGCGTCGCCACATCGGATTTGAAACCGTCGTCGAGGCCCTGCCGCTCATCTGGCAACGGGCAGTAACCATTCTGGTCTACTTGCTCATCATTGTTTTCCAGGTGGTCCTGATCTATTACGGCTGGGAACTGACCTTCGAGCTGGCGGGGGAGATGGCCATTACCCTCCCGATTCCCATCGGATTCGTCCATGTCGTCCTTCCAGTCAGTGGCGTGCTGATGCTGGTGATCTGTCTGGTCCACATCAGGGATGTGCTGAAAGGGGGGGAGGTGTCCGGGGTAGGCCCATGGAATATGTAGTTCTCATTCTCATCGTTCTCTTCGTCATCCTCAATGTCCCCATTGGCTTTGCCCTGGTCCTCACGGCCATGGCCGCGATGGTGTTCCGCGGATTCGATCTGCTCACGGTCCCCTTGCGGATGTTTAACGGGGCAGATAACTTTCCCCTGGTCGCCATTCCCCTCTTCGTCCTCACCGGCAATCTCATGAACTCTGCGGGAATTTCGGAGCGCCTCATCAACCTTGCGAGCGCCCTGGTTGGCTTTATCCGGGGGGGGCTCGCCATGGTCACCGTCGTCACGTCCATGTTCTTCGCCGAGATCTCCGGTTCGGCTGTGGCCGATGTGGCGGCGTTGGGCTCGATCCTGATCCCCGCAATGCGGAAGAAGGGCTATCCGTTGAATTTCGCGGCCGCACTCACCTCGGCCGCGGCCACGATCGCCATCATCATTCCCCCCAGCATTCCCATGATCATTTATGCGGTCATGGCCGAGACTTCGATCGCCCGAATGTTCATGGCTGGGGTCATTCCGGGGGTGATTGCCGGGTTTTCCATGATGGGGCTCTCCTATTATTTCGCTCGCAAGCGAAACTGGCCCGTGGAGGAGGCCTTTGCACTCGCCAAAGTCTGGAAGACCTTCAAGGCAGCGGTCTGGACTCTGTTAATCCCCGTCGTCATTATTGGAGGCATCTTCGGCGGCGTGTTTACCGCCACCGAGTCTGCCGGGGTGGCGGTGGTCACCTCGCTGTTCATTGGCTTCGTCATCCACCGGCAGCTCCGCCTCCGGGATCTACCCGAGATCTTTCTCGAGGCAGCGGTCCAGACGGCAATCGTGATGCTCATCGTCGCCGGCTCGGCCCTCCTGGGCTGGTATCTCACCACCGAGATGGTTCCGCAGCGCATCGCCGCCGGGATCCTGGCGTTTACCCATAACAAGCTGCTCATCCTCATGTTCATGAATATCTTTTTCCTCTTCGCGGGGATGTTCTTGCACAGCGCGGCCGCCATCATCATGATTGTGCCGATCGTCATGCCCCTGGTGCGGCAGGTCGGCATCGATCCGGTGCACTTTGGCCTGATCGTCACGATCAACCTGGGAATCGGCCAGCAGACGCCTCCGGTGGCTTCGGTCCTGCTCACGACCTGCTCCATTGCGGGGATTTCGGTGGCGGAGATCATGAAGATGACCATTTACTTTATCTTCCTCGCCCTCGCGGTGCTTATCCTGGTGACCTATGTGCCAGCGGTGAGCCTATTTCTCCCGCGACTCCTGATGGGTTCGTAGGGGCCTCGCGTGTGGTCGTGAACGTGAAGAAGTGGGCAGGGGAGGTCACGGGGCACGTGACACGGCCGATTTATTTCTCGATGATTGTCGTCGTGGCATGGCAACTGGCGTGGGCCCGGTGTGGGCCGGCGGCGGTTGCGAACCGACCGGGGCTTCAGGAGGGGCTCGCAAAGCTTACGGCCCTGGATTTCGAGGGGGCGTATCGCGCCCTTCGGGGGATCGATCGGAACGGGGAGGCGGCGGACCAGTCGGAGAGGGCGAAGGTCCTCCGCGGCATCATTGCCCTGGGCGAGACCGTGGCCCATCTCCGGCTTCTTGACGCCTACGGAAGCCAACTGGCCTCTCTCGGCTTCCCGCTGCGGCAGGCACCCGAACCGGACGAGGGGGTGCGGGAGACGCTGCGAAGCTATGTCCGGGTCTATCGCAAGAAGGTCGGACGGTGGGCCGGACGGCTGGCTCAGGAGACCGACACCATCGCGAAGCTCTCACGCGAGGTCCCGGTTGCCATTCTGTACGCGGGGGTCCGCGATCTGCCGCGCTATGTCCAGCGGGGTGTTGACCGTCTGGAAGTCGTGCGCGGCGGCATTGTCCCCGTTCCCAGTCAGGCGGCGAATATCGAGGAGGCCGAGGAGTATGGAGCGGTCCTCGCCGCCTTCGCTCTGGCCGTCGATCGGGAGTACCTGCCCCCGTTGGAGAAGGCACGCCTTCATGGAATGGTCAGGCGCAGTCGGTTGTTATTCTACTCGGCCCTGTGGCTCGCCAATGTCGCGGACATTCTTCGCGCGGCAGAGTTGAGGAAGGCCGCCACGGGGGCCTTGGATGTGGTTCTCAGGCTGGAGGGAGACCGCCCCGAATCGGTCTTGCGCAGGCGGGCCCAAGCGCTGCTCCGGCGGCTGGGAGAGGGGTCAGGTATCTAGGCTCCGCGTGGGGGCCGGTGCCTCTTCTCGCTCTCGTCCGGCTTGCGATTGTATTGTCAATCTTGTAAGGTTGACGATCAGGCGTAGATACATCGAGCGTTTTGTCGGGGCAGCGGGAGGGGGCCCCGAGGGCAAGGGGACGTGCCCTGGTCGGCGATTTGGAAAGGGCACCAGCATCGGATGAATCATTTCGGGAAGAGGGGAAACCATGAGTGAGGAGCTCTTGCTGGACATCAAAAGCGGGATTGCCACCATTACCATTAACCGACCGGCGCAGCGCAATGCCGTCACCTACGAGATGTGGCAGCATCTCGGCGCTTTCATGGCAGAGCTTGGGGCCAAGCCCGAGGTGCGGGTGGTGGTCCTTCGGGGAGCCGGGACGCAGGCCTTTTCCGCCGGGGCCGATATTGCCGAGTTCGAGGAGCAACGCAAGAACTCGACGCTGGCCAGGAAGTATCACGCGGCGGTCGAAGAGGCCTTGGAGGCCATCGCCCATCTCCCCAAACCGACAATCGCCATGGTGGCCGGGTTCTGTGTGGGGGGCGGGCTCGAGCTCGCCACCGCGACCGATCTCAGGATCGCCGCCGACAACAGCCGGTTTGGGATTCCCACCGCCAAGCTCGGCATCGTGGTGGGGTACCAAGAGATGTCCCGGCTGGTCCGGCTCGTGGGTTCCGGGCGGGTCATGGATATCCTTTTTACGGCGAGGCTGGTCGAGGCCGACGAGGCGCTCCGAATTGGGTTGATCTCGCGCCTCGTCCCGCTGGCCGAGATCGAACAGTACACCAACAAGGTGGCGGCTGAGATCGCAGGCTACGCACCGCTGAGCCATCGCTGGCACAAGCAGATGCTGGAGACGGTTCTTCAGAACCCCGGCCTCGACCGCCTCACCCCCGAAGAGGCTAAGCTTACCTTTGCCTGCTTCGACACGGAGGACTTCCAGGAGGGGCGCCGCGCCTTTCTGGAAAAACGGAAGCCGGCGTTTCGGGGGCGGTAACCCGCACGCAGAGCGTGCAGGAGAATCGGATGACGGCACGCACGCCACTCGAAGGAGTAGTGGTCCTCGATGTGACCCAGATCATGGCGGGGCCCTTCTGCACCCTCCTCCTGGCCGACATGGGGGCGGACGTGATCAAGGTGGAGAAGCCGCAGGGGGGGGACGATACCCGGGGCATGGGCCCGCCTTTTATACATGGGGAATCGGCCGCCTTCCTGGCCATCAATCGCAACAAACGGAGTGTGGTGCTGAATCTCAAATCGGAGGAGGGGCGCGATGTCTTTCGACGCCTCGCCCGGCGGAGTGACATCCTCGTGGAGAACTTCCGCCCGGGGACCATGGAAAGCCTGGATTTCCACTACGAGGCCCTCCGACAGATCAATCCCACGATCATCTATTGCTCCGTCTCCGGGTTCGGCGGGACCGGCCCGTACCGGGGTCGCGGTGGCTTCGATCTCGTCGCCCAGGGGATGAGCGGCCTCATCAGTGTGACCGGACACCCGGATGGCCCCCCCACGAAAGTGGGGGTCCCTATCTCCGATCTCAGCGCGGGGATGTACGCAGCCTACGGCGTCCTGGCGGCCTATGTCCACCGCTTGAAGACGGGGGAGGGACAGTACGTGGATACCTCCCTCCTGGAGGGGGCCTTGGCGTACACGTTCTGGGAATCTGCCATCTACTTTGCCTCGGGAGAGATCCCCCGGCCCATGGGCTCTGCCCATCGCCTGAATGCGCCCTACCAGGTCTTCGAGACGGCCGACGGCGCCATCAGCATCGGTGCCGCGAATCAGTCCACCTGGGAGAAGCTCTGCGGAGTCCTGGGACGGCGGGATCTGCTCGAGGACCCGCGCTTCCGGACCAACGCCGATCGGGTCCGGCATTACCAGGAGCTCGGTGCCCTTCTCCAGCCCGTCTTTCATGAGCGGAAGACGGCGGAGTGGCTCGCCCGTTTGGAGACTGCCGGGGTGCCGGCCGGACCGATTTATAATATGGCCGACGTCTACGGAGACCCCCATGTCCGGGACAGGGGCATGCTCGTGGAGCTGGAGCATCCGGTGGCCGGAAAGATCAACAACATTGGGATCCCGGTGAAGCTCTCCCTCACCCCGGGACAGATCCGCCGGCCCGCCCCCCTGTTGGGCCAACATACCGACGAGGTGTTGGTCTGGCTGGGCCTCGATCCCTCCGAGATCGCCCGCCTACGTGAATCCGGTGCCATCAACTAGTCTTGGGAAAAACAACGGGTTTGAGTCTGAGGCATCGTCACGGCACCCGTATTTTCGGAGCTGAGAGGGTTTGAGGCGCCTTCGCCCCGTGCCCGTCCCGGCGGAGCGCCGTTGCACCGTATAGCGTCTGATGTTACGTTTATAGAAGCTTCAGAAGGAGGAGAGCATGAGGGTCGGCGTCCCCAAAGAAATCGTGCCGAACGAGAGCCGGGTGGCCCTGGTTCCCGACGGCGTGGGCCCGCTGGTGAAAGAAGGGACCGAGGTCTTGGTTGAGGCGGGGGCCGGCGCGAGTGCCTCTTTTTCGGATCGCGGCTATGCAGAGGCCGGAGCCACGCTCGTTGCCGATGCGCGCGCCCTCCTGGGTCAGGCGAACGTGGTCCTCAAGGTGCAACCCCCCGTGGCGAACGGGACCCTGGGCCGGCACGAGGTGGAGCTGATGCAGGAAGGCGCGGCGCTGATTACGATGCTCCAGCCTTCCAGCCACCCCGACCTGGTACAGCGGTTGGCCGAGCGGAAGATCACGAGCTTTAGCATGGACTGCATTCCCCGCATCGCCCGGGCCCAGAAGATGGATGTCCTGTCATCGCAGGGTACGGTCGCGGGGTACAAGGCCGCCCTGATCGCCGCCAGCTCGCTGGGGAAATTTTTCCCGATGCTGGTCACGGCCGCCGGCACGGTGCCACCGGCCAAGGTCCTCGTTCTGGGGGCGGGTGTGGCCGGCCTGCAGGCGATCGCCACTACGCGCCGGCTGGGGGCGATGGTCCAGGCGTACGACGTCCGACCTGCCGTGAAGGAGCAAGTGGAAAGCCTGGGGGCAACCTTTCTTGAGCTGGATGTTGCGGGCGAGGAGGCCGAAGATGCTGGCGGTTACGCACGAGCGCTTTCCCGGGAGTCGCAGGACCGGGAGAAGGCGCTGCTTCACCAGCATGTGAAGGGGGCGGATATCGTCATCACCACGGCGCTGATTCCGGGAAAACCTGCCCCGATCCTCATCACCCGGGAGATGGTCCGGGATATGAAGGCGGGTTCGGTGATTGTGGACCTGGCGGCAGAGATGGGGGGCAACTGCGAACTGACCGAGCCCGGCCGCACGGCCACCCCACACGGCGTGACCATCCACGGGCCGCTTAATGTCCCGAGCTCGATGCCCGTGCACGCCAGTCAGATGTATTCGAAGAATATCGTGAGCTTCCTGCTCCACCTGGTGCGCGACACGAAGCTCCAACTCGATTTCGACGACCCGATCACGAATGACACCTGTATCACGCACGAGGGGAGGGTCAGACACCCATGAGCGAAGGCCTGGTTATCCTCCTGGTGATATTCGTCCTCGCGATGTTCGTGGGCTTCGAGGTCATTACGAAGGTCCCCGCCACGCTGCACACGCCGCTCATGTCTGGGTCGAACGCCGTCTCCGGCATCACGATCATCGGCTCGATGGTCGTGGCGGGGATGGGAGCGACGACGCTCGCCACGGTCTTCGGGACCGTTGCGGTGGCGTTCGCCATGATCAACGTGGTCGGCGGCTACGTCGTGACTGACCGGATGCTCCAGATGTTCAAGCGGAAGCCGGAGGGCGAGCGGCAATGAGTGCTTTCATCGAACTCGCCTATCTTGTTGCCGTCGTCCTGTTCATCGTCGGCCTCAAGCGTCTCGCCTCGCCGGCGACGGCGCGCGGGGGGAATTTCCTCTCCGCAATCGGCATGCTCATCGCGATCGTCGCGACCCTCTTTGACCGGCAGATCTTGAGCTTCCAGTGGATCGTCGTCGGGGGCGTGGTCGGGTCGCTCCTCGGCCTCTGGATGGCCCGCGCGGTCAAGATGACCGCCATGCCGCAAATGGTGGGGATCTTGAACGGCTTTGGCGGCGGGGCCTCGCAGCTCGTGGCGGCGGCGGCGTGGCATCGGCTCATGCAGCCCGGGTCCCTCCTCACGATGGACACGGCCGTCAGCATCTATGCGAGCACGCTCATCGGGGGGGTGACGCTCTCCGGGAGCATCATCGCCGCCGGGAAGCTCCAGGAGATCATCTCTGGGCGGCCGGTGCTCTTTCGGTTCCAGCACCTGCTCAACCTGGTCCTCTTTCTGTCCGTCTTCGGCATGGGGACCTACCTGGTGATCTCGCCCGGCCATGCCGGCGTGTTCATCGGGATGAACGCGATCGCCCTGGCCCTGGGTGTGCTCGTCGTGATTCCGATCGGTGGGGCCGACATGCCGGTCGTCATCTGCCTCCTCAACTCCTACTCGGGATTGGCGGCCGCCACGACCGGGTTTGTGATCTCAAACCACGGCCTGATCATCAGCGGGGCACTGGTCGGCGCCTCGGGCATCATCCTCACCCAGATCATGTGCCGGGCGATGAACCGGTCTTTCGCCAATGTCCTATTCGGCGGGTTCGGGGCTCAGGTTGCCACAGCGGCGGGCGACGGCGGGGGTGCCCTCGCGGCCCGGGGGGTGCGCGAGACGTCGGCGGATGACGCGGCGGTGCTGCTCGCCTACGCCCGCTCGGTCATCGTCGCTCCGGGGTATGGATTGGCCGTCGCCCAGGCCCAGCATCAGGTGCGGGATCTCGCCGACCTCCTCGAAAAGAGAGGCGTGACCGTCAAGTACGCCATTCACCCCGTGGCCGGCAGGATGCCGGGACACATGAATGTGCTGTTGGCGGAGGCCAATGTCCCCTATCCGCAGCTCTACGATATGGACGACATTAACGCCGAATTTGAACGGACGGATGTGGTCTTGGTCGTCGGCGCGAACGACGTGGTGAATCCGGCCGCTCGCAACTCCCCCAACAGTCCGATCTACGGGATGCCGATCCTCGATGTGGATAAGGCCGGCCACGTGATCGTCCTGAAGCGAAGCATGAATCCCGGGTTCGCCGGGATCGAGAATGAACTCTTCTACCATGAGAAGACCATGATGCTCTTTGGGGATGCCAGGGACTCTCTGGTCAAGCTGGCGAGCGCCGTGAAGAACGCCTGATCCGGGAGGCCGGCCGCCCCGATTCGATGTGCGCAGAAGCGGTGCCCTGTCTGTTGGGGACTCCGGTGGCGAGCCCCGGCGATGTGAAAGGGGCTGGGATCGATGCAGCGTATTCTGCTTCTCATGACGACCACGACGTACAAGGCGAGGGCATTCCTCGAGGCGGCGCGGCGGCTTGCCGTGCCCGTGGTGGTCGGATCCGACCGCCCGCAGGTCTTGTCGGCGGCGAATCCCGGTGGAAGTCTCACTTTGGACTTCCTGGCCCCGGAGGAGGCGACGTGTGCCATCGTTGAGTTTGCCAAACGGTACCCGATCCGGGCCGTGGTCGCCGCCGATGATGACGGCGCGATCCTGGCGGCGATGGCGGCGGCAGCGCTGGGACTGCCCCACAACCCTGTGGATGCGGTCGCCGCCGCCCGAAACAAACACCGCATGCGGGAGGTCCTGGCGGCGGCCGGCGTCCCCTCACCGCGCTTTGCCTGCTTCTCCATTGATGAGGATCCGGACGAGGTGGCCGGCCGGGTGAGTTTCCCCTGCGTGATCAAGCCCCTGTTTCTCTCCGCAAGCCGCGGGGTCATCCGCGCCGACACGCCCGCGCAGTTCGGTGCGGGATTTCAGTGGGTTGCTGGTATCTTGCGTCAGCCGGAGGTGGCGGCCCAGGGGGGTACGTTGGCGCGGCAGATCCTGGTGGAAACCTTCATTCCGGGGGTGGAGGTGGCGCTCGAGGGACTCCTCGTCAAGGGCGAGCTCCGGGTGCTGGCCCTCTTCGATAAGCCGGATCCCCTGGAGGGTCCCTTCTTTGAGGAGACGATCTACGTCACGCCGTCACGCCTCCCGACGTCCGTGCAGCAATCGATCGTCGGCTGCACGGCGGAGGCGGTGAGGGCGCTCGGCCTCGAGCACGGGCCGGTCCATGCGGAGCTCCGGGTGAACGACGAGGGGGCGTGGATCCTCGAGATTGCCCCCCGCTCCATCGGGGGGTTATGTTCCCGCACGCTGCGCTTCGGCGCGGGGATCTCCCTGGAGGAGCTGATCCTCCGGCAGACGATGGGGCTCGGGGTGGCGTCGCTCGAGCGGGAGAGGCGGGCCGCGGGGGTGATGATGATCCCGATCCCCCAGGCCGGGATCCTCCGCGAGGTGCGGGGCCAGGAGGAGGCCCACCGTGTGCCAGGGATTGAAGAGATCAGGCTGACCATCCCCGTGGGGCACGAGGTCGTCCCCCCGCCGGAAGGGGGGCGGTACCTGGGGTTCATCTTCGCCCGCGGCGAGACCGCGGAAGGCGTCGAGGCGGCGCTGCGTGAGGCGCATGGTCGGCTCACGTTCCTCATTACCCCTCCCGCCGAGAAGCCCGAGCAGGGGGAGGGTGCTGCCGGCGCGAATCTTCGGGTTGACAGGCGCCAACGGTTGAGACTAGGATTACAGTGATGATGGGGCGAAGGCCCTCACGCGGTGGCATTGACCCGAGGGTCTGATCCTCGGAGAATGAAAGGTGGAACGGAATCACTCAGGGTGTTGAGCCCTGTAAGCCTGTAAGGAGGAGATGATGCTCACAATCACCGAGGCGGCGACAAAGAAGATCCTGGCGCTCATGGAGGCCGAAGGGCAGACGGGTCTCGCGCTGCGCGTGGCAATTAAGGGGCGCGGTCCCGGCGGTTTCCGGTATGAGCTTCAGTTTGTGGGAGAAGAGGAGAAAGAGGCTGAAGACACCGTGGCCGACGTCGGGGGTCTCCAGGTGGTCATCGATCCTGAGAGCGCGCCGAACCTCAAGGGTGCGACGGTCGACTACGTCGACGGGATGTACGAAAGCGGCTTCAAGATTGACAACCCGAACCCCCTCTGGACCGAGCCGAAGGCGCAGGCCGTGCAAGAGGTGATCGATACCCAGATCAACCCGGGCGTGGCAACGCACGGCGGACACGTCGCGCTCCTCGACGTGAAGGACGACATCGCCTACATCGCCCTCGGCGGGGGTTGCCAGGGGTGCGGGATGGCTGACGTGACCCTGAAACAGGGGATTGAGGTGATGATCAAAGAGGCGGTCCCCGGGATCACCCAGATCATCGACACCACCGACCACGCTGCCGGGAATAATCCGTACTATCAGCCATCCAAGGGTGGGCACTCTCCTCTCGCCTGACGCCTGCGAAGGCTCCTGAAAAAGCGCCCCCGATGCCCCCCAAGGGGGCGCCGGGAAGGTGTCTTCTCTTCCGCGTGTCCTGGCTTGTGGTAAAGAGTCTGCGATGCACGTCGTGCTGATCTCCACGTACGAATTGGGTCGGCAGCCCTTTGGGCTTGCCTCACCCGCCGCCTGGCTCCGGCGGGCCGGTGCCCGGGTGACGTGTCTCGACCTGGCCGTGGAGCACCTGAACGAGGAGGCGATCCGTGCCGCTGACGTCGTGGCGTTCTATCTGCCGATGCACACGGCGACGCGCATCGCGACACGGGTCGTCGAGCGGGTTCAGGGACTCAATCCGTACGCTCATCTCTGCTTTTACGGCCTCTACGCCTCGATGAATGAGGCCTTCCTGCGAAAGCTGGGTGCGGATTCTATCCTCGGGGGGGAGTTCGAAGCAGGACTGGTGAGTCTGGTGGCGCGGCTCGGTGCTGCGCCGGCGACGGAGAGGAGAGTCTCTCAGGTTGAGCCCCCCGTCTCGTTGGCCAGGCAACGGTTTCTGGTCCCGGACCGGACGGGGCTGGCGGCCCTGTCGAAGTATGCGCGGCTCGAACTCGGGAATGGGCAGTCTCGCACCGTGGGCTATACAGAAGCAAGCCGGGGCTGCAAGCACTGGTGTCGCCACTGCCCGGTCGTTCCGGTCTATCAGGGGCAATTCCGGATCGTGCAGCGGGATGTGGTCCTGGAAGATATCAGGCACCAGGTGGCGGCTGGCGCGGAGCACATCACCTTCGGTGACCCCGACTTTTTCAACGGGATTGGGCATTCCCTGGCCCTGGTCCGGGGGCTGCACGGGGAACACCCGCACCTCACCTATGACGTAACCACAAAAATTGAGCACCTCCTGAAGTACGCGGAGCACCTGAGAACACTCAAAGAGACCGGGTGCCTGTTTGTCACCAGTGCGGTGGAATCCGTCGATGAGCGCACGCTTGCCCTGCTGGACAAGGGTCATACCCGGGAGGATTTTATTCAGGTCGTCCGCCTCTGTCGCGAGGCCGGACTGATCCTGAACCCGACCTTCGTGGCATTCACGCCGTGGATCTCGATCGAGGGCTACCAGGAGCTGCTCTCGATTTTGGCAGCGCTCGATCTCATCGACCATGTCGCCCCCATTCAGCTCGCGATGCGGCTGTTGATCCCTGCCGGTTCAAAGCTCTTGGAGCTCCCCGAGGTTCGGCGGATGGTGGGGCCGTTTGACGAGGGTGCCCTCGTCTACCCCTGGCGGCACTGTGTTCCCCGGGTCGATCAGCTGCAGGCGGACATTCAGGCGCTCGTCGAGGCGGCCGCGGCGCGCGGGGATGGCCGGCGCGAAATCTTTTCGCAGGTCTGGTTGCTCGCCGAGCGGGCGTCCCAGCGGTCCGTCCGCCCCCTACCCCCCACGGCCGAGGCCCCCCCCCGCGTCACGATCCCGTACCTCACCGAACCGTGGTATTGCTGAGCGGAGCCGACCGCGGAGCAGGTTGCTCCGTTCTGATTCGCAGGAACCAGGTCCCCCTGCCGCGCTTGCCGCTTTCCCCTGTGTCTTTATGGTCGAGGGGGGCCAAGCGGGATTCGTATAGCTCCTGTGTGTCCGGAATTGCTGCAACCTCGCCTGCCGCAGGGTCTCTTAGGCACTCTAACCATTTGATTTTGCATGGTCAGTTGTATTTGGCATAACTGTTGCCTGCGAGGGAGCCCCAGGAGGAGGTGAAGCGCGACGTGGATCCTCGACGGGCGGGGAAGGTCTCTCTCGGGGGGCGGACGGTCCAGCGGCGACTCCTGCTCAGGCGCGTGGCTGGCCAAGTCCCCCTGAGAATCAGGTGGGAGCTCGAGATCTTCCAAAAGATGGGCGTGGCGCCGCCGGATCTCTTCGAGCGGCTCACGGACAACCTCGCATTGGCGGTCGCGCGGGCCTTCTCGGTACAGGAGGATGAGGTCGCGATTCTCCTCTTGCGACAGCATCGGTTGATGCTGAGGTTCGCTTACCCCTTCATCCTGTACGCGGAGAAAATAAACACATTTCCGGTGAGCGCCACCAGTATCGCCGGGAAAGTCCTCCAGGCGGGGAGGGGGCGCATCGACAACGACCTCCCGCGGATCAAACACCTGGATGTCTACGAGCGGATCCGGATCAAGGAAGATAGGCCGCTGGAGATCCAGAAGATGGTCTCCGCTCCCCTTCTCATTCCCTGGGGACAGGCCCTCGGGGTGATGCAGGTAAGCAGAAAGGGGCGTTCCTCGAAAGACGCCGGGCCGAACTTCTCCACGTTTGACCTCGTGAAGTTGAACGATCTCAGCCGATGGCTTTCCCCGTACATCCGCAGGGTGGTCCCCGCCGATTTCTGATTTTTCTCGCGGAGGAGTTCTCGCAGAAATCCCGATAACGAAGTTACCCGTACGTCTTGTGCAATTGGGTCTCTCATCTCTCCACATCTCTCCTGTCGGTGTCCGCGTCGATCATCCCCTCTCGGTAACTCTTACCATCCCCACGATGTAAACCTTACACTTTCACTTGATAAGAAAACTCCCGCTACCTCTCAGACTCGCATTGAGGCTTTTGCAGGAAAACCATAGAGACCAGAGCAATCGCTCTCACGCATGTTGAGCCTTCTCCCGGCCTGGCATGGAGGTTGCCTTTTCTCAACTTCATGAGGAGGGGAGGAGGCTTCGGAAGGGTGCGCCGGCCGACGAGACGGACAGCGTGGCCGGCCGTCGGCGGGCCCGCGGAGGGTCGCGGGGACCCGACGTGGAAAGGGGGTGACGGGGCGAAGAAAAAACGGTACATGTCAAGACGGAAGGAGAGAGGCGCTCACTTTTTTCTCAGGAAGGAGATCGAGATGAAGATGGTTACACTTCCAATTATTGTAGCGACCGTCCTCGGCCTCGCGGTAGTCCCGGCCGCCTGGGCAGGGCAGGCCCAGCAGGCCGCGAAGCTTTCCCAACAGTGCCAGAACCAACTGAGCAGGACTCCGAACAAAGAAGCCGCAAAGCTTTGTCAAGAGGGGATCACGCTGCACAAGCAGGGCAAGAACGATGAGGCCGTTTCCAAGCTGACGCAGGGCCTGGAGAAGCTTGGGGTGAAGGTCGAGATGCACAAGAGGATGTAATCGGCTCATCCCGGAAGGGGAGGGCAAAGGT
The DNA here is from genome assembly GCA_046758505.1 of Methylomirabilales bacterium (SeqCode). Taxonomy (GTDB): domain Bacteria; phylum Methylomirabilota; class Methylomirabilia; order Methylomirabilales; family CSP1-5; genus CSP1-5. The sequence continues at coordinate 27,824 of JBHIAH010000001.1, read as the reverse complement.
CCTCCCCTTTCTCATTCGGTGATTCCTCAATCTGCGTGACGGTCACGTGGAGCTCAGGGATGCGCCACGGTAAATCCTAACTTCGTCTCTTGCCAATTTCCCGTATCATCGTTTAAGTCGAAAACCCTCAGCTTGCTGATCATCAAATCGAAGGAAGTATACATGACTTTGGGCGCGGTATTCACATCGAATAAATCCTGGTATATCACGGTCGTATATGTTCCGGTCGTGATGCCCTGGGCTGCGTTGATAAAATCATCCAAGTCCCGAATGCGTTTTCCGTCCAGCTCTTTGATGATCACTCGTCTGGTGGTGGGATCCTTTTGGTCGTAGACTCCGAGCGGGGAAAACGCGCTTCCGATCTGTACGCTGTTCATAAACACACCGTCGCTACCATAATTAAGCTTTCTCCTGAATTCGGTCGTAATATCTTGAAACGTTCCCCCACCAAAGAGGACAAATTTCTTAGTTTTTTGCCGTTCCAGGTCCCGCACGGGAAGCTCGACAATGACCGCATCCGTCCGCCGTAAGACAGTAAACGTCACCGTCCGACCGACGTGGCGATTCAATAGCTTGTCAAAGAGGTACAAGTTGTCACCGATCAGCTGATCTCCAACCGACCAGAGAATGTCACCAGGTTTGAGCGCATATTGCGCCGGAGAAGCGGGGATGGTTCTTTGCACCTGGATGACTTTTGTGGAGTTGGGAAACTTGCGCTTGTAGAGGTGTCGGTAGTCATCGCTAATACCGACGTACTTTATGGCGTCATCGAGATTCACGTAGCCAAGTTGAACCCCGATATCGCCCCGCTGGGGTGGTTCGCCATTCTGGATTCTGCGGAGGGAATCCGTGAGATACTCGATGGGCAGTTCAAAGCTTGACGTGTTCGTGCCGGCAAAATGAATGCCTATTACCCGTTCGTTTTCATCAAAAACGGGAGATCCACTCGAACCGCCTGTTCTATCGAACGTTGTGTGGATGGTGGAAGAACGGCGGTCGCCTTTGTCCACGCACGAATTGACAACCATACCTATTTTGACTGAATATTCCTCTCGTTCGTTATTGCCTATGAGCAAAACGGTTTGTTGCGGCTTCAAATCAAATGAAGACCCGAGCGTTGGCTCTTTCAGGCTAAGGGCGACTGACGATGGATCAAATCGGATAAAGGCAAAATCGTGATAATAGTCGTAGTAGAGGAGTCTTCCTTCCGTCGAGCTTCCATTAATGAAGGTGATTTTTATATGGGCGGGACTCGTCGAGGTGAGGTGTCGGTTGGTCGCAATGATTCCACGCGTTGCGTCGACAATGAAACCCGTCCCAAGCCATGTCCCGGGTTTATCTAAGCCTATGTTCGCTTGGATGGTGACTTCAAGGTTGACGACGGTTGGCTTTAACCGCTCAATCGTCTCCGCCCACTCGTTGCCGTAGACGATGCTGGCGTGAGAGCAGAGTAACAACAGAGTGCAGTAGATGCGTTGTGTTCGGCGTTTCATGTGCATACGGTGGGAATGAGACTTTGCCTTCAATGACCGTCCCTTCCCGAAGCCGCGACTGGTGCAAGCTGTGTGCCAAGGCGAAATAGGGTCGAAAGCGTCGGCGGTTGTGTTCCCTCGGTGAAAGGCACTCGCCCACGTCGGGCTCGACCCACCCCGGAGAGGCGTTTCCTCTTGCGAACAGCGCGTACCCCAGAGACCACCCGGCTCGAGGGCTGCCGTGGTCTAGGGAAAAGCCACTTTGCTTCTGCCGGGGAAACCTGAAGTATGGAGACGACTCGCCGCGCGGGTCGGTGTGCGCTTTCACCTTTTTCGCCTGTGGAGTAGTCCGTCGATGCTGAAGCTGCCTCCGCCGGCCGTGGCCATGAAGAGAAACACAAAGGTGTACAGGGCCGCAAGCTCGCCCCGATTCAGGAGGGGCAAGAATCCCTTGGGGGCATGTGCCGTAAAGTAGGCGACCGCCATAAGCCCCGAAAGGATGAAGGCTACCGGCCGCGTGAAGAGGCCGAGGAGGATGGCCAGCCCACCGAAAAATTCCAGAGTGCCCGCGAGCCCAAGCAGCGAGAAGAGCGGTGCCGTCTCACCCGGATGCCCCCCGAATCCCCCAAACAGGCCAAACAGTTTCTGCGCGCCGTGCGGTATGAAGAGAAAGCCGGTCATCATCCGCAGGAGGGTCAGGGCAAGGCTTTGATACGCGCTCCGGGGTTGGCCGATCATTGGGACCTCCTCTTGTGAGGGCGTCTTGCGGGATGGTGCCTCATCTTATCGGTCATCGGACGTTGGTCGGAAGGGCGGGGGAGACTCGCACGCGAGAACCTCTTGGTAGAGGGCCTCGTACTCGGGGATGATGCGGGCGGCGTCGAAGTGGTCGAGGACCCGTTGGCGGGCTGCCTGCGCCACTCGATGGTGGTGGGCGTCGTCCGTGAGCACCCGGAGGGCTGCCTGGGCCATTCCCTCCACGTCTCCCACGTGATACAACATTCCGCTCACCCCGTCCTCGATCAGCTCGAGAAGACCGCCCACCCGACTGGCGATGACCGGGACCCCGCAGCTCATGGCCTCGAGGGCCGCCAGCCCGAAAGACTCCAGTTCGCTCGGGAGCAGGAAGAGATCGGCGACCTTCATGAGTCCGGGGATGTCTTCCTGACGGCTCAGGAAGACAACCTCTTTCTCGATATTCAGCTCTCGGGTCAGGTGCTGGGCCGTGGGGCGCTCCACGCCGTCCCCCACCATGAGAAGCTTCGCCGGAATCTCCTGGCGGACCCTGGCAAATATCCGGATGACGTCGGTGACGCGCTTGACGGGGCGGAAGTTGCTCAGGTGCAGGAGGATTCGCTCGCCCGAGTGGGCGAAACGGTTCCGGGTCCGTTCCTCCCGTCCGGGAAGGAATCGGGAGCTGTCTACAAAGTTCGGGATGACCCGGATGGGGCGGCTGGGCTGGAGGGTCTCGCGGGTTCGCTGCTCCAGGTAGGACGAGACGGCAGTGACCCGGTCGCTCGTGTCGATGGCGAGCCGGGTGATCGAGCGCAGGGACGGATCGATCCCCACGAGGGTGATATCGGTCCCGTGGAGCGTGGTCAGGACCTTCAGTCGACCCCCCACCGCCTCTCGGGCCAGGAAGGCGGAGACGGCATGCGGGATGGCATAGTGGACGTGCAGCAGGTCCAACCCTTCTGCCTGCGCCACATCCGCCATCTTGGCCGCCAAGGTAATGGTATAGGGGGCATGCTCGAAGAGGGGGTAGGACATCGTCTCCACCTGGTGAAAGAAGATGTCTTGCTGGAACGTCGGGAGGCGGAAGGGGAGGGCGTAGCTGACAAAGTGGACCTGGTGGCCCCGTTGGCTGAGCTGGATCCCCAGCTCGGCGGCGATGGCGCCGCTTCCCCCGTACGTGGGGTAGCAGGTGATACCGATCCTCATAGGAAGTCCAATCAGCGACTGGTGATCGATGTTCGACGGACGACTAATGGCTCGGAGGGACCTTCCTCGGCGGCGCCATTATTCTCCGAGGGCGTGATGCGCGGAGGCAGCGTTACGCATGCCGAGGCGTTGACATTCGCCAATGCGGGCCACCCCCACCTGCGCTGCGCTCCGGCGGCGGGACCCCGGCCGACGCAAGCCAGACGTCGCCGGCCTCGGAAGGAACCCCCTCCTCGCCCTTAGCCACTTCGGTCATCGGTCATTGGTCATCGGTCGTGCGCGATGCGGCCACATAGAGGACCCGGTGCTCCCATCCGGGCCCGTCAACGGCCGCGGCGATCAGGTCTGTGAGGGGGAGGCCGTGATGGCAGAGGTACGGGATGAAGCCGTACGCGCGCTCCTGGAGTTCTCCCCCGGGCATGAGGTGGGCCAGGACCCGGAGCACCTGGGTACGGACTTCCTGGTTGCGCCGCTTGAAGGACCGAAGGAGGAGTCGCTCCATCTCGTCCATCTGTTTCTTCACCACCCCCTCGACGCCGCCCACGCGGGGGGTCAGGGTGGAATCGAGGGACGAGACCAGCATTTTGAGTTCCGCGAAATTCTTGAGGATCGTCCGCCGGATCCGCTGTTGTTTCCCCACGAAGCTCCTGGGGAGAGAGCGGTGAAGAACCTGGGTCACGACCCGTTCGGGATCTTCCTGGAGGGCCAGGAAGGTCAGATCGTGCTTCTTGAGGAGTCGCTCGATCCGTCCCTCCACGATGGTGAGGCTCGCCCGCGGGAGGAGGAAGGGCATCGGAATATCGAAGTGGTCAAAGACCCCTCGGAGCTGGGCGAAGTAGGCAATCTCGTGAGGCCCGCCCACCTGGACGAGCGTCGGGAAGAGGAAGCTGTGCACCAGGGGGCGGAGTACCACATTGGGGCTGAAGCGCTCCGGTGTCTCCTCCACGAGATGCTGGAGTTCTTGCCCGTCTCGCCATCGCTTTGCGCCGGCAACAAGCTGCCCGCGGTCGCCGGCTTTTTTGAGGGGCCACCGCCCCTCGTGGACGTAGAAAAGGTTCGGACCTTCCCCCCGGAGACGGACCCGAGGGGGGTATCCGAGTCCCCGGAGCTTGTCCCAGGCGCTCTGAACCTGCCCCGCCGAGGTGGGAGCCGTGCCGACCTCCCGGAGGAAGAGGGGGCGGGCCAAGGCCTTGAGTCGCGGATCGGAAGGATCTACCACGATGAGACCTCGCTCCCCGAGGAGAGCGCTCAACAGCCGGCCAAAGGCCGAGACCAGCGTTGCCCCGGGCTGGTAACAGTCGCGAAGCAGCGTCAGCACCCTCTCCTGAAGCCGGCCTGGCCCGGCCGCCTGCTCCAGGGCGGCGACGGCCTGCTTGATCTTTGGGGTGAGCGTGTGGGTCACCGGAAGGTCGGTTCCGAAGCCTTGGTCCGGGGCGTAGCGGATGAGTGCGGCCTGGTCCTGGTGGTCGGGCATGGCAAGGTGGTCGATCTCGGCAAAATCGGTGTCCTCCGAGGCCATGGAGAAGAGAGGGAGGCAGGGAATCTGCCACTGGGACTCCACTTGGCGGGCGACCGTCACCGCCGTCAGAGCCTTGTACAGGGTGTAGAGGGGACCTCCGAATAATCCGACCTGCTGGCCCGTTATTACCGTTATCGCGCGGGGGTCGCGGAGGCGTGCGATGCTTTCAAGGAGGGACTCACTTGCCCCCCAGGCCCGATTCTGGTCCCGGAGGATGGTGGCAAGTTGGTCCCGGGGATAGCTCCGCCGGGCCAGGCAGTGTAAAAGCTTCTCCTGCGGCTCGCGAGGGTCCCATCGGTAGAATTCGCGGAGGGCAGGCGTCCCCTTCAGATAGTCCCGAAAAATGGGATGAACGCGCGGCAGCGAGGCGGCGTCGATGGTGTCGAAGCGGAATCCGTGCATTGTGGCGTCCCTGTGTGCGACTCTGGTGCTGTGTTGCCGGATAAATTTTGATTTTTGAGAGTAACAGAGGGGTCGGGGGTTGTCAACGGAGGGGGGCCGGCGGGCGTGGGCATCAGGGTGGCGACGGGCGACAGCCCTCCTGGGGGGCGGAACTTTTGGGGACGAGAGGTGTCTAACTGTTGATGAAGAGGGAGCCTAGGGCCAGCGCTGGCACGATTGTTGCTTTAACCGGCACTCGGGCTAGCAGTATCTCTCAGGGGAGGCGGACGAATGCACAGGGTGTTCAGGAATGAAGGAGGGTTCGGGGACAGGGAGCTCCGAACGATCCAATCGAGCCTCAAGCGGCGGGCCCGCCGGGAGCCTTCGGTTCCCGAGGCGGCAAAGTCATCCACGCAAAAGAATCCATCGGCCCGCGCCAAACACAAAGAGGCGGCCTAACGCACGCCAGGGGGCTGGCCCGCACCCCTTCACGCATAGTAAGCCACTCTCTCGACGGGGCGGTCTCACATTCCTGCAGTCCGAATGCCTTCTGCCGGGCCACCGGGGTCTCGCAGGCACTCCAGGTGCCCGCGCAGCAAAGGAATGTGCCGGGACTATTGCTTGACGCCCCCAGGGGACCATGCTATAGATGAGACCGTATGAGCGGCATTAGTGTCTTACAGCTCGTGTTGGAGGCGGGGCCGGTCGCCAAGGCGGTCCTTGTTGTTCTCCTCTTTTTCTCCATCGCCTCCTGGGCTATCATTTTCGTGAAGCTGAGGACTCTTCGGAAGGCCGAGCGGGAATCGGACGAATTCCTCCGCATCTTTCGCGCCTCCAAGAACCTGAATGCGATGTACGAGGAGACCAGGCGGTATCCCGACTCCCCGGTGGCGGCGCTCTTTCGCGAAGGATTCCGGGAACTCAGTTATCACGCCAAGGGAAACCCGCACGCCGGTGGGAATCCGGGGGGGGCAGCGCTGGCCCTGCCGCCGGAACGGAGTGGGGTGATTCTGGAGGGGATCGGCCGGACGCTCAGGCATACCAGCCTGAAGGAGCTCTCCCACATGGAGCGCCGCCTCATCTTCCTGGCGACGACCGGAAGCGTGACCCCCTTCATCGGCCTGTTCGGCACAGTCTGGGGGATTATCGATGCCTTCGTGGGGATCGGGGCGGCGGGCTCCGCCAATCTCGGGGCGGTTGCCCCGGGAATCGCCGAGGCCCTGATCGCCACCGCCGCCGGCCTCGCTGCGGCGATTCCGGCGGTCATCGCCTATAACCACTTTGTAAATCGGATCCGCGGGATCGGGACCCGGTTGGATCTGTTTGCCATGGAGTTTCTGGGCTTGGCGGAACGGCTCGCGGTGGGACGATGAGTGCGCACCTCCCCACATCGGAGCAACGACTGGGGGGCGCCCTCTCAGAGATCAACGTCACCCCATTAGTGGATGTCATGTTGGTGCTCCTCGTTATCTTCATGATCACCGCCCCCATGATGATCCGGGGGATCGATGTCCAGGTTCCGCGGACGGAGACCAGGAACGTCCGTCCGGAAGAGCGCCTGGTCTTGACGGTCACCAAGAACAAGGCGATCTATTTGGATGATCAACAGATCACGCTGGGCCGGCTCCAGAAGGTCCTGACCGGCCTCAAGAAGCGGAATCCCCGGGCGGCGGTCTTCCTGAGGGCTGACGAAAAGGTTGCCTACGGGGTGGTCGTTCAGGTAATGGATGTGGTGAAGAAGGCTGGGATCGATCGGCTGGGCATGGTGACCGAACCCGTGCATCCTCGGGAGAGAAGGCGGTAGGGGGTGGGACACCCCGTGGTGATGAGCGGGGAGGGGAGAGAGTTTGCAGTCAATCTGGCGTTTTCCCTGGTGCTGCACTTTTTGGTTTTCGCCGGGGTCTTTCTCACCCCCTCCCTCTATACGCAGCCGTTTCGGGTGCCGGGGCCGTACAAAGTGACGCTGGTGGAGCTTCCTCGGAGTGGAAGGGTGACGGCGCCGCGCGAAAAGGCTCGGGCGATACAGGCGCGACCTCCGAAGGCGTCGGCTCGGGTCACCCCGTCCCCCCCACCCCCGAAGGTGAAGGGGTCACCGGCCAAGCCGGAGGTCACGCCGGCTTCCCCCGAGACCCTCGCTCTTCCCAAGAAGCAGAGAAAGGTCCGGCGGCCTCCTCGGGGTCGCGAGCCTGCCGCGACGCGATCGTCGGCTGCGCCGCCGACGGTCGCCCAGGCGCCGCTTCCGGCGGCCCTGCCGGCCGGCCCGGAAAGTGGCCCCCCGGGAGTCGTCGCGGAGAGTAGCGTCTCTACCGAGAAGGCGGATCCCTCCTTGAGTTACTATCTGGCTGCGGTTCAGGCCAAGGTGAGCAGCCGGTGGGTTGAACCCTCCGTGGTCCTCACGCCGGGTCAGGCGAAGCGGGTGACGGTAGGATTTACCGTGTTGCGATCGGGCCTCGTTCGCGATATCCAGGTCTTGACCGCTTCGCAGAGTATCTTTTTGGATCAATCCGCCTTGCGGGCGGTCCAGGAGTCGGTTCCCCTTCCCCCGTTCCCTCCCCTCTTTGCGGAGGAGACGCTCCGGGTGCGGTTCCATTTTGAGTTGCGCGGTGAGTAATCGGATGAGATGGCTCGGGCGGGCCTGTGTCCTCCTGCTCGTCTGGGGCGGGTTGCGCCCTGTCATCGGGTCGGCCGAAGTGGACATCACGGTGACGCGGACGATTGTCCAAAGCATCCCCATCGCCGTGGTGGGACTCCCTCCCTTCCGATTGATATCGAGGGGACCGGATCTGGCGGCTCAGGCGCACTCCATCCTCACGGGTGATTTGGAGTTCTCAACCATTTTCGAGGTGCTGCCGCCCGCCTTTCTTCCGTTTGATGGCAGAGAGATTCGCTTGGGGGAAGAGGAGAAGGTTCTACCGTCTTTGAATCAGCTGCAGGTTCAGGCCTTGGTGGCGGTGGAGCTGGCGAAGCGCGGGAAGGATCTGGTTCTCGAGGGACGTGTCTATAGTGTGAACCGGGGGACTTTTCTCGGGGGGAAGCGCTATTTCGGGGATGTGAAGGCCCTGCGGTCCATGGTTCATAGGCTGGCCGACGAGGTGGTCCTTCGCCTGACCGGCGAGCCAGGCGTTGCCTCGACCCGGATCGCCTATGCCAGCGCCGAGCGGGGGGCGACGGAACTGTATCTGATGGACTACGACGGATACAACGCGGTCCTGGCCACGGGAAACCGATCCATCAATCTCTCGCCGCGCTTCTCTCCCGACGGGAGGCTGCTGGCCTATACCTCCTATCGGGATGGGAATCCCGATCTCTACCTCCTCAACCTTGCGACGGGACGACGGGATAAGGTCTCGGCCTTGCCGGGGTTGAACATCTCCCCCGCCTGGGGCCCGGACGGCAAGTGGCTGGCGCTCTCCCTGAGCAAGGATGGGGGAACGAACCTGTACCTGATGCGGCCCACGGGACGGGGGCTTCGGCGCATCACGAATGGCCTCGGGATTTCGGTCTCTCCCTCCTTCTCTCCCAACGGTCGGCAGATTGTCTTCACCTCCGATCGCGGGGGCTCCCCCCAGATCTATGTGATGGATGTCGAGGGGACCAATCTGCGGCGCCTGACCTTTGCGGGGGATTACAACGCGTCCCCCCGGTGGTCGCCGCGAGGCGATAAGATTGCGTTCATGTCCAACCGGGGAGGTGGCAGGTTCCAAATCTACCTGATGAACCCGGATGGGTCCGGGGTTCAGCAGATGACCACTTTGGGCTCCAACGAGGATCCCGCCTGGTCGCGTGACGGGCGACATCTGGTCTTCACCTCGAACCGGCGCGGGACCAAAGATGTCTATGTGATGCACGCCGATGGATCGGGACAGAGGCACATTACGCGAAATGCCTTCAACAACTTCGGACCGGACTGGTCGCCCTGAGGGTCGGTCGATGCTGTGGACAGGGGAGATCACACCACAGAAAGAGAGAAAGGAGGATGGGATGCCGAGCGAAAAGAGAGAAGTGCAGCGACAAGGGGTGGGTTCTTCGATGGCCAGGTGGCGGGGGACCGTGTGGAGTGCGGTCCTTTTCCTCACCGCGGCCCTGCTCTTGGCCGGTTGTCCCAAGAAGCCGGAAGTGCAGACAGGGGCCCCAGGGGCGGCGGCTGGCCCTGGCGCAACGGGACAGGAACAGGTCACCAAGCCGGGGCCGATGGTGGAGGCTCCTGCACAGCCCGGCGTGAAGCCGTCGGCGGAGGCACAATTGAAGGATGTCTTCTTCGATTTTGACAAGGCCATCCTCCGGGACGACGCCAAGAGGACCCTGAACAACAACATCGAGTGGCTCAAGGCCAATCCTGAGGTTCGCATCGTGGTCGAGGGGCACTGCGATGAGCGGGGGACCAACGAGTACAATCTGGGGCTGGGGGACCGCCGGGCCAAGGCAGTCCGCAACTTCCTGGTGGCCGGGGGGGTTGATGCCAAGCGGATGTCGACGATCAGCTACGGCGAGGAGCGGCCCTTTGTCCTTGGGCATGACGAATCTGCCTGGAAGTGGAACCGCCGGGGCCACTTTGTCACGGTTAAGTAACCAATTGCAATCCCTGGTCAGTCTCGGAGAAACGCGAGGGGGGAGCGTCCTGCGCTCCCTCCCTCGCGCAGGCGTGGATGCGCCCGTCTTGTGGGTGGCATCATGAGGGGGAAGATGATGGTGCGGTATTTCACGTGGCCCCTCCTCTTGGGCGTCGCGCTGCTCGGCAATGCCTGCGTGGCGACTTCGGAACAACTCCAGGCCCTTCAGCAAGACGTGCGAAGCCTTCGGGCGGACGTCAATGTCCTGGCAAAAGAGGGAGGCGTCAGCGGAGAGGGTTCCGAGGGGCTCGCCGACGGGGGGGCCATTCGACAGACCGATCTGGTGTCTCGCCTGGAGGAACTGGCGACCGAGACCCGGATGCTCCAGGGCCAGCTCGAGGAGAACAGTTACCGTCTCTCGGAGCTCAGCCAGCGGATGGACGAGACCGACCTGAAAATGGCCCGCCTCCTGGGGGAGCCGGGTGGGACCGCTTCACCAGGTCAGGCCCCCGTTCCACCTGCTGCCGTCCCCGGGATAACGCCGCAGCCCTCATTGCCCGCCGGGACGGCTCGGCCCGGTACCGCTCCCTCGTCCCCTTCGGGTCCTGGCCAGCTCCCACCCCCGCCCGGCGGCGGGGTATCTCCACCCCAGGCCCCTGCCGTAATCGGTCCGGGACAGCGGGCGTCGCGGGGATCGCTCCCCTCACCGGAGGAGGTGTACAGGGCGGGCTTGAGTGATTACACCAAGGGGAATTATGATCTGGCCATCAGCAGCTTCAACACCTATCTGACCTTCTACCCGAAGACCAGCCTTGTCCCGAATGCGCAATACTGGCTTGCGGAGTCATACTACAGCAAGCGGGATTACCTGAAGGCGATTCGGGAATTTGACAAGCTGATCAAGGACTATCCCGACAGCTCCAAGGTTCCGAGTGCGATGCTGAAACAGGGCTATGCCTACCTTGAGCTTCGGGAGAACGCCGAGGGACAGGGGGTCCTCCGGGAGCTGGTGGCGAAGTTTCCCAGGTCCCGTGAGGCGCGGCTGGCCCGAGACCGCCTCGAGCGGCTCCAATAAGGTCTTTCGACAATCCTCCCCCACCACAGCCCCGCACGGGAAACACTACAGGAGGGGGCGGGCACTGCGTACGGTCTGACAGCGGGCCCCCATCGTGTCATCGACGTTTGCGGCACAGCCGCCGGCGAGGGTGACGACCACCGGAATGCTCGACTCCGGGCACAGGCCCAGGATATGGGTCTCGCCGCTCCACCGCCTTCATGCTGAACTTCAGCCGTCCGCGGCGGTCCTCCCGAAACGGATCCACCCCTGCCACGTAAAGCACCAGTTCCGGCTGAAACGTTTGGAGAAAACCGGGAAGGTGCACCTCAGGCGCTTTCAGGTCAACGTCGTCCTGGATGTCATCCGGTCAGGCAATGTCCACGGTACGCGGGATCACGTGATACGGAAAGCTATTGGCCCCACAAAATCCCTCTCTCTGATCGGCAGAGGCGTGGTGGCTCCCCCCTGCGAGGTTCACCCCGATCCCTTCCACGAGGGCGATACGGCGGGCCATCAGGGTTTCCCCTCTGCTGCGGCGGGCACGTCGGAGCAAGGCCGGAGACCGGTGGAGGGCCGAGGGACTGCGGGCCGCCTCGAGAATCGCGTTCCGCCCTCTATACCATGTCCATTCCATCTTTTCGGGTCACACGCGTGGGCAGAGATGGGAAGGGTAACCGAAGGGTTCTCAGGGGTACCGGGTTCGTGAGGGGGAAGATTTTGCTTGACGCAGACCGCGGGCTTTACTAGATTGTGGGGCCTATCGCAAAAAGAAAAGAATTTTCACATCCCGAAAAAGTATTCCGACGAGGCGGGGTGGAAATGCGGCCGCGAAAGGGCAAGACCGCTCGGGTCCACTCGGTCCTGCGGGCATTGACGCTCCTGGATGTCTTGGCCCAGGAGGGCCGGGAGATGGGGGTCGTTGAGCTGAGTCGGCGGGTGCACCTCCACGTGAGCACCGTCCACCGGCTCCTGGGGACGCTGATGGTCGGTGAGTATGTTCAGCAGGATCCCGAGAGGGGCCGGTATGCTCTGAGCGGGAAGATTCACCAGCTCGCCCAGGCCTCCCTGGGCTGGATGGACCTTCGCCGGCTGAGTCGACCGCATCTCGAGCGGCTCGCCAAGGCCTCCGGCGAGACGGCAAACCTGGTCGTGCTCGAGGTGGATGAGGCGTGCTACCTGGACAAGGTGGAGAGTCCACAGAGCCTGAAGTTTCTGACCAAGATCGGCCATCGAGCCCCCCTGTATTGTACCGCGGTCGGGAAGGTCCTTCTGGCCCATCTTCCGGAGGAGGAAGTGGAAGAATTCTTGGGCCGCGCCACCCTTATTCCGCACACCCGAAATACCATTGCCTCCCTTCCCCAGCTTCGACGGGAGCTCAAGAAGGTGGCAAGCCAGGGGTTTGCGATCGATCGGGAGGAATGTGAGAAGGGGGCCTCGTGCCTGGCCGTTCCGGTTCGGGACTTTACGGCCCGGGTCGTAGCGGCCCTGGGGATTTCCGGACCCACGGTCCGGATGACCGATCGGCGGATTGCGGAATTTGTGCCCTTCGTGTTAGAGGAGGGACAGCGGGCATCGGCTGAGCTTGGCTACCACGTAGGAGTCACGTCACCGGCACCGTCCAGCACTCGGAAAGGAGGTCGCAGGTGAAAGAGAGCCTCCAGAATTACATGAAGGTGGGCATTGTCCATTTCATGGCCTACCCGGAGACGCTCAAGGGGGAGGGGCCGGTCGTTGAGACCATCCGCCGCATCGCCGAGGATGACTTTTTCTCGGCTGTCGAGGTTACCACGATCAAGGATCCCAAGGCTCGGGAAGCGGTCACCCGCATCCTCGAGGAGAGCCATCTGGTAGTCGGCTATGGGGCGCAACCGATTCTCCTCACCCAGAAGCTGAACTTGAACGCCTTTGAACCCTCCGAGCGGGCCAAGGCGGTTCAGGCGGTCAAAGGGGCTGCGGACGAAGCGTCCAAACTGGGAGCGGGAGCCCTGGCCGTGCTGAGTGGGCCCGATCCAGGAGAACGGAGGGAGGAGGCGATGCGGCTGCTCGTCCAGTCGCTCGACGAGATCTGCGCCCATGCGAGGTCGAAGGGGAACCTACGGGTCGTTCTCGAGACGTTCGATCAAAAGATCGATAAGCGCTGCCTCATCGGTCCCCATACGGATGCGGTCAAGGTCTCGGCCGAGGTCCGCAAGACCGATCCCGACTTCGGTCTGATGCTCGATCTGAGCCACCTTCCGCTCCAGGGAGAGACTTCCAAGGAGGCGCTTCAGGTGGCGAAGGACCACATAGCCCACATTCACATCGGCAACTGCGTCAAGAAGGAGGGGCACCCGGCGTACGGCGACCAACATCCCCGCTTCGGCATCGAGGGGGGAGAGAATGATGTTCCCCAGGTGGTGGAGTTTCTGCGGGAATTGTTTCATATCGGCTATCTCGGGGAGGGAAAGCGACCCATCGTCGCCTTCGAGGTAAAACCCCTCTCCGGGGAGTCTTCAGAGATGGTCATCACGGGAGCCAAACGGACGCTGATCGAGGCGTGGTCGCAGTTATAGGTGTCGTGCGCGCAGTGGAGTCGAGGTCTTCATGAAATGAATGGAGGGGAGAGACATGCCGAAGATGCCGGTGATGGATGCGGTGGTTCACATTCTTGAGGATGAGGGGGTGGATGTGGCGTTCGGGATCCCCGGAGCGGCGATCCTCCCCCTCTACAAGGCGCTGTCCAAGTCAAAGGCAATTCGACATCTCACCGTCCGGCACGAGGAGGCGGCCTGCCACATGGCCGACGGCTGGTCCCGGATGAGCGGCAAGGTGGGTGTGGCAATCGGGACGTCGGGTCCGGCGGGGACCAACATGATCACCGGGCTCTACACCTGCATGGGGGACTCGATCCCCATCGTCTGCTTCACCGGGCAGGCTGTCCGCGCGGCCCTCCACAAGGAGGCCTTCCAGGCGGTGAACATTGCCGAGATCGCCAAGCCGGTGACCAAGCGGAGTTACCTGGTCCTGGAGACGGCCCAGCTCCCCTTCGTCGTCCGGGAGGCCTTCAAGATCGCCCGGGAGGGACGGCCGGGGCCGGTGCTCATTGACATCCCCCTGGATGTGGGGCGGGGAGAGGTGGAGTATGATCCCGAGGTGGACGGGCCGCTGCCTGTTTTCAAACCCGCACCGCATCGCAACGCGGTTCGCCAGGCGTTGAAGATGCTCCTCGCCGGGGAGCGGCCGATCCTCATGATGGGGGGGGGCGTGATCCTGGCCGATGCCGCCGAAGAGTTTGTCAAATTGGCCGAGCATCTCCAGATCCCGGTCGTTCCCACCTACATGGCCATGGGCGGCATCCCGGCCGACCATCCCCTCTACGGGGGAATGGTGGGTATTCAAACCTCCCACCGAGGGGGGAACAAGCTCTTCCTGGAGTCGGATGTGATCCTCTCCATCGGCAATCGGTTCGCCGATCGCCACACCGGTACCCTCGATGTCTATACCGCGGGGCGGAAGTTTATCCACATCGATATCGAGCCCACGCAGTTGGGCAAGGTCTTTCCCCCCGATCTCGGGATCGTGGGGGACGCCAAGCTGGCCACCCAGATGCTCCTCGAAGAGGCCAAGGAGATGACCTCCAAGCGTGCCCCCAATCCCTGGTCGCAGAAGGCGGAGGACTACCGCATCCGATTTCAGCGCAAGATGGACTTCGACCAGGTCCCGGTGAAACCGCAACGGGTCTTCAAGGAGGTCAATGAGTTCTTCGATCCCAACACCCTCTTCGTCACCGCCATCGGGCTCTACCAGATCTGGTCGGGGCAGTTCCAGGAGATCCACAGGCCCAGGCACTACTTCTGCTGTGGCCAGGCAGGACCCCTGGGCTGGGAGGTGCCGGCCTGTATCGGGGTCAAGCTGGCCGCACCGGCGCAGCAGGTGGTGGGAATCGTGGGGGACTACAGCATCCAGTTCCTCCTGGGCGATGTCGCCACGGCGGTGCAGAATCGGGTCCCCTACGTCCTGGTGATGCTCAATAACGGCTATCTCTCGTTGATCCGGCAACCCGAGAAGTACATGTACGACATGCAGTATGCCGTGGACATCGGCTACGGCGACGGCTATGGCCCCGATTTTGTGAAGATCATGGAGGGGTTCGGGGCCCTGGGTCGCAGGGTGATCCGGCCTGATGAGATCAAGCCGGCCCTGGACTGGGCGGTGAAGGAGTCCAATCGCCATGAGGTGCCGGCCCTGGTCGAGATCCGTGTCGACCGGGAGACCGATTGCTCCATGGGGCCGTCCATTGATAAGGTCCGGGAATTTGACCCGGTCATCGACCTGCCCGAGAAGGTCTCAAAGAAGGCAGCCGCCGCCTGACTCGGAGCGTGGTCGGAAGGAGGAGGGGGGAGCCTGTGCGCTCCCCCCTTTGTATTGAAGCGGCCTGGTCCCGGAGTGGTCGCTGCCGACGGCCACCGTCCCCGTGGCCCGACGAATCACCATTGCCGTCAATCGCGGCACGGGAATGCTGCCACGCCGATGGCCACTTGCCGATCGTCAGAAGGTCAGCGTAACCGAGAAATTCAGGATCGTGCCGGTATCCTGTTTTTCCCGGTCCTGGACCTCGAGCTTCCAGGTTCCTTGCGGGTTCTTGCCCGCGAGGGCGGCGAGGGCCGGGGTGCTGACCGCATCAAAGGTCTTCTTGAGGTTGTTGGTCCCGCCACCGGCCCGATCATGGAGCGTGATCGGACCCACGCCGGTATTTGCTGGGGGGAGAACACGGACGATGAGATCTCCGATGTAGGTGTGTTCGATGTCCACCGTAACCGTGGCCGCCTTAGCAACCTTCGTGTCCCCCACGGCCACGGCGATCGTGGAAGTTTTGAGATCCTCGATCGGCACGTCCTGCACCGCCGTGTGGATCGCCCGGTAGCGTGGCTGGGGGGGGACCGCGAGGTTCATGGCCGCCTTGGCGTTCAGGCGGCCGTAGCCGTACTTCGGGCTATGACCATCGGCGTCGTAGTTCCCTCCCGCGCGATCGATCTTGTCGCACGAGCGTTTAAGCACATCCTTGACCTCGTCCCAGCGGAGTGAGGGATTGCGCGCAATCACCAGGGCTGCCACGCCCGCTGCACCGGGACACGCGCTCGACGTGCCGCCGAAGCTGTTGGTGTAGTTGCCTGTGGCGTCCCCTTTGGCTGTCTGGCCCGGGTTGTACCCTTCGGTCCCGGAGCGGTCGGTGGTCCAAATCCCCGGTGTCCGGGGCGCCTCGAGGTCGTTGCTGGGAAAGGCACACCAGACGGCGCGACCGAAATCGCTGTACGCACTCTTCTTGCTGCGGTCGTTACAGGCGGCCACGGCAATGACCTTTTCGTAGCTGGCGTACCCGTCGTTGTCGACACTCTCGTTGCCGTTGCCGGCCGCCCAGGTGATGACACAGCCCTTGCCGTTCCTCCCGTTGTTGACGGCCCAGTCGATGGCGAGCCGGGTCGCGTCGGGTAGGGGGACGACCTGTCGGTGAAGGGGATCGTTGGGATCCCACCAGTTGCCGTCGGCGGGACCCCAGCTACATGAGATGACATCGGCGCCGTTTTGTGCCGCCCAGACGAACGCGTCTGCTTCGGCCTGGGAGCCCAGGCCCGAGGCCAGACGGATCGGAAGGAGTCGGACCTTGGGCGCCACGCCCGAGGCGCCAGCCCGTCCATCGGCGCCGGCCACACCGGCGCAGGCCGTGCCGTGGTTGTCACCGGGCCCCGGGCGCGGGTCGTTCGTGCCGAGGGTCACGTCGCGAGGCGTGGTAATCTTCCCGGGACTACGGAATTCCTCGTGATCGATGTCCACGCCGTCATCAATGATCGCGATGACTGTCCCCTCCCCTTTGCTGAGCGCCCATGCCTCCTCGACGTGGGCGTGGGCGTTGATCTGTTGACCGTCAATCGTGGTCTTCTTCAAATGCCACTGCGGGGGAAATGCAGTGCGGTGTCGGACCTCCCGGACGAACTCGGGGTGGCATAACTCCACCTGCGCGTCGCGCAGGAGCCTGGCTGCCATCGAAAAGATCCGGCGGCCGGTGTCTGCCCGCGCCGCGACAAAGTAGGCGTTGCGCGCGTAGTCGAGTTTGCGCTTGATGGCCATGCCGTACGCCTTCAGGATCTTTGTGCAGGTCCGCGTGGGGCAATCATCATGGAACTTGACAAAGAAGTTTTCGGTGTAAACGACGGGAGCGCCGGATTTCGGGTCACACAGGACGCGACCGGCAAATTGGAGGGTGCGCTCACGCTTCAGGAGGGCCCTCGTTTTATCGCGCAGGGCCCGGCGGTCACGCCGCGAGCGCGTCCGGAGAACCTCCACGCCGGCCACGGGAAAGCGCAGCACCGGCTCAAAGTGGGCCAACATGCGCCGCGCCTCCCTGGACAGGACGCTGGCCTCCAGGGGTCCGCGGTCGCGCGTGCGGACGACCACACATTGGTCGCTCTCCGCGAGCGAGTGGTGTTTCCCCTTCTTTCCGCCGTACCGAAAGATGACCATCGCACCCTCCTTCCTGGTAGCAGGCTGTGCTTGAAGTGACCGCTCTCTCTTGCCTACAATAGCGGATGGTATGCCGAAGGAAAATCTCTTTTCCAAATACCCGCATCGCGTGCGGGCAAGCACGGAGCAGACCGAGGTGTGGTACGTTCGGCTGTCCGGCTACTACGCCGTCCACGGTCCTGTCCCGGCCTCCGGGGCGGGGTCGGTCGTCGTGCTACTCGACGGCGGGAGGATCGCGGTGTGCCGTGGGAAGCCGGGGCGTCGACGGAAGGGTTCGGAATCGGTCAGGGTCAGTCCCGTGTATGGTCTTGGACCGAACGGCCCGCCGGCCGTTCCGACCGGCCTCGTCTTTGTTCGCTTCAGGGAAGAGGTGCGGATCGAGGAGCGACGTGGCGCGCTCGAGGAAGCCGGATATACCGTGCGGCACATCCTTTCGTATGCCCCTCACGCCGCCTGGGTGCAGGCGCGCTTCGGCGGGATCGCCGAGGCGCTGACGGGGATTGCCCACCTTGAGGCGCTGCCCGATGTCGTGAGTGTTGAGCCGCAATTGCTCACCGAGCGTGTGCGCCGATAGGTCCGGACCGGACCTCGCTTAGCTGACGCCGGGCCGAGAGGAATTCCTGACGCCCTGGCAAATAGCAATTAGCAAGCCTGACCCCCGTGTCCCCCCTCATGCTTTGCCAAATGGCGATTCGCGGGCCTGACTGGCATACCCTGCGTGTCGATCGAGAAAAGGCGGGAGAGGGGAGGGGCTAACGGGAAGAGGGGGGGAGGGGGGTCCAGGCCTCGGCGACGGCGTCCAGATGGAGCCAGCGGAGAAAGGTGTGGAAGACGAGCAGGCGTCCCTCGAACTCGTACTCGATCCCCGAGGTCCTTACCTCCTGATCCTGGGTCTGCCGGATTGGTTTGGTGAGACAGACATTGCGCGGCGCACGATCGCCCGAGCCGGTTCGGGAAGGCCGAGAACTGTTCACGTAGTCGAATTCGAGGAGCTCGAGGGCCGGGTAGGCGCACTGGGCGGTGGCGACGGCGGACAAGCCTAAGACGAGGAGGAAACTGGCCAGTGCCATGGAGATGCCTCGCCGGAGACCGGTTCTCGTACGTTGCTTTCTCATTCTCCCGTTTCCCGACAATGGAACTGAGGCTTTGCACCCTCTTAGGATGGTGGCTGCTCTTCCATGAGCTTGACCACCTCTCCCTGGAGAACAGCTCCTCCACGCTGATTATTCACCATGATCTCGAGTGGGACGATCGGAGCCCCTTTCCCCTTCTGAGAGCGCCGGATCGTCTCGGGTGGCGGGGCCGTGGCCGACAGCCTGAGCTGTTCTGTGGCCTCGATCGGTCCACCGAACTGAGAGACCCTTACCGTGAGCAGCAGGTGGCCCGGTGAGCTCTCGGCCGAAGTCATCGCCATCGCTCCCAGGCCCAGGAGCGGACTCACCTGGTGCGGATACAGGGGGCCGAACAGGGCGTGGGTCGCCCGCACCAGGTCGGGGGTGATCGTTTTGGCGAACGCCTGCTGGCGCGGAGTCGACGGGTCGGTGAAATCGTACACAGCGTCGGGGACCGAGGGGGTCACATCCTGGGCCCACTTCCGGACCCAGGTGAGCTCATCGGGAGGCGCGGCCTGAAGTTCTGCCGCCTTCTCGCGCTTCAGGGTGGCGTTCCCCTCGCAGACGACCTTCCCCTCCTGGTTGACGGTGCTCAGCCGGAGCACCGTCCTTCCCCCATCCAGAACGTCCTGCACTTGCGCCAGCGGGGTGATGCTATCTCCGAAATAGACCGGCGCCCGGAAGTGGACCTCGAGGGACTTTACGGCATAGGCGGGTAGCCTGCGGCCCAGGCTCGCCAGGGTGTGGCAGAGCGTGAACAATCCGTGGGCCACCAGCCCGCGAAACCTGGACTGCTCCGCATACGCCCGGTCCAGATGGTAGCGGTTCCGGTCGCCCGAGGCCTTGGCAAATGCCTGCACCATCCAGGGACGCACGATGATAGCATTCCCCTGCAGTTTTTCTCCCGGGAAGGCCGCCTCGCCGACCTGTTCCATCCCCCCCGGCCTCAGCGCCAGCAGAAGGCGTTCCCGGGCACCCACATACCGCTCTGCCTCGTTCTCGGTGAGGTGCGCAGCCTTGAGCGCGCGCTCCAGTTGCCGGTAGTAGATGCGTGCGGTTGCCGCATCCACGAGCTCGGCCTGGCCGGTGACCGGGTCGTTGTACGCGACCGCGCCCAGATTCCGCTCTTGATCGGCAGTCGCGTACAGCTCCAGGATCTCGAGGGCTCGCTCCACGGAGTTGATCCAGCGTGCGTTGAACGCCTCGGCCGCCGGCCCTTTGGGTTGGGTGGGCCTCTCGCCGGCACGCGGGGGATTCATGATGGCGTTGACGCGCTCCGCCTGATCCGGCGTCACGACTTTCCCGTGGAACCCCAAATTGGCGGCGAAGAGGGACTCCTGTTCCAGGTGCGGGGCGTCGCTCATCCGATCTACGGCGTCGATATCTGCCGCCGCAGTGGCGGCCACGAGGGCCGACCGATAGTAATAAAATCCTTTGGTCTTGGGGTCGGATAATTCTTCCTTCGGCTGCTCCCCTTCCAGATCGAGGAAGATCCACATCATCCGCCGGCTGGCGGTGGCAATGGCGTAGGCTTCCCGTTCGACAGCCTCCGGCTTGGTGATCCGGGCCCCCAGGGCAAGGGAGCCGATGGGGAGGCCGACCTCCCGCTCGAGCCCGCTGAGGAGGCCGGCCGCATGTCGGACAGCGCGGGGGTGATCGACGGCAGGCAGGACGAGGGCCTGGACACAACCGTTCAGGAGCCGGAGCAGATCCTGAAGTTCCTGGGCCGCTTCGAGCTTTTCGGGGTCCATGCGAATCGCCAACACCTGAGGGGGGCGGTCCGCCTGTTTCACGAGCTGAGCCAGCTTGTGCCGGGACTCCTGTCCATCAGGGCCCAGCATTCCTGTGACATCCACGATGAGCATGTCGGCCGGCGAGGTGAGGGCGGCCCGGAGTCCGTCGAGATCCTGGCCCGCGACCCCGACCACTGATCGACAGAGGGTCACCGGACGGGGGATGAAGACGAGGGGGGGGAGGATCGGCTTTTCCTCCCGCGCCAGTCGTTCGAGTTTCGCGAGGTCGAAGGGAGGAATTTCGGGGAAGGGGATGCGCTTGCGGAGCACGGGAGGAAACTCCGCGGCGTGGCGGAGGATTCCCTCGATGTGCGCAGGATGGACACTCCACTTCCGATGGATCCCGAGCGCGATGGCCCGGACGGTGTCTATCTCGGTGTCGTCTGCATTTAACTTCACGGTGATTCCTGTCCCGGCCGCCTTGCCCGTGGCTCGGGCAGCCTCGACCAGTCTCAGGAGCGGGTACCGCATGTAGGTGTACTGCTCCTGCTGGACCACGCTGCGGCCGCCGGTGGCGGCGGTGTAGTCGACGACGCCCAGGTTGGCCTCCTCCACGTCGGGGGCCACGGCCAGGATCTCTTGGGCGGTGAGCACGGCCCCGGGCAGCTCGGTGAGGACGAAGACCTTGTGTCTTGCCGTAACCCAGCCTTGCGCCTGCTGCAGGGCCCGGAGGATCTGGACAGCCGTCCGCACGTCCTCGGGCTCCTCCACCTTGGGCAGATAAATCCCCGCGATAAGATCCCCGACCCTCCGGATCACCTCGAAGTAATCTCCGGCCGCCCACTTGGTGCGGAGATTGTTGGGCCGGACCAGCACCATTTGCTCTTCGGGGAAACGGCACTCGGGCTTGATGTGGAAACGCGCCCCATCCCGGATAAATTGCTGCTCGAGCTGGTCCGCCTTTCCCGCCGGCAGGGCGTGGGCCTTGAGGAATTCCACCTCGTCACTCATCAGGACCTGGCCGCGGAGGGCCCGGATCAGGAGGGTCAGGACGGTGCGGGCGACGTGCTTGCGGGTCGTGGCCACTGCATCTTCGAGGTCGAGGAGGAGGATGTGGGCTTGGGACTGGGCCGCCTTGATCATGAAGTACCAGTTGTCTCCCGGGAAGACGTGCTGGATCGTCCGGGGAGCATATTCCCAGGCGAGCTGTTCGGCCGCCGCCTCGCGGGTGGCATCGGCATCGATCCGCTTCATTGCCTCCCACCGTTCGGCTATCGCTGCCTCGGCCTGGGACGTATCACCCCCAAAGGCCGCCACCACCTCGGTTAAGGCTCGTTCGTGCATGCTCCGGCCTCCTAAGATCGGAATGTCGTGAAGTGGCCTGTGCTCAACTGTGTGGAGATCGAGAGTACCATGGGTTCGTGGGGAAACGGGACCCTATGCTAGTGAAGATCTACCGAAGGGTCAAGAAAATTCCCCCCGACCCAGGCTCACAGCCTCGTTCGCGGTTCAGGGTTAATGGTTCAGAGTCCAGAGGCCAAGGTTCCTGCTTTGCCATGAACCATGAACTGTGAACCATGAACCCGACAGGCGGTCATCGATCGTCTGTCACCGGTGGCCGGTCGTCGAAATCGGTTTGGCGAAGCCCGACGCATCTGGTGGTGGCCTGGTGGGAGCTAGCAAAAGAGGGCCTCGATCCGTGGAAGGTCGATCTGCTCAAGGCTCCTCACCACGAGATGGGCGGCGGTGAGCGCCTCCGGCGGGTACGAGTTCGCGACAGCGAGGCAGCGCATCCCTGCGGAGGTTGCGGCGGCCACCCCATGGCGGGAATCCTCGATGACCAGGCACTCCGACGGTTTCACGGGTGTGGCAGAGGTCAATCTGTTCAGCCTGGCCAGGGCGGTGATGTAGGCTTCGGGATCGGGCTTGCCCTTCACCACGTCCTCGGCCGCGACCACCACTTGGAAGCATTCCCGGAGTCCGACCTTTCCGGCGATAAATTCGATCTCCGCTCGGAGGGCCCCCGACGCGATGGCCAGCGGATACTTCTGTGCGGCCTGGCGGATGATCCCTTCAACCCCGGGGAAGAGGGCGACGGAGCTGGCCGCGACACTGAAAAAATACGTTGCCTTTCGTTCACTGAGCTCCTCGATGACCTCGGGCGTCACCGGTCGTCCGTGCTGGGCGAGCGCGGTGTGAAAGCAATCCTTATCATCCATTGCCAGGTAGGTCTGGGTGTACTCCTCCCAGCTGAGAGGGATGCGTACCTCTTCGAGGACGCGCTGCAGGGCCTGGAAGTGGAATCGCTCGGTATCGGCGATGACGCCGTCGAAGTCGAAGATGATCGCCCGCAGCATGGTCACCAGGGCACCTCCTGCGTCCCCTGGCGGTGGTTGACGAGCCTCGCCAGGACGAAGAGGAGGTCGGACAGGCGGTTCATATAAACGACAAGGATGGGCGGGATCGTTCCCCCCCCCTCTTGCAAGGCGACGATCCGCCGCTCGGCCCGCCGACAGACGGTACGGCCCAGGTGGAGGAGGGCCCCAGTCTTACTCCCGCCGGGCAGGATGAAATGCTTGAGGGGGGAGAGTTCCGTCTCGCATCGGTCGATGGTCTCTTCCAGCACTTTCACCCGGGCCTCGGTCAGTGTGGCTTTCTCTTTTCGTGCTCGCGCCCCGAATTTGGGATCGGCCAACTGGGCCCCGATGGCGAAGAGATCCCGCTGGATGGAGGCGAGAAGCTCTCCGATCTCACGATCGTCGAGGAAGGCCCGGGCGGTGCCCAGGAGCGCGTTCAGCTCGTCCACCTCTCCGTAGGCCTCGACCCGGAGATCGTGTTTGGGGACCCGCGTGCCGTCGGAGAGGCCGGTTTTGCCCTTGTCGCCGGTCTTGGTGTAGATCTTCACGGTCGCCGCCCCGCTCCTTGGCGTCTGAATTTGGGGTATGCCCGACAGATGTCGGTGAAGCAGCAGGTCGCGCATCGGGGGTTTTTCGCGGTGCAGACCAGCGCTCCAAAATCCATGAGCGCCTGGTTGAATGTCCAGGCCTTCCCGCTTGGGATCAGGCTGGCGCTGAGCCGCCAGAGGCGCCGCTCGGTCTGGGCCGGTGTCGGGGAGGACCGCTGGAGAAAGACCCGGGAGAGGAGACGCTTGACGTTGGTATCCAGGATGGGGGTTTTGGTGTTGAAGGCGAAGCTCAAAAGGGCCCCCGCCGTGGAGCGACCGACCCCCGGGAGGGCGTGTGCCTCCTCGTAGGTTCTGGGAAATCGGCCCCTGTGGCGCCGGGTCACCTGTCGGGCCGTCTTGTGAAGGTTCCTCGCCCGGGTATAATAGCCGAGCCCGTCCCACGCCTCGCGCACCTGGCTCGGCTTCGCCTGCGCCAGCTCCTCTACCGTCGGGTACCGCTTGAGAAACCTGTCGTAATACCCCAGAACCCGCTCCACCTGGGTTTGCTGGAGCATGACCTCGGACACGAGAATGCGGTACGGGTCCTGGGTCTTCCGCCAGGGCAGATCCCGTCCCCGGAATCGAAACCACCTGAGGAGGCGGCGCTGAAAGGTCCGCTCGAGCGCCGGGTCGATTCCCGCTCGCCTCACGGTTCCTCCTCTAAGAGGCGTCTGCCGGCTAACGCCTCGATCACGGTGCGGTCCGCCTCTAAAAAGTCGAATTGCAAAAGCTCCTCCCGCCGCACCCACCGGATGCTCTCGAACTGCCGATTGCGGGGCTCCCCCATGCAGCGGGGAATGTGAAAAACGTAGAGCTCCACCTGGCGGTCGGGATAGCGGTGCTCCAGGCGGTAGAGGAGCGGTCCAACCTCTGGCTCGATGGCGAGCTCCTCCATGAGTTCCCTGTATAGCGACGCTGCTGGCTCCTCCCCCTCCTCCACCTTCCCGCCGGGGAACTCCCACTTGTATTCCCCCCAGCTCCCCTTCCGACGCTGGCAGATGAGGATGCATCCCTCGCGCGTAATGATCCCGGCGGTCACCACCATCGGCATCCCCATCCCCCTGGAGCGTAAGGCAGGGGGGACAGTATCAAATCGTCCCGGGACCGTCAAGGCTTGCCCCGCGTGGGGCGCCCGTGTGATCCAGGCCCGAAAAAGGCGAGGCCGGGCCGGGGGAACGGTTGTCTTCAGGGGGCCTGTCTGCTAGCATGGACCTAAGACGGCAGGGAGGTCACGAGGATGGGGGTGAGGGAAGAGAAGTTTCCGGTGGCCAGGCGAGTGGGGGGGATCTGCGGCAAGGTCCTGGCGCGATTCGGGAGGGGGACCTTTCGCGGCTACCCGGTGCTGTATGCCCCCATCTATCCCAATGTGGGTGCGGTCCCCACTGGACCGCTCGGCCTTGGGATCGAGTCCTTCCTCTTGTGTAACACCTTTGTCTGGCGGCAGCATGTGCGGGGTCGGCGGTGGGCGACCTCTATCCTCCTGCACGAGGTCGCGCACCTCCAGGATTTCGCAGCCCACCCGTGGCAGCTCCTCCCGCTCGTCCTGGGGCGGATCGGGGCCTCCCAGGTCCCCCGGGCGCGGGTCCTCCTCTATCTCTTCTATCTCTACCTCGAGGGCAAGGCCAATCTCCGGGCCCTCGAAGATGGCGCCTCGCCCCTCGTCCTCGCCGTGAGCTACCTCACCTACCTCCGCGCCTTCCGCCGCTCCCTCCCACGGCGTTCCCGCTAGGCTGGGTACGCGATCGTCGTCTTCTAGGCGATCCCGAACTGAAGGCGGCGCTCCACGCCATCCTTGCCTGATGCGGGCCGAGTGTCCAGACTCCGACGCGAGATGAGTCAAGAGCAGATCCGTCCCTTCGGCCACTGAATTCGCATACTGTACGTAACATGTGGCTCGTCGCTCTTTGATTTCGGACATCGGACTTCGGACGGTGAACTCTAGACCCTCAACTCTCACCCCTTGACACTCAGCCCTCCACTCTCCGCTCGCCCTGAGCCTAGTCCTGAGTCTATCAAAGGGACAGTCGAATGGCTCTCCGCTTCCCTCCGGGAGGGGCTGAGAGCGTGGCGACGAAAGATGAGTCAAGAGCAGACGTGACTCCTAGCTCTGTCATTTCGCGCTCTTGAGAGCCCGGGTCGGCTGGAGGATCGAAGAAAGAGATTAGGGCAGCCCTGCTGCCTCTATTTTTTTGCTTGGCAGAAATGATATCATATGCGATATCATCCCTGCAGGGTTAACAGAGCGAAGAATGACGGAATGGGGAAAAAGAGCGCATCAAGGACCTCTACGAGAAAGCTCGCAGAAAACCTGCTGGCTTGAGGTTCAGTGAAGCATGCGCATTGGCAGAGGGGGTGGGATTCCGCTTGGATCGAGTGGAGGGGAGCCATCACATCTTTATCCATGACCGCCACAAGCCCCTGATGAATCTTCAGAAGGTGAAAGGAGAGGAAAAAGCGTACCAGGTGAGGCAGCTATTACGGTGTATCGAAGAGTTCCAGCTTTTGCCGTGAGACGTGGTGCTGGTCGGACCACATGCTCGATATTTGTGAAAGGGGTGAAACTGAATGCGTACCAAGGTGCGAGAGCCGTTTACCTATCGGATCGTCGTCCGCTATAGCAAGGAGGACGGGGGGTGTATCGCCGTCGTTCCAGAGCTGCGCGGATGTTCTGCCTGGGGAAAGTCAGAGTCCGCGGCTATCAAGGCTGTCAAGGAGGCGGCTGCGGCCTGGCTGGCGGCCGCCAAGGCAAACAAGATCGAAATCCCCACGCCCCTTGATGAGAAGCGCGTCAGCGGGAAATTTGCGTTGCGCATGCCGCCCGAACTGCATAAGGAGCTTGTATTCGAGGCAAAGGTACAGGGGAGATCACTCAATCAGCACATTGTGTACAAGCTCTCCAGGGCAAAAACGTAGAGGTTGCCATGGGGGGGAGCGGCTTTACCGCCTTCCGGTAGGTAGGCTATCCCTGGACCCTCAACTCTCACCACTCGGCTCTCGACTACCTACGGACTCTCGACTCTCCGCTCGGCATTGACACAGGGGGACGAAAAAGGCTAGATTATTTGAGAAGTTACTAGTATCCTCTGAGCCGCTAGGGTGGGGGCACCGGGAGGGCTTGTGACGCTCCCCGGCGTTTTTTGTTTTTGCTGATCAGCACCGAGTACCTATAATGTCGTTAAAGGACTGTACGATGGCGCAAAGAATATAGGGGGTTGGACGGTGGCGGTTGACGGGCTACTGAAGGCCAAGCGGGAGGAAATCCTCCGGATAGCCAGCAAGCACGGTGCGCGGAACGTGCGGGTCTTTGGCTCAGTTGCACGCGGCGAGGCGGACGAGGCAAGCGATATTGACCTTCTGGTTGATTTGGAACCAGGCCGGAGTTTGCTGGATCTTGGGGGCCTGTGGTCGGAGCTCAATGAGCTCCTCGGGCGCAGGGTGGAGGTTGTAACGGAGAAGGGCCTGCGAGAGCGCATCCGTGACCGCGTGCTCAGGGAGGCAGTGCCCTAGTGAAGCCCCTGCTGCATTTCTCTTTTCGGAGTTGCGGTTTGCTTAGCGCTTTTGACTTGGAGAAATAGTGGAGTACCGGGAGATCCGCCGATGCCTGGCGGATTGCCGCTTTAGCGAGCACGCCAGGCGAGAGATGGAGGCGGAACCGCTCGGGATCATTAGGGTGGATGATGTCTTACAAGCTTTGGAGACAGGAGAGATCATTGAGGAATACCCGCAGGACCAACCATACCCGAGTTCTCTGGTCTTGGGACGGACTGCCGATGGGAGGCCACTTCATATCGTCTGCGCCCCGGTTTCAGCCGAGGGGCGGCTGATAATCATCACCACGTATCAGCCGGATCCCGCCCGATGGAACGCGGAATTCAGACAACGGAGGGTGTAATGAAATGTGTGATTTGCAAGACCGGCGAAGTGAAGCCGGCTTCCGTCCAGGCAGAAATTAAGGTGGGAAGCGATCGTCTCCTGGTTCCGGTCGAGGCAGAGGTCTGTCAACAGTGTGGGGAGGAGTACTATTCCTCCGAGGTGGTGCGACACTTGGAACGGGTGCGGGAGGAATTCGCGCAGAAGGCCATCGCGCCACCCTCGGTCGGGAACGTCTATCAAGTCTCCTGAGTGGAGGAGAGGTGAATCAAGGGCCGACTTGGGCGGATGCAATCACTCAACCCTCGAGGGTGGGGTGGGGGTCAGGCTTGCGATTTGCTATTTAGAGGGAACAGGACGTAATGTCAGGTCTTGAATCTTGACATCGCCATTGGAATGCGTTGAACGGCAGGGGGCCTGATGCTGGGTTGGCTCGTCCTCCTAGGGCCGGCAGAGAGAGGCGTACAGTTCTCGTGGGGAAGCTACAGAAGCCACGAAAGAAGATTTGGCGAGTGCGGTTGCCCCGAGCACCTGGCAAGCCGGTACAGCGGGACAAGACAAAGTCCACCAGAAAGAAGAAGCATCACTAAGAGAGAGAGTTGGGGGTCGCGTCTTGAATCTTGACACTCCGTCACCCTTCCTTTCCCCAATTTCCATCAGCGACGGTCGTGTGGTCCTTCTGTGAGGATGACGAAGCGCGGTGGGTCCAAGCGCTGACTCCTGCACACCGGACACTTGGACGGCTTG